>NZ_JBGUQY010000007.1:0-2519 GCF_045131395.1 Fibrobacter sp. | reverse complement strand
AAATCTTTTACAATTGAACTCGAGACGAGAAAGTTAAGTAAGAGCGTACGGGGGATGCCTAGGCTCTCAGAGGCGAGGAAGGACGTGACAAGCTGCGATAAGCCACGGTGAGGTGCAAATAACCCTTGACCCGTGGATTTCCGAATGGGGGAACCCAATGTGTTGAAGACACATTACCTAGATTTAGGGGCTAACGCAGGGAACTGAAACATCTAAGTACCTGCAGGAAGAGAAAACAACAGTGATTCCGCAAGTAGTGGCGAGCGAACGCGGAGGAGCCCAAACCGGGGGTGTTACGGCATGCCCGGGGTTGTAGGACAGCAATATCGACTGTAACTTGTTAGAAGAACGTTCTGGAAAGTTCGGCCATAGATCGTGAAAGCCGAGTATTCGAAAACGAGTTGCTACGTAGCTGTATCCTGAGTAGGGCGGGACCAGGGAAATCCTGTCTGAATCCGGCGGTACCATCCGCCAAGGCTAAATACTCCTGAGAGACCGATAGTGAACCAGTACCGTGAGGGAAAGGTGAAAAGAACCGCGAACAGCGGAGTGCAATAGAACCTGAAACCGTGCGCTTACAAGCGGTCGGAGCATCAATATGATGTGACGGCGTGCCTTTTGCATAATGAGCCTACGAGTTGCTTCTCACTGGCGAGGTTAAGGAATTTGAGTTCCGCAACCGAAGCGAAAGCGAGTCTGAACAGGGCGTTCAGTCAGTGGGAGCAGACGCGAAACTTTGTGATCTACCCTTGGTCAGGTTGAAGTTGCCGTAACAGGTGATGGAGGACCGAACCAATAGTCGTTGAAAGGACTCTGGATGAACTGAGGGTAGGGGTGAAAGGCTAATCAAACTGAGAGATAGCTCGTACTCCCCGAAATGCCTTTAGGGGCAGCCTGGAGTTAGTCTTCAAGAGGTAAAGCTACTGATAGGATGCGGGGGCTTCGCCGCCTACCAATTCCTGACAAACTCAGAATGCTTGAAGATGATGCTCCGGAGAGAGGCGATGGGTGCTAATATCCGTTGCCGAGAGGGCAATAACCCAGACCTGCGGCTAAGGTCCCGGAATTGACGCTAAGTTAGTAAAACGTGGTTGCACTGCATTGACAGCTAGGATGTTGGCTTGGAAGCAGCCATACATTTAAAGAGTGCGTAACAGCTCACTAGTCGAGCGGTGCTGCATGGATGATGAACGGGTATAAGCGTCATACCGAAGCCCAGGAATCTATGAGATTGGTAGGGGAGCATTCCAATCTGCGTCGAAGGTCGCCCGTGAGAGCGGCTGGAGCGTTTGGAAAAGCAAATGTAGGCATAAGTAACGATAAAGAAGGTGAGAAACCTTCTCGCCGAAAGACCAAGGTTTCCTGAACAACGATAATCGGTTCAGGGTTAGTCGGGGCCTAAGGATAAGCCGAAAGGCGAAGCCGATGGACAGACGGTTAATATTCCGTCACCCGATGTGGATTCGAAGGAGGGACGGAGAAGTGAAAGACCCGCGCACTGACGGATATGTGCGTTAAAGCGTGTAGAATAGTCTGGTTGGCAAATCCGCCGGATGTTTTTGAACGTGAAAGTACCGCAGAGCTTCGGCCGAGCGGACAGCGGTCCTAAACCTGCTCCCGAGAAAAACTTCTAAGGTGTGTCCACACCGGCCCGTACCGGAAACCGACACAGGTGGTCGAGGAGAGAATCCAAAGGCGCTCGAGTGATCCGTGGCTAAGGAACTAGGCAAAATAGCCCTGTAACTTCGGGATAAAGGGCCCTCCTTCACGGGAGGCGCAGAGAAATGGCCCAGGCGACTGTTTAACAAAAACACATGGCTTTGCGAAATCGAAAGATGAGGTATAAGGCCTGACACCTGCCCGGTGCTGGAAGGTTAAGAGGAGATGTCATCGCAAGAGAAGCATTGAATTGAAGCCCCAGTAAACGGCGGCCGTAACTATAACGGTCCTAAGTTAGCGAAATTCCTTGTCGGGTAAGTTCCGACCTGCACGAATGGTGTAACGATCTGGGCGCTGTCTCGGCCACGAGCTCGGTGAAATTGTAGTAGCGGTGAGGATGCCGCTTACCCGCAACGGGACGGAAAGACCCCGTGAACCTTCACTATAGCTTAACATTGACTTTGGATATTTGATGAGTAGGATAGGTGGGAGACTGGGAATCAGAGGCGTTAGTCTTTGAGGAGTCGTTGTTGAAATACCACCCTTTGACTATTTAGGGTCTAACCTCTAGGTAGAGGGACAGTGTTTGGCAGGTAGTTTGACTGGGGTGGTCGCCTCCAAAAGCGTAACGGAGGCTTTCAAAGGTACTTTCATTACGGTTGGTAACCGTAAGCAGAGCGCAATAGTAAAAGAGTGCTTGACTGCGAGACAGACAAGTCGAACAGGTAAGAAATTAGGATATAGTGATCCGGTGGTTCCGCATGGAAGGGCCATCGCTCAAAGGATAAAAGGTACTCCGGGGATAACAGGCTGATCACCCCCAAGAGCTCACATCGACGGGGTGGTTTGGCACCTCGATG
>NZ_JBGUQY010000006.1:0-18323 GCF_045131395.1 Fibrobacter sp. | reverse complement strand
TTGCCGTGGTCAACGTGGCCGATGGTGCCGATGTTGCAGTGCGGCTTGCTTCTGTCAAAATGTTCTTTTGCCATTTTTTCCTCTTCTTCAGCAGAAGGTTTATCGCTTCGAATCCTAGGAACGGCGCGGGTTAAACGCATATTCCTGTTATTTCGCAAAGCATAGGAAGCGGTACTTTGCGAATTTTGCCGAACAAATTTAGCAATTTCAAGGAATTTTTCAAGCATTTTTTTTTGCTTTTTAGCCCAAAAACGCAAATTTCGGGCCTTACGGCAGCTATTTTCGAGTTCCCGAGATTGTGGATACAGGACATTTTACGGATTCAAAAAGTGCCGTTTTTAGCGAAATTTCAAAGGTTTAATAATCAACACCTAAATTAATTCCAACTTATCAACATTTTAGAAACATCCATAAGTTCATGCTCCGCAAGCTTTTCAATCTATCAACAACTTTTTTAGTAAAAAGATTTTTACATAACAAAAATTTACATTCAAGAGGCCTTGTAAATTTATCCACACTTTGAGGAACACCCGAGGAACGTTATTATTAATGACTATATATTTTTACTTTGATTCTTTATTTTTTTAGCTATTTTGTGTCCCGGTGTATCGGGAGCATGAGGACCCAATGAAGAAAAAATTTTTTAAGTTCTTGCTAACTGCAGCAGCAGTCGCTTTCATCTGTAACTGTGGAGACGACGTTTTGACGACCGAACCAGATGTGGACTATTCCGCATACGTGGTCACAGAAGCGTCATACGTTTACGACGATTTTTACATTACCGGATCCGGCATCGTATTTGACAAAAGCGGAAACAAGATCGGTACCGCAGACATCGGCGGCGGCATCATTTACGACCTGGAAGGCAACATCCTCGAACAGGGAATCGATTTCGGCGGCCTCACCGTAATCTATCCGCCCGTTGTTACATCTGACGCTTGGGTGCTTTCCGCAGACCAGGTTTACGTCATCTACCCCAACGGCGTTGTAACGGACGCAGCCGGCAATCAAATAGCGACCATCGTTTTCAATACGGATCCGGAAACTGGCGCCCAGACTTCTGTCGGAAACATCGTGGGTCTTGACGGCACCCCGATTTTCAGCGACGTTGATACCAGCAACCTCAAATCTTTCCAAGCAAATTCCTCGCCAAACCCGAATCCCGAAACGAGCAGCAGCGCAAGCGAACCCCCTACTCCCGAAAGTAGCGCAGGGAACAATCCTCCCAATCCGGGCAATTCTTCGGCAGTACAGCCACCCCAGTCATCTAGCGGACAGCAGCCGATAACTTCTTCGAGCTCCACAAAGTCTTCTAGCTCTACAAAATCTAGCAGCTCTTCTGCAAAGTCTTCTAGTTCAGCTAAATCCAGCAGTTCCTCTGCAAAGTCTTCCAGCTCTAACTCTGGCACGAGCTACGTCATCAAATACGTAAGCAACGGCAAGAGCGGTTCTGGCTACGCCACCCGCTATTGGGACTGCTGCAAGCCTCATTGCGCTTGGCCCGAACATGGCGGTTCCGCAACTACTTGCGACGCCCAAGGCAACAAGATTGGAGACAAGAGCGCAGGCAGTATGTGCGACGGCGGTAATGCCGGCATTTGCAGAAGTCAGTTCCCCATCGCTATCAATGATACTTTGGCATTCGCTTTCGCAGCAACACCTGGTGGCGAAAACAACTGCGGCAAATGTTTTGACCTCGTCTTCGATGGCGGATGCAAATACACCCAGACAGCACTCCACCGCGCAATGAAAGGCAAGCATCTTATTGTCATGTCCAACAACGTAGGTTACGACGTGGCAGGCGGCCAGTTCGACGTGATGATTCCGGGTGGCGGATACGGCATCTTCAACGGTTGCTCCCAGCGAATGGGCTGGGGCGATCAAGGCTCACAATACGGTGGTCTCCTCGACCAATGCGAAAAGGAATCCAACTACAAGTCGGACAAGTACAAAAGCTGTCTAACATCCAAATGCGAGAAATCCTTCTCCTCTGACCCCGAAGCCAAGGAAGGATGCCTCTTCCTCGCAAACTGGATGAATGCCGCCGGCAACCTCACCCTCAATTACAAGGAAGTGGAATGCCCGAAGGAACTGGCTGACAGGTACTAATCTCCTGCGACAGATTCTGGCATCATACGAAACTTTTCATCCCGGAAAATTTCCGGGATTTTTTTATTTCCAAAAATTGCAAGTGCCAAATGTGACGTACATCTCGTAAACATATACCTTACAAAATTTTACGTGCATTTTTCCAGTCTTTTATCTATCTTTAAGCGCGGATGGAATTGGAAGGGCTTTCGCAATGAAAGTCTCATTGGTTAATTTGAGGATGTATATGAAACACCAATTCCTAAAATCAGCTCTGATTCTGAGCTCCGTTCTCGCGTTCATGAACTGCTCCGAAGAGGCCGCCAACGCTCTCGACAATCTCGATCCGGCCGCCACCCAGCCCACCGAAAACGATCCCAGCACTGTAACTGCTGAAGAAAGCTGCTATCTCTTTAATGCAGGCCAGGACTTACTGATTTACCCTATCGGCATTGTGACCGACGCTTCGGGCAATGTCATCGGCACATTTGAAAACGGCACCATCACGGGCATAGACGGAAACCCAATTGCCGTAAATATCGATCTCAATGTTCTGCCCTTGACAAGCAGACAGGAATTGAACGCCAGCACTACCCCGGCTTCTTCTGCTACGGCATCGACCCAAAACCCGACTTCTTCCGCAAACACGACGGCAACCACCTCTAGCGAAAGCTCCAGCGTGCCCGGCTCTTCTGCAACGGTCCAGAATCCGACCTCCAGCGCAACAGTCAACCCGACTTCTTCTGACTCCAAGCAGGAAAGCAGCTCCTCTCAGCAACAGCAGACTGTGGGCAACATCACCGTTACCGGAAGCTTGACCCAGACTGTCGCCAAGGGCCAGACAATTTCCCCGATTACCTTCTCGCCCGTAAACGAGAAGCCCAAGGTCGGTAACGACGGTCAATATTGGTTCCTCAAGTTCGAATACGACCAGGGTTCCAAAAAGTTCACCATCAGCGGTGGCGAACAGTTCCAGTATTTCCCGGAAAAGAAAATCAGCCAGCAGTTCACTGTTGACGGACAGTCCTTCACCCTTTCTTTGACTCTCGACGAAAAGGCAACCGCCCAAAGCTCCAACAGCCAACAGCAGGCCAAGTCTTCGAGCAGCCAGCAGCAGCCCAAATCCTCGAGCTCTGTCAGGTCTTCCAGCTCTTCTGCAAAGTCCAGCTCCAGCGTAAAGTCTTCGAGCAGCCAACAGCAGCCGAAGTCCTCGAGCTCCTACAGCCCGCAGGTTTCGACCAACTTCAAGGTAAAAGCCGGTGGCCGTAGCGGCCAAGGCTGGGGTTCTCGCTATTGGGACTGCTGCATGCCTCACTGCGCATGGAGCGGCAATACCAGCAATCCGACCAAGACCTGTAACGCCCAGATGCAGGAAATTGGTGAATCGGGCGGCAGCGTGTGCAGCGGCGGTAGCGGTGGCGTATGCGACATGCAGGCTCCTTGGGCTGCAAACGAGAACCTGGCCTTCGCCTTTGCTGCAGTTCCCGCAGGTCTCGGTGGCGAATGCGGCAAGTGCTTCCTCCTCACCTTCGATGGCAACACTCACAATGGTGGTGCCGGCGCCAATACGTCCGGCCTCAGAGGCAAGCAGATGGTCATCATGGTTTCCAATATCGGTGGCGATGTGCAGTCCAACCAGTTCGACATCATGATTCCGGGTGGCGGCGTTGGTCAGTTTAACGGCTGCGGAAATCAGCTCGGCATTGCTAGCACAGGCGCCCAGTACGGCGGATTTATCACCGACTGTAAGTCTGATCCCAGCTGCGTCAAGCAGAAGTGCTCTGTCTTCAGCAAGTACCCGAAACTCCAGGCTGGTTGCGAATTCTCTGCAACCTGGATGGGTGGCGCCAACAATCCGAGCTTCAAGTTCGAAGAACTGGAAACTTGCCCGTCGGAAATCTCTTCCAAGTGGTAATTTCGATTTAAACCTATATAACGAAAACCGTCGGGAAACCGGCGGTTTTTTAATTATATTGATTAACGGAACTTAGTTGGTAGAAATATGTTTGGTAAAAATCAGTCTAAGGCAAATTATATGGCGACGGCGCTCGCAGCGCTCGTCATGGCAAGTCCATCATTTTCAGTCAATGTGGCCTGTGTCGGCAACAGCATTACCGAAGGTTACGGAATCTGGAGCGAAAAGAAGTACCCGGAACACCTGCAGGAATTGCTAGGCGAAGGCAACACCGCAACAAACTTCGGAGCCAGTTCCATGACCTTTGCCAACAAGGGTGCCGATGACAACATGAGCTACTGGAACAGAGAGCAGTTCAAAAGCGCCCTCGCATCCAACCCGGACATCGTCATTATCGAGCTGGGTACGAACGACAGCAAGTTCTTTACGGACAAATGCATCTGGAACGGCACCGAAAAGTACAACTACAATTTCGGCCAGTACGAAAAGGAAAAACTCTACACCGATTACGAGGCGCTGATCGACACCTTCGCGCACCTCCCCTCCGCTCCCGAAATTTTCGCGACGCTGCAGCCTTACTCGAACAACTGCGACTGGGGAATCATGGACACGGCCATCGTGAACCAGATTAACCCCATTATCAAGGAAACCGCGACAAGGAAAGGCGTGAACATTATCGACCTGCACTCCCTTTTCAAGACCCCCGAATGGTTTCTGGACGATAGCGTCCACCCGAATGCCACCGGCGCCCAGGAACTCGCCAAGATCGTGAACAAGTACATTACCATGGCAAAGCCCGTGATCAAGCAGAACGGGGCAACCTTGCAAGCCGAAGGCAACGCCTATGGTTACCTCTGGTACAAAGACGACAAGCTTATCGATGGCGCAGACAAGCCAACCCTTACGCTTAACGCGATAGGCAAATATAAAGCCCTGGTAAAAGTGGAAAACGACAACGATACCTGGCTTTCAAGCGACGAACTCGAAGTGACCAAGCTGGGCGGCACCACGAAAATCAAAAAACGCACCATCGCCAAACCGAAAGTGCGTAAATTGAATCACAAGGTAGATGTAAAAGGACGTCGCGCCGATTAAAGCCTGGACTCCAGGAATTTGAACATCTTGCTGTAGGCATTATCGCGGACCGGCTTGCGGGAAAGGAACAAGTCGTGAAGCCCGCCCTCGATTTCTTCCAACTCCACGCTGGGCCCGAGATTCCGGCCGTATTCGCGAATCTGTTCTACGTCCAGGACACCGTCGCAATAAGTATATTCGTCGCTCCAGTCGTCATCACGGAAGCTGCATCCGCTGTGCATGACCAAAATCGGTGGCGTAAGGCGCAAGCCTTCCTGGATGCGCACATGTCCCAAATGAATGGCACGGAGCCAGCCGAAATCAATGACAAGACTGCCGGGCACCTTCAGCTTCTCGTCGTAATCCCATTCCCCGAATTCCGACTTGCGCAGACTCTTGTCATAATTCGGGTTTTCACCGCGAGGAATTCCCAGACTCGGTACAACACTTCCGAAGACCGAAAGCACGGGAACCGCAAGGCGACGCAGCGGCCACACGTAATTCATTTCCAGAAACGGGCTATTGAGAACGATTGCAGATATGCCAGCTCCGTTTTCGCGGTCAGCGGCATAAAGGCATGCGATAAGGCCGCCGGTACTATGCCCCAGCAACACCAGCGGAACAGAATCACCTTCTATGCGGCGAATGATGGCAATTGCAGAATCCAATTCGGCATAATATTCCGAAATATCCCTCAATTCGCCCATTTTTTCGCCTTCTCGATAGGATCTGCCGTACTTATGCAAATCGATGGCATAGAAAGAATAGCCAACAGAATCTATCTTTTGCGCCAATTCCTGCTGAAAGAAGTAATCGTTGAATCCGTGAATATAGAGAACGGCTGCTTTAGGAATTCGGAGTGTTACAGAATCTTTTGCCAAATCGAATGGGTAATCGACAAGCGTTGCATGAAAGTTCGCCGCCTCGAACTCATGCATTCTAAAGGGTTCCCCGAGCATCTTATCGGGTGACCAGGCTATATCCTTTGCAAAAAGGATCGATGCTAATATTAGAACGATACTACACCATTTCATACGGTAAGGCAATATAATTTTTTGTATTCGCGGTTATTCATATTTTTTTCCTACAAGCACTCTTTTTTCTTAAAATACGCAAACTATAGTTGGCGTGTTTTTTAGGACTTCGTTTTTAAAATTGAAATATGTTCGATGACGAAGTCCATAAGAATGCAATGAAAGAGTTTATCGCTTTCTTAAGGACCCTTAACACCCAGAAGAACATTGCCTTTTTTAGCGACGTTTCCAGGGAATACATAAGGCACCTCGGAAAAGGCGAAAAAATCCCCACCATAAGGGTGTTTTTCAACATTATCGAAGCCGCCGGAATGGACCTCAAAGAAGGCCTTAACCTCTACATCGACTACCTCCAGAAACAAAAAATGGCCCTTGCCGCTGACCGGAACAAGGGTCTGGAATATATCCAGAAGTTAAAGGCGGGAAAAATCCGCCCCAAGAAAACGCCCTAGAAGAAGTCTACGTTGAACCACCCCGTCTTGCCATCGGCAGACAACGCAATTCCACAAGCGACCTTGGTGTAGCTTGTGTTTTTCATATTCAGGTAGTGACCGATTTGGGTATATTCCGTAACACCCTTTTCGGCCTTGGCCTTCTCATCTTCCCACATCATCTTGAGGTAGTATTCGGCAACGGCAGAGGCATTCTTCTGGAAGCTACCGTTAAAATTCGGCCCGCTGTTCTGTGCGAATTCGCCACAATCGCCAAAATGACCATGAGGCGAATTCGATTTAAGGTCGGCGGCGGACTGCTTGTCGGCGCAGGTCTGTTTTTCTTCGGAAGCGAGCGTAAGCGGTTTCAGGTCTTCGGTAGCGCGGTACTCGTTGATTTTGGCGAGGCAGTCTTCGCGCCAGCCTTCGTTAATAAAACCGGAATCATCGACAGACGTTCCTGCATCCGTCGCATTCGAGCCCGAAGAATCATCGGAACAAGCCATAAGGGCAAGGAACAGGGCTAGAGAAATTTTTTTAATCATATAGAGAAACCTTTTGCACCTCACGGCCTATACGGACCAAGTAGGCGCCTGAATGTGGCATAACCAAATTGAAATTAGCGGCACCGACACGCCCCTGCATAATGACGCCGCCCTGCAAATCGAGAACAGCGTAGGCAGCGCCCACACGGGCGTGAGCAACCTGTATGCTGCGGCCAGCAGCGGTGAGCGAGAATTGCGGCACATGGTCCATGGTGGCAATAGCATCCTTGCCCTTGCTGGAGCTGGATTTGCCATCTGCGGAACTGCTGGACTTGGCGGTACTGCTGCTAGACTTCGCCTCGCTAGAACTAGACTTAGCCACACTGGAGCTCGATGCCTCGGAGCTGGATGACGCAACGCTGGAACTGCTCGGGATAGACTGCCATCTCGGCGATACAGCCTGGTCCTCGGATACTGTCGCGGGAATTTCGGTCACAATGTCATCACCCCATTTCCAGCCTGCAAAGGAATAACCATATCTCGAAGGCGTCGGCAACGGCAGTACCTGTCCGGGCGTATAGAAAAGGACATTGCTCGGCAATTCGACATACCCTGTCACATACAGCAGAACAAGATTTCGCGTTTCATCTAGTGAGAATACTGGATATTCATCTCCCTGAATCCAGTTGTCGCCCCTGACACCGCCCGCGACCTCTGCACCGGTAGAATCCTTTAGTACATAGTCATGCAGCGCCTTTGTCACAGTTCCATCTTCAAAAGCCGCCGCCTTGACAGGAGTACCGATACTGTCTTCAGGCAGCGTTCCGTCCAAATAGAAGTTGTTTTCAAAAGTGACTTCACTATCATACATTTTTGCAGGCCAGTCGCCGATAACCCTACCCTTGCTGTAATTGTTAAGGACAAAAGAGCGATCAGGCCTACATGTTTCATTTAAACACTTTCCCATATTACCTACATAATAAGCCCCGATTAGCCCACCATATCTGCCCTTAGTTTCTATGTTGGCGACATTGTAATTATTCGCAATGAAGAAGTTGCCCGCCACTTCCCCTACCAGTCCTCCGACAGGTCCTACGACGACAAATCCTTCTACAGGGGGCCTCACGCTGACAATGCTGCCTTCATTGTAATTCTGCACAAGGACTGTAAATTCGTCAACGTGACCAACAATACCACCAACATCCGATGATGTAGTATGAATGAGACCCCGATGGCTGCTGTTTCTTATAATCAGCAAGTTATGTGCTTCCGAGACTAGACCACCAACAGCTCCACCTCTTGCATAAATAGCGCCATCGAAATGCGTATTTTCAATTTCCATAATTGTAGTGGAATTAGTATTGCTGCAAATAATTCCACCAGCATCATAATCATTTGAAATAAAGGAGTCCTTGACCTTTAAATTACGGATGGCAATATACCTTGAGGTATACCTGGGATTGGCATCAGAAAACACCCCTCCTGAACCTTCTCCGGAACCTTCTATATAAAGCCCAGAAATCGTGTGGCCCTGACCATCGAAATAGCCTTTGTAAAATGCAATCGGTTTCCAAGGCAGAAAATCACGCATCCTTGCGCTATCGAGCGTACCGTCGCGCTTCAAGACATTCTCATTGACAACGATATCCTTCGTCAGCTTGCCACAAGCTTTATCCAGGCGTTCTTTCTCATTGTATTTTCCCGTGGCAAACGAGCCGTCCACAAGTGCCGAAAATCCATAAAGCTCCTCGGCATCCGAAATGATGTAGCAGCTGTCCGCAGGGTCTATCGCCGGTCTCTTGTATTCGTACCACTTCGCATAGAACTCCTTGTCGCCCTTATCACTCGTCGTAATGGAGTCGACTGGATTCCCCGTCAATTCTTCGTTGTCGTACCAACCTAAAAAGAGGCTGCTATCACGCGTATAACGATAATAAAGACTGCTCCCAATACCACCTAGATAGCAATCTACAGAATCTGTCACTATGATTGCATCTTGATTCCCCTTGGTCGGATTACCGCACGCATAATAAGACCCAGACCCCTCCTTCACGCCTCCATTGGAATGATAAGTCACCTTGTAGCGGGTATACATCTTCGCCCAGTATTCAAGGTCACCCGTCATTGTATTGGAAATTGCCGTATCGTTTTCTCCGCTAAATTCGGCATCCCTATACCAACCGCCAAAAATCAGGTTTCCCTTGGAGGTTCCCTTGGGAAGCATCGTCGTGAGGCCGGCAACATAATTATCGAAATATTTCGCCGTATCGCCATCGAAGGTATGGAATTCAACCGTATACCTGCCCGCAATAGAATTCTTGAGCTCTCCCGAAAAAACAGGATAGGGATCCTCGCCAACGTTCTGCCCCCAAATGGAGCCTTCCGTATTTTCTCTCAATAGAAAAGTCAACGCACCATTAAAGAACGCAACCGTATCCATCATAGTCCCATAATCGACGTATCTAGAGGAACTCAGCTTTATCGCATAACTATTGGTGACCTTGATTGATTCATTCCGACTAGATGTATAGCCTAGCAATTGGGAATAATAATCATATTCGCTATTTACAAGTTTTGCTGCGCTATAGCAGTTTGTCAAGGTCAATGATGCATTGTCACTTACATAGCCCACGACACCTGCAATATACGAAGTGCTCTTCGTAGACTTGATGGTGGAGAGCGTATAGAAATTGGTTATTTGGGTCTCGCCCTCCCCATAGACAGAACCTACAAGAACGCCAAGACTTGTCGTCGATGAAAAGTACGAATCGAGTATTCCCAAATCTCGGACAACAGCAACAGAATTCTCCGGAGACTTGATCGAGCGGAAAAGGCCCGCATCGTCAAGCGAATACAGTCCCGAAATCGTGTGACCGTTCCCGTAGAACTTTCCCGCAAAGTCAACCATCGGTTTCCACACGGCAAGGGTCTCGGCGCTATCGCTGTTGAGCCAGCCCTTCTCATTCAGGAGATTTTCGTTTACAACGATATCCCTCATGAGTTTGCCGCAGACAGATGTATTTGCCGCAATAGAATCGTGTCCATTTACGATTTGGGCAAAACCATAAAGTTCTCTTGTGGTCAAAATCTGGTAACACCCATCAAGCCCTTGCGACGGAACAGCCGGATCAATTTCTTTAGCGCCGACAATGGCAACAAGCATTAAAGCTAAAACGGAGATTCTTTTCAAGGACATGATTCCTCCTTCTACTTTTCTCTCTCAAAATAATAAAATATCTCCTACAAATAGAATATGCATTTCTAAATTTTACCCCGTGATTCAAATTCAGAACGTTTCGAAATCCTTTGGCGTGCAGGTCCTTCTGGACGGCGCCTCTATGCTTGTAGGCGACCACGAACGCGTGGGACTTGTGGGCCGCAACGGTTGCGGTAAATCGACCCTTTTCAAGATGATTCTTGGCCAGGAATGCATCGATGGCGGAAGCATCGACATTCCCAAGAAATACACCCTGGGTTACTTGCAGCAACACCTGAACTTTACGCACGCTACGGTACACGAAGAAGCCTGCAGCGTGCTCAAGCCCAATGAAGACGGCTGGATCGAAGAACACAAGGTAGAAGCCATTCTGTTCGGTCTGGGTTTCGACGAAGAATCCATGCACAAGAGCCCCTCGCTCCTTTCGGGCGGTTTCCAGATTCGCTTGAACCTCGCGAAGGTTTTGGCTTCTGAACCCGACATGCTCTTGCTCGACGAACCGACCAACTACCTGGACATTGTGTCGATGCGCTGGCTCAGCCGCTTTTTGCGCAGCTGGAAGGGCGAAGTCCTTTTGATTACCCACGACCACCATTTTATGGACGAGGTCTGCACTCACACGGTGGGCATTCACCGCCACAAGATGCGCAAGGTCAAAGGCACCGTAGAAAAGCTCCGCGAAACCATCGCCGAAGAAGAAGAAGTCGCCCAGCGCACGCAAGAAAACGAGGCGAAGAAGAAAGCCCAGCTGGAACAGGTTATCGAGCGATTCCGCTACAAGGCCGCTAAGGCCGCCATGGTGCAGTCCAAGATCAAGGCTGCAGCAAAGCTTGCCACCGGCGAGCGCCTCACCCACGAACGCAACCTAGATTTTAGCTTTACCGAAGCCGGATTCCCCGGCAAGCGCATGCTGCAAATAAAGGAACTCTCCTTCGCCTACCCGAACCGCGCCGAAGACGGTACCGTACAGGGAATGGGACCGGAACTCATTACCGACCTCACCATGGAAGTCTTCAAGGGCGACCGCATCGCCATCATTGGCCCCAACGGTCGCGGTAAAACGACGCTCTTGAACTTGATTGCAAAGGAACTCACGCCCACCGCCGGCGAAATCAGCCACAATCCGAATTTGCAAATCAACTATTTCGGCCAGACGAATATCAACCGCCTGAACCTCGACAACACCGTTGAAGAAGAAATCGCCTCGGCAATTGAAGAAGTAGCACAGAAGAGCCGCGCCCGCGGACTTGCAGGCCTCATGATGTTCAGCGGTGATGCCGCCCTCAAAAAGGTGAAGGTGTTAAGCGGTGGCGAACGCAGCCGCGTGCTCCTCGGAAAGATTCTTGCAAGCCCCTGCAATATGCTACTGCTTGACGAACCGACGAACCACTTGGACATGGAATCCATCGAAAGCCTGATCGATGCCCTCGAAGATTACGAAGGCACGGCCATGGTGGTGACCCATGACGAAGAACTGTTACACGCCTTTGCCACAAGGCTCGTGGTATTCGATGGCGGCAAGTGCCGCGTATTCGAAGGCACCTACGCCGACTTCTTGGAGAAGGTGGGCTGGGCATCTGAAAAGAAACCGGGCGGTTCTGAATCTGCCAATATCAAGGTTTCAAACATTGACGTGAAAACGGATGCTCCCACCAGTGCTCCCCGCGTCAAGGAAGACCGCAAGGCTCGTGCCGACTACATTGCCGAACGCAGCAAGGTCATCAAGCCCTTGGAAAAGCAACTCGCAAAGCTCGAAGAAGACATCGCAAAGGCCGAAGCCTTGGGCGGCGAGCTGGAAGCCAAACTCGTGACCGCCTCGGAAAGTGGCGACGGCAATGCAATCACGGCAATCGCAAAAGACATGGACGACAACAAGAAGAAAGTCGACCAGCTTTACGAAGATTGGGAGCGTGTGAGCGCCGAGCTCGAAGCTGCCAAGGATAAATGGAAGTTGTAGAGACCGTTCGCCGGTTTATAGATTTTCTATTCCAGAAACATCGTCAGGAACGTCTTGACGCATGACCATGAGCACGGCGTTCTGCGAGATGATGACGTAGGTTTCGCCGTCAATTTCAATCTCATGACCGTTGGCATGCAGGTACAGGGCTTCGTCGCCTTCTTTGACCTGCAGCGGCAAGTACTTGACTTCGTCGGGTGATTCCCCGCGGAATACAGCGTCGCTATCCTGCGTCACAGGGAGCGGATACCCCGGCCCCACCTTGACCACTATACCTGTATGCACGGCATCGTGTTCGCGAACGCTCGGGGGCAAATAAAGTCCGCTCCCGGTCTTGTTCGATGCTTCAAGGGGCTTAATCAAGATTCGGTCACCAATGACCACAATATTCTTCAAGGGATCCAGCATACCCCAAAGATAGAATTTGCGCGCTTTGCTATAATGTAATCCGTGATATTCGTTATCCTGTGGACAATCATTTTCGCCTTCCTGGCCGTTTACCTTGGGAAAAGTCCCAGGGTACGTAGCTGGCTTAAATTGATTTTCAAGGCCCCCAGGGTTTGGCGCACCATTATCGGCTCTGTCGCACTGGTTTTAGCCATTGTCATTACCTACCTCATGGTCCCCAAGGCCGCAGAAACGAACATTGATGAAAGAAGCCTTTTCGAAGACTACGCTGCCATCGCCGTCATGAAGCTGGATTCCCTGCAGGTTCTCAAGGTCGACAACGACTGCAACATGCAGCACCCGGAACCGGAACTCGCCTACGTGCTCCCGCTAATTATTGGTGCCTATAACGAGATTGTGGACAAGCCCACCATCCCCGTGGTAACGCGACTGGACGACACGCTCTACCTGGCCATGAAAGGCTACAAGCAATTCAAAAACAGGGGCATCCGCCTCAATAAACTTCTTCAGAAAAAACTCGGCCAGCGCTACAAGACACAGATCGTGAGCGAAGGTTCAAACCACACACTCATCGTGACTTACAAGGGCGAACCCTGGGACACCGAACAGCTGATGGCCCTCCCCGTCATGGAAGCAGCCCAAATCAACAAACTGGACCCCGCCCTGCTAATGTCGCTGATCCTGCACGTTTCCAACTTCAATTTCAACTTCCGCGGTCAAAAGGATTCCAAGGGACTTCTCGCCCTCAAGGAGGGCGAAGGCCTCGAACAAGTCTTCATGGGAGCAGAACGCCTGGGGAAAATGCTTCAGGTGGGAGTGAGCCAGGAAAATGCCGTAGCCACCTTCTACCCCGATCCCGAAATCAATTCCAAGCCCGAAAACTGGAGCAAGTCTCCCCTTACCAAAAGCTGGGTCGACCAGGTGCTTTCTGACGTGGAATTCTACCACGCCAACGGTCTAACCCATTTTGGCAAATAATTACTTGGTCAGGTAAAAACTTTCCGGATTGATGGAGATACCGTCAATTCGGATTTCGTAATGCAGGCCGATGCTGGACTGGGTACCGCTCTCGCCAATCAAGGCGATGGGCTGCCCGCGACGAACTTGCTCGCCCTGCCTAACCAGGGCCTGCCCCAGGTGGGCATAGAACGAACGCACGTCATGGCTATGGTCAATCTTTACCGCAAGCCCGAAACCGCGATGCTTGCGCACCTCGATGACAGACCCGGCACCCGTCGCATAGACGGTATCGCCTTCGGCCGCCACGTAGTCAATTCCCCTGTGGGGAAGTTCGCTATCCGTAAAGGGGTCGTAGACCATCTCAAAGCGCTTTTTCACGGCATGGTTATTTTTCATGGGGTGCAGCACCGGAATCTTTTCGGCAAGCGCAGAATCGCTTTCCAGGGCAGTAAGCAGCTTCTTGAAGGAACTTTCGACTTCGTTTACGCTCTTACGCTTTTGCATAATCGAATCGTCCATGGCCGCGGCATCCAGCACAAAACCGAGACCACCCACCTTCAGGGTACTGTCGCGGAGGGCGCGGGTTTCTTCGGCTTTTAAAATCGATTCGTCCACCGAGGCGCGGATTTCCTTGAGTTCCTTTTTAATGGCCGCATTCTGCCTGTAGACATTCGTGACATTTCCGCTAGTTATGTTGTCTAAAATCTGCACCGGCGAAAACAAGATAAACCCAAAGATGGCAGCCACCACGGCCACCACGGCAACTACGGCACCAATAAAGGAAAACTGGTAGCTTTTACCCGACGTAGTCTTGGTCGGGAATACGTGAACCTCAAGCTTCTTCACTTTCAGACCCGGAGTTATCGATTCGCTTGCGCAGCGATTCTATGACACGTTTTTCTTCTTCGATGGCACCCAGGAGCTCCACCACGGAAGGATCGTCCTTGATGGTATTCAGGAGGTCGTCACGAACGGCTCCGTGGAGCTTTTGGCCAAGTGCCTGGAAACGTTTTTTGAGCTTGGATTCCTCGTTTGCAAGCTCTACCCGCAAAAGAGCGGTCGACGCATAATTCAGCGCCTTGTTTTTTAACTTATTTAGCGTTTTTTCAGCCATGGTTAATTCCTTTTGTCCGTAAAAAAATTAGTTTTTTACGCGGTAATAAAATGGAGATATTCTATGAGCCGTAGCGATCGTAGACGCGCAAAACAAAATGCGAAGCAATTTACACCCAAAAAGGCCAATGCCCTGGACCCGAAGATTATTGTAGTCCTCGGCGCTCTTGCCGTTATCTTCTTTGTTGGAACCATGCTTATCCAAAGAGGCGCATAAATGAAGTTCAATATCAAAAAATCCGTATTGCAGGAAGCGCTCCAGATCGCTATCAGCGCCATCCCCAATAAGTCCACCCTGCAGATCCTTAACGACTATTCGCTGCGTCTCGAAGGCAACACTCTCGAAATTTGCGCTACCGACTTGAACCTCGGTGTGAGGATTAAGCTCGAAGTCGAAGGCGAACGCGATGGCGAAGCCCTGATCAACGCCCGCAAGTTCTCCGACCTGGTGAAGGCACTCGTCCCCAGCTGCGAATCCGTGAGCATTGACGTGCAGGATCACTTGACCCGCATCAAGTGGAGCGAAAAGGGCCAGGCCTCCATTACGAGTTTCGACGCCAGCGACTTCCCTCCGTTCCCCGAAGTCGAAGGCAACACCCTTACCCTTGCTGCCAGCGAACTTGCATTCCTGGTCGAAAAGACCGCATTTGCCGTCTCTACCGATAACACCCGCCAGAACTTGAACGGCGTGTTCATGGAAGCCAAGGACGGCAAGATTTCCATGGTCGCTACCGACGGTCACCGCATGGGCCGCGCAAGCATTGACCAGGAAGGCGCAAACCTCGAATCCGGCGTCATCGTGCTCCCGAAGGTTCTGCAGCTCGTGCTCCGCCTCGCCAAGAACGAAGACTCCGTCGAAATCTGCACCACCGAAACCCACGTACTGTTCCGCATCGGCGCAACGCAGATTATCTCCAAGCTTATCGAAGGTCCGTATCCGAACTACCGCGCCGTGATTCCGCAGAATTTCGAACGCACCGTTCAGGCTAACGCTACCGAACTGTTGGACAAGGTCCACTGTATCTTGCCCATGGCCAATCCGCGTACGCACCAGATCCGTTTCCAGATGGACGGCAACAACATGGAACTTTCCGCTACCGACCCGGATGTCGGTGGCGAAACCCGCGAAGCTCTGGCTGTGACCCACAATGGCGAAGGCAGCTTCAGCATCGGCTTCGACGGCCGTTACTTCTACGAAATCCTCAGCATGTGCAAGAGCGAAGAAGTGGTGCTCAAGATGAACACTCCGATCGGCGCTTGCATCATCGAACCTGTTGGCGACGACATGGGCTTCAGCTTCTTGCTGATGCCGCTCCGCCTTGCCGACTAAGGATTGGACGAATTACAAACAAATTAAAAACGGGGCGTCGCGAAAGCGAGCCCCTTTTTAGACGGGAAAAATGGCCAACGCAATCCGCAAACGTATCAGCAAGAAAATCACCAAGGCCCTGCATGACTTCAACTTGATTGAAGACGGTGACAAGGTGCTTATCGCCGTGAGCGGCGGTAAGGATTCCAGCGTACTGCTGATGGAACTTGCAAGTCGCATGGGAAAGTTCTTGCCCAATTGCGAAATCGGGGCCATACACATCCAGAGCGACTTTGCCGACAAGGCCCCGCGGGAATTCCTGCAGCGCATGGCGGAAGAATATCCGCAGATTCCCTTCTATTTCAAGGACGTGGCCGTAGAAGGCCGCCTCAAGGAAGGCCGCAAGCTCAACTGCTACTGGTGCAGCACGCAGCGCCGTACCGAGCTTATCAAGTTCGCACGCGAAAACGGATACAACAAGATTGCGCTGGGCCACCACATGGATGACATCGTAGAGACACTCCTGATGAACATGCTGTACAAGGGTGAATTTAGCGGCATGCCGCCCATGGTGCCTTACGAGAAATACCCCTGTAGCATTATCCGCCCGCTGTGCTATTGCGAAGAATCCGAAATCATCGAGTACGCCGAAGATGCCGACATCCGCAAGTTCACTTGTACCTGCGAATTCTCGAAAGCATCTCACCGCAAATCCATCCGCGAAGAAATCAAGAGCCTCACCAAGGGAAACTCTACCCTGAAGGCCAACCTCTTCGAAAGCATGCGGAATATCCGCATGGATTACTTGCTCTAGCCGATCGGGCACCAGAAAAAAATTCTATTATGCACTTATCAAAGCGCAATGCAAATGTTTTTATAAGAGGGTAAAATGCAATTGGATACATCGAACATCCCCAGCTACTATAGCCGACTGGTCATGGCCAAGAACCAGGGACACTTTTCCATTGCACGCGCACTGCTCAATATTATCGAGAACGCACCCGCCCCGGATACTTCTACCCCGGCAGGCCTCAAGGCCTTTGAAAAGATTTCTCAGGCCAAGGGACACGCCCAGGCCATAAACGATGGCGTCGATTCTACCGCCGTTCCGCCTGCAGGGGAAGTCGAAGAATGGGTCGGCTACGCCGTACAGAACCCGCCCATTACCAAGCAGCTGGCCCTGGCCCTCGCCCACTATTTTAGACAAGCTAACGCCTACGATTCCTGCTACCAAATGTACCAGAAGGCAAACGAATTTGAAATCGGCGATACGACCGCTTTCGAAAGCGCCGCCCTGCAGGAAGCCTCCAATGGCAACATGGCAAACGAATTCGGCCAGCTCTGCGAAAACGCAGGCGACTACGCCCGCGCCGCTGAATGGTACAAGAAAGCCAAGGCCGCAGGCTGCACAAGCGCAAACGAATCCCTGGAGCGTATGAACGCCCTTTACGGCATGGCACGCTATTACGCCCCCTGGCTCAAGATTGCAACCGCAACGGGCCGCAAGGGCCTCGCAGAAGCCATCCAGAACATCGTAAAATCCGATCCTAAACTTTCTACGGCAATGGTGGAAGAAATCAACGTGGCGGAATCGGCAGTGCCGCCCTGCTACGAGGAAATCGAATACTGGGAACAGGAATTCGAACGTTTCGCCAAGTTCAGCGACAGTGACAACGCGGCCTTTGCCGGCCTCTATGTCGCTATCGGAAACATTCTGGAACGCGCACACATCTACAATCTGGCTCTGCGCTGGTACAAAAAAGCCGTCGTGAATCACCCAACGGCTAACCAAGATGCGCACCGCATGCTTCCGCTTAAGAGCAAGTCTGAGCCCATGCGCGAGGCAGAAGATATATACGACAGCCAGAGCTCTATTCCGGCCCTCTGGAAGGCTTAAAAAAGCCTTTGGCTGTGTTTAGCCGCCCACAAAAAGCAGCACAATACTGGACACAAAAATTAGGACGCCCCATATGGTTTCGACAATGGGACTGAACTTCCTGATTTTAATTTCATTCTTATCCATAACACAACCTCACATACCAACGGGTTCGCAGAATCGCGGGCCTCACGTATATCAAATTATAAATCGGACGCCGCAATAAAACAGGGTCTGTGAAAATTGCAATGGACAGTTTGTCAAAGTTCCAGATTGGAATATTCCATCTTGTATTAATTTGTAAGTAAAATAGTATATCCGCGCAAGCGGCAGATAACAAAAAAGCCCCCAGCGAGGTTTACCTCGTTGGGGGCGTGAATCCAGCAGCGACCTACTCTCCCGGGCCCGTAGGCCAGGTACCATCGGCGATGAGGGGCTTGACTTCCGTGTTCGGAA
>NZ_JBGUQY010000005.1:0-160333 GCF_045131395.1 Fibrobacter sp. | reverse complement strand
CCTTGCCAAGGTCGGGGTCGAGGGTCCGAGTCCCTTTTCCCGCTCTAAAAAAAAGAAAAGCCACCTATCAGGTGGCTTTCTTTTTTTTATAACACGGGAAGGGACCAGGCACCCTCGAAGAGGGTGCGACATAATTTGGCTCATGCACGCAGTGCGTAGAGGCAAATTATGAGCTTGATGCGAGCAAGCGAGCATCGAGCCCGTAGGGCGAACGAGCAGCCTTGCGTTAGCAAGGAGACTGCGAGCGAGCAGTCCCTTTTCCGTAAATCCCTTTCTCTAAGCGACACGCCCCTCACCGTATAAAAATTTCTTCATTTTTTGATTTTATACACAAAATTATACATTTTGAGTAAAATTCAACAATTTTGTATAGAAATATCATGCATCACAACCAAAGAAGAAAATATATTTAGATTACTACCAGCGGAAAAGCGAAGGAGTGCCAACATGAATAAGCAAATCATTTTTTCTGCAGCAGCAATTATCGCATTTGCGGCCTGCTCCGACGACAAAAGCTCAACACCTTCCACAGGGACTGAGCTAACCGAAAAAGAAGTTGTCTCGTTGTCTGAAGCCGACATCGCTTTTATGACTGAAGCGCTCAATACCAATGGCAACAATACCGCAATCATTTCCAACGATGCCATTGATCTTCACGATTCTTCTTTAACACAAGAACCAGTAATCATGCAATTGCCTGTTCGGCATACATTCACAACCCAAAAGAATATTGTTTTCAGTGAAATAAATAACCAAGGAACTTGTTGGGTGAACTTGTACAACGAAGAAAACGGAATCTCTTTTTATAAGTCCATGCAGGAAACAATCCCCGGTTCAACAACTATCCTACAATTAAATGATGAAAGAACAATTCTCCTTAAAGAGAACGAAGGTTCTCTTTATAGGCAAGATTTGCTCTACAAAACCAATGCCGGGAAAATGGACCGCTGCATAGCCGACAGCATTGCCTTCATCTCCGAATGTAATGAAAAGGGAGGCATTTACAAAATTTACAGCAAAGAATGTTCTCCCCAAACAACTCTTGAAGCATCCTGCATCGCCAAAGTTTTGAACGAAACCACTCTAAAAACAATCGCCAACACTCTTAAGGCAGAATGCGAAGCATTTGTCACCAATCTCCCTGAAGCGGAGCCAATCCCAACTGTACATTGTCAGGGAGATACAGAAAACGGCATGACCTGCGACACCACGTGGAACCAATGAAATCTGTGATTGAGTACGAAGATTACCGTTCGTTCATGAACGATTACTACCAATGGAAAAAGCGGACATCCGCTTTTTCTTGGCGTGAGTTCACGAAGAAGGGCGGATTCACTTCGCCAAACTATTTGAAGCTAGTATGCGAAGGAAAGAGCGGTTTATCGAAAAATGGAATTGAGCGCGCCGCCGACGCCATGGAACTTGTCGGTGCCGAGCGCGAATATTTTAGGCAGCTAGTAAAATTTGTGCAAGCAAAGAAGGATGCCGACAAAAAGGCCGCATACTCCGAAATGAAGGTGATTGCCAGCGCCCACAAAGTCCGCATTCTAGAAGGCGAATCCGTGTCATTTTACGAATCATGGAAATACCCGGTACTGCGCGAACTTGCCCCTATGATGCCTGGCGCAAAGCCGCTGGATATCGCCAAGGCCTGCGGTGGAGCATTCTCTGCCGAAGAAGTGCGCAATGCTCTTGCATTTTTGACTCGGGCGAAATTTTTGAAAAAGACCGCCGAAGACGTCTATGAACAAGTCGACAGATCGCTTCAGATGTCTGTTGTGGCAATGCCGACGCTTGTACGCGCCATGCACAAAGAAATGGCCGAATTTGCAAAAGACTCCATTGAAAAATACCCCATAGATGAGCGCAACTTTACGGGTATCACCATGGGAATCGATGACGAAGACTATGAAAAGATTTTAACGGAACTTGAAACCTGTCGCAAGAGAATCGTCTCTATCGCAACAGCCAAGAAAGGCGGCAATCGCGTCTATCGATTGAACCTGCAGATGTTCCCGCTTTCAGAAAAAATTGAACCCTCCAAGGCCACACCTAAAACAAGGGGACGGTTATGAAACTAGATTACGCACTTCTATTGCTTTGCCCAATCGTTTTACTGACAGGATCTTGCTCCGATTCGGGCAAGGTTTCTGGCGGTACTATAGAAGATTCAAACGCTATTTCTGAAGCCCAAATAAAGGAATGGTACAATTTCGGCCTAGACGAAAATGGGGTGGCCCGCAATCATTTAACTGGTGGCGAATTAACCGTAATGGGCAACGGTTCCGGGATGCGTGCCGAATGTACAGCCGATAGCTCTGCATTGGCAATGACTATACAAATTTCTGAAGATGTCGCCATCAGCACCCTGAACGCTAGCAAACTTGGCAAATCATGCGACTCGATGTTCGTCGAATTCAAGGGTTCATGCAATAACAAGGAAAACAGCGAATTCTTTAGCATCAGCAACGGCTGTAAGGACGGCACCTTTGACGCAGCCTGCCGCATAAGCGAAGTCGAAGCAGACTCCGTGAACAGTCTAACCAGCCAATTCAGCAACCAAGCGGCAAACCGGTGCTCCGCAATTTCCCGAAACGCCCAAACTTCTACAGGACGATTCGAACAGCCGTCGTCATCATCAAATGTCGGCGAATCATCCTCTAGCGTAAGTGAGCCCGATACAACAATTCGCGAAGTAGTAAACCCCATCGATACAGCAGTAAGCATTGATTCTAGCCGAACGCTGGAAAAATACGTCTTGCAGTTTGCAACAAGTTCAGAAGATCTCTCTTTTGATAACCATGTAATCGCTTACAACGGTACGCCGCAGAGGAGCTGTATAGATTACGCGGAACGCGCTACAGGCATTTCAACGACAAGTCTGCTTTCCAATTCACCCATTGTCCAAATGGAGAGAGACAGCATCGTTCAATGTTTCCCGATGGCAGCTAAACTTTTGAAGGAACAGAACTCCGACGAAAAAGAAAGCTGCCGCTACTTCATGACATTCGCAAGCGATGGAGGCCAACCCACCGGACATGTTTTAAGCAGCATCGCAAACGGCGAACTTGAATTCACAAGTGTAAATCGAAGCGGAATGTGCGCAACATCAAACATGTTCTTCGCCGTATTTTTCCTGATTGAAGATTGCGAAAACGAAATCGAAGCAACGGAATTTCAGACATCCCATAAGACATTCACAAGCGAAATTTGGAACTGCGAAAACAGCAACTCTAATTCTAATGTTTCCGCTTACAGGGAATGGATTAAACTCTAACTAAAAAATACATGCCGACCATCTATTTAGTGCTAGCCCAACTAGCACGTTACTCTCTAGTGGGTGGAATTGCCTTTGTCATTGATTTCGGGCTTTTCGCACTCTGCCTGTACGCCCTTGAATGGCATTATCTGCTAGCAAACCTTATGGGTTTAATAGCTGGGCTCACTTTAAATTACGCCCTAAGCATAAGCTGGGTATTCTCCGATTGCGAACGACGACTAGAAAATCGAAAACTGGCAGAGTTTTCCGTATTCGCCATTGTGGGTTTCATCGGTGTTGGAATCAACGAACTATTGATGTTGCTACTAGTCAACTTTTTCTGCGTACAAGAAATGATTTCGAAGATGATTGCCGCCACCATAGTCTTGTTGTGGAATTTTTGCAGTCGTAAACTGATCTTATTTAAGGAAAGGAAAACGGATGACTTCGGGAAAAGAGACTAATAAAATTGCCATTATCGCAGGAGCAGGTCCAGCAGGATTGACTGCAGCCTTAGAATTGCTCCGTACAACAGATATAAAGCCCCTTATTTTCGAGATGGACGATATCATCGGTGGAATTTCGCGCACAGTCAACCACAACGGGAATCGAATGGATATTGGCGGGCACAGATTCTTTAGTAAGAATGACTCCGTTATGAGTTGGTGGCTAGATATATTGCCCTTAGAATCTCCGAATGGGTCCAATCCGGAGAAGGACGACTTGGTAATGCTTTGTCGCAGTCGACTTTCCCGGATTCTCTTCTTAAGAAAGCTATTTGATTACCCCATCAGTTTAAACGAAGACACCATTCGCAATCTAGGTCTTTGGCGGATGTTCAAGATTGGCATGAGTTACCTGAAAGTGCAGCTACTCCCCAAACGCAAAGAAAAAAGCCTTGAAGATTTTATGATAAACCGCTTTGGCGTCGAGCTCTATCAAACATTCTTTAGGGACTACACCGAAAAACTTTGGGGAGTTCCCTGCAACAAGATTAGTCCAGAATGGGGCGGCCAACGTATCAAGGGGCTTTCTATCACCAAGACCATTCTTCACGCACTCAAACAAACATTCGCAAATTCCTCCGACATCCATCAGAAAGACACCGAAACAAGCCTTATCAAACAATTTCTCTATCCGAAATTCGGTCCTGGTCAGCTTTGGGAAACCGTCGCCGGGAAAGTGACGGAGTTGGGAGGAGAAATTCACATGAATGCGAAAATTGTTGGCGTGAACCGCGACAAGAATGGCAACCGCATAGAAAGTGTCGTCGTTGAGAGCACTGATGCAGATGGTTTAATCACAAAAGCGACCTATCCATGCGATTATTTTCTCAGCACCATGCCGGTAAAAGACTTAATCGCAGCGTTGTCTAACGAAGCAACTCCCGTGCCAACAGAAATCAGGCAAATTTCAGAAGGTCTCGTTTATCGCGACTTTATAACTGTAGGGCTACTGCTTGACAAATTGGAAATTGGCACGACCGACAACTGGATTTATGTTCAGGAAAGTGACGTGAAATTGGGTCGCATTCAGATATTCAACAACTGGAGTCCTTACCTAGTTAGCGACCCATCCAAAATCTGGATTGGACTTGAATATTTTGTCAACGAGGGCGATGACATGTGGACAAAGCCGGACGCCGATTTCATTCAATTAGCAATTAACGAGCTGGACAAGATTCACATCGCAAAACCTCAGTCTGTCCGAGATTCTGTAGTATACCACATCAAAAAGGCATACCCCGCCTACTTCGGAACTTACGGAGAATTCGCGAAGATTCGCGACTATCTCGACACCATCGAAAACCTATTCCCCATGGGCCGTAACGGCATGCACAAATACAACAACATGGACCACAGCATGCTTACCGCCATGGAAGCGGTCACGTGCATACGCGAAGGCTCCTCCGACAAGACCAATCTCTGGAATGTAAACACTGAAGAAGATTATCACGAGAAGAAATAACCATGAAAAATTTATTCAAGTCTTTAGAACTCTATTGCGTCATCGGCATTCTAATATGCTTCGGCATTCTCCATTACGGACAGGTTCGAGTAGAAAACATCGTTCTGCACCAAGGACTTACAGAGAGCCCCATTATACTCCCACTATCGCAAAGTATGGGTGTAGGCGAAAGATTCAGCGTCAGCTTTGTTGTGTCCAATCCGTTAAACGCACCCTACGACATCAACATTATTCCCGATGATTGCGCAGAATCCATTATCGTCAATGGCAACGCAATTTCTTTAATGAACTACGACCGATGCAACTTCGGCAAAGGCTTTTGGCTTAAAGACTCCGTTACATCACCGCATCGCGTAGGAAACAGGACTCATTACGAAATAAACTTGATGAACAAAGGAGGAATCGCAGGAATCAACATTTTCCCGAAAGATTACAGTACGCTATTGTTCTTTATGAAGCTGATGATAGCGATTTTCACAGGATTAACCGTGGCATCGATCGCGAAGCGTTTTAAGCTGAATAGATTTTTACTTCTATGTATTCTTATCGGTGTATTCCTGCGTTTTGCGATGTTCTACGCCATGCCATACACCCAGTTTACGATGGACGTGGAAGGTCACCTCTCCTATATTCAATATATCGTAGACAATCATTCTATTCCTGACGCAAAAGACTGTTGGACTTGTTACCACCCACCCGTTTACTACACAAGCGCAGTTCCTTCATTTTTGCTTAGCGGGCTGATTGGCTATGCCTCTAGTTCAGGAGTACAGGCGTTCAGCCTAGCCCTCTCAATCTTCTTACTGTTATGCGGTTTAATCATATTGAAAAAATTTGTTTCCGGCATTCCTCTGCAAATTGCGGCTATACTTTGGACCGTTTGGCCCACCCTACTCCTAGTCGCACCAAGAATCGGAAACGATCAACTATTCTATGCATTACATGTTGCATGCCTATTAGCTGGATTCAACTATATCAAAAACGGAAAAGGGCTACACCTCATTGTCGCAACCACAAGCGCAGCACTTGCGGTTTGGACAAAATCCACAGGCTACGTCACTATCGGTCTTGTAATCTTATTCGCCTTTATCGGCTTTGTAAAAACGAATCAGCTGCATCGTCCCTACAAAACAGAACTTGTCGGATGGGTTTTACTGTCGCTTGTTTTTATTGGAATTGTCGCAGGGCATTTATCTCATGACGGTAATTTCGTCGCCAACGCAAGCAGTTTAAATTCTAGCCTAAGAGTCGGTAACGAAGCAAAGAACTATCTGTATTTCGATTTGAAATCATTTTTGACGGAACCTTACACCAACGGATGGGCTGATGGGTTCGGCAGGGAATACTTCCTTAATTACGCTTTAAAGTCATCTTTATTTGGTGAATGGAAACTAGTCAACACTTCAACCGGAAACACACTTGCTTTGTTAATGAGCCTATCGCTACTCGGATTAATCATTTTCGCAATTCGAGGCTGGTGGAAAACTAGGCTTGACATTTACCATTGGATTTTGTTCATTCAAGGAGTCGCATTCCTTGCCGCTCTCGCCTACTGCCGCTACAAATATCCTTATGCCTGCAGCAACGATTTCCGCTATATTATGCCCGCCCTACTTAGTTTTCTGCCTTATGTTGGGCTTGGCGTTTACCAGAACAGGTTCTCCCTAAAATGGAAAATTCTCGGAATGATTACGGTAATGGTCTTTGTAGTATGCTCCGTGATGCTGATGAGCAACATCTTTAGTTAAGGCCTGCAGCAAATTCTCCAGCAAAAAAAACGCCCCACTCGGTTAGGAGTGGGGCGAATTTCTCGCGTAAAGATGCAGCTATTAGGCAGCCTTCACAGTTTCCACGACCTTGGCAAATGCTGCCGGATCGGCGACGGCCATGTCAGCGAGAACCTTGCGGTTCATCTTGATGTTGGCCTTGGAAAGCTTGTAAATGAACTGGCTGTAGCTGATGCCGAGTTCACGAACAGCGGCATTGAGACGAGTGATCCACAGAGAGCGGAAGTCACCCTTCTTGTCGCGGCGGTGAGCGTAGGCATACTGACCGGCGTGGGCTACGGCGTCAATGGCAAGGCGAAGGTTGCTCTTGCGACGGCCATAGAAACCCTTGGCGGCCTTAAGGATTTTTTTGCGGCGTTCGCGGGAAGGAACTCTGGTTTTAGCGCGTGGCATTCTTACACTCCTTATGCAACGACAAGCAGACGCTTGACATGGTAAACATCAACTTTCTTAACGAGAGCGCCCTTACGCAGGTTACGCTTACGCTTCGTGGACATCTTGGCAAGAATGTGGCGCATGCCAGCACGCTTGAACTTGACGTGGCCGGAGCCAGTCAGGCGGAAGCGCTTCTTAGCACCGCTGTGTGTTTTCATCTTAGGCATTTTTACCTCTTTAGGTTATTAAGTTGAAGCCTCACCTGCTGCCATGGGCTCGGTTACGGGCTTTGGTGCCTGGGGCTGCTTTTTGGCAGTACCTGCACCGCGTTTAGGACCATAGATAGAAAGCATTGTGTTGCCTTCGACCCTAGAGTCCATTTCCAGATCGCCGTACTGGAGCAAGTCTTCTTTAGCGCGCTCCATCAGGCGTTTGCCGTAGTCCATGTGCGCCATTTCGCGCCCACGGAACTGCATAATAAGCTTGACCTTCATGCCATCCTGCAAGAACTCGGCGGCCTGCTTGATCCTGTACAGGTAGTCGTTCTCGGCAGTCTTCGGGTGCATCTTGATTTCCTTAAGCTTCACCACGTGCTGCTTGGCCTTAGCGGCCTTGGCCTTCTTGATCTGTTCAAACTTGAACTTGCCGTAGTTGATGATACGGCATACAGGCGGCTTAGCATTGGGAGACACTTCCACCAGGTCCAGTCCGGCGTCCTTGGCCATCTGGAGAGCCTGTTTGGTATCCATGATGACGGCTTCGCCATCTTCCTTTACAAGACGGATCGGGGAAATGCGAATGTCTTCGTTAATGCGGGTACCATCACTCTGTCTGTTCGGCATGCGACGGTCGCGGGGGTTTTGTAACGCCAAGTTAAGCTACCTCTAGGTAAAATTGTTATTGTGGCGCTAAATATAGTTTTTTTATTAAAAAATGCAAGAACTTTTTAATAAACCCCTTTGAAAACAGGCGAATTTTTGTATAATTGGTCTTGCTCGCGGCGGTAGCTCAATGGTAGAGCCTTAGCCTTCCAAGCTAATGGTTGCCGGTTCGATCCCGGTCCGCCGCTCTTAGACCCCTCACTGAGGGGTCTTTTCTTTTTTTTCAAAAATTCTAAATTTGCGCCATGCTCTTCGAACAAGCCATTGCACATCAGATTCCGGGCTATACCCGCGAAGCAGATTCCGCCCACGGCGAATCTCTCGCCATGCTCGACTACAAAGACGAGCTCCGCATCAAGGACCTCGCCATCCAAGAATTCTGGGACGTAAACCGCCTCGCCGGCAACCCGCAGAAAGTCATTGCGAGCCCGCTCCCCCGTGCCTACCGCACCACGAGCAAGCGCCGCGTGTTCATGCAGCCGGGCAACCTGCAGTTCGACCGTCAGGAATCGATGCTCGAGCCCGAAGAGCACAACAAGATTTACGATTTCCTGTTTGAGAAGCTGATTACGCCGGCTTACAAGCCGCTCGCCTATGCGCTCAACTGGATTATCATTCGCGGAACTTACCAGTACCGCGTGGTGATTTTCAACATCAAGAAAATCGATGCCAGCATCGTGCGCAAGCTCAAGCTGATTTCGGACGCCCTGAAAGAAACTCCGTACAAGGTGACAGCGGCCCACGCCTACGTGGACACCACCGAATCGGATTATTACCTGGAATCGAAGCGTCCCACAGACGGCTTGAATTTCAAGCAACTCTACGGGCCTCGCGAACTGAGTCTCGGTCTTGGCAAGTTCAGTCTGCGCTACCCTGTAACAGGATTCAGCCAGATTAACGAAAGCCAGATTCACAACCTGATCAAGGCCGCAAGCCGCCTGCTCAGCCTGGGCAAAGAAGACCACTTCTTGGATTTATATTGCGGCTACGGACTTTTCAGCTTTGCCTTGGGCGAAGCAGCCAAAGACGTACTCGGCGTGGAATGGGAAGGCCCCTCCATCGACTGCGCAAAGGCATCGGCCAAGCACCTAAAAAAGTCTTACCGTTTTATCGCGGGCAAGATCGACGAGATGTTCGTGCAGACACGACTCCCGCGGCCGATCCCTGGCGAACCGGAAAAAATCTTGCTGGACCCGCCGCGCAAGGGCTGCGAACCGGGCGTGATTCACGCGCTCGCCATGCGCAAGCCGATTCGCGTATGCCACGTGTTCTGCGGCACCGACGAAATTCCCGCCTCGCTGAAGGAATGGGAACGCTACGGCTACCGCGTGCGCGAGGTGCAGCCGCTGGATCTGTTCCCCGGCACACCGCATCTTGAAACCATCGTGATGCTGGAGAGAAAATGACGCGAAGCGTCATCCTGGAGTGCCGTAGGCATGACGGGGTCCATACATCTTGAGCATGCGCTTGTATGAACTGTATGGATTCTCCTTCGGAGAATGACTACAATTCATTCCACATCACACATTATGGAGGGATAATGTCAGCCGATGTTTCAACAACTCAAAAGCCGCCCCTTTGGACGCGGAATTTCGTGACGGTCGCCGCCGCGAACTTCTTGCTGTTCTTCAGCTTTTACCAGCTACTACCTATTCTCCCGCTCTACATTATCGACAAATTCCAGACCGACAATGCGACGGCGGGCATCGTCATTTCGCTTTATACGATTGGCGCGCTGGCCTGCCGGCCCTTCGCCGGATTCCTGGTGGACACCCTGAGCCGCAAGCCCCTGTATTTCTGGACATTCTTCGCATTCACGGCCTGCTTTGTGGGCTACAAGGCGGTCAGCATCATCGTGATTCTTGCCGTGGTCCGCTTTTTGCACGGCCTGTTCTTCGGAATTTCCAGTACCGCGAGCAATACGGTCGCCATCGACGCCCTGCCCGCCTGCCGCCGCGGCGAAGGAATCGGCTATTTCGGCATCAGCGTGAACCTGGCATTTGCAACGGGCCCCATGACAGGCATGTTCCTGTACGAAGCCTTTGGCGACACCATCGTTTTCGTGATTTCCATTGCGCTCTGCGTCATCGGATTGATTTTGGTGCAAACATTGAAAATCGCCCCGAAAGAAAAGAAGCCCCACGCCCCCCTTTCGCTGGACCGTTTCTTTTTGACCCGCGCCATTCCGCAGTTCGTGAACTTCATTTTCGTGGGTTTCGCCTACGGCCCAGTAACCAACTACATCGCCCTCTACGCCAAGGAACTGGGCATCGGCGGTTCCGGCTGGTTCTACGCCCTCATTGCCGCAGGGCTTATCATGAACCGCATCATGACGGGCAAACTCATCGACAGGGGTTACCTGATTCACCTGGTAGGAACCGGCATGACGCTGAACGTTATCGCCTACTTCATTCTCGCCATGAGTCACGCACCCGCCACCTTCTTTATCGCGGCATTCTTGATCGGCACCAGTCTCGGCCTGATTTTCCCGGGTTACCAGACCATGTGCGTGAACCTCGCCCGCCACGACCAGCGAGGCACCGCCAACAGCACTTATTTGAGCGGCTGGGATATCGGTATCGGTACAGGAATCTTGGTTGGCGGATCCATGGCGAACTACTTCGGCATGCATCGCCAAGTCTTTTTCGCCTGCGCCGTGGCACTAGTGATTGCAGACATCCTGTACTTTACATGGACCGCAAGGCATTATTTAAAGAATAAATTGGAAGGCTAAGAGCGCTTGTCTTCGTACATTTTATGGTCTGCTTCGGCCACACTCTTTTTGAAACTGGAAAGTTTGCCATTCCAGAAAGCGTAGCCAATGCTCACTTCCAGCGCATAGCTCGGCATAGTATAGTGACTGGACAGTTCTTCTTTCAGGCAATCCTTGATAACCTTGATTGCTAGGCCAGGCAATTCCGTTGGCACGACAACCAAGAATTCATCGCCCCCGTAACGGCACAGGAACGTCGATTTTCCGAGGCGTCCACAGGCGCTCTTGAGTGCCTTGGAAACAAACACCAGGGCCCGGTCACCTTCTACGTGTCCGTAGGTATCGTTAATCTGCTTAAACTTGTCCACATCCACCATAATCACATAATGGTCTATTGATTCATGGGACAGCTGCAGGTAACGCTGCAACTGATTGCGGTTGTTAAGCGACGTCAGGGGATCGGTAGAAATCAACTGGTTCTGGGAATTCAAGTAGACGAACAGAATGATCATCGTACACCAGAAACAGAAAATCGGGGTCGTAAGCGAAAGGAAAATCTGCGCAGCGCCAGCCACAATGCAACCCGGAGTGTAGCTAGCCACAATCAGGTAAGTCTTCAAGCTCAACTGGCTGTGAGGTTTGAGCACGCGGCCAAAGCAACGGACCGTCACCGTCATAATATAGACGAAGGGCAAGAAAACCAGCAAGAAAAAATAAAGGTCCCGCGGCTCCAAATTCTGGTCAAGCCAAAATTCTGGCATCAGGATGAAAGAGACTAGCAGCAATACGGATTCTACGTAAATCGGGATTCTGAGTTTCGTACGGAGGCTTTGAATTTGCAGGCGAGTCATCTCTGGCCGCGTACTGATTTCTGCATAGGCAAAGCAACAATAGAATACAATCGCAAGAATAACAGCGTTTAAGTAATTAGTGGCCAACACGCTAAAGGTCGTTTTCGGGATTACGCCATTATTTACCAACGCCCATGCCGTATCGCTAGCAAAATAAATAATATGCCACACGACCAGCTGGTAAAACAGATTGAATTTAAACTGGGGTGTCGGGAGTTTTTTGATGCTATACAAAAGGAGCATCAAAATGCACGCACACCCGACACTAGCTTCTGCATAAAAAACAAAATCACTCATATTCTTACACCTACCGTACTAATAATAGTAAAAATCTTACATTTCAATTACTAAATTGCCCAATATGAAACCTTGGAAGCTCTTGAATTCGGAATATCTGGTTGACGCCCCCTGGCTGAAAGTTGCAAAAGAAACCTGCGAACTGCCTAACGGCAAGGTAATAGACGATTTTTATACGCTGTGGCAACCGGACTGGGTGCTGATTTTAGCCCGCACCACCGAAGGCAAATGGGTCATGACGGAACAATACCGCCACGGCACCGGCAAAATTGCGCTGGAGTTCCCCGCCGGAATCATAGACAAGGGAGAAACACCGGAACAGGCCGCCATCAGGGAATTACAGGAAGAATGCGGATACACTAGTGCAGGCGAGAAACGTATGGATTCCGGATGCTCCGCTTCCAGAATAACGTACTTGGGCGCGTACCCCGTGAACCCAGACAGACACCGCGGAAAGTTCCATGTGGTATTCATTGACGGCGTAGAAAAGGGCGGCAGCACCCACTTCGACAGCACCGAGGAAATTGAAAGCCTGTTGCTGAGCGACGAAGAACTGCAGAAAAAAATGGCGGATGGTTCATTCAACCACCCGCTACAAATCGCCGGATATTTCAAATGGCGACTTACTTGTGAACGTAAGCGACAAAGAACGTCACGCCAACCATAGACAAATCCTTTTCGCTTTCTTTCAATTCGTTCGTAGAAGAGAACAATCTCATGCCAATCAAGGCTCCATGACCACGGACTCCGGTATCGTAGGCCGCAGTAAACTCAATTGCACCGCCTGTTCCATCATACATATCCAAGCCACGAATATCGGTATCATTAGCAGTCCAAGAAAGACCGATTGAACCGGACAAATGAAGATGATCTACAGGGTAGAAAATAAAACTCGGGCCGAAAAGATACGAGTTAAACTGAACATATGCGTCAGAATCATAGTATCGGTGTCCCAAACCGGATAATTCGCCAGCAATCCAAAATCGTTCTGTGATTTGTCCACCAACGCGGACACCAAAAGTCGCAGCCAATTCATCGCAGTCGTTACAAATAACTTTATCTACGGACGTATCGTCAATATCGGTACTTGAACCACCAATGCCCAACCCCGCATCAACATAAATGGCGAAAGAAGGGATTGCAAGGAAGATTAGCAAAAGGGCTATTTTTTTCATTTTTTCTCCAGTCTTAATTAAAGCCTTAAAACATTTTAAAGCCGTTCGCGCACAAATGTAGAAAATTTCTATGCAAGTCCTTATCGCCATACTTGTCTTCGACACCGGGCTTTAAATCCTCATCAGAATAACCGCTCGTTATACGCAGCAACAACACCTGGCGTTCAGATTCATCGTAGCTGAAATGAATGCGGAAGGTGCGGTATGCAAGCACCCCCGTACGGGCGTTTTCGTCAATGGTCAAGCGACGGCGGGAACTATCGAAAACATCCCTCGAGAAATTTCCGCGAGAAAGCTGCACCTGCGCAAAACTGAACAAGTCAAAGACGCTATGGTCGGCAATCCAGCGATTCTGCGCCGCAAATTCATCGGACACTTCGATATTCCACAGGTCGCCCACCTGTTCTTCGACCCAACCCGCCTTGGCATCGGGAAAGGCATCTGCCATGGGGATATACGGCTTGATATCCAGAACCGGCGTTTCGTTCAATAAGTCCGCCTCATCCACATACAAGGTAAGACCTTCAATTTTCAACAGGCGCACACAACTCAATCCAATTGGGTTGGGGCGGTAAGGGCTACGGCTTGCAAAAGTGCCCACGCGGTCTTTGCCCTTAGGCGGAACCGGTGGCCGGGTAGTCGGACGCCAGCCCTCATTTTCATGAAACTGGAAAATCACCCAGATACGTTCAAAGCCATCCAAGTCCCGAAGCGCAGTCTCGAAATTCATTCCCGGCTTCAGCTCGATGCGGCCCGGATGCCCCGCAAACAAGCGCCCCTGTCTGGGTGCGTCGTACTTGTAGATGGCATCGCCGAAAAATGTACCGATAGGATTCATTTATTACAAATTATCTTCCGTTATTTTCCCGTAACGGATGTAATCCATTTTCCCGGTAAAGAACCACTTTCGGTGAGTTTCTTGGTACATAGAATCGAAACCAATTCCAAGACCGTATGCCAAATCGGAAGTATCGTCATTGTAAGACAAAGCCTGAGTCAAGCTTCCGTCCAGAGACACGTTCATCGAATAGAAGATGCTACCGTATTCAGGCTTTTTCGGGAATATTTTGACACGTACCACATGCCATTCATCCAAGGAAACCTTACCAATATTCACCGACTTCCAACTATAGCTTTGATCGGCATCGCGATAATAGAAGGTGACCCCGTTATTTTCTAGGCGAAGCACCCATCCATCCGTACTGCCTCCAGGAGGCTCGGTCGCAATAATGTTTCCAACATCGTCTTCCAACGTCGGCATAAAGCGTGCTTCAATCACAAAGCCCCTGGTCTTGAACGTATCCGAAAGCGGAACAAGCAACCCATTGTCCCCATTAAAGACAATGCTTCCGCATTCTGCAGATACCGGAGTAGTATTGTCATCGGCATAGGCGGTGTTCTCGCCAAGATAGTCGCGGCCTAGATCATTCGGATCGTTAAATTCGTAGGCAACATCATAGCCAGTCAGGTCATCGGCAGTTGTATTTTCGGGGCATTCCAGATCAGCGGCATTTGCAGCAACCACCTTTTCTTTATTGAAGGTCGTCTTTCCATACCAGCTTTCACCTTCATCAGACGAAATCTCGGAACTCGAAGAAACTTCCATACTCGAGGAATAATCAACCCATTCCGACGAAGAGCTTACCGTTTTTGTAGAACTGGACGAATTCTCGTTTCTAGAAGAGGAAGATTTTTTTTCTGAGCTGGAAGACAATCGTTCTGCGCTAGACGACGAACGGTCTTCGAGGATAGACTTTCCTTCGCACATCGTAGAAAACAGGATTAACACTTCCCGATATTCACTGGTTGTCATTCTTTTCTGCCCAATAGCGGCAATGGTTTTGCCATTACAAGCGACATTGCCATAGTCGGGATCATCCTGGTACGACTCGCAGGCCATTTGGGCGGCTCTAGCCTCATCGAATTCAACCTTTTCCACAAGCTTTTCATCTTCATACTTGATGGTCGTCGTGCTGAAATAGCCATTTTGAACAGATTCAATCGTAAAGGGGTCCGTCGAAACAACCTTACAGTAGTCCTGCGTTTTTTTCGAATCCGGTTCCTGCGTTCTGTTCGAATCCGGGCTCGACGAATTATCGCTACAAGCAACCAAGCTCATGGAGAATGCGGCAAGTAACCCGGCAGAAGCAATCCATTTTTTCATATCGGACCTCATTTTCATCATTTTATAACACGTAAAATTTAATAATTTATGACTATATGAATAACGAACCGATTGAAAATGCAAACCAAGCACAAAACACCTCAGGTAATCCGTCCTTCATGGAACAGGTCTTGGACGCCATCAGCGACAAAGCCATTGACGCAGCCTTCGATTCCGTAGTCGATAAAATATCAAGCATCACTAAACCCGCTATCGATGCCGCAGGATCCGCCGCAAACACGGTCATTGACGTAGCCGGATCTACTGCCGAAAAAGCCATCGATGCAGCCGGTCCTGTAATAGACCAAGCTGTTGATGCCGCGGGAGAAGCGGCCGGAAGCATTATTGGTGGTTTTTTAGACGGTCTCTAATATTTCCGACTCTTATAAAGCGTCGGCCAAGGATGGATAGGGTGAAGATTTACTAAATTTGCACCCGATGAAAGATAAAGCTCGCAAACTCATTGAAAAGTACGAGGAACTGGAATCGGAACTCGGTAATCCGGATGTTCTTTCTGACCAGGCTCGCTACAACAAGATTCACAAGCAGTACAAGGGTATCGAAAAGGCCGTCCTGAAGGCCAAGGAATACCTGCAGATGCTGAATGACCAGGAAGAATGGAAGGCCGCCCTTGGCGATTCCGATCCTGAAATGGTCGCCATGGCAAAGTCGGAACTTTCCGACATCGAAAAGAAGTTGCCGGGCGTGACCGACGAACTCCAGATTTTGATGGTCCCGAAGGATCCGTGGGATTACCGCAACGCAACGCTCGAAATTCGCGGCGGTACCGGCGGCGACGAATCCGCACTGTTTGCAGGCGACCTTTTCCGCATGTACCAGGGTTACTGCAGCCGCATGGGCTGGAAGATGACTATCCAGGACGCCAGCGAAGGTACCGTGGGCGGTTACAAGGAAATCCGCGTGTTTATCGAAGGCGATAGCGTGTACGGCACGCTCAAGTTCGAAAGTGGCGTGCACCGCGTGCAGCGCGTGCCCGAAACCGAAACCCAGGGCCGAGTGCATACTTCTGCCGCAACCGTGGCAATCCTCCCGGAAGCTGAAGAAGTGGACGTGGAAATCCGCGAAGCCGACATCCACATGGACACCTACCGTTCTTCGGGCGCTGGCGGTCAGTACATTAACAAGACGGACTCCGCCGTGCGACTCACCCACATTCCGACAGGCGTGGTGGTGAGCTGCCAGACCGAACGTAGCCAGTTGCAGAACCGCTTGCACGCTATGGAAATGTTGCGTTCCAAGATTCTTGACGCCGTGATTGCGAAGAAGGAACAGGAAGAAGCCGCCAGCCGTAAGGCCTTGGTGGGTACTGGCGACCGTAGCGCAAAGATCCGCACTTACAACTACCCGCAGAACCGCGTGACAGACCACCGCATTGGTCTCACGCTGTACAATTTGGACAAAGTAGTCACCGGCGAACTCGACGAAATCATCAACGGGCTCCAGATGGCTAACGCCCAGGAAAAGCTCGGGAAATTCAACGCTTAATGGATTGCCGCGGCCCTTACAGGGGTCGCGCAATGACGCACGATAGGAATGTCTTATGCAACAGATGACTGTACTCGAGATTTTGAATCGCACCAAGACCTTCTTCGAAAAGAAGGGGGTTCCTGACGCGCGATTGGATGCCGAGTACATCATTAGCCACGGGCTCGGCATGAAGAGCCGCATGGACATTTACCTGAACTTTGAAAAGCCCCTTACCGCCGCCGAGCTGGATACACTCCGTCCGCTGGTAGCACGCCGCGCCAACCGCGAGCCGCTGCAGCATATTATTGGCGACACAAGCTTCCGCGGATTCATCATCAAGTGCGACACGCGGGCACTGGTCCCGCGCCCCGAAACGGAGTCGCTGGTGGATATGGCGAAGGAAAGGCTGAAGGGTGTCGAAAATCCGTTCATCGTTGAGGTGGGCACGGGAACAGCCGCGATTTCTATCGCCTGCGCGAAAGAAATCGCCGGTGCGAAAGTGCTCGCCACGGACATTTCTGAAGAAGCACTTTCGCTCGCCCGCGAAAATGCCGACGCAAACGAGCTGGGCGCAAACGCAGAAAATTCGAATTTGACTTTCGCCCAGGGCGACTTGCTGGATGCCGCCTCGGCTGACGCAATTGCTAAGGCCGCCGGCAACGCCGACCAGAAAATTGACTGCCTGATTGCAAACCTCCCCTACATTCCCGACAGCGAAAAGGGGAAGCTCCAGCCTGAAGTCGACAAGTTCGACCCCGCGCTCGCCCTCTATGGCGGCCCGGACGGTCTTGACCTTGTCCGCAAGCTTTTGCAGCAGACCGAAGGCAAGCTTAGCGCAGGTGCCTCGATTCTCCTTGAAATCGGATCGGAACAGGCAGAAGTCTTGAAGAACGAAGCCGCCAACTACCCCTGGCTAGAATTCGCAGGCATTCACAAGGACTACTGCGGCAACGTTCGCTTCGTCAGTTACAAGAACAAGTAATTACACGCCTACGGTGCAGCCGAGGGCAGAGAGCACGTAGGTTTCGCTTTCGCCCATGCGATAATAGGGCAACAAGGTTTCGTCATCCACAAAGGAATCATCAAAACCATTCAGCTGCAATTGTTCGTCAATGCGACGCTTGAAAGACGAAAAGCCGGAATTATTCCAGAGATTATTCTCGCTATACATATTTACCTCTAATTCAAGAAAAACACACAAACGCACCAGTGTTTTTCCGTGCAGATAAATATAGAATCAAGCGAATGTCAATTTATGACATTCTAAATTTTTCTTTTTTGGGCAGAATTATTCAATCACCGTTGCGGTGACTTTGGCGTGACCGACCTTATCAAGGCCAATCTTCTTGCCTGCAGCAACACTCAAGTCCAGAATGCGGTCGCCCACATAAGGGCCACGGTCATTGACACGCACCTCTACAGAGGCTCCGTTGTCTACGCGGACAACCTTGAGTACCGTGCCGAAGGGTAAAGTCTTGTGGGCGCAAGTGTAATCGTTCTGGTTAAAGGTTTCTCCACTGGCAGTCTTCTTGCCATGAAAACCCGGGCCATAATAGCTCGCCTCGCCCTCGATCTTGGTCCCTACAGCGGCCTTTTCACCCTTGGCATAATGCTTGCCAGGGAACCGCACATAACCTTGACGGGAAGCAATTTTCGCATTTCCGGCAGCACAGCCGGACAACCATATAGCCACCAAAGAAAACGCAACTAGCGCAATGATCCGCTTACTCAAAATCATACATGCTATTGTACGTATTCTCAAGAATTTCGTCTTCTTGGCTCTTGACTTCGGCCTGTTTTTCTTCGGGAGCCTTGTTCAAGTTTTCGTAATACTGGGCAGACAGCTTGTTCACGTGAGTTTCGCTACTCTTGACGCGCTTGCGCAAGCGTTCCAAATCCTGGTCGGTGATGGTCAGGCGGGTATTCATCATCTTTGCCGCCTGCTTGCCCCAAGGGGTTTGCCCATACTTTTCGCGCAGCAACTTGTAAGTCATCAAGGTACTGTCGACACGTTCCGGATTCATCTGGAAATACATGGCCTTCATGTAAAGGGCCTGAATGCCCGACTGGGTTTCAGGATATTCCTGGTAAAGGCTATCGAACCGCATAAACGCCCGCGCATAGGCAGAATCCACCTGATCCATTTGATCCAAAGGCATTTCGGCAGCGATTGTCCAAAGGCTTTCGGCTTCCATGTACTTTTCCTTGGCCAGGTCTTCGCGGGTCTTCAAAGTCACGCGCATGCCCAAGTTCACCTGGGCCTGTTTCGCATATTCCGTGTCCGGATACTTTTCGATGATTTCCTTGTAGATTTCTTCGGCAGCATCGGGATCATGCATGTATTCGTCGTAAATAAAGGCCTTGGCATAGAATGCTCGCAATGACTTCGCGCTATCGCCCGATTCAATCACCGTATTCAGGCGCGTAATGGCGCTGTCCACCTCGTCCAACTTGAACAGGAACAATTCAGCAATCAAGAATTCGGACTTGAAGAAATTATCCACGTTCGGAATTGAATCCTTACGTTCCTTATCGTTCTGGTTGCGCATGGCAATCAAACGCTTAAGGGCGTCACGGCGTTCGCGGCTTTCTTGACCCCACTTGCTAATGGTGCGCGAAATAAAGCTGCTGTCGTAATAGACGACTGCCTTGTCGTAATCTATGGTCTTGTGCTGTTCGTAATCGCCCAGGCAGAAATAGCTACGGGAGGCATATTCCGTACGGGGGTATTCCGTGTTCACCTTCTGCAAGATGATAATGGCATCGGGATAGCGTCCGCCCAGCATGGTCAGTTCGCCAATGCGCACCAGGTAATCGGGCTGTTTAGACTCGTTTTCGGGATTCTTGTAGAGTTCCTTATATTCGTCGGCAGCCTGCAGGTATTCCTTGCGGTTCGCCAGACATTCCGCCGCCTGTTCCCCCGCCGTCTGCTGTTCGCGAGGATTCAGTTCCTTGATTTCCTTGGCGGTGTAATGCTCACGGGCCTTGTCCCAGTTTTCTTTCTTGAAGTAGAGACCGGCCAACCTGAAATGAGCCTTGCCACGCATATAAGGGGTACCCGCCGTATCGGCCAAAACTGCTTCCAAAGAGGCAATGGCCTGGTCCGGAAATTCCGCCTGTTCGTCCAAAAGGGAAAGAAGGTTCAGGCCCTGGAAATAATAGGGGTGATCCTTGGAGGCAATCACCGGTTCCAAGGCAAAGCGGCTGATATTATATTCTTGGTTGCGGTAAAGACAATAGGCGCGCTGATACTCCACCGCCTGCATGGAATCGTGGTCGGCAAAGTAGCGTTCAAATTCGTCGTACTTGGTAATGGCCTTGCTCCATTCATGCTTATGGCGGAAAGCCTCACCAATCAAGAACACAGCCTCGGCGGTACGTTTCTTGTTCTTGGGGAAACGTTCCAGCACACGGGAGCCCTTCTCGATAATCTTGTCGTACTTTTGACGTTCTTCGGAACCGGGCAGGGAATTTTCGCTGTCGGGAATGCTGTCGAGACGTGCCGCACGCATTTCTCCGGCCTGTTCATCCAGGCGTTCCGCATTGAACATATGGTTCAAGTAGGCACAGCAAGTACACCCCTCTATAACGAGGGCGACAAAAGCCAATGCCAGAAAACGGAACATCATGGTGTAAAGATACAAAAAACAGGTGTGAGATGTGTAATGGAAAATGTGGAATTAATCATCACACATTACACATTCAACATTAATTAATACTGGTTCAAGTACTTGGTGTAATCGCAGAGTTTGAGACCCGGCGGAAGTGCGGTCTTGTCGAAGCGAACCATGCGGACCTCGGCAGGTTTACCCACCACGCGGGCAAGCATTTCGAAGTTGTCCTGGGTTTCCCACACGGCTGCGTCGATAATCAATCCATCGCCGCAATCCGTTTCGCCAGTACTGTTGCCAATGCCCGAAATTCTGGAATTCTGCTTGAGGAACCTGGTATAGACCTCAGGAGCGATTCCAAAATGGTTCGAACTAGAAGAGGAATCGTAAACAACCACATGCACTTCACGGAAATGATTCAAGGAATCAAAGACCACCGTATAGGTATGCTTGTAAGGCGCCATGTAGAAGGATTCCTGCCAAACATTGTTTGCCACAGGCCTAAAATTCGAAATGGCATACTTCTTGAAAAATTCCTTGGGGGTTGCACCGTAGCGAACAACGTAATGGCCCAACATGGTGGAGAAATCGTGAACCGCAGAAGGCGCAAGGGATTCCCGCAAGCTGTCTACCGCACGGTTCAGGTTTGCCGTCAGGCCATCGTTCTTGTTGATGGGTGCCGGACGGGTAATATTGGATTCCTGAATGCGCTGTTGGATATCGGGGTATTCCGGGTCAATTTTCTGGATTTCCTGGAACTGGGTACGGGCGCGGTCGAACTGGCGGCCCTTCAAATAGGCGCGACCCAAAGCTTCTTTAAGGGGAAGATTTTCGGGGTACCTTTCCACCATGGGTTCCAGAATGTCAAGGGCAGTCTGTGCTCGGTCCTGAGGAGAAAGCACCACGCCGTTACCAGGACCCGGAGGAGACTTCTCGCCCAAGGTAGAAGCGGCTTCGCGAGCCGGGGCGTAATCCGGCATAAAGGCCAAAATGCGCTGGTAAACTTTTTCGGCAGAATCGAAATGACCCTGGTATTCGTCCATGTAACCCTGCAACAGCAAAAGCTTCACATTTACCGGATACTGGGAAAGGGCATATTCTACAAGAGCGGCGCAGCTGTCCAGCTGACCGCTACGGTGATAAAGTTCAGCCAGCATTTCATAGGCTGCCGGCACATCGCCACTGGAAAGGCTCACCACGGTCTTGAATTCATTGGCAGCCTGCAAGAATCGGCCACCATCCATCAGGAGTTGGCCGTACCAAAGGCGAGTCTGGTACAAGGCGGGCGCACGTTCAGAGGCCACACGGGCAAGTTCCAAGGCGGCAGAGGTATTGCCGGCCTGATAAATCTTGCGGCTTTCCAGATAAGCGGCCACCCCGGAGCCCGGCAAACGAGCCTGCAATTTTCCAATCAGCAAAGAAAGGCGGTCCTGCTGATTTTCCGTAAGGGAGCCCATTTCGAACAAAGTAGTCACTTGTCCTAAAAGGGCCGGCAAAAGATCCGGGTACAGAACAACCACGCCATCATAGATATCGTATGCGGCCTGGTACGAACCCGCACGCGACAATTCCGCTGCACGGCGAAGTTCCGTCTGAACCTGCACCGGCACCTTGGTCATCTCGGCAGACAAGTCCGGAGTATCACCACGAACAATCGTCGTTCCAGCCGGAAGACCATAGGGAATTCCACCTACCGAAATCTTGCTGGGGCCATAAAGATCATAAATGCGGAAACCTGCAAACGCAAGCAGGGCTCCGCAACACAATGTCAAAAACAAGTATGCGGCTCTACGGGCCGCCGAGGACGAATTCGTCATTACTTTTCCAAAAAGTCAGCCAGTTTCTCTTTATGTTCCTTGCTCTTCTGCAAACGACGCAAGGTCTTGTTCTTAATCTGGCGCACGCGTTCACGGCTAAGCTTCAGGTCTTCGCCAATGTCCTTGAGGGTGGTATCTTCAACCGTATCCAAGCCATAGAACATGCGCAGAATTTCTTCTTCACGCTGAGGAAGGGCAGACAAGGTTTCCTGGATGAGCTTGCGGCGTTCATCTTTTTCCATGTCTTCGTCCTGGTTTCCATCGGAGCCCAAGACATCCATCAGCGTACTGACAGTATCGCCAGATCCGCCCACATTGGTACTATCGCCAATGGGAGCATCCAGCGAGATATCCACGATTTTTTCCATGACCTCGACGATATCTTTTTCGAACGGGGCAAATTCGTCCATGGCAATGGTACGATCGTAGTCGCCGTCGTTCTGCATCAAGGCGCGTTTAAAGCGGTTTACCAAGGCAAGCTTGTTGGGAGGGATTCGGACCGCCCCCACCTGTTCAAACAGGGCTTTTTGGATAGACTGGCGAATCCACCAGACCGCGTAAGAAATAAACTTGACATCCTTACCCATATCAAAGCGTTTTGCCGCCTTGAACAGGCCGATATTTCCTTCGTTAATCAAATCAAGCAGGGAAAGTCCACGCCCCTGGTACTTTCTTGCGACACTCACCACAAAACGGAGGTTACCCCGAATCAGGCGCTGCAAGGCCGACTTGCGGATTTCTTCCGCCTGGTCGCTCTTGATAATCGCAAGAAGAGCCTCTTCCTCCTGAGGACTCAGGGTCGGGAACCTATTCAGATCCCTAAAATAAAGCGCTTCGTTTGCATCACTCATAGAAATACATACCTTCCATTCTTCACGGGACATTCCCTTGAAGACTATCCAAATATGTCTTTTTACTTTGTTTTCGTCAAGTTATATAGCTTTTCGTAAGGGTAAATTCCCGAATTGTGACCATCACTAAAGGTAAGGCCTGCGGCATAGCGTCCAATCGACTGAACTTTAACAAGCGAAATATCTGCAGGCACGGTGGAATCATCCAGAAGCTTTTCGCCTGTATGTTCATCGACACACAGTGCGCAAGGGCAAGCCAAGCGGAGAGCGCGGATATCGCAAGCGCCGCGGCTTCCGTCGTTCCATTCAAAGCCCAGCTTTCCGTCGGCAGTTCTAAAAACTTTCTTAGGTTGAATCATTAGACCGCCTCCACCGGAAGTTGTTCGAAATCGTAGTTAAATGTCTTGAGCACGCCGTCACCTTCGGATGCAAACATCGAAAGAGTGCGCACCGTTGCATCGGCAGCCTGCATGAAGGCCTTGGCCGATTCGGAGTTCGGGTAACGGAGCACCGCCGGCGTACCTTCGTCACCGCAGCCCGCGACTGCAGGTTCAAGCGGAACCTTTGCAATCAGGGGAACACCCCACTTTTGGGCAATGCGCTCACCACCGCCTTCGCGGAAGATATGATGATGCTTGCCGCATTCGTCGCAAATGAAGTAGCTCATGTTCTCGACGACGCCCACCACCGGAACGCCCACGGAATCGAACATGGCAAGACCCTTGCGACAGTCGGCGAGGGCCACTTCTTGCGGAGTCGTCACCACCACGGCACCGGCCATGGGGCAATTCTGGGTAAGGGTCAACTGGATATCGCCGGTTCCTGGAGGAAAGTCCACCAGCAAATAGTCAAGCTTGCCCCAACGCACATGATGGATAAAATGCTGGATCATCTGGGAGACCATGGGGCCGCGCCAGATCGTCGCCTTGTCGGAATCGGCAAACATGCACATCGAGACGATGCTGATGCCGCCCTTCGCCTCCACCGGGGCGATGGTATTGTCATCAAAAACTTCGGGAGCCTTGTCGATACCGAACATGAGACCCATACTAGGGCCATAAATGTCAGCGTCGAGGATACCGACGCGGGCACCGGAAAGGCTAAGCGCCATGGCCAGGTTCGCCGTCACCGTAGACTTGCCCACGCCACCCTTGCCGCTAGCAACAGCCACCACATGGGCCACATCGCCGATGTAAGAGACCTTGGGAGCCTGTGCCGCAGTATTTCCGCTTTCGACTCGACCCTGGGCGGTAAACGTCACGTTCACTTCGCTCGCTCCCAGCGACTTCACGATAGCGATGCACTGGTCCTTGAACTGGTCGCGGATGGGGCATGCCGGAGTGGTCAGCTTCAAGTCAAAGCTCACCTTGTCACCATCGATTTTCAGGTTCTGAACGAAGTTCAGTTCAACGATATTCTTGTGGAGGTCCGGATCTTGGACCGCCCGCAAGGCATTCATGATAGTTTGTTCGTTAAGCTGCATAATTAGGACTTCTCCATGGAGAATTTAGGCATGCGGAGCAAATGAGTCATGCAAGGCGGCCATTCTTCTTCGTAATGGCTTACCAGGATAATGGTCGTTTCCTTAGAAAGCAATTGCAACAAGTTGAAAATCTTTTCGCGGTAAGCACCCTGCAGGCCCTGGGTAGGTTCATCCAGCAAAAGCACCTTGGGCGGACGGATAGCGGCGCGGGCCATAAGAATCACGCGCTTGTCGATAGGAGACAAACTGCGGTAACGGGCATGGATATCTTCAAAGCCCAAATATTCCAGCCATTCCTTCGCCTTGCCTCGTTCTTCCCAAGTGGAATTTTCAGCCTTGCAAAGATTGGGAGTAAAGCCCGTGCACAACACTTCGGAAAGGTCCAGGTCTTCGCGGTACTGGAGTGCCAGTTCCGGCGAGAAGAATCCGAGTTTTGCCTTGTGATCCCAAATGTTAAGACCATGGCCCGGGCGTTCACCCAGGAGCGTAATGTCGTTCTTGTAAATCTGCGGGTGGTCGGCCGTAAGCATGCCGAGGAGCGTACTTTTGCCCGCGCCATTCTCGCCCATCACGGCCCAATGTTCACCCTTGCGAACGGTCCAGTTCAAATTCTTGAGAACCGTGGTTTCGCCGAATTGGACATTGACGTTCTTCAAATCGAAAAGGATTTCGCCATCATGGATTGCTTCGCTACGCTCGCAATGACGTTCCCCCTTCAGATTTACAATTTCATAACCCTTCAGTTCGGCCTTGGTGAACTTGGGTTTTGCGGCAGCATCCGGAAGTTTCCCTGCATACTGCGTAAAGGTCTTGTCGGCGTAAACGAATGCCGGAATTTCGGGCAACAGTTCGTCTTCGCGAGCAAGGCGCACTGCGACCTTCAAGCCTTCGCGCTTGGAGAGTTGCACCACGCTAGCGGCCAGATGACTACGGTATTCCGGATCGAGACCGCCAAACAAATCATTAAAGTAAACCCACTGCGGTTTTTCCATCCACATGCGGGCCAGCAACACGCGGCGCAGTTCCCCGTTGGAAAGACTCAGCAACTTGCGGTCCAGAATTTCTTCGGACAAGTCCGCAATCTTCAATGCTTCTTCCAGCTTATCGGGGTCCGTTTCGGGCCAAGCCATATCATCGATATAGCGATCCGTCTGCAAAAAGAATTTTTTCTTCAAAAGGAGCTGGCGCACCAGCGGAGCCTCTTCGTCGTGCAGGCTAATAAAGCGCTGCTGAAAGAACGGCGCAAGGGCATGCTGAATTTTACGCTGCATAGCCTCCGACATGGTGGAGACATTATTCTGCTGATTCAAAAAATGGGTAATGACCCTATCCAGGTCCTCGCCCTCGGTGCTGAAGATCTGCACCTGCGGGAACATTTCGATCAGGGCCTCAAAACGCTTGAATTCCATGGCCACAAAGATAGAAAAAACGCCATTCCCTAACGGGAAGGCGTTAATGCCGAGTTGAGGCAACAGGCATCAGCCTGTTGTCGAAACGAAGGACGACCGAAGACTTACTAACCCTTTTGGAGTTTTCGTAATTCTTCGGCCGCCTATTTTGGGGGATGTGTTATATAGGAAATTTTAAAACTCGTTGATTCTTAGAACTTGTTGATGAATTCCCAAGTGGTCTTCGGAACCCAGGACTGCTGCTGGCCAGGATCCTTGTGGTCCCAGATGTGGCCGCCGGACTGAGTGCACCAACGGACCGGGAAACGTTCTTCAACAGTCGTGTAATCGTAACATTTGTGGGCGGCATTGCGCTGAGCTTCTTCGGCCTGTTCATTCTTGGCCTTGCCACCTTCGGAATTAAGCGTCAAGATGATATCACGAGCGGAGCGACCCATTTCGGGAGTGCAAAGACCGTCATCGAGGCCCAGCACACCCATCCAACCGATGCCCTTGTTCTGGCGCTGCGGCAACCAAATGTTGCGTTCGGCAGTTTCGTATACAGCCACGGCGCGGAGTACATCCTGATGATTCCAGGAAAGTCCATTACTGAACATGGAACCATAGCTAAAGCCTGTAGAGAATACGCGGCTCGAGTCAATGCAGAGATTGCTCTGTAGATCGGCCAAAAGTTCATCAAAGAGCAAGTAATCATCTTGACCCCACGGGGCCTGCTGTCCGTTACCTTCAGGTGCCACGAAGATGGTCGTCTTTTCGGTATCGAGAGGCTTAAGTCCGTAGTAGCCTTCTTGCTGCACGCCACCGGCCCAGCCACCCATGCAATGCATGCCGAACACCAGTCGATAAGGTTTCTTGTTGTCATAATTGTCCGGAATGTCGATACGGATGGTACGCTTGCCCTTGCTCCACTGGAAATCGTAGCTACCGGACTTGACGCGGTCCCAAGTCTTGCCGCAACCGCGAGTAGGCACAGGATCGTTCTTAAGGCCCCAACCGTAGGCGTACTGCGGTTCAACCTTCGTCTTTTTCACGGTTAGGGTAACGTTGGTGTCAAGATTGTTTAAAATCACCGAAAGGGTGTCATAACCATCGGCAATCACCTTAAGGGTTTCGCTGGAGGTAAGCCTTGCAAGAGCCGCCTTTGTGCCGTTGCCGTAAGAGGCTCCATAATTGCCGTTGGAAGTAAAGCGGATGTTGCGCTGTACGCTACCGATTTTCACGTTCGCATAATAAGCCCCCTGGGTCTTGACGCAAGCCTGTAAGTCAAGACTTCCAGAGCCATAAAGGGTTTCACTCAACAAACGGTTCCCCATCATGTCGAAGATTTTTACCTGTACGGGTTCGCTGGAACGCTGCGAAAACGAAAGTACACCGTTATTGACACTTATATAGCCCGGAAGCACGCGCCCCATCACGGACATTTCGTTTTGGTGAATTTCAAATTCACCCTTGGCATCGGTCTTTGAGGAAAGTCCGTTTTGGACCAATAAAACAGATGCGCCACTGACAGCAGCACCCTGTTCATCATTTACCTTGCCCGTAAGCGTAAAGGCGTTCGCCGTCACCGCTAACGCGCAGACGAAAACGAGAGATTCCCAAGCACTCTTTTTCATAACTAGCTCCTATATTGTACATTGAAAATAAACTCAAAAAAAGTCAATGGCTCATCAGGAAAAAGCATTCCCTTGGACAATAAGTCCACAGCCAGTTTTTCAAATCTTTACAACCTAGCCGTTTTACAGCCTTTTTCCATACACTTTGACAGGGAAAGCGGCGAATTATACTATTTTATTACATAGGAAACATTTAGTTTGGAGAGAATATGAAAAAGATTTGGACACTCATTGCTAGCACCATGTTGGTCGCATCTGCCGCTTTCGCACAAGACGACTACGATTACGCAGATCAAGCCGATGAACAGTATACCGAACAGGAACAGGCCGAAGTTCAGGCCGACGAACAACAAGCCTCAGCATCTTCTGAAGAAGACGCTGAACAGCCCAGCACTGCAGAAGAAGCAGCCCCCAGCAAACCGGTTGCAGCCCCGATCAACAACCAGGCCAGTGCCCAAGAACCCGTTCAAGAAAATGCCGAAAACGACTACGCTCAAGAACCCGCACCCCGTCAAGTCAAGCGCTTCGGCTTCGGTTTGAAGGTCGCTTTCGATTACGGCAGAATGTTCGGCTTCAAGGAAGACATGGATAACGATAGCGATATCAGCGGCTCGCCGTCCGGCATCGGCTTTGAAGCAGGCCTTATGGTTCGCTTCCAGATGATTCCCAACCTCTACTTTGCACCGGAAGTAAACGTTGCCTACATCAGCACCAACCACGAATACATGGGAAGCGAACGCAAGTACAACAGCGTGGATTTGGAAATTCCTTTGCTGATGCGCGGAATTGTTGCCGACAGGTTCTACGTTACCGGCGGTCCTCAGGTTGTATTTTCTATGAGCAGCAAAGCTGAAATCGAACCTCTTAAGGTAACCTCAGTCGGTATTACCAAAGAGAGCGAAGAAAAAATCGACCAGGCATCCTTCGGTTTCGGCATCGCAGCCGGCGCCGGCTTCAACATCTACGAAGGCCTGTTTATCGACCTGCGCTACTATATGGGTCTCACAGAGCTCTATCCTGATGTTAAGAGCATGGATGATTTCAACGACGGAGATGTTGCCGAAGGAGACTTCTACATGATCAACATGTCTGGCGCAAGAATGATGAAATTTAAAGTCGGTATCAGCTACTGGTTCATGTAATGAAGACTCTAACGAGTTTATCCTACAAAGAATGCCCGCCGATGGTATCGGCAGAGGCAATGCGGTTTCTAGACAACGACACCAAGCGTAGTCGCGTTTCTAGCCCCACATTCCAATATTTTGGCGAACCCCAGTTCAACATAGACTCTGCAGAGGTTCCTTCTGAAGAGTTTACGACCGCCATCGACGCCGGTTACGCTTTAATGAACAAGGCCGGACAAGCCCTGTTCGAACGAGTCTGTGACCACCTCGGAGAAAACCGGGAAGACAAATCCGTCGCCATCTTTATTGGCGGAGGAAACAACGGCGGAGACGGACTTGTTCTGGCCAGATTGTTGATCGAAGCCGGCATTCCCTGCTCCGTTTACTCCCTTGCAAAGGCTGAAGCCTTCAAGGACGAAGCTGCGAACGCCTACAGGGACTTTGCCGATAACGGCGGCCAGCTCATTGAGGTAAACAACCTTCCCGAACGCGACCCGAAATTTGCACTGGTGGTCGATTGCATGCTCGGGAACGGAGCCTCGGGAGAACTTCGCCCCGCTTTTGCACGAGCAGTTATCGCTATCAACGACTGGGGCATTCCCATTCTTGCCGCCGACGCCCCCACGGGTTACGATTCTTCGGAACACCGCTGCGGTGAAAATTGCATCCAGGCAAAAGAAACCATCGTTTTCGGGCTCCCCCGCCTAGATGCCTATACCAGCGAAGGCGCACGGGTTTTCGGCAAGACAACGGTCGAAGCCCTGGACTACCCCGACAACCTCATTGATAAGGTCTTATCAGGCGTTTTCCTTGCTACCGAAGACATGATTCCGTCCTTGCTCCCCAACCGTGACGAATACGGCGACAAGCGCAGCCAAGGTACCGCCATGGTCATAGCCGGTTCGGGCAACATGACCGGAGCTGCCGCCCTCTGCACCAAAGCGGTATTAAGAAGCGGAGCTGGCCTTGTCACTACCGCAGTGCCCAAGGCACTACTCCCGGCATTGCAATCAAAGCTTGACGAACCCGTATTCTACGGCATCGGCGATTCCACCACCGACAAGCTTTCGATTATGCACTTGATGCAGTTGCAGGACATTGCAACCCACCAAAGCGCCATCGCCATTGGCCCAGGACTTGGAACCGACACCGAAACCCAGGACGCCATCCGTATGTTCTTGACAGGGCTTACCAAGCCCGTCGTCGTAGACGCAGACGCCATCAACGCTTGCGGCTCCGCATTTTTCTGCATGGAAGGCGGTCCTGTCAACGCCATTATCACGCCCCACAAGCGCGAATGGGAACGGAACTTCGGTCCCCTCCCTGCCAACGAGAACTTTTATCCCGAGTACCTGCAGCAGTTTGCAACGCAGTTCAAGATTACCATCGTCCTGAAGGGGTGCCCCACCTATGTGGCAATTCCTGACGGTCGCGTGTACGTAATTCCGGCCCACAATTCCGGCCTTGCCAAGGGTGGCGCAGGCGATGTGCTTACAGGCATTATCACCGCCTTGCTCGCACAAGGTCTTGAATCGGCGGAAGCAGCCGTTCTCGGCGTACTCCTGCACCAGAAAGCCGGCAGACTCACCCGTGAAAAAATGGGAGCATTCAGCATGCTCCCGACAGATGTCATTGAAATGTTGCCGCAGGCTTTCGGCTGCTAAAGAGATGGCGGGTCAAGCCCGCCATGACGTTTTTCGTCATTCCGGCCTATGAGCCGGAATCTATATCATCTCCGCAACCAGCTTATCCAGCGCAGCTTCAGATTCAGCACTAAGCGTAGACTTCACCGTTACCACAGTTTCGGCGAGGGTTACGTTCTTGAGCGTAGAAAGGATTTCGGTCATCTTCTTCGCGGCCATGGGAGCCCAAGTGCCGTTTTCGATAACGCCCACCTTGCGGTTGCTGTAGTTCTTCGCCTTCAAGTGGTTCAAGAAATCTTCCATCACCGGGAAAAGGCCAGCATCGTACGTGGGAGCGGCGACCACCATGCGGTCATAGCGGAAGGCGTCTTCGATGACTTCGGCCATGTCGCTACGGGCAAGGTCAGAGACCACGACTTTTTCGACACCGGCGGCGGTCAACTTTTCTGCAAGCTTTTCGGCAGCCTTCTTGGTTCCGCCATAGATCGAGGCGAAAGCCACAAGCACGCCCTTGTCTTCGGGAGCGTAGCTGCTCCAAGTGTTGTACTTGTCGATGTAGTAGCCGAGATTTTCGGTGAGCACCGGACCATGCAGCGGGCAAATCGTCTTGATGTCAAGCGCAACAGCCTTCTTGAGCACCGCCTGCACCTGGTTGCCGTACTTGCCCACAATGTTGAAGTAGTAGCGGCGGGCTTCGCAAGCCCAATCATCCGGGTCAGCATCGTACACACCGAACTTGCCGAATGCATCGGCAGCAAACAAGACCTTTTCGGACTGTTCGTAGCTGAACAGAACTTCGGGCCAGTGCACCATCGGAGCACCAATGAATTGCAAGGTGTGAGCGCCGAGAGCAAGCGTATCGCCTTCCTTCACGGCTAAAGTCTTAGTCGATGCAGGCAGCGTCATGAACTGCGGCAAGAGAGCAAAAGCCTTGGCGGAGGCCACGAGAGTCGTTTCAGGATACTTCGCCACGAAATCAGCTATGCCACCGGCGTGATCCGGTTCCAAGTGGTGAATCACCAGGTAGTCCGGCTTGCGGCCAGCGAGAGCGGCATCCAGATTTGCAAGCCATTCATTTACCTTGTGGGCATCCACCGTGTCGGTCACGGCAATTTTTTCGTCAACGATGACATAAGAATTGTAGGCCATGCCTTCGGGCACCACATACTGACCTTCGAACAGATCGATATCTCTGTCATCGACGCCAATGTACTTGATATTTTCACTAAAATTCTTCATGATTTTTCCTTTTTTGTTAACCGCGCCAATTTAATAATTTTTGGAGGGCTAAAATATTAATCTTCCAAGAAATACTGCACGTTCGTCACAACGCGGACCTTCTTGATATAAGGCGTATTTTCATCGCGGTCCTCAATGGAGAATACACCCTGCGTAGCCGTTTTGATTTTGCCGAGTTTGCTTTCGGAATCCTTCGCAAATTTTTCGGCAGCGGTGCGTGCGTTACGAGTTGCCTCGTCAATCATGGCGGGCTTGATCTCGTTGAGGCCGTTAAAACTATAAATGGTGCGGTACTGGTAATCGCTGCCACTAAATGCTATTCCATTTTTCAAAAGCTCGCTTTGCTTTTCCATGACCTTACGGACAAGAGCAACATCATTTGTAGCCACCGTTGCAACCGCTGTTGCCACATAACGATAAGCATGTTTATCACCGCTATACAGTTCACTATTTGCATCTACAATCGCCGGAGTCGAGTAGGTAATGTTTTCCTTCTGGACACCATTTTCGAGCAGGAACTTTTCTAGAATCTGCGACTTTGATTGTAGCGTTGCAGAAAGCTCGGCAAGGTCATTGCCCACTTCCTTGTAAACGATTGGCCAAATCACGAAATCCGCCGAGACTTCGCGTTCCGCAAGCCCACGCACAAACACCACACGATCACGATCTTTGGAATGAAGCATTGCCGAATAGAAAAAAGCACCCAAACCCAATATGGCGATAGCAAGAACAATCGCTTCCTTGATTCTCGATTGCATAAACAACTCCTTTTTTATACTATTTAATATACAAAAATGGTTCCGATAAATTTTATATTTTGCAGCGCAATTGACAAAGCGAGGTTAGAAGGTGATTTGTCCTAAATGCAATAGAAAATACGAAAACGACATGCCTAAATGTCTGTGGTGCGACACGCCCAATCCAAATTTCGGCAAGGAGCCCTCAGCTATTCAAGAAACAAACCAGGATAACAACCCTGAAGACAAGGAACAGGAGAACAAACCCCACAAGGGAACGTTGCTCTTTTGGATGGGCGCCATTCTCGGAGGACTCGGCGTACATTGCTTTATAAGCGGAAGAAACTTAAGAGGCATTTTATACGCAGTCTTCGGAGGCTTCACCCTCAACTTTCTCATAGGATTCCTAAATCCCTTCGGCGTTAGTTTCCCTGTAGGGGTATACATTTTCACGAATCTCGCAAGCATCGTCATTACGATTCTGGCTAGCATTGACCTCTGGAAAATCGCTCGCGGAAAATACACCCATCAAAAGAAAGGCTTTACTTATGTTGGCGCCACATGGATGATTGTCATAGCCATACTGGTATACTGTGTCGATGGTATATTCATCTTAGCGGGCACCACGAAAAACATTGCCAACGGATTTTTTGACATTAACACATACGAAAGCCAACTCAGTAGCATCCAAGACTGCTACGAAACAACCGCAGCTTCTATAGATGATTACATTGTGAGACAAGAAAAGTTCTTTGCGGCAGAAAAACATCTTGGAAGTTTTGAAGACATCGCCTTCATTGAGAGCGCCTACAAATGTAATAATTCAAGGCATTTCCAAACACAGGACTTGAAAATAGGCATTTCAGTGAGTTACAGAGCCCTTAAAGGTTGCAATAGAAATTCTATCTGGACCTACTCCGCTTCTGTTCAAGATGACAAACTCGTCTGGTACGCCACCATGCCTAAAGACGAAAAATGCAAGGAAACATTCCCGAAATTTTATGAGTTGAAAGACAAGCTGGAAAAACAACAGACTGAAAGTTCCGCGCAATAATTGTTATCTTTCAAAATATGGCCGAAAAGACTTTACTTTTGCTCGACTCATACGCGCTTGCGTTCCGCATGTTTTACGCCTATTCGCAGAACCCGCTGAAAAACAGCCAGGGCGAAGAGGTCTCGATGATGCATGGTTACTGGGGTGCGGTGCTCCGCATTCTGGCTAAGCACAAGCCGACGCATTTTGCGATTGCACGGGATGTCGCGCACACGAAGACTTTTAGGCACGAACTTTACCCCGACTACAAGGCCAATCGCGGCCCCATGCCCGAAGAAATGGCGGCACAGATGCCGCTCCTGGGCGAAAGCCTTGAAGCCAGTGGAATTCCCCTTTTGTCGGAGCCGGGCTACGAAGCGGACGACGTGATGGCAAGTACTGCCATGGCCGCCGTAGAAGCAGGTTTTGACCATGTGGTCATTCTGAGTAAAGACAAGGACATGTCGCAGATTGTAACCGACAAGATCCATCTTTTCCATTTGACCAAGGGCGCCGACGGTATTGACTTTGGCCCCGAACAGGTGCTCGAAAAATACGGGCTCCCGCCGGAGAAAATCCGCGACTACCTGGCCCTTATGGGTGATGCCAGCGATAACGTTCCAGGTGTACCCAAGGTAGGCCCCAAAACCGCTATCCAGTTGCTGAACGATTACGGTGACATGGACAACCTTTACGCAAACCTCGACAAAATTACCAAGAAGGGTTTGCACGACAATTTGGCCAACAACCGCGAGAAGGCTTTCCTCAGCCGCGAACTGGTGACGCTCCAGACGAAGCGCGCCTTCAGCGGAAACTTGGACGCCCTCGAATACAACGGCCTGCATGTGGATACCTTGGCACAGATGTTCAAGGACCACGAAATCAACAGCCTGTTACGCCTTTTGGAAGGCATTCCGAGCAAGACGGGATTCGTACGCGAAGGCGATAGCGCAGGAAGCGCGGATTCCGCAAGCAGCGACGCCGTAGCAAGCGCCGATTTTCCGGTGGATGTTCCGCCCCCGTATATCTGCGTCGATAGCGATGAAGTCTTCGAACAGATGAAGACCGAATTCGCCGTCTCATCGCTGATTGGCGTTGACACCGAAACGGATGGACTCGACCCAATGCAGTGCAACCTGGTGGGACTCTGCTTGGCCGCCGCCGACAACGACGGCAAAGTCAACAAAGGCTATTACATTCCGCTGGGACATTCCGACGAAATCGGATTCCCGCTCCCCACAGGCCCGAAAGGCAACTTTGATTTAAACAAGACGAAGGAATGGTTCTGCGGATTCTTCGCCGACACCGCACCCGCCGCAGGCTCCGAGAAGCCCCGCGCCTTCGTGTTCCACAATGCGAAATTCGACTTACACGTGCTGGCCCGTGCCTTCAAGATTCCGCAGTCGGTCATCGACAACGCAAACTTGATTGACACGCTGATTGCCGCCTGGATGCTTTCGCCAGGACAGTCTGGCCTTGGCCTTGACAATCAGGTGATGCAACGCCTGCAGCATGAGATGATTCCCATCGAGAACCTGATTGGCCGCGGCAAGAACCAGATTACCTTCAATCGCGTCGCCGTCAAGGAAGCTACCGAATATGGCGCCGAAGATGCGGTCTACACGCTGCGCCTCTGGGAACCGCTCCGCCGCGAACTTGAAAAGCTTGACTACGAGAAGTATTTCTTTGAACAGGAAATGCCTCTCTTGAAAGTACTTTACCAGATGGAATCCGTGGGCGTAGCCATCGATGTTCCTGCCCTCAAGACGCTGGAATTGGAATTGCAGCACCGCATCGAAAAGCTTGAAAAAGAAATCTGCGACATGGCTGGTTTCGAATTCAACATCGGCTCGCCCAAGCAACTGGGTGAAGTGCTGTTCGACACCCTCGGACTTCCCGAAATCAAGAAGCGCAGTACCGATGCCGTCGTTCTCGAAGAACTCAGTTTCAAGGCCCCGCACCCCATCGTTTTCGCCGTTATCGAATACCGCGAACTCAAGAAGATGCAGAGCACCTATATCTCGGTGCTCCCCACGCTGGTGAATCCGGATACCAAGCGCATTCACACGAGCTTCATTCAGTGGGGTACTGCGACAGGCCGCCTCTCTAGCCGTGATCCGAACTTGCAGAACATTCCTGTTCGCAGCGACCTGGGCAAAAAGATTCGCGCCGCGTTCATCCCGCAGAGCAAGGACAACGTGGTTCTGGCAGTGGACTACTCACAGATTGAATTGCGCATGCTTGCCCACTTGAGCGGCGACGAGGCGCTCATTGAAAGCTACAAGGAAGGCATCGACATTCACGCCCGCACCGCCGCCGCCATTTACGGAGTCAAACTCGACGAAGTCAACAGCGACATGCGCCGCGACGCCAAGGTGGTGAATTTCGGCGTACTCTACGGCATGACCGCCTTCCGCCTCTCCCGCGACTTGAAAATTCCGATGTCGCAGGCAAAAGATTTCATTACCGGCTACTTCGACATGTATCAGGGCGTGCAGCGCTACATCGAAGATATCAAGACGGCCGCCCACCGAGACGGTTACGTGGAAACCCTTTCGGGCCGCCGCCGTTACATCGCAGGCATCGACTCTAGTGACCGCATGGAATCGCAAATGGCCGAGCGCATGGCCGTGAATACTCCCGTCCAAGGCTCCGCCGCCGACCTCATCAAGATTGCCATGATCCGCATTCAAAAGCGAATCAACACCGAGAACCTGCCGCTCAAAATGATGCTGCAGGTCCACGACGAACTCGTATTCGAATGCCCCCGCGACCAGGTGGACGCCATGTCGCAAATGGTCAAGGCCGAAATGGAAGGCGCCATGCAACTCAAGGTCCCCCTCGTCGCCAGCGTCGGCTTCGGCGAGAACTGGCTAGTGGCACATTAAAACAGCCCCTGTTGAGTCTTTTTCATCGGAAAAGCGCCCGCCAGGCGCTTTTTCTTTTGAATTTGTCTGTTACAAATATATTTTCCTTGAAAAAGGCTATTTCAAGGAGTGTTTATGGCTCGTTTAGGTGTTTTCGGAATCGTTTGCGGCGCTGCACTTTTGGCAGGCACCGTTTCGGCAGCCACCCTTCCCACCGCAAAAGAAGTCCAGGCCAACATGGGTATGGGCTTTAACATCGGCAATTCCATGGAAGTGCCGAACAACCCCACCCTTTGGGGCAACCCCTATCCGACTCAGGCCCTGCTCGATTCCGTAAAGGCGGCCGGCTTCAACACGGTTCGTATTCCCTGCGCCTGGGATAGCCACGCTCTGGGCGGAAAAATCACCGAAACCTGGCTTGACTCTGTGAAAACCGTGGTCGATTACGCCATGCGCGCAGGCCTCTACACGATTTTGAACATCCACCACGAAGGTGAAGGAGGCTGGTTCCAGAGCAACATCGGCACGAACGTCGATAACGGCATCGACACCAAGATGAAAAATTACTGGACGCAGATTGCAAACAAGTTCAAGGATTATAACGAACGTTTGATGTTTGCAGGCGCCAACGAACCCGGCCCGAATATCGACACCTGGACTGCACAGCATGTAAGCACGCTGATGCACTACTACCAGACCTTTATTGACGCCGTACGCGCCACGGGCGGCAACAATGAGACACGCACCCTGATTATCCAAGGTCTCAATACCGACATCAACAAGTCTGTCGCCAACGCTCCGGTGAACACCTTCCCGAAGGACAACGTGGAAGGCCGCCTGATGTTCGAAGTACACTACTACGATCCGTACCAGTACACGCTCATGACAGGCGAACAGAACTGGGGCGCAAGCGAACCCATCCAGCCGCAATACTACTACGGCGACTACCAGAAATCTAGCGAACCCAAGCGCAACGCAGGTTACAATGCTTGGGCAGGCTCCGTAGATTCCAAACTCGCAAGCATTACCCACCCACAAGAACAGTTTGCCAAGATGAAGACGAACTATGTGGACAAGGGCTATCCGGTCATCGTGGGTGAATTCGGCGCAAATGTCCGCACCCCGGAACTGAACGGATCTGACCTTACCCTCCATAAGAACGGCCGCGTGCAGTGGCATAAAGACGTGGTATCTGCCGCCAAGCAGTATGGGCTTACCCCGATTCTTTGGGACATGGGCAACGAAAGCGACTCCGGCTACGACAACATGGCCTATATCCGCCGTCAATCTTCGCCGGTGGGCAAAATCCTCGAAACCGATGTCATCAACGCCATGCGTAGCGTATACAACCTCGGCAACTACGAAAACAAGGGCGTCACCCATGTAGAAGACTTTATTACTGAAGGCAACACTACCGCATTGAAGGTCGCCACGTCTGCCACCGTCAAGTTCACTCGTGACGGAAACACCCTTTATGGCTCCGGAAAGATTTCCCTTTACGACCTGAAGGGTAACCTGATTCGCTCCGCCGGCAAGGTCGGCAACACGAAAATGGATCTACAGGGGATCCACCAGGGCGTATACATTGCCAAATGCGGCGGTCAAATGATGCAGATCCAGATTCGTTAAAAAATCTCAACACCCCCATATATAATAGCACCCGATTTTACGAAATCGGGGCTTTTTTATGCAATTTCGGCCTTTTTTAGCGATTTTAGTTTTAAAAAAGCAATGTTGTAGCCGTTGAGAATTTATCACCACATATTTGGGGCCAAGGGACATTTTTATTTACGGCACCCCTTTTAGAATTTAATTTCAATACGAGGAATAAAATTATAGGAGTAATCATGACTCGTTTTGGTATGTTTGGAATCACCTGCGGCGCAGTTCTTTTCGCAAGCACTGCTGCTTTCGCACTCCCCAAGGCCACGCAGTTGGTCGAGCCCATGGGCATGGGCTATAACATCGGCAATACCATGGAAGTGCCGGAAAACCCGACCGGTTGGGGCAACCCCCTCCCGAACGCCGCCTACATCAAGGCCATCAAGGCAGCCGGATTCAACACCGTCCGTATTCCTTGCGCCTGGTACTCCCATTCCGACGCCCTCGCCCAGGATATCACCGCCAACGGCGGCACCGCCGACAACAAGTACTACACCCACGTAGGCAAGGCTGTCGACTTCACCACCCCGACCATCGATGCCGACTGGCTCAAGCAGGTGAAGGATGTCGTGGACCTGATCATCGCCGAAGGCATGTACGTGGTTCTCAACTCCCACTGGGACGAAGGCTGGCTCGAAGACCGCGTCTACGAAGGTACCGCCAATCCCCGTAGTGGTTCCGGCGACATCGCCAACACTTCTGCCACCACCAAGGCCCGCCAGGCCGCATTCTGGAGCCAGATTGCCACCTACTTCAAAGATTACGACGAACACCTCCTGTTCGCAGGCGCCAATGAACCGGGCGTGAACGACCCGTGGGGCGACAGTGGCCAGTGGGCATTTGACGATTCCCGTATGCAGATTCTGAAGGGCTACTACGAAGCCTTCATTACCTCTGTGCGTAACGCCGGTGGCAACAACGACACCCGTACCCTCATCGTGCAGGCTCCGCGTACCGAAATGGACATGGCCCCCATGCTCAGCCAGAACTTCCCGACCGACCCGGCTGGCGAAGGCTACATGATGGCCGAAGTCCACTACTATCCGTATCAGTACTCCCTCATGACCGCCGACGAAGATTGGGGCACCCAGTACTTCTACTACACCGGCCTCGAAAGCACCACCGACAAGACCCACAACATGGGCTGGAACGTCTACAGCAAGAGCGTCGACAACTCCGCTCTCGGCACCCCAAACCAGATTGCCAAGGCCTTCGGTGAACTCAAGACCATGTTCTGCGACAAGGGCATTCCGGTAATTATCGGTGAACTTGGCGCCATCAAGCGTTTCGGCGAGATTACCGACGCTGCTGGCCTCAAACTCCACCTGCAGGGCCGCGCACTCTTCTACGGCGAAGTCGCCAAGAACGCCAAGGCTAACGGCATCGTCCCCTACGTCTGGGACACCGGCGCCGAAGACGACGGTAACATGACCATCATTACCCGCCAGAAGGGCACCAACGCCATTCTCGACCCGGATGTGCTGAACGCCTTGCAGAAGGCCTACGGCATGGAAGGCAACCTCCCGAGCAACATCGATAGCCTTGTCAAGTTGAACGAAGTTGTTGAATCCGAAGGCGGCAAGGGCGTCGAAGTGACCTACACGAGCGCCACCGCTGACTCCAGCGAAACGGGCACCCTCCGCATCAACCTGGCCAACGACAAGAAGGACCTCTCCAAGTATGTCGGCATCGAAATCCGCATGAAGGGCTCTGTAGAAACAGCTGGTCCCTGCACCAACGCAGCAAAGGATTGTGGCGAATACGGCTGGACCTCCATGGACTTCTTCATGATGACCGGCGGCAGTTGGGACTGGTTCGACGCCAACGTCTTGGAACAGGCTGACCAGGAACTCGACGCTACCAAGTTCCAGACGTTCCAGATCAAGTGGGAAGACTTCCGCACCGAACCCACCGGCCTCAACTCTGTGAACGCCATCGGCCTCAACCTCTACGGCACCCAGGTTTCTGGCACCATCGTCATCGACTACATCAAGGGCATCAAGGCTGACGGATCCACCGAAATCATCGATGACTTCGAAAAGAAGCCGTCTACCGAAGGCACTGCAGTCGGCAAGATCGTTGCCCTCAGCAATTCTGACGCCATCAAGCCTGCAACTGTCGCAGCAGCCTCCAAGATGCTCGTGAACGTGCAACCCGGCATGGTAAGCGCAAGCTTCACCGCAGCAACGACCGCCCCGGCAAAGGCCATGCTCCTGAACAGCCTCGGCCAGGTAATCGCCCAGCAGAACTTCACCGCCAACAAGGGCATGAACCGCGTGGAACTCTCCAGCGACTACCGCGGTCCGGCAATGCTCATGGTTAAGCAGGGCAGCCAGCGCTACATGCAGAAGGTGATTCTGAAATAAGTTTCGTGTGGAGTCCCGGCAGGTTGGAGTGTCTCGCCGGGATGCTTGACAAAGCAAAGGGAACCGGTCGCATGACCGGTTTTCTTTTTATATACAGAAAGGGCGAGGCCTAAGGCCCCGCCCTTCGTTCAATCACCTTTTGAATTACTCGTCGCCGGTAACGAGGTCAACCTTCTTCGTCAGGAGGTCTTCGTCACCCACGTCAGAAGTAACAATCTTGCCGTTGATTTCGGCATAAGGCAACACGTAGAAGTATACGCGGGTTGCGTCTTCGAAACGAGTGTCATAGAGATTGATATTGATTTCAGTGGTCTTATTGTCGGTAATATCCCTGAATTCAAGGGCATCCGCCATACGATCTGTCCTATAGAAGATCTTATAGCCAGAAAGACCGGCAATTTCGTTCTTATACACCGTCCAGGAAAGCTTGTTTTCCGTATCGTCGAAAGTAATCTTGGTTACGTTAGACGGACGACCAGAAAGAGAACCGGGTGTAAAGTTCAGCGCCAATTTCTTGGAGCGGCCTTCCTTAGTGTAAACAGAACCTTCAAGGCAATAGGTAGTGCGGTTCCACCTGTTGGAAATGGAATTGACCATAACGGTTTTGCCATCACGGTCAAGTCCCGAAGCCACCAACACCTGGGCGCCACCTTCGCAGCGACCAGCTTCTACGTTAGCGATACCGCCCTTGTAAACCGACCAGGCGTTTTCCACGGAGTCTTCCACAAGGTCAGTAGAGAAGGTCAGAAAAATATCGGCATCTTCGTCGATGGTATCCAGAGTCGCAAAATTCGTGCGGATCAGTTCCGGAAGCAGACCGACCACTTCCATGGTAATCTGATTCATGCTACGAACTTCACCAGCGCGGAGGCCTCCCACCACCAACTCATCGGCGTTGCGGGCCTCATAGGTCTGGCCATCGATTTCTGCCTGCGGGACCACAATCTGGTACTCACAGTTTTCTGCCAAGTTCTTGAAAGAGAACACGCCAGAAGCATCGGTGGTTGTCTTGATTTCAGACGGATAGACTTCACCGTTGACATACCTGATGACCACCGGAATCTTGGAAGCGGCAGTCAAGTTGTCTGTCTTGGTATCCTTAAGAAGAACCGTTCCGTTAACGGTAACGCCTTCCTTGTGCAAATCTATCTGCAGAATCTTGTCGGCCACGCGGGCGGTGCTGCCCTTGCCGGATTCTTCGATAGAGATATTTGCAATCTGGTGAGCATAGCCTTCTTTAGAAACGATGTAGCGGTAATCACCGATAGCATTCTTTTCCCATGTGACAACGCCCATGGAATCAGAATAGAGCGTATCCTGATCCAGTTCCGAATAAACCACAGCCGAATCAATGGGAAGACCAGACTTGGAATCCACAATCTTCATCGTAATCGTAGAATTAGTCTTTGCCTCATCAGTTGCGTTGACAACTTCATCTTCCAAGCAACCCGTCATCAATGCGGCGGCAGACGATAAAAGAATTAAAACCTTTTTATTCATGTTGTTACCTATTGATTAGTTGCTTATTCTTTTTCTGTTTTAACTTCGAACTTGCTGGGAGTTGCAGAGACAGCGTCAGCCGTAACCGTATCGCCGTCCACAATCACGTACGGGAGCACAATGAACTTGACCCATTCCGTACCGGTGCGAACCACGCTTGCAGTAGAGACGAAGGCGCGTTCACTTTCGGCAGTCGGCTTGATGGAAGCATATCCTCTATACCAGTAGTAGTCATGATCAATACTGGAGCGGTCGTATGCGCCATACTGATCAGCATTGTCAGCACACTTCGAGTCATTCATATACATAGTCTGATCATACTTAGTAGTGCAGGACACGGAATCCGTGTAAGCCGTTACATAGTAACGCGTTGTAGTTGTCGGAGCCGTTCCAATCTCGGCATAAACTTCATAGCATTCATTGGCCATGCTGGAATAGCTGTAGTTTTTCGAAGTACAGGTCACCGGTTCGGCAAGAGCCTTGTTAAAGCGCCACTTGTATGTATAGATGTAATGATCATCTGCATCGTAACTTCCCGAATAGTTCGTATAAGATCCATACGCATCATCATAATCAGCACAATATGTCGAATACGAATAACCATACGGAACCGTGCAAGTCACTGAATCCAGAGCAGAAGACTTTGTCCAAGTGAAGGTATATTCATAGGTGTCATAATCATCCATTGAAGTCACTTCAGTCCTGGAAGAATCCGTATACCAGAAGTAATTGTAATTGGTTTCTTGGCGGCTAAAGTTACCGAATTCTTCGTACTGCACGCAATTCATCACGTTCGTTTCTTTCTTGCAAGAAGTAGAGTCAATCGGAAGTTCTCCGGAGCCCCAAGCCTTGTATTCTTCGAAATCAGCAGATTCGCTCGTCTGGAAGAACACCTTGTAGCCCTTGACTTCATTTTCGCCCTTATTCCAGCGCAATGCGACATAGCGACCATAATAGTCTTCGGCAACCAGGCCCTTGATCAAGTCGGGCCTAGACACGGTGCTACCCGGCACAAACTTCTTGGTAACGCGAACGCTCTTGCCTTCGTTGGTGTACACGGTACCCACAACCGTATAGGTCGCAAGCTTGGTCCACTTTTCAGAAACCGGCTTGATCACCACGGTTCTATCATCTTCATCCAAAGATGCCGTGACCAACACTTCCGTATTGCTACCGATAACAAGATCAGGGTAAACCACATCATATTCGTCAACATAGTAGTTGTAAGCACCCTTGTAGACCTTCCATGCCGTAGACACGGAGTCTGCCAGCAAAGCCGTCGAGAAGGAAAGCTTCACGTTGTCGTCGGTTTCAAGGCTCTGCAGATTGTCCTTGATGAGTTCCGGCGTGAGGCCCACGATGGACATGGTCACCGGTTCAAGAACACGCTGTTCACCATTGCGGAGTTCAGAGTTGATAACCTTGCGTTCTTCAGAAGCGTAGGTCTTGTCATCCACAGACACCTGCGGAACCTTAACAGAGTAGGTAAGACCTTCGGCCAGGTTCTTGAATTCGTACACGCCCGAGGTATCGGTCTTGGTCGTGATTTCGGAAGGAACGATGAAGGTATTGTCGTAAGAGAGAACAACCTTCACGTTCTTTGCTGCAGAAAGGTTACCATTCTGGGGATCCTTCAGCAACACGGTACCCTTAACCGAAACGCCTTCCTTGTACATGGGAACGATTTCGATACGGTCTTCTACGCGGGCGATGTCGCCCTGGCTATTTTCCTGAAGCAGGGCCGTATATGTACGGGTAGCGTAACCTTCTTTAACGATTGTGTACTCGTAATCACCGATGGCGTTCTTCTTCCAAGTGGTGACACCCACCGAGTCCGTATATTCCGTTTCGGCATCAATGAGGGAATAGACTTCAGCAGAATCAATGGCAAGGCCAGTGTTGTTGTCCACAACCTTGAGAGTGATTGTGCCCTTGGACTTTGCTTCGTCCGTAATGTTTGTAACGGTATCGTCGCCGCAAGCACTAAGCAGCATAGCGGCAGATGCGATTCCAAATGCGAGTTTGAGTTTCATAGTTTTTGGTATCCTTTTTTAAAAATGTTTTGCCTTTATGCTGGGTTATTCTTTATCAGTAGGAACGCCATCTTCGCAAGTCTGCGATCCCTTGTCATAGTACGTGTCACCACAAGGGCCGAAATGTTCAAGATCGAACGTTGTCTCACCAACACAGAAATCGGTCGCAGGATCATAGGTTTCGCCACCGCAAAGGGCATAAATTGTACCAGCTTTGCAGAAATGGGTTGTTGCGTTATAGAGAACACCGTTACATCCCTGATACTTATCCACAGCAACCAAGCCTTTGCAAATTTGAGAAGCCAGCAAGTAGTATGCACCAATAGTCACTTCACCCGTATCAGATCCGTCATTCTCCTCGCACCTACCGTATGTCGCCTTCGGGTAAGTCGTTGCGGCCGTCCAGTAAGCGGCAGTATCATACGCGACACCGTTTTCGCAGAACTGGTTAGAGCCAAGAATGGCAGAACCACAATCAAACGCCGTCACGACACCGGCAACACAAGTATGCGTGAGGGTATTGTAAACATTTTTATTTTCATCACCGCATGTTGCATAGCCAGCAGCAAGGATAGTGTCTGCCTCATAAACAGGATTTTCGTCTGCATCAACACCTGTCTGGCAAGAAATGATCGAATATCCAACAGCACTCGTGGCAGAGCAGCTATAACCAACATCACCCTTCGCACCGGCAGCGCCATCGTTAACGGTATACGTCGTTGCGCCAGTACCAGTTCCGCAAGTAATCGTGGCGGATCCGTCACCATTGTCTTCGATAGTGCAGTTGTCGCCATTCTTACCGGCAGCACCATTTTCACCAGCGGCACCATCTTTCACAGTATAGGTCGTTGCACTTGTTCCAGTACCGCAGGTAATGGTTGCAGTACCATCGCCATTGTCCTCGATCGAGCAGTTGTCGCCATTCTTACCGGCAGCACCATTTTCACCATCATATACCTTAGCCACATCGTCACCGCAGGTAATGGTCGTCACGCCCGTCGTCGCATTCTTGGAAACAGTGCAGTTTTCGCCAGGTTCACCCTGTTCGCCCTGCTCACCCTTGGCACCATCATAAATTTTAACAGTCGTTGTTCCACAGGTGATTGTAGAATATACACCACCATCAATATCAATCGACTTCAAAGAACTCGTCGTACAACTCGTTCCATTGATGCCGTTAGTACCATTCTTTCCGTTAATGCCGTTCAAAACGGTGGCCTCGGTTCCGTCTTCACAACTAATCACGGAAGCTCCGTCTGTTTTGGAAACCGTACAGGAATGTCCGTTCGGAATCAAGCCAACCTTTTTTTCGCCACAGAACAGTTCAAAGCCGCTTTCAACCTTCTTGGCTTCGCAGGAAGTACCGTTTTCACCATTCTGGCCATTTAAGCCATTATCACCATTCACACCATTACGGCCAGCCTTACCATTATACACGACACCGACAGAATCACCGCCGCAAACCAGCTTGAACCCGGAATCGTCTCTTAAAGCTTCGGCACCGCAGGAGCCATACACGCCACCTGACGAGGTCTTAAGGAAGCCGTAGCTTTCGTTATTACAGGCAATTTCGAGTCCTGTTTCGGAGGGATTGAGCAAACAAGCGCTCTTGTTTGATTCCGAAGAACCCGATGTCGACGACTCGTCAAAGCAAGCACTCAGCGTCAACATGCCAAAAGCTGCCGGAACTAGCAGAAAAAGTGATTTTTTCATTACTTTCCTCTTTTCAAAAAATTATTCAAAGACGAAATGTAAAACAATAGTTAACAATCGTCAATGATTTTCATCACATTTGTAAACAAAATTCAATATTTTTTATTGGAAATTGTGTAAAAAAAAATTATCTTTCAGTGATGGTGTTTAAAAAAACAAAGGGATGTGTATGAAATTAAGCAAAACTATAGTTTGCACAATTATAACCGCAACAGCCATGGCCAGTGCCGCCGACGCCTTGGGTGGAGATGGCGACTTTTACTACAACGAGTACGTTCCCACCAGCTGGAGCCTTAACGTAAAAGGTGGAGCAAGAATGGGCGCAATCGAAGGCGAGTACGACGGTGATTACAATTACGTCCTTAAATTCTGGTCTAACGGCCCCACTACCTACGATTACTACATCCAAGCGTTACATAAAGTTCCCCTGGAATACGGATATTCTTATCAAATCGAAGCCCTCGGCTACTATTTTTACAACGACGAGACCGGCGAAACCAATTATGGAGCATCCATCGGAATTCAATCTTCAGATGGAGAAATCCAATACCTAAGCGACGAGCTCAGCTTTTCTCCTCTAGACGCGATATACACATCCAAGACCTACAAGCATTGCGATGCTTCCGATAAAACCGCCAACCTCTATATAAACGCAGGACATACAGTCGGCGACTTCACCGACGAGGCGACTTATTTCGATGGAGCCGGTTTTTCGATTATGTCCATTCAGGTCATAAAAACCGCTATCAGCTGCGGCGGAGTCACCCCCACATCCTCTAGCAGCACCATCACTCCGAAATCCAGCTCCTCTACCCAGCAGAATGGCAAACGAGTCGGCCCCGTTGCCCAATACGGACAATTACAAACAGGTACCAACGCATCCGGTTACGGACGCATTTACGGTTCTTGTCCCACCTGGAGCGTCAGCGGAAAAGAAGTACAAGTCAAGGGCATGAGCCTCTTCTGGAGCATCAACGACGCTTCGGCCGCATTCTGGGACGCAGACGTCATTACACGAATGGTCAAGGAGCACAACATCCAGCTCATCCGCGCTGCAATGGGCGTCGATGAAGAATGGGGTGACGGGAACTACTTTACCAGCACTCGCTACTACCAAAATTTGATGGACGAAGTGGTTCAAGCCGCAATCGACAACGACATTTACGTAATCATCGACTATCATAGCCACAGAGCCCACGAAGACGTTACCAACGCCAAAGAATTCTTTACCCGCATGGCAAGTAAATGGGGCGAATACGACAACGTGATTTTCGAAATTTTTAACGAACCTGCCTGCATCACAGGCGGAACCGGAGATTGTTCGGAAATCGAATTTGGTGGCGGATACCTGGGATGGGGCAGCATCAGAACCTATGCGAACCAGGTCATATCCGTCATTCGAGAATATTCTGACAACTTGATTATCGTAGGCACCCCAATGTGGGATCAACAGCCAAACGCAGCAATCAATTCAAAGGTTACCGACAAATACAACAACACTGCCTACGCATTCCACTATTATGCCGGTTCCCATTCCACATCCGTTGAAGGTGCAAACGCCGTCAAGGCAATGAACGCCGGTTTGTCCGTTTTCGTTAGCGAATGGGGAACGATAAATGCCGACGGGAAAGGCGCCGTCGCAAGCTCCAATACAACTTGGCAAACCTGGATGAACACCCACAAGCTTTCGTCTGCAAACTGGTCACTCACCAACTTGACCGAAGACGTGAGCGGACTTTATGGGGGCGACGGCCAGGGCGGTTCATACTTCAGCGCAACCACAAGACCGACTTCTACAACCTGGAACTATTCCAAGAGCGGCACATGGTTAAACACCAACGTATTTGACAACCTTCCGGGCTACAGCGATTACACTGCATGCGCCGGGACCGTCACACCGAAATCCTCCAGCAGTTCTACAATCATTCCGAGCTCCAGTTCCAAACCGACATCCAGCTCCAGCAAGGCACTCAGCAGCTCTAGTCAAAAAATTGTCAGCAGTTCGAGCAAAGCCATCGTCAGTAGCTCTTCAGCCATAATCATTCCGACCATAAGCAGCTCCAGCAAAACAATCGCAAGCAGTTCCAGTCAAAACACTGTTGTAAACGCCGATTGGAATTCCGAAAACACCGTATTGTCCAACAACACCGCCGATGGTGTCATCTTGGGCACATCTCTTTCTGGCAAGAAGCGCATTATCACACGCGACATTTCTCTTACCAAGAGAGAAGACTATGTCATCAGTTTCGAAGTTGCAACCGAGAATGAAGAAGCAGCCATTTCGGTTAAGGTTACAAGCGGAGATCAAAAACTTTGCTCCGATGCCTTCGACATTTCCAAAAAGACCACAACCATTACATGCGATTTCACGGCAACAGGCTCATCGGCCACATTAACCATAGCCGTTTCTGGAACCGACGACGCAGTTACCTTATCGAATTACAAACTCAGCAATGGTACCGAGGCTATCGCAACCATCCAAAAGCCAGCATTTGGCCTAAGCGTCGAAGACAAGCATCTTTACATCGCCACGAACGAAGTCGCAAGCATACAGGTTTTCGATATCATGGGCAATATGGTCATGAAAACGATTAAGTCTGCAAATACAAACGACGTTTCGCTCCAGAACATCACCGACGGGCACTATATTATCCGCGTCAAGAGCAAGAGCGGCATACAGTCGATTAAGGCAAATATTAAATAAAGCGATATAAATACAGCTTATAAAACCGGGGCGGAATCTAAGGCAAAGATTTCGCCCAGTTGTTTATCGTCCATGTCGGCGAGCCAGGTTTCACCGGCATTCACCGTCATCTGGGCAACAGCCTTCTTGGCTTCCAGCAGGGCATCGATTTTTTCTTCGAAGGTTCCCTTGGTAATAAAGCGGTGCACCTGCACATTCTTCGTCTGCCCGATACGGAAGGCACGGTCAGTGGCCTGCGCCTCAATCGCCGGGTTCCACCAAAGGTCGTAATGAATCACCTGGGAAGCGGCGGTCAAATTAAGGCCCGTGCCGGCCGCCTTCAGCGAAAGAATCAGCACCTTCGTTTCAGGGTCTTCCTGGAACTTGCGCACCATTTCGTTGCGCTGGTTCTGCGTACAGCCGCCGTGATAAAAATCCGCCGTAATGCCAAGTTCGCGATCCAGAGTTTCTTTCAAGAGTTCGCCCATTTCGCGGAACTGCGTAAAGATAATAGCCTTTTCACCTTGATCCTGAATCGAGCGCAGCAAATCCAGAAGCATGGAAAGCTTCCCGGAATCTTCGACCTTCGCCTCCCCCGCCTTCAGGTAAGTACGCGGGTGGTTGCAAATCTGCTTCAGCGACAAAATCATCTGGAGAATCAAGCCCTTACGCTTAAAGAGACTATGGGAATCGCCCGCTGCATTCGACGCGCCAGAAGTATTTGCAACTTCAGCCAGCACCTCTTCATTAATATCAATAGAAGCGCCTTCTTCAAGCATTTGCAGTTCCTTCATGAACTCGTCGAGCGTACGCTTGTACAAGGCCGCCTGAGAGCGCGTGAGGGCCGCATATTCGTTCTGCTGGATTTTATCGGGCAAGTCACTGATAATGCTCTTGTCCGTCTTCATGCGGCGTAGCATGAAGGGGCCGGTAATTTTCTTGAAACGGTCGGCGACAGCCTGGTTCGCATTTTTCTGGATAGGCGTCTCGTACTTGTCGCGGAATTCATTGGCCGAAGGCAAAAAGCCGCGGTTGCAGAAATCCATAATGGTCCAGAATTCCATAAGGCGGTTTTCTACCGGAGTACCGCTCATGGCAATTTTCATGGGCGCCCTGAAGGCACGAATCTTTCGGCTCTGCTCGCTGTCGGCATTCTTGATGTTCTGGGCTTCGTCTATAACCACCACCTGCCAGTTCAGCTTTTCCAGCTTCTTGAAGTCCAAGCGGCAAGTGGAATAAGTCGTAATCAGCAAGTCCGCATTGAACTTGTCCAGCTTTCTCGAAGCCCCATGGTAAGTAAACACGGTCAGCTCCGGCGCAAACTTCTTGACCTCCATCTGCCAGTTGCACAAAAGACCCGCCGGTACCACCACCAGCGCGCGGCCTTCATTCAAGCGACCGTCCTGCTTCATCTTCAGCAAGAAGGCAATTACCTGAAGCGTTTTACCGAGGCCCATGTCATCGGCCAGAATGCAGCCAAAGCCCATTTCCAGGTTCTTGTACATCCAGGAATAGCCGCGTTCCTGATAGGGGCGAAGTGTCGCATTCAAGTTCTGCGGCAAGGCGATTTCGGTTTCGCCGCGCCAAGAATCAAACTGTTGTTTCAAGCCGTCGGTCATGTTCACGGGAATGTCGTCGCATTTGCCCGTGAGGCAGGCCTGAATCAGTTTCGCCGTCGAGGGAATAAAGTTTTCTGCTTCGGAATCGCCTTCGCTACCCTCCGCGTCGCCTTCGGCATTCTCCGCAGAATCCGCCGCGGCGTCAGCGGCAGGCGCGTCCTTCTTCTTTTCGTGTTCATCCAAGCGCTGCTGCAAAAGCGCCAAGTCATCCGACGTGTATTCGATGTAGCGGTCCTTATACTTCAAGAGACCGCCCGCATCCTTCGCCAGCCGCAAGAATTCTTCGGCAGAAACATTCTCGTCGCCGAGAGCCACTTCCCAGTCAAAGTCCAGCAGATCTCCCGCCGTAAAGGCGCCGATACCGAGGCTTCCCTTCAGCTTCATCTGCGTCTTGGGCCGCGCCATTTCCCTTAAGGATCGGGGCATTTCCGTCACGATACCGAACACTTCGAATTTCTTGACTGAATAAGTCACGAATTCCTTGAGTTCCGCGCCATGCATCACCAACGGCTCCACGGCGCGGCGTTCCAGATAACCCTTCAGCGGCTTGAAGGTTTCGGCAACGCAATTCAGCACGTTCATCAGCGACAAAAGTCTCGGGTCGCTATTTTCAAAAAGCGTCTCCAGCGTTTCGCGCCCCGCCGAAGATTCCACCAGAACATTCAGCGCAATTTCCTTGCCCAGCTCCGAGCAATGGAAAATAATCTTGTGGTTAAATTCCAGCGAATTGTAGACCGAGAACCAAGCCTGTATCTTCGAGGGAATCTTGAGGCCATTGGCAGCAAGGCGCCCCGACTTGCAATCAAAGAAAAATCCCAGCAGGTTTTCGTGAGGGCCTTTCTTATAGCTCTGGGCCGTACGAGCAAAACGCAACAACTTGCCAATAAACACCGAGAGAATATGCTCGGCAGCGCTATCCAAGTCTTCGCGGATCTGTTCACGCACCGTAAAGGCAAAGTCATCGGGGACGGATTTTTCAAGCTCCGCCACCACAGCCAACACATCCGGCAACATTTCCGCAGGCAACCAGCGCATCTGCGCCGTCACGTTATTCAACCAGAACACCTGCGGGTAAATCGCACCGCAACGCACCAGGTAATACGCCACTTGCAGCAACTGATGCACAAAGCGCACCGTCACATGGTTATGCCACACGCAATCCTGGTTCAGGCGGCAAAGGGCTCCCATCACATTTTCGACCGAAAGACCCGTCGCCACTTCACGTTCGTCTTCGAGCTGGTTAAAAGTCCACTGCCACCCGCGCCCATGCACAATCTGCAGGCGCTCCTTTTCCATCAAGAAAGTATGGGCGTGGTAAATGCCAAAGTCCTGGGCAAACTGTTCAAATTTTTCGTAATGATTATAGAAAGCGCGACAACGTTCCAGTTCGTCTACAAAACTTTTCTTGAAGTTTCCCGCCGGGCAAAACTCCGGGAAATTCGCAAGCATCGCCGGCAGAATATGGGAATAGTCCCGCCATTCCCCAAACTTGAACATCGGGATTCGGGGCGACGCCACCCGGTTGTTCACCGGCAAAATTCGCACCAGCGTCGGTTCACTGGGCACATCCGATTCAATGGGTTCCGGCTTGTAATCCTTCAGGTAGGCAATGTCCAAGCCATGAATCTTGAAAAGTACAAACGGATCGGCAGACATCATTTCGGCAAGCTTCAAGAACACCGAAATCACGTAACGGCACGGCAGCGGATCCTTGCAATCGCAATTCATGTTCACGCGGTCGCAGGATTCAAAAAGCTCAAGCCCGCTCTTTCCGACAATCAATTCAATGGAAGGATTGATAGCCCCGTTGGCAAGTGCCGCCAATTCTACAGGCTGCTGTTTCAAAAGTCCCACAAAGACTTCGGCCCGTTCCTTGTCGAACTTCGGGAAAACCAGGTACACATTATGGAGTCCTCCATTAGGGCCCTTGACCGACGCCATGACGCGGTTATCAGCCACCGTAAACGGCTGAACCTGCCCCCGCGTCACATACTTAAAGGCGTAATCAATATCCCTTCCGGATGCACCAGCAAGCAAGTGGTCCAGCCACTTTTTGCTCCACCAGGTACTTCCATAAACACCATAATCCATAGTCGCCCAAATATAGCAATTTTCTTTGGCAAAAATTGCTCATTTGTGCATGAATTCAAGCGTAAAAATCGCCGCAGTGTTACCTGCGGCGATCAGATTAGGCATTAAGCCCCCAAACTACCAATTTTATCGTATTACTTGCGGCGTTTCACGCCGGTCTTAATCAGTCGATATTCCTTGTGGCCATCGTTAAACTTGAAGTCAATTCTCCAGATGTACACGCCGTCACCCACCTTGCGACCTTCGGAGCTACGCTCGTTCCAATAGAGGAATCCTAGCTTGGAATGGTCATTTTCATTACCGCGGGAATCCATTTCCATTTCTTCCTTGGTAAAGGTTTGGTTGAACGATGTTACCACATTGGAATAGTTATCGTAAATAATGACGCGGGCCTTGTACGGGGCAATAGACGAAATGCGGATCGTCTGCAGGGAATCAGGAACATGTTCCCATTTCTTTTCTCCAGGGGGAATCCACTTCGGCTTCTTGTCATTCTTTATAAGGCGAATATTGGATGACACCTCGTAAAGGTAAATATCGCTGTTCTTGCCGCCCACCGACACGCCTCCAATTCCAACGGCATTCTTGTGGTCGTCAACATAACCAGAGGCGGGGTTTGTGCGAATGCAGTTGTCCACCAGCAAGTTGTTGTCCTTAAGGACAATCGTCAATTCCTTGCCAGATTCGCTTATCTTCGGTTCCCCTTGAACGCGCAGCGCCATGCTCACCGTATCGGAGCAGCGAGCGGAATAGCGGAACAAGTTTTTCCAGGGTTCATTCTTTTCCTTGGTGGAAATCGGTTCGGACATTTCTACGAACAAGGTGTCAGGCGGAATGCCATAGGAATCCTCAATGTATTCCACTGTCGGGACGCGACCAGGATGCTTTTCCGCCTTCACGGGAACCGGGCCAATCTTATCTCGGAGTTCCACCTTTTGCGGGCGGTCGGCAGCAGTCTTTGTCATACGCAAATAGGGGGCCTTGTCCTTATCAGCAAAGGTCACGCCGTAATCAAACGGTTCCTTGATAACGGATTCCACCCAGCGGGAATCTTCACTCAAGTGCATTTTGCTCTTGGACGCCTTCTTCCACGTCTTTCCAGCAGCATTCCAGAAGACTGTATCGATGCTTAGGATATTTTCGGAAAGGCGCTCGATAAAGTGGACGCGAACGGAATCGGCGCGGCCATCCTTGTCGCTGTCGTAAATTTCGGCATAGTCTGCGGCAGCATAATTGGAATAAACAATCAGCGAGTTGCGGAAACTTAGTGCAGACTCATCGCCATCTACCTCGGCATAAATCTTGACGCGGTTCCTGGTACTCTTGTAGTTGAAAACAGCATCAAGGCGCTTACTTTTCAGTTCCTTCTCGCCATCGACAAAGTAGAACGCCGATGTCGTTTCAAATTCCGAAGAATACACATCGGTTTCTACAGCCTTAAGCCTAATGGTATCGCCGGTATTGGTGAACAGGATGACCTTGATAGTATCGCGAGCATACAGCGACTTACTTTCGGCCGTAACACGGAGTACAAACGCCACGCTGTCAGTGGTTTCTACAGAATCCAATTCCACATCGGTTTTCTTTTTCAAGAAACGGTAAGTGGTATCGATGTTATCGGACACCACAACCCTTTTGCTGGCGAGGGTCTTGTATACAGGGTCCTTGAATTCCGCCACAAGGATATCCGAAGCATCGCAAGAAATCTTTCCGTCGCCGCGTTTCGGCGCATATTCATTTTTCTCGACGTCTTTTGTAATCTCGTAATAGCCGGGCTTCTTTTCGGCAACTTTCAGGTTACTTTCAATATCGCCAGAATAGAAGCAAGAAAGCGAAACCGTAAGGGTATCCTTTCCCGGCGTGAAATCCTGGCTTTCCAGTGTCAGCCTGATTTTTTCCGTCGTTCTTTTGATAGACTTTCCGGAAGAATCCCCGTTTACGATATGGATATAGTCCGTTTCATCTGGAGCGGGCGGAGGTTCGCAGCCCTCAACATAGGTTTTCTCTGTGGTAAGCCAGGTGGTCTTTTCGCCCAGAACATCCCACGCCTCGGCATTGATTTGCAGCTTTTTTCCGCCAAACGCCTTTGAGGGCACCATCACGTCCCAATAATCGCTGGTTCTGCTGCGACGCAGCATAGGCAAAGTATCGAAAGGCACTTTGTCACTGTTCCTATAATAAAGCTTTACCGAGTCGACGCCTTCAATGTCGTGTACTTCGAAACTCAACTTCACCTCGGTTTCAACCGTATCCACACAGCCTTCTGTCAAAAGCGCTATGCTAGATTCAAGGTTCTTGACATAAATGGTATACGAATTTTGTCCAGGGAAAGCGCCAGAAGGAGCGCTTCCCTCACGTCCCAGGGAATCCGTCGCTGTCACATAAAAATCAATACCCGGAGAAACCAGATAGCTTTCAGGAACCGTAACCGTCCAAGTGCTATCCTTCAGCTTTTTCATGGTAAGTTGCCTATATGCAGACAACGTATCCCCATGCGTACGAACAAACGCCTTCACGAATTTCATGGAAAGTCTAGACGAAACGAGTACGCCGATATTCAAGGAATCCGAATTGAGTTCCTTACCCACAAGGTTTGCGGTCGCCTTAGTCAAGGTCACCTTAGGCGGCAAGAAATCCTCTCGCCAGCTCGCCGTATCGGAAGCCTTTTTGCCGCGGTAGCTGACATCGATTTTAATGTGGTGAATGTCGCCATCGATGATCGTATCCGGCGTCGTGTAGCATACCGTGTAACGGGTTTGCATGTCGTGACGGATTTGGGCGAGAATTTCCCTCGTTTCCGTAATGCCCGCCGTTTCGTAATAGCGGCCTCCCGTTCCTGCGGACATGTCCTGCAAGATGTCGAAACCGTAGTTGAAATACGAGGTGGAATATTCTGCGCTTTTTTTGAACGCGATAGTATAGATGGAAGTCGCGTATCTCTCGGCAAGTTCTACAACGGTAGAGGCTGTGTATTTTTTATGGTCGGATCTACCGTCCGAAAATACGATGATTGCCTTGGGTCCGCCTAAATTGGCCCCGAGTTCCACACCTGTGTAGGCACCGAGGGCGATGTCTTCGTACGCCCCGGTAAACCTTAGCCGTTCCACGGCACCTAAGAGGCTGTCCTTATTGGCCGTGTAGCCCTGCACCACTCGAACGGTATCTACGTAGCCGATAATGGCAACCCTATCGAACTCCTCCATTTCGTTCACAAAACGGGTTACATATTCTCTGGCCGCATCTTGAATGGCACCGATGGAGCCGCTTTCGTCAACAACAAATACGACGGATACGCCCCTAATATTTCCCGGGCTTGTGACGGTTGCGGGGAGGGATTTTCCATCTTCGAATAACACGAAATCAGATGAATCCAAATCGAAAATCGATTTCCCGCTGTTGGAGTCCACCACAGAAACGATGCTGCAAATTTCAGGATGACCGGAAGTGTTGACACCTTGGATGTCAACTTTCGGAACGGTGGTCAAGTCCACTACATAATTTGCCTTTATGGAACAAATGCTGTCGATGGGGCTTACTTTCGTTTGTTCGCTTATGGGGTTTGTGATGATTACATTCCCCTTGGTTACGGTCCACTTGCTGAAAACATATCCGCCGTACGGAATAGCCATGACGGTAGTGTCGCCGCCCGAAGGCAAAACGACGGCCCCGTCGGGATGAACCGTACCGTGATCGTCAGACTCGACGGTAAGCACATACGGAACGGCAATCCTTGCAGAAAATCCAACAAGGCTATCGCGAGCGTACGCGGGGCCAAGCGACCAGTAATGTGTAGACCCCTTTGTTCCCTGGAAGGACAAAATATTTTTCCCCTTCACTTTTGTCAAACGGCCACCCCTGTTTTTCAAGTCGGTTCCGTAACTGTAAAAATTGAGGTCAATGACGGAATCAGCGGTGACTTCTATAAAGTACCAGTTGGTATCGGGCGCGGTCCAAGACATGAACACAAGGTTTTTGAACCCAGTGGTGTCGGTATAGTAGTCTTTTGCAAAGACAAAGTCCTTGGAGGTGTCGCCTATGGTGTTTATAGTACCCTTACTAAAGGTCGCCTTGACGGTGGCATTGTCCGCAGAAGTTACCGTAGTATTTGCACTCTCAGCGTTTCCGATATCCGGAGTGCCGGCTGTAACGGTCCACTCCTTGAACTTGTATCCGAATTCCGATGTTGCGGTAATGCTTACCGAGCTCGTTGGGCTTGCAGGTTTCGGAGTTGTGGGCGTCACAGTTCCATGACCATCCGAGACAACTATGATTTCAGCGGACTTTACGATTTTCGCCGTAAAGCGTTTACTGGAATCCGCATCATAATACCGCTGGAAAGACCAATACTGGGGTACCCCGGCAGTCCCCTGGAACAGATAACTGATTGGCAGGGTATAGGAACTATAGGAACCACTAAAGGTAGAATCCGTACCATATTTCCAGAGGTAGCCACGGGTAATATTACTATCGGGGCTTTCAATTTCCAAGTAATACCAGCCGGAATCAGGAGCGGTCCATGTCAAGGCAACATCATACAGATGGCTCGCATGGTCCGTAAAAACGTCCTTATTTAAGGTAAAGGTCTTTGCAGTTGTTCCAATTTCCTGAACAGGTCCCTTGTGGAACTTAGCCTTTATCGTAGCATCACTTTCGATAGATACCTTTGCCGAACGCACGGTTGAATCGCCAATCGTCACACTTCCAGAAACTTTACTCCACCCGTCAAAGAAATACCCCGCCTTGCTGCTGGCCGTAATGGTTGTATCGCGTCCTTTATGCAGAGCAATCTTGCTATCCGTATTGATAGTTCCCATAGAAGCATCGACATTAATGGAAAGTTCATATCCCCTGCTTATTTTTACGCTATAGGAATCAGAGCTGTCGCTAGTATAATAAGGTCCCAAGGCCCAATATTGTGGAACGCCCGAGGCTCCCGTGAAAACGACGCTGTTGTTACCAGAATAGTAATACTTCGAAGAACTTCTCGAGAACGTAGAATCCGTACCAAAACTATAGAGATAGCTGTAATCCGAAATATCGAAATCAACAAAGTACATACCAGAATCGGGAGCGGTCCAGGTCATGAATACATAGTTGTTGAATCTGCTATTGTCGGTATACTTGTCCTTATTGAATGTAAACTCGCTTTCGACATAACCGATATCCTGAATGGGACCCTTGCGGAACGAGGCTTCAATAACAGCGTCATTGTTGACAGTCACTTTGGTAGAGCGCGAAGTCAAATTCTTTATAGACGCACTGCCCGAAACCACTCGCCACTTGTCAAAGACATAGCCCATATTTCCATAGGCGGTAACGGTAGTATCTTGACCAGCGCCAAGTTTTATTACCGAATTGGTCGATAGAACTCCATTGCTGCCAGCGACAACCTTCAGGGAAACCGCGCCCCGTATAGTTACCGTAAACGAACTGTTATAATAGCTGGAGCTATAGGGAACAACAGTCCAATACAGTGTTTCGCCCTTATTTTTTACGACAATAGGGAGACTCAACTTATTGCTAAAATACTCATAGGTATTATAAGACCTGAACGTAGAATTGCTGCCCATAACATACACATAGCCACTTGTCTGCGGAGACACAATATCCAAGAAGAAGGTTCCCGTATCAGCAGGAGTCCATTTCAACGCCACTTCATATTTACTGCGATAAACAGAATCAGAATAGTAGTCAGTGCTAAAAACAAAAGACTTTACCGTTTTGTCTATTTCATAGACGTCACCTTTTCTAAAGTGGGCTTGAATGGTAGCATTGTTGGTCGTGCTTACAAATGTATAGCTAGTATCTTTATTCGCAATGGTCGCTTTACCGGACATCACACTCCATTGATCAAATCGGTAACCAAAGCGAGTCGCCGCAGCGTTAATACTATAGTCCATACCGGGAATCACATCTGTATAGCCTGCGCTAGGAGTAACAGTTCCCAAGGAATCAGCCAGGAGTTTTATAACAAGGCGTTTTTCATTCAAATCTACATAATGGACCGAAATGGTATCCTCGATGGTACTGTAGGGCAACACTTTGAAGTTTACCACGGTGTCCTTTGAAACCGTTACAGAGTCTATATAAGAGGTAACGTAACTTTTGTAAGTAGAGTAACTTGTGCAACCAACATTAGCACATTTGTAATATGTAACATAGTTAGCTCGATTTTTAAGTTTTACCACAATGCCGTACTTACCGTCGGCCGGTGCCGCGAAAGAGAAACGAACGCCATTAGTTGCAGAGCCGCTGTAATAATGGTCTTTGAAGGTGTATTCCTTGGGCGTATCGGTAACGCTATAGATTTCACCTGCAACAAAGTGGGCTTTAAGGTTGCAGTTTCCCTTGACCGTAACTGTTGTCGTAGCCGACGCCTTATCGGACAAGGTGCAAGAACCCGAAACAACGTCCCACTTTTTGAACTTATAACCAGTGTTTGGAGAAGCAACAAGTCGAAGGGTATCCCCTGCAGTGGCCGTAGAATCGTCATAACGGGTATAGCCATTGATTGTGACATAGCCCTCTCCCAAGGTATCTATATGAACCGGGTAAGTACGTTTCACCGAAATCAATATGGAATCGGCAGACGTGACCTGCGGGACACTATGATAATCACGGAACACATAATAATGCTTACCGGCCTCCTCAATGGCATCAACATTAGAAGACTTGTAGAGCCCCGACGTTTCAAAAGTTTCATCGGAATAAAGGTAACGATAATAACTGGTCGTGTTAGAATACGTAACAAACTTATAGGTTCCTGCAGTCGGAGCATCGAAATAAGTCTGTATTCCCATATAACCGTCGCGAATGACGCCGTCTTTAAGGAAATTGAACCATTTGGGAGTTTCGCTAATTTCAAAAATTTTGCCTTCTACAAAGAAAGCCTTTACCTTGCAATCTCCAGCGAGTGCCACAAAGGTGCTATTCTTTGTTGTATCGCGAATCGTACAGGAACCAGAAACTTTCTCCCAATGGTCAAAACGCGACCCACCATCTGCAGTAGCCACAATTGAAATGGAATCACCGGCAAGTTTATCGTCACTAGAGCCCAATTTACTATTGACTTTAACGGTTCCCGCACCCGAAACTGTAGAAGTCACGTTCACGTTTTTGACAACCCATACCGAGAGAGTATCATTCTGGTCCGGGGAATAGGAGGAATTGGTGCTTTGCAAGTAGAAATAATATTTTTCACCTTCAGTGGCACTAAAAGCATTGGAAGAGAGACTGCTCGTTGTGGTAAAGGTTTCGTCATAAGCCCAAACTTTGTTCGACTGGTTGCTTTTTACGAAAATAGTGTACCGGCCGTCTTCAGGTGCCGTAAACACGGTCCTGATGCCAAAACTTGAGCCGATTTCAGAGCGGTGCATGCCATAGTTGAATTCCGAAGGCGTTGTAGAAATCGGATAAACACCACCCTCGTCTTCTGAGAATACGGTTATTTTACAATCGCCCTTGACAGTCACTTTTGCATTCTGTGCAGCAGTGTCGTTCAAGGTGCAGTTACCCGAAGTCACCTTCATGTATGAGAATCTCTTTCCACCAGATACACTGGCGGTAATTTGAACGGATTCACCATTAATGTGTGTCGTGTCGTGGGAAGAACCGTTTTCAAACTTGGCAGAAACATATTCGTCACCTTCAAGTTCTATATGATAAGTACGGTCGACATTGAGCGTTAAGGATTGCGAGCTACCAGTGCTAAAAAGAAGGTACCGGCCGTCTGTATTGACGGATCCTAAGAAAACCTGTTTGGTCGTCGTTCCGCTATAAGTTTTACTGGTTGTAGAAGGGAACGTGTTGTCGGAGCCCTCATCATACAAATAAATAGTTGTCGAGGCACTCGGCTTAATCGTGAGCCTGTAGGTACCGGAGTCCGTCGGGACAAAACCCGTATTTATTCTGTAGTTGGAACCGCTGACATAGCCATCGGCACTAAGCTTGTATGTGACGGGAGTTTCGGTAATGGGCAGAATGGGAGCATCTTTAAATAGAGCCTTGACAGAGCAATTCGTAGAAAGTTGAACCTTTGTAGTCGCAAGGTACGCATCGTCTATTTTGCAGGTACCCGACACAACGTTCCATTTGTCAAACATCTTTCCAAACTTAGATGCCGCACTAATCGAGTAAGAAGAATCGGGGTCACAATTCTTCGTGCTATATCCTGAACCAGAGATGTCATAGCTTAAAACATATTTTCGCTTCACCACCAGTTGAATATCATCTGTGCCGTAGCCTTCTGCTTGGCGGAACAAGATGTAGTAGGACTTTCCCGCATTCATGCTCAAAGGGATTTGTCCATTATATGCAAGCGTCTTTTCCGTGGTAGAGTTAAATGAGGAGTTTTGTCCATTGTCAATGTACTTGATAGTTCTATTAGTATATACTTCAATCACATAAGGGCCAGTTGCGGGGGCGGTAAACTTGGTTCGCAAATCATAATAGCCGTCTACCAAGAAAGCATCTTTGGCGAAGTTGAAAGACTTCGGCGTCGAAGAAAGTTCATAAACTTCACCCGTATTGAACACAGCCGTGACAACGCAATCGTTTGCCCCCATGGTAACGGTAGCCGTAGGAGAATTTTTATCGTCAACGGAGCATCCACCGGTCGTTTTCCAATTGCCAAAGCGGTAGCCCTTACTCGGAGTGGCGAAAACTGTTTGTGTATCTCCTTCAATAAGGACTCTTCCAGTGGTGGAACCCAGTTTAGCAGAACCACCCCCCTCAACTTCAGTTGACAAATAATAGGCTAAAAACGCCTGAACCGTAGCCGTTTTGTCTTCGCTATCAATGTTTTCTTCGGGAATAGCGATATAGTAATCATAAGGAGTAGAGCCGTACCCGTCACTATAAAAATAGAGTCGACCATCTGAATAATCTCCAGCCGAGCTCATTCCGCTATCAAAACCCATATGGCTTTTATATGCATATGAGAAACTTTTTTTGGAATAGTTCGAAATGGCTAGAACTAACCTCTTGCCCCCCTGCTTGACTTTTATTCGGACCCCATAAGCGCTATACCCCGTCGTGGTCGAATATTTTTTGAAGTCCAGCACAGTGGGACTTCCACCAGGAGTCAGCTCATAATAAAAGCTTTGTTCTTTAGCGTAAGGTCTAAAACGGCAAAGGCCGCCTTCATACGCCGTGGCAAAGGTCGATCTAGAATGAGCGTCGTCAATAACGCAATTACCACCATTATCCATTTTCCATTCATCGAAGGCATAGCCATCTTTGGTAGTCGCGTCGAGTCGAATGGTATCGCCGGCAGAATAATCCCTAGTCCCTTTTGTAGAACCAAGGTAAATATTACCATTATCTTCTATGGAAACTTGTACAGCCTGCGCATAACTAAAAGCAAAAAAAATGCACAATGCAATATATGCTCGAATCATCGATGTTCTCCCAACATGACCTGTTTTACAGGGGGCTATCCCTACAAGAAAGTTAGAAAAAATTTTATATTTTGTTCACAAATTTCTTGATCTACGGGGTTTATGTTGAGGAAATTCATTCTCGCTTGTATTTGTTGCCTAATCAGCAATGCTTTTGCCACGGAACTCAGGCCCTTTTTCAACGGCTATGCTCCCAGCAACGCATCTATCGTTACCCACCAGAAAAGCGTAAAATCCGAAAGGGACTGGGACAGCGAAAAGCAGTTCTCCGCAGGGCTCGAAATGAACTTCGCCGCCGAATTTAGTCCCATCCGCTATGGTTTCGGCGTAGGCTACAAGAGTCCGCTGAAAGAAGACCACACCAAAATTGTCCCCGCCTCTATTCCCGTATGGGGAACCTTCGCTTTCGGCCGCATCAACACCGACGCTATCTTTTCACCTTATGCCGTGAGCCGCGCAGGTATTCTCCCCCTCATCACAGGTAACGGCGACTGGTGGGAACGCCCCTTCGACTTCTTTGTCGCCGGAGGCCTCGGTGTCATACTCCCCTACCGAATTGGCGTCGAAGTCAACTACGAATACGCCTCCGTACTCAAGTCCTACGAAAGCAGCGACCAAGACTTTCGCATTTCGGCAGGCAAATTCGGCGCACGCCTATCCATCGGTTTCGAACTTTCTCGTGAAAAAATTTACAACCCCCACGACCGAATCGAAAAGAGGGACGAATCCGCTGTACAGGAAGAACCTTTTGACGACGACAGCGATGATAGCGAAAGCACGTCCGCTATAGCAGAAAGCGTCGCCCCCGAACAGGTAGCCGATTCTACTAAAGCCACAGAACCTATGCAGCCTGTAGAGGCGGAACCGCCAGCGGCAATTTCTACAGAAAACAAGCCTGCAGAAATTTCTTCTGAAGAAACGGCTGAACCCGAGCCAGCCGCCGTGCAGCCGAAAAACGCCAAGGAAAAGAAAAAGGCTTCCAAAAAATCTACTACAAAGAAAAAAGCCTCCGCAAAAACGAAGGCTAAAAAGAGTAAAAAGAAGTAGATTTATTCTACCACATCTTGTCGAACTTTTTGCGGCTCTTTTCTTCGTCCTTCTTTTCCTGAACGATAGCGTCGATCACGGCGGCAACCGTCAGGTTGAAGATATCGTGAACAGAGGCGTCGGAGTCGGTAAAGTGAACCGGCTTGTTCAGGCCCATCTGCACAGGACCGATAGATTCGCCCACGCCCATTTCCAAGAGCATCTTGCAAGTGGTATTTGCAGAAGAGAGGCACGGGAAGATGAGCGTATTGACCGTCTGGCCCTTGATCTTGTTGAACGGATACTTCGTATCGCGAAGATCCTTGTCGAGCGCCACGTTCACCTGCATTTCGCCGTCGATCACGTAATCCGGATACTGTTCGTGAATCAAGCGCACCGCTTCGCGGGCGGTGTTGGACGTTCCGCGCGGAGCACCCTTGTCAGAACCGAAGTTAGCGTAGCTCAGCATGGCCATCACCGGTTCATGAGCAAAGAAGCGCACGGCGTCGTGAGTGAGCTTGACAATATCCACGAGGGTTTCTGCATCGGGGTCGCGGTTCACCAGCGTATCGGCCAGGAAGAACGTACCCTTGCGAGTGCTCAAAATGTGCATAGCGCCGAAGTGCTTGTATTCTTCGCGAATACCGATGATTTCCTTAGCCAGTTCAATGGTTTCTGAATACTTGGAGTAACCGCCAGAAATAAGGGCGTCAGCGTCGCCGACCTTCACCATCATCATACCGAAGTGGTTGGGTTCGAACATATCATCGCGAGCTTCATCGAGCGTCACACCGTTACGACCGTTTTCTTCGGCGTAGATTTCAGCATACTTGCGACGGCGTTCGAATTCTTCCGGAGAACGCGGGTTCACAATCTTGATGCCCGTGAGGTCCAGCTGTTCGCGCTGAGCGATCATCTGGATGCGTTCGGGGTTGCCAAGCAGAATCGGGTGTGCAACGCCTTCGGTCTTGGCCTGCACCGCAGCCTTGAGCATGTTGAGGTTGCTTTCGGCAAACACCACGCGCTTCGGGTTGCTACGAGCCGTATCGCTAAACTGACGGATAAGCTTGTTGTCGTAACCCATCATGTCACGCAGACGGTCGTAGTAAGCATCCCAATCGGTAATGGGCTTGCGAGCCACACCACTTTCGATAGCGGCCTTAGCCACAGCGATTGACACATCGGTCAACAGGCGCGGATCCAGCGGCTTCGGAATCAAGTATTCCTTACCGAAGGTAAAGCGCTGGGAGTTGTAGGCAATGTTCACCACATCCGGAACCGGCTTGTGAGCAAGGGCAGCAATGGCGCGCACAGCGGCGTGCTTCATGTGTTCGTTGATGCAAGTAGCGCGAACGTCGAGGGCTCCGCGGAAAATGTACGGGAAACCGATCACATTGTTCACCTGGTTCGGATAGTCGCTGCGGCCCGTTGCAAAAATCAGGTCGCCACGGCTTGCCATGGCTTCTTCGTAGCTGATTTCGGGGTTCGGGTTGGCGAGAGCGAAAACGATCGGCTGGTCAGCCATGCTGCGGACCATTTCGCGAGTCAGGACGTTAGCCTTGGAAAGGCCGACGAACACATCGGCGCCCTTCATGGCGTCTTCGAGCGTTTCGATATCGGTGCGGTCGGTCGCAAAGAAAGCCTTCGCTTCGGTAAGGCCCTTGCGGTCCTTACGAATGACACCCTTACTGTCGCACATCACCAAGTTTTCTTTCTTGAGACCGAGCGACAAGTAGAGTCGCGTGCAGGCGCAAGCGGCTGCACCCGCACCGTTCACCACCATCTTCACGTTGCGAATGCTCTTGCCTGCCACTTCGATGGCGTTCAAGAGGCCTGCAGAAGAAATGATGGCCGTACCGTGCTGGTCATCGTGCATCACGGGGATGTCGAGTTCGGCCTTCAAGGTGTCTTCAATTTCGAAGCATTCCGGAGCCTTGATGTCTTCCAGGTTGATGCCGCCGAAAGTCGGGGCGATACCCTTCACGATTTCGATAAACTTCTTCGGGTCCTTTTCGTTGATTTCGATGTCGAACACATCGATACCGGCATAGATCTTAAAGAGGAGCGCCTTACCTTCCATCACCGGCTTACCGGCGAGGGCGCCAATGTCACCGAGGCCGAGCACTGCCGTGCCATTAGAAATCACGGCCACCAAGTTACCCTTGCCCGTGTATTCGTAAGCGAGGTTATTGTCCTTTTCGATTTCCAAACAAGGAGCAGCTACACCCGGAGTGTATGCAAGACCCAAGTCGGTCTGCGTGCTATGCGGCTTGGTCGGCACAATTTCGATTTTGCCGGGCTTGCCCATGGCGTGGTATTCGAGAGCTTTTTCTTTTAAATCCTTGCTCATGATTTTCTCCTTGTTTTCACCGGCATCCAAGGCCGCGAAAGTTCAATTTTCGGGGCCAAATATAAAAAAAGCAATGGGCATTGTAAAGATTTCAATACCCATTTAAGAAAGATGTATTTTTCAGCCATCCAAAGAGAGCTAAAACACCCTTTTTAGGCCATTTTTTAGTATTAAATACGCATGGAAATATCGAGGGCCTTTACACTATGTGTAAGAGCTCCCACCGAGATATAGTCCAAACCGAGCGTCGCGATTTCCTTGGCGCGTTCGAGAGTCATGTTGCCGGAGCCTTCCACCAACACCTTGTCGCCGCTTTCCTTGATAATCTTCAAAGCTTCGGCCATCATTTCGTTGCTCATGTTGTCGAGCATGATGACATCCACACCCTTGTTCAGGAGTGCGCGGAGCTGATCGAAGTTTTCCACTTCCATTTCAACCATCAAGTTCTGCTTGTTGTTCTTCTTCACGACTTCGAGAGCTTCGAGAACGCCACCTGCAGCTGCAATGTGGTTGTCCTTTACCAGCACCATGTCAAAGAGACCCATGCGGTGGTTAGAACCGCCACCCACGCGAACGGCATACTTCTGCAAAGTGCGGAAACCGGGAACCGTCTTACGAGTGTCAAGAACCTTAGTCTTGCCAGCCTTCAAAGCTTCCTGGAAAGTATGAGCAACGGTAGCCACACCGGAAAGCTGCTGGATAAAATTCAAAAGCGTACGTTCGCCCGTCAAGAGTTCGTGCGTGGTGCCGTCCATTTCGGCAATCAGGTCACCCTTCTTCACGACATCGCCATCTTTCTTGTGGAGCGTCACCTTCACGTTGGCCTTGAGTTCCTGGAACACAAGTTCAATCACCGGGAGGCCTGCGAGCACGCCGTCTTCTTTGGCAATCAGGCGAGCATGTTGCTTCTGGTCGGCGGGAATGGTCCATTCGCTGGTCACGTCACCAGTGCGAACATCCTCGGCCAAAGCCAAGCGAATCATGGTCAAAGCATCTTCAGTCGGAAAAACCGGGGTAGAATTGTCGCCGTACATTACTGCGCTCCCTTTCCAGTCAAAACAACATAAACAGTTCTTACCAGAATCTGGAAATCCAAGAGCAGACTCATGTTTTCAAAGTAATACATGTCGTACTGCAACTTGATTTTCACGTCTTCGGTACTGGTATCATAATGGTGGCACACCTGAGCCCAACCGGTCAGACCCGGCTTCATTTTCAGGCGGCTAATATAGAACGGAATCTCTTCACGAAGCTTGGCGATAAACACGGCACGTTCCGGGCGGGGGCCCACCATGCTCATGTCGCCTTTAAGCACACACAAAATCTGCGGAAGTTCATCGATACGGGTCTTGCGCAAGAACTTGCCCACCTTGGTAATGCGGGGGTCATCCTTGGTGGCCCACTGGGCGCCAAACTTTTCGGCATCGGTACGCATGGTGCGGAACTTGAATACCGTAAAGGGCTTGCCATAAAGGCCAATGCGTTCCTGGGAATAAAACACCGGGCCATGGTCTTCAAGCTTAATGGCAATGGCAGCCAGCACACAAACCGGGAAAGAAATAATTCCCAAGAAGGCGCCAAACAGAATATCGATAACGCGCTTCACGCGGACCTGCCAAAGCGGCATGGTAAACGCAAACAGTTCCTGAAGTTCAAAACCATAAACCAGGTTGGCCTTGAACTGGCCGTTAATCACGCTATAAAGTTCGGGCACCAGGTAAATGTGTACCGGCTGGTCGCACACCCAAACAAGCACGCGCATGATTTCTTGCGGAGAAGAACTTTCGTGCGCAATAATAATGCCCGTTACCTTGTATTTCTTGATGAGGGTCGCCAAATCCGCATACTTGCCAAGAACCGGGACGCCTGCAAATTCATGCTCCATCACCTGGAAGCGTTCATCCACAAAGCCCACCACGCGCTGGCCGCGTTCAGGAGTCTTTGCAAGCGCTTCGGCAATTTTCTTGCCGGCCTCGGTGGCACCCAGCACAAGAATGTTATTCGCACCAAAGCCAAGGCTCAAGAGCCTGCGCAGGCAACGGTAAATAAGCATTCTAAAGATAACCACCAAGAACAGCGCAAAGCCGCCGTAAATAAAGATCCAGGGGAATCGAGATCCGTACAGATAACCACTATTGAGCGGTTCGTTCACCATGACCTTGCCAATAAATTCTGCGCCGAACAGAACCGCAATAATCAGCACAATGCCAATCAGCACCGCGCGTAACACGCGCAAAATCTGGTGCGTTCTCGACATGAGCAACCACGAACGGTAAAGTCCCGCACAAACAAACAGGAAGATCCAGCCCACATTCAGCACAAGGCCCATGTGAGCGTAATCGGCAAACGCCTTACTCGGATCGAACTTATCGACAATCCAACCACTGTGGAACTGTACCCAGAAAGCGAGTACAAAACAAATCGACAACGCCACGAAGTCCGACAGGACAACGAGGATACGTTCCAATGTAGCAGCGCGAATCATATCGACCTTAAACTACAAAATTGAAGCCTAAAAGGCTATCCGTTAAGCAAGGAAACGGATAACCTGGCTCTTTTCCACGATTTCGGGCAAGGCGTCGATGGCATCCACAGCCTTAGAAGCCTTGCAATCCTGGGTCTTTTCGGTGATGACCACCACAGAAACCTTACCCGGATCGTTCACGTTCTTCTGGATAATGGTTTCGATGGAAATCTTGTTTTCGGCCAGGATGCTGGTAATCTTGGCAAGCACGCCGCAAGCGTCACGAGAAGTGAAGCGCAGGTAATAGCGGGCGGTGGTTTCGGAAATCGGCACCAACGTTGCAGAGTTGTCCACGTTGAACCAGCCCATGGGGAGAGCCTTGCGGCTGCCCTGATCCACGGAGCGGGCCAAGGAAACGAGGTCGGCTACGACAGCGGAAGCGGTCGGGAGGCGGCCAGCACCGGCGCCAGTCTGGACCGTTTCGCCCAGGTTGTCGCACTTGAGGTACACGGCGTTGATGACACCGTTCACGTTAGAAAGCAGGTTTTCGTTAGAAACGAAGCACGGATGGACACGGGCGTCCACGCGGTCACCGTCACGGTGATAGATGCCGAGGAGCTTCACGCAGCAGCCAAGTTCCTTGGCAAACGCGATATCCTGGGCGGTAATCTTGGAAATACCCGTCACGTGAATCTTTTCGAAGTCCACGCGCTTGCCGCTGCAAAGGCTGGCGAGCAAGGCCGTCTTGTGGGCAGAGTCGATACCTTCGATATCGAAAGTCGGGTCAGCTTCGGCAAAGCCGAGCTTCTGGGCATCCTTAAGAACCACGTCGAAGTCCAGGCCTTCGTCGGCCATGCGGGAGAGGATGTAGTTACAGGTACCGTTGATGATGCAACTCAGGTGTTCGACAGTAGAGCCGAGCAGGCCTTCCTGCAAGCTACGGATGATAGGAATGCCACCGCCCACGGCTGCTTCGAACAGCACATGCAGACCGTTCTTGGCTGCGAGCGGGAAAATTTCATGACCGTACTTGGCGAGGAGAGCCTTGTTGGCAGTCACCACGTGCTTGCCGCTTTCGAGAGCAGCGAGAATCCACTTGCGGGGCATGTTGTAGCCACCGGCAAGTTCCACGAGCACGTCGATATCATTACCGGCGATCATTTCGTCGGCGTTGGTCGAAACCTTGTAGCCCTTTGCCTTGTACGGGGCAACTTCTTCTTCGGACTTGGCGCAAATGCAAGCCAATTCCAGTTCAACACCGAGCTTTTCCTTGTATTCAGCAATCTTCTGTTCCAGAATCTGAATAACACCGCCACCGACGGTTCCAGTACCAATTAAGCCAATACGCAACATAGGGCGTCTCCATTTTAAATTTTTACGGGCGTAAAGATAGCAATTTTCTTTTTGCTATATTTGGCTGCATGGAACAGGAATCCGTCAATCCAGCTATTGGCTCAATTCTCGACGAGCAGAAACTGAAGAACATTGTCTATCCGGCAAAGCTCTTTAGAACGCGTTTGAATGAAGAGTTTATGAGGGCGAACCGCACCCGTAAGCCATTCCTGTACATCAAGATGTATTCGCACCAGTACGACTTCTTTGGTTGGGGCAGCCCCAACAAGACCGTCGAAAACACCTGGCGAATCAGCATTTTGACCATGTTTTCGCACTTGCGCTTTATCGATGTGCTGGGCTACCTTTCTGACGGTAGCGGTCTCGGCATCATCCTGCTGAATTCCGACCTCTCGGTTCTGGAATCCATCCGCAAAGAAATCTTGCACAAGCTGAACGATGCAGGTCTGATCCAGACATTGCGCATCAACCCCAAGAAGCCCATCTTCGAGGCCTACATCTATACGGGGCTCCAAGAAAAAGAAAACCTGGAACTGGAAGACAAGATTAAAGACTTTAACAGCGCCAACGGGCGATTCTTCTCGCTCACACGCTTGAACTTGGACCATATCTGGGAACACCCCCACACCATTCGCTACCGCCACATGGTCAAGCGACTTGTGGACGTGACCTGCACGAGCATCGCGATTGTGCTCTGCTCTCCCCTGCTTCTCTTCTGCGCCGCAGCAGTCAAGATCAGCGACCCCAAGGGTCCTGTCATCTTCAAGCAGACCCGCGTAGGCAAGAACGGCAAGCTGTTCACCATGTACAAGTTCCGCAGCATGTACGCAGACGCCGAAGAGCGCAAGAAAGAACTGTTGGCCCAGAACGAGACGGGCGGCAAGACCTTCAAGATGAAGAACGACCCGCGCATCTACCCCTTCGGCCACGTACTCCGCAAGTTCAGCCTCGACGAACTTCCGCAGTTCTTCAACATTCTCAAGGGCGACATGTCTATCGTGGGCCCGCGCCCGCCGATTCCGTCCGAAGTGGCGGAATACGAGCCCTGGCACCGCATGCGTCTTTCCGTAACACCAGGTCTCACCTGCATTTGGCAGGTCAGCGGCCGCAGCAACATCAGCTTCGAAGGCCAGATGCGCCTGGACAACGACTACATCAAGCGCAACGGAAAATTGGGCGACGACTTCTCCCTGATTCTGAAAACCTTCAAGGTCGTATTTAAAGGCGAAGGCGCGTACTAATCCTGCGACTTTCAAATGCATAAAAGAAAACCCCGCTCACCGCGGGGGTTTAAAATTTTTCGAACCTTTCGAAAACTATCGATTGTTCAAGTAATCCAGAACCTTCTGGGTCAGGTCGTTTTCTTTCTTCCAGAACACCACGGCACCGGTAGCACGGTCCACCACCATGTCGTAGCCTTCCTGCAAAGCGATTTCGTTAATGGCCTTGCGAATCAGCTGGATAATCGGGCCGCTCACCTTCTCGTTTTCAGAAATCAGTTCGCCCTTACGACCATAAACGCGGTCAATAAAGTTCTTGAGTTCCATATCCTTCTTGTTGTACTCGGCTTCCAGCTCGCGCTTCTTTTCGTCGCTGAGCATCAGCACCTGCTTGTCCAGCTTTTCCTTGATAGCAGCGAGTTCCTTCTGCAGCAAGTTACCCTGCTGTTCCCACTTAGCCACCTGACGGTCATATTCTTCCTGGGCCTTCTTGGTGCCCTTATAGCCGTCAAAAATCAGCTTGGAATCCACATGCGCAATGCGCAGTCCGTCTTCGGCAAACGAGACGGTCGCAAAGGCAAGAACCAAAACTATCAGCAGACGCTTAAGCATAGAGCCTCCTTAGAATCCCTGACCAATCACAAAGTTGAACTGCATATCGCCCACTTCGGTGCGCTGGGTACCACTATAGGTTTCGCCCACATCAAGCGGCCAGGCAAAGTCGAATCCGATAATACCGAGCATCGGCACAATCACGCGGAAACCGAAACCGATATCCTTCTTGAGGCTGGTGGGATCCCATTCGCTAAGCGGATTGCGGCTCGGCTTGGGAACCTTGGTACGCGGGTTGTAGCGTTCACCGAACACGTTACCGGCATCAAAGAAGAAGGGCAACAAGTAGAAGGTCTGGGGCACAAGGCCAAGCTGGAGTTCAGCACCGGTGTACTGGTAGCTGCGGCCCAAACGACGGTAGCCGATAGAGCCCGAGCTGTAACCACGCATCATGCCTTCGTAACCCATGACACCGCCCATGGTGTAAAGGGTACGGTACTGCAACTGGTCACCCACAATCACACCGTACTGGTTGGTAAGGGCGATTGCCAAACGGTCGCGGAACAGCGGGAACCACCACTTGATGGTAAGTTCCGTCTTCACGAAGTTAAAGTCGCTGAACAAGGCATCGTCAGCCCACTGGATATCCAGCACATAGCGGGAACCTTCGGTGGGGAACTGCGGCAGGTTCTTGTCGTCGCGCAACAGGCGGAAGTTCAAGGCGGATTCCACACCGGTATAGACAACGTAGCTGTCGTCAATGTTCGGGCCCTGCTTGTTCATGAGCCAGCTGTAACCGATCTGGCCATAGAAGTAGTCATCAGGCCACTTAAGGCGCTTACCCAGGTACACAGAACCACCGTAACGGGTAATGTCGGGGTCGTCGTACTTGGACATGTTCCACCAAGAATAGCTGAGGCTTGTACCCAAGGTAATGGGCTTGTCGAGGAACCAGGGTTCCTGGAAGCTAATAGCAGCGCTCTTCTTGTCGGCACCGTATTCCACGCTGAAGGAGGCTGCCTGGCCATCACCCATACAGCAGTTCGGAATCGATACGCTTGCCGTACCCACGACACCATCGCTTTCGCTATAAGAAACGCCCAAGCTGAACTGGCCGGTACCGGCTTCCTTTTCTTGCACGGTAAAGTCGAGATCCACTTCCTGTTCGCCCACCACCTTGATGTCGGGCACGACCATGTCGAAGTAGTTCAACTGCATGATTTCACGGAAGCTACGTTCCAGGGCAGACTGACGGTAGGTGTCACCCGGATACAGGCGCACTTCGCGGCGGATCACCTTTTCGTTAGTCTTGGTGTTACCGTGGATATGGACCTTGTGAATCTGGGCCGGCAGGCCTTCAGTCATCTTGTAAGACAGGTTCACGATAGAATCGTTTTCGAACGTACGGGTTTCTTCGTACTGGGCAAACAGGTAACCGTCTTCGCGGTAAGAATCCAGAAGGGCCTTGCGAGAGGCATCGTACTTGTACTGGTCGAAGACTTCACCGCTATCGAGGCGGAAGGCGTACTTGAGCATCTTGTCGTTCAGCACCTCGTTACCCGAGAAGTGCAGCGAGCCCATGTAGTACCGGCGGCCTTCGTTCATGTGGATATGAACCAGAATGGCGCTGGAAGTCTTGATATTGTCGTACTTGTTGAGGGCCGGGAACATGTCTTCGATCATGTAACGGACCATAAGCTTTTCTTCGTAAGTAGAACGCTTCTTGATCTTGCGAAGTTCGTTAATCTTCGGATTGTTCCACTTGCGACCGTCCACGATTTCCAGAAGTTCCTTGCGGGCGCTTTCGTAACGGATAATGTCGTTCAGCATCTTCCAGGCGTCTTCTTCGGTCTTGACCATGACCTTAGGTCTAGTCACCCAGGGCATCGCACCCACTTCGCGGTGCTGTCTAAAGACGTGAGTCACCTGCATGGTCGGTTTGCCGGCCATCTTGTAAAGCGGCGTGGCAGAATCACCCAAGGCCAGGTTCAACTGCTTGTAAAGAACTTCCAGGTTTTCGCCCAGCGGCACCATGCGGCCCATGTAGAACAGGCAGGAGGAGTCCGGCAGGTATTCGGCGCTATATTCGGTAAGTTCTGCATCCAGGTAACCGAAATGGCGAATGGCATTCAACACCGTGTCGCGGTCCGCTTCAAAGATGTTTTCCTTGAATTCGCCGCCGCCCCACCACTGGTCCAGCTTGGTCACCATGTGTTCCATGATATCTTCGGCAGGCACATGGTCGTTACCCTGAATATCGAACTGACGGACCTTCACCTTTTCGCCTTCGCGGACAATGAAGGTCACCATATTCTTGTTTTCGTCTACCGGAGTTTCGCGGTAACCCACTTCGGCAAGTAAGTAGCCTTCGGCGCGGTAGTATTCCAAAATAGCCTGGCGGTCACGTTCCAACTGGCTCTTGCTGTAAACCTGGCCAGGAATCAGGCGGACTTTCAGCTTCAAATCTTCTTCAGAAACTTCATCAGGACCTTCGAACACCGTAGTATCCAGCGCCGGGAGTTCCTTAATCTTAAAAATGAGGTCTACATCGGTGCCATCGCCCACGTAGTCAATCCAAGCCGTCACGTCGTCAAAGAGGCCGGACTTATAAAGGGAGGTCACCGAGGACTGCACCTTTTCGGTCAAAGCCGTCGGAGAATAGCTTTGACCATCGCGAATACCGATACGGCTAAGGACAGCGCGATCGTCCATGTGGACGGTTCCTTCGACCTTGACCTTATGGATCTTATTTTCGACCATATAGCTCTCGGACATTTCGGACATGTCCAAAAGCTGGGCCTGAGCAAGCCCTACAAAAACAGCAAGAAAAAACAGCCAGCGGAAGCGCAGAATAAACCTACCTATAAACAAAATTCGGGACAAAAATACAAAAGTTACAAGCGGGAGACCCGCGCAAAACTTGCCAAAAAGTAAAAAAACGGCATTTTTAGTGTTCTCGCCCTAAAGTTTTTATATACATTCAGTGTATGACACCGCAAGCACTGAGATTATCTGAGATCACTATTTCGAATCTGCGTTCCATTCAGAGGCAGACGTTTCCGCTCAGTAGCTTTACCGCGCTCATTGGCTACAACAATGCCGGCAAAACCAACATTTTGATGGGCATTCGCTGGCTTTTGTCCAAATTTTCACTGGATATTTCGTACTTTGACGACCCCAACCGCCCCGTAGAAGTCATTGGGGTCTTTGACGGTATTACAGAGCAAGTTCTCAACCGTTTGGGCGAAGAATACGCCGCCGAAGTGCGCCCGTTCTTGCAGAATACCCCCCAAGGCCCTGGCCGCCTGCGGGTAAAAAAGGTGCAACGCATTCCCAACGAAAATCCAGAGAGCCTAGAACTTTTTGTATTCGTACCGAGCAATCACCGCCGTGGCGACAAACGCGAATGGATTAGACCCAATGAAGCTTTCAAGTTCGCCTATCACCGCATGTTCCCTGAATCCATCGCCATTTGGGATTTCGAAGGGAATCAGGCGTTCACCAAGCTCCTGCACGAAATTTTCAAGCCCCTGGAACGTCGTTTCGGCAACGAGATCAATACGCTTTTGAACAAATTCAGCGACCTGCTTTCGCCCGAAAGCGAAAACCGCGCCGCAGAAATCAAGATTTTTGACCGGGAAGTCAACGAAAAGCTTTCGCCGCTGTTCCCCAGCGTCAAAGTGGAATTCGACATTCCCATGCCCACACTCGAGACGTTCCTCAAGAGCGCAAGCCTCAAAGTCATCGATGAAGACGACGGCTTTGAACGCGACATCAGCCGCATGGGCGAAGGCAGCAAGCGCGCCATCCAAATGGCTTTAGTGCGTTACCTGGCTGATGTCAAGAAGCATCATCACAATCATTACCTAAGCCGCACCCTGTTGCTCATCGATTCGCCAGAACTCTACTTGCACCCGCAAGCTGTTGAACTTGTGCGTGTGGCGCTCAAGAATCTTTCGAATGAAGGCTACCAGGTGGTATTCGCCACCCACAGCGCCCAAATGGTTACCAGCGAAGACGTCAGCACTTCCCTGCTGATTCGCAAGAACAAGGAACGCGGCACCTACATGCGCAAGCGAATGGAAGACGCCGTGCACCAGGTGGTGCAAGATGCACCCAGCCAGTTGCAGATGCTGTTCAGCCTCAGCAACAGCAACGAGCTCCTGTTCGCCGACTATGTACTTTTGACCGAAGGCAAGACGGAATGGCGCGTGCTCCCGGCCCTTTTCGAGCGCATTACCGGACAGTCCTTCGCCCTCATTAAATGCGCGCTGGTCCGCCAGGGCGGCGTAAGCAACACCCGCAAGAGCATGCAAGTGCTCGACGCCATGGACATGCCCGTGCGCGCCATCGTGGACTTGGATTACGCCTTCACCACTGCCACCCGCGACGGATTCCTGGAGCCCAACGATCCCGACATCAAGTACTGTCGCGACCTGTTCCGCGAACTGGCCTTCCATAATCACTTGCGCTTGGTGAACGGACTCCCCGTCAACAAGCACAGCAACATCAGCGCTTCCACCGCCTACGCCATGATGGCCGATATGGAAGAAGCGCAGCAACCCATCCGCAGCATTCACGCCAAGCTCCGCAACCAGGGAATTTGGGTGTGGACCCGCGGTGCCATCGAAGAGCATTTAGGTCTCGAAGCCAAGAACGAACAGACCTGGAGCAAGTTCATCGAGCGCAGCAAATCGCCGAACTTTATAAAAACACTCCCCGATTACGATAGTATCGAGGAGTTGTGTCGTTGGATTATTGAAGGTAGCCGCGGGAATTAATCCCGTGAGAGCTCTTAGTACGTTCCGAGCAAGCTTCTAACTTTTTCCATCATCGCCTTAGACTTCACGCGAGCTTTTTCCTTACCGTAGGCAAGAATCTTGTCGATTTCTTCGGTATGGCTGAGCAGGTAGAAGTACTTTTCGCGAGCTTCACCCAGGTGTTCTTCGAGAACGTTCTGGAGTTCCTGCTTGGCGTGGCCCCAGCCCATGCCGCCAGCGCGGTAGCGGGCTGCCAAAGCTTCGGTCTGTTCCGGAGTAGCAAAGAGCTTGTACAGTTTGAACACGTTGCAAGTGTCCGGATCCTTGGGTTCTTCGATACCCTGGGAGTTCGTCACGATCTTGCCAATCTTCTTCTTCAAAGCCTTGCTTTCCAGGAAGATATCAATCACGTTGTCGTAGGACTTGCTCATCTTGCGGCCATCGAGACCCGGGATAATACCCGTGGTTTCCTGGAACACCGGTTCCGGAATGGTGAACACGTCTTCGCCAAAATGCTTGTTGAACTTGATGGCGATATCGCGGGCAAATTCCACGTGCTGCTTCTGGTCCTTGCCGACCGGCACGATGTCCGCACCGAACATGAGAATATCGGCATCCATCAAGCAGGGGTAGCAATAGAGACCCATGTTCACGTTTGCATCCGGATCTTCACCGGCGGCTTCGTTCTTGGCCACCTTGTCCTTGTAGGCGTGGGCACGGTTCATGAAACCCTTGGGCGTAAAGCAGCTCAAAGCCCAGCTCAGTTCAAAAATTTCGGGAATGTCGCTCTGCTTGTAGAACAGACCTTCTTCGGGGTTCAAGCCGAGGGCAAGCCAGGTAGCCGCAATCTTGTAGATGTTGGCACGCATTTCGGCGCCGTTCTGCACTGTCGTAAGAGCATGATAGTCGGCAATGAAGTAAACCGTATCGTAGGTCTTCGAAAGTTCGAGAGCCGGGCGGATTGCGCCCAGGTAGTTACCCAAGTGAGGAGTGCCGGTGGGCTTGATGCCCGTAAGGGAAATTTTTTTCATGGAACGATTCTAGGGTTTATTGTTTGGATTCTTTTAAAAGTTTGTCGAAATACACAATCGTCTTTTCGAGGCCCTGGCGCAGCGGAATCGTCGGTTCCCAGCCGAGGGCAGACTTTGCAAGTTCAATGTTGGGGCGGCGCATCTTTGGGTCATCACCCGGCAGCGGCTTGTACACGATCTTGCTCTTGGAGCCCGTAAGGTTGAGCACTTCCTTCGCAAGCTCCAGCATGGTGAATTCACCGGGGTTACCGATATTCACCGGGCCAATAATCTTGTCCTGGTTCATCATGCGGACAAAGCCTTCAATCAAGTCGTCCACATAGCAGAAGCTACGGGTCTGGCTGCCATCACCGTAAATGGTAATGTCGTCGCCCTTGAGAGCCTGTACAATAAAGTTGCTGACCACGCGGCCGTCGTTCATGAGCATACGGGGGCCGTAAGTATTAAAGATACGCACAATACGGATATCCACGTTATTCTGGCGGTGGTAATCCATAAAGAGGGTTTCGGCCACACGCTTGCCTTCGTCGTAGCAGCTGCGGATACCGATGGGGTTCACGTTTCCCCAATAATCTTCGGTCTGCGGGTGAATTGCGGGATCACCATAGACTTCGCTTGTAGAAGCCTGCAGAATACGGGCCTTCACGCGCTTCGCCATGCCGAGCATGTTAATAGCGCCCATGACGCTCGTCTTGATGGTCTTTACCGGATTAAACTGGTAATGAATAGGGCTTGCAGGGCACGCCAGATTAAAAATGCGGTCTACTTCCAAAAGAATCGGTTCAGTCACATCGTGGCGGATTAACTCGAAGCGATGGTTGTCGCGCAAATGGTCAACATTCATCAGGCGACCAGTAAAGTAGTTGTCAAGGCAAATCACCTCGTGCCCGTCATTCAAAAGACGTTCGCACAAGTGACTTCCCAGAAATCCTGCACCACCAGTAACTAAACAGCGCATATTAAGCTCCAATTATACGGGCATAATATAGCTATTTAACAATCTGGTTCTTACCGTGCTTCTTGCCCCAATACAGTTTTTCGTCTGCTTGACGGATATATTCTTGGTAGTCTGCGATACTTTCGCCAGTACAAAGGCCAATAGTCACCGTAATGGTCACCCGAGTTCCCCTGTAATAAACAGCCTGTTCCGAAAGTTTTGCTCGGAAATTGTTCAAGATATCTAGAGCCTGGGCTTCATCTACCTGAGGCAAGTACAGCACAAATTCTTCACCACCCCAACGGACCGCCACGGCATCCTGGGGCAGGCTAGCTTCAACACACTTACTTACCGCAGCCAGAACCCTATCACCGGTTTCATGGCCGTAGGTGTCGTTAATCTTCTTGAAGTCATCCACATCCAGCATGGCGACAGAAAAAGACGTTTCCTTTTCTTCTTTGCTGCGTTTCATGATGCCTTCAAAGAATCGACGATTATAAAGGCCCGTCAGCATATCATGATTGCTGTTGTAGTCCAGCTTTTCACGAGTGGTTCTTAGTTCCACCAAATAAAGGTTGGACAAGTAGAACAGAGAAAACAACGTAATCACCAAGTTCATGCTTTTCACAAAAGCTTTGTGTTGCAGAGCCGTACCAACCAATTCCGGATAAAGGGAATAGCCATAAACAGAAATCAGACTTATGGCAACGGCAGACACAGCACCAATTAATTGGTACACATGCTTTTTCCTGTTGGAATAAGGCAGCATAAAGAAAATCACAGCCATCATGCCAATGACGAAATTCAAAGTACCAAAATGGCCGCCAGAAATCAATTCTGTTGCGGCGGAGAAAAGAATAATTTCGAAGTAGGCGAATGAAATTCTGAGGTTCTCGTTCTTAAAAAGTGTCAAGAATATCACATACACCACAGAGCTAAGGGCATTCAGAATTACCAATGGATACAGTCCAAATTCCCAAAAGAGGAACACGTTAAAAACGTGAACGCACAGACACATAATTAAGAAAATTAAGGTCTTATGCTCCGAGAGCATATTTAGAAGATTTTTTTCCATTTATTTTTCCCCTTCTTAATTGAGAAAATTTATTCTTCTTCTGAATCTCTCGATTCCTCGCCGTAGGCTGTAGTTGCGGTTCCGTTCACAGCCACAAGCCGAATCCCTCGCAGGGTCAAGAATGGGTCATACTTGTCTATCAAGGATGTTCTGCGAGCGATGGTTCTTCCCCAACCACCAGTCGCATAAACAGGCATGTCTTTACGGCCCATTTCCTTTTTAATCTTTCCAATCAAGAAATCCAGCTGAGCCAAGAAACCATACAACAGACCCGCACGAATAGCATCGTCGGTATTATTGGCAATCACATGGTCAGGCCATTCAATGCTCACCGGCAAAAGACGCGCGGCCTTTTCGGTCAACACGTCCAAACTGGCACTAATGCCCGGGATAATGACACCGCCTGCAAAACCGCCGTCTTTCATGACATCGAACGTGGTCGCCGTCCCCATATCCACGACAATGGCATCTTTGTAGCCAAGGTCGCGCATGGCGATCACGTTGCACAAACGGTCGGCACCCAGCGTCGCTGGGTTCGGGTAGGCAATCGGGCAATCCAGGCAGTTCTTGGAGCTCACCACCTGCACCGGGCGCTTCAAAAGGGTCTGCAAAGCCTTGATCCACGGACGTTCCAGAACGGGTACCACCGTAGAAAGACCCACATGGGTAATATCCGAAGGCTTGATATCGGAAAAACGGACGAGACCGCCGATGCGGTTCATCACTTCGTCACTGGTGGTTTCTTTGCGGGTCGTGAGCCTCCAGTGGTCTACCACCTTGTCGCCCTTAAAAATGCCCAAAACCGTGTGGGTATTGCCCACATCTACCACAAACGAGAACGTATCCGACTTTTTCAAATTCTTTTTCACGTAAAAAAAGATAGAAAAAGTTTTCTATATATCGTCCTATGGCTAGTCTCGGTTACAGTCTTTTACTCGTTTTCACCGCATTCATCTGGGGTTCAGGTTTTGTTGCGCAAATCGAAGGCAACGCTTTCGGTCCATTCGCATTTTCGACCATTCGCTGTTTTATAGCAGCCGGATTTCTTGCCCTAATTTTCAAGCTGCTTGATTTTTTCGGAAAAAGCCCACGCAGGCCACATACCCCCGCCGAAACAAGACTCCTTTGGAAAGCCGGATTCTTTTGCGGGCTCGCCTTGTTTATCGCCATGAACTTGCAGCAAGTCGGAATGTATCTCGGCACCTCTGCCGGGAAATCGGGTTTCTTGACAGCATGCTATATCGTGCTTGTTCCCGTCGTAAGATTGATACTTGGCCACCGCATTTCGGCAAAGACCTGGATTTGCGTATTCATCACTACCATCGGCCTTTACCTGCTCTGCATCAAGGACGGATTTTCGCTTGAACTTTCGGACGGCGTTTCACTCCTTTGCGCACTCGCCTTTTCGATCCACATCCTGGTCATTGATAAATTCGTGAACTATGTGGACCCCATTCGAGTTTCAAGCATCCAGTTTTTGACCATCGGCGTACTGACAGCACCCCTGATGATTATTTTCGACCTTAAATTTCCGGCAATGGATTTCAGCACCATCGCAGCCGCTTTTACAAACCCGCGGGCAATTGCAGGACTCTGCTTTGCCGCATTCTGCTCCAGCGGAATAGCCTACACATTGCAAATTGTCGCCCAAGACAAAGTAAGGCCCACCATAGCGTCGCTAACGATGAGCCTTGAATCAGTTTTCGCCGTATTTGCCGGGTGGGCCGTTTTAGGAGAACAGCTTTCCACCCGCGAATTGCTTGGCTGTGCTATTATGATGACGGCGATTATCGCCGCGCAAATCAAGCCTAACTAATTTTCACTTTTCTACGCTTTCTCATAAATGGTTTCCGTTTCTTGATAAACAGAAGACCACCCACAACTAGAATGATTCCAACAAAAAGCGAAAGCAGCGCACTGCGCGTTGTGCCCGCAATAATGTAGCTCACAAAACTGATGGATGCCACATACAAGGCATACGGCAGCTGAGTATTCACATGGTTCACGTGGTTACACTCGGCACCGGCACTTGCCATAACCGTCGTATCCGAAATCGGCGAAATGTGGTCGCCACAAACAGCTCCCGCCATGCAAGCCGAAATCGAAATAATCATCAAGTTCGGATCGATACTCGAGAACGCAGCCACCACAATCGGAATCAGAATGCCAAAGGTTCCCCAAGAGGTTCCCGTCGCAAAAGCAAGACCAACTCCAACCAAGAAAATAAGTGCCGGCATAAAATTCATCAAGCTCGTAGCGCTTCCAGAAACAAGGCCCGCCACAAAATCCTTCGCGCCAAGGGTATCGGTAACTCCCTTCAGGCTCCAGGCAAGCACCAGAATAATAATTGCAGGGACCATCGCTTTAAAGCCCTCGGGCAAGCATTCTAGACACTTGCGCAGTTTCAGGACTCGACGGCCCAAATACCAAATTACAGTCGCAATAAAGGCGGCAAAGCTACCGAGAACAAGGCCGACAGAAGCGTCACTTCCACCAAAGGCATCCACAAAACCCTTATGCGCCTCTCCGCTCGCAAAGAAGCCACCTGTATAAACCAAGCTCAACACGCAAAAGAAAATCAGCGCCACAATGGGGAATACCAAATCCAGCACCGTTCCACGATCATTTTCCACATTCACTTTCTGCGTCTTTGCACTAATCATGTCCGCAACAGATTCGTACTTTTTCATCGGCCCAAAATCCACCTTCAAAAGCACCAACGCAAAAAGGGCAACAATCGTCAACAATGCATAAAAATTAAAGGGGATTGCCTTCATGAAAAGCCCCAAGCCATCTTCGCCTTCGACAAAGCCCGTCACAGCAGCCGCCCATGAACTGACCGGAGCAATAATGCAAATAGGGGCCGCAGTCGCATCAATCAAATAAGCGAGCTTTTCATGGCTGATTTTAAACTTGTCTGTAACAGGGCGCATCACGCTACCCACCGTAAGGCAGTTAAAGTAGTCATCCACAAAAATCAAAATGCCAAGCACAATAGTCACCAGCTGTGCCCCAACCTTAGACTTGATGTGCTTTTTCGCCCAGTTACCAAAGGCCGCTGCGCCACCCGATTTATTCATCAGGGCAACCATCGTCCCAAGCATTACCAAGAAAAACAATATGCCCACATTCCATGGATCGGACACCTGCTTGACCATGCCGTTTTTAAAAACCGCATCCAAGAATCCAGAAAAATTCCCCTGGCTTATAAAGAGCCCGCCAATCAAGACACCCACAAACAGAGACGAATAAGCCTCCTTGGTGATAAGAGCAAGGACAATAGCCACTAGTGAAGGAACCAACGCCCAAAAAGTTCCATGAAAGTAGGACGCCGCTTCTACAGCTTGCTGTTCCATATAAAATCTCCTTTCCGAATAGCAAAATAATAGTAAATACGAAAAAGCCCTTGGCTTTAAACCAAGGGCTTTCGTGGAGCCTCCGGGACTTGAACCCGGAACCCGCGGGTTATGAGTCCGCTGCTCTAACCAATTGAGCTAAAGCTCCGTGCAAGCCAAATATAATAAAAAAAATTCCGTTTAAATGCAATTTAGGGATTTTTTCCAAGTGAATTTTTTTTGTTTCACTCACCTTACGCAAAAGTTCCTAAATTGGCACACCCTTCGGGTGTGCATGTAGTTTGACTCGACTATAAAAATGAGCAAGCTCATTTTTGCAGCACTCGTCTTTTACTACATTTATGGTATCAACATACTCTACCGGGATCGCCATCCCGATGGATTAACTCTCAACAAATGAGGAACAAACAAAAAATGGCAAGAGCATTGATTATCGGTTGTGGCGCCGTTGCCACAGTTGCTATCAAGAAGTGCTGCACCTGCAGCGAAGTTTTTAGCGAAATCTGTATCGCAAGCCGCCATCGCGAAAACTGCGAAAAGCTGGCCCAGGAACTCCGCCCGAACACAAAGACGGTCATTACGACTGCAGCCGTTGACGCCGACAAGGCCGAGAATGTCTCTGCTCTCATCAAGGAATACAAGCCGGACCTCGTGATGAACATCGCACTCCCCTACCAGGACTTGGCCATTATGGATGCCTGTCTGGAATGCGGCGTGAACTACATGGACACGGCAAACTACGAACCCGAAAACATTGACGATCCGCAGTGGCGCAAGGTCTACGACAAGCGCTGCAAGGAACAGGGTTTCAGCGCCTACTTCGACTACAGCTGGCAGTGGGCATACAAAGAAAAGTTTGAAAAGGCCGGTCTCACGGCTCTGCTCGGTTCGGGCTTTGACCCGGGTGTATCTCAGGCATACTGCGCCTATGCTTTGAAGCACCAGTTCGACACCATCGAAGAAATCGACATTCTCGACTGCAACGGTGGCGATCACGGTTACAAGTTCGCAACCAACTTCAACCCCGAAATCAACCTCCGCGAAGTCTCTGCTCCGGGTAGCTACTGGGACACCGACGAAAACGGCAAGGGTCACTGGGTTGAAATTCCGGCTATGAGCATCAAGCGCGTGTACAACTTCGACCAGGTCGGTCAGAAGGACATGTACCTCTTGCACCACGAAGAAATTGAATCCCTCGCCCAGAACATTCCGGGCGTGAAGCGCATCCGCTTCTTCATGACCTTTGGTCAGAGCTACCTCGACCACATGCGCTGCCTCGAAGACGTGGGCATGCTCAGCACCCAGCCCATCAAGTTCCAGGGTCAGGACATCGTTCCTATCCAGTTCCTCAAGGCTCTCCTTCCGGACCCGGCAAGCCTCGGTCCCCGCACCGTTGGCAAGACCAACATCGGTTGCATTTTCAAGGGCAAGAAGGACGGCAAGGACAAGACCTACTATCTGTACAACGTTTGCGACCACCAGGAATGCTACAAGGAACTCGGCAGCCAGGCTATCGCCTACACCACCGGCGTGCCCGCTATGTGCGGCGCCATGATGGTGCTTACTGGCAAGTGGAACAAGCCGGGCGTGCATACCGTCGAAGAATTCGACCCGGATCCGTTCATGGAAGCCCTCACCAAGTACGGCCTCCCCTGGCAGGAAAACTTCAATCCCGTCCTCGTTGACTAGAGAGACCTGAAATGAAAAAATGGCGCATTGACGACTCCCGTGACTTGTACAACGTCAAGGGTTGGGGCGTAAACTACTTTGACATCAACGAAAAGGGTCATGCCACCGTACATCCGCTCAAGGATGGCGGTCCGGACATCGACCTTTACGAACTGGTGCAGGAACTTTCGCTCCGCGATGTTTCGACTCCTATGCTGCTGCGTTTCCCGGACATCCTGGACAGCCGCATCGAAAAGATCAACGAATGCTTCAACAAGTCCCGCAAGGAATATGGTTTCAACGGAAGCTATTACAGCATCTTCCCCATCAAGGTGAACCAGCAGCGCGCGGTCTTGGAAGAAATCGTCAGCCACGGTAAAAAGTACAACATCGGTCTCGAAGCCGGTTCCAAGCCGGAACTCCATGCCGTACTTGCGAACATGGACAATCCGGATTCGCTGATTATCTGCAACGGCTACAAGGACGAAGACTTTATCGAACTGGCTCTCCTTGCACAGAAGATGGGCAAGAAGATTTTCATCGTCGTCGAAAAGATGAACGAACTCCACCTGGTGGTGGAACTTTCCCGTCGCATCGGCGTGCGCCCGAACATTGGCATCCGCATCAAGCTGGCCAGCTCCGGTAGCGGCAAGTGGGAAGAATCCGGCGGATACCACAGCAAGTTCGGTCTGAACAGTTCCGAATTGTTGGAAGCCCTGGACTACATCAAGGAAGAGAAAATGGAAGACTGCATGAAGCTCATCCATTTCCACCTGGGTAGCCAGATTACCAACATTCGCCACATCAAGAGCGGCCTTCGCGAAGTTTCGCAGTTCTACGTGCAAATTAAGAAGATGGGCATGGCCCTGGAATTCGTAGACGTGGGCGGCGGTCTCGGCGTCGATTACGACGGCACCCGCAGCTCTAACGCCAGCTCGGTGAACTACTCCATTCAGGAATACGCCAACGACGTGGTTTACGCCATGTTCGAAGCTTGCGAAAACGGCGGAGTCGAACACCCGAATATCATCGCGGAATCTGGCCGTGCGCTCGCAGCACACCATTCCATCCTGGTGTTCAACGTTCTTGAAACTGCCGGCCAGGCTTTCTTCGACGAAAACATTCACGAAATCGACGACGACGCTCCTGATGCACTGAAGGACCTTTACGGCATCTACAAGGGACTCACTCCCAAGAACCTGCTGGAAAGCTGGCACGATGCCATTCAGCTGAACGACGACGTGCTCAACGGTTTCAAGGTGGGCGATTACGACTTGCCCACTCGCGCCATGTGCGAACGCTTGTTCTGGAGCATCGTGCGCAAGGTTGACTTGCTCGCCAAGGACCTTCGCCATCCGCCTTATGAACTGAGCGAACTTCCGCGCCTTTTGGCCCAGAAGTATTTCTGCAACTTCAGTTTGTTCCAGAGTCTGCCGGACAGCTGGGGCGTAGACCAAGTCTTCCCCCTCATGCCGATTCAGCGTCTGAACGAAGAGCCGACTGTCGAAACCACACTGCAGGATGTCACTTGCGACTCCGACGGTAAAATCGACATGTTCGTTCGCGGTGGCGATGTAAGCCGCACGCTCCCGTTGCATGAACTCAAGAACGGAGAACCGTATTACATTGCAGTCTACCTCGTGGGTGCCTACCAGGAAATCCTCGGCGACTTGCACAACCTCTTTGGCGATACCAATGCAGTCCATATCGTTTGCAACGACAAGGGCGGCTACGAAATCGACAAGGTGATTGATGGTGAATCCGTGGAAGACGTGCTCGACTACGTGAACTTCAGCGACAAGGCTCTTGTGCGCACCATGGAAAACTGGGTTTCCCGCTCCGTGAAGGAAGGCAAGATTACCCTGCAAGAAGGCAAAGAATTCTTGAACATCTATCGCGGCGGCCTGTACGGGTATACTTACCTAGAGTAACGTAAACGTCATTGCGAACCCCGAAAGGGGTGAAGCAATCCAGTCCTATGATTCACGAGATTCTGCCTCATAAGTTAAACAACGAATTCAAGGTTTGCGACCCGAAGCCAACAGACTTTTTAATCTGTTACGACGGTTCCAAGACACTCCTCAAAAAGAGTGGCGACGGCTACGCGATTCCTCGCGTAGGCGAACTGCTTGAACTCCAAGGGAAGTCTCTCGATGACTTTGAAGGCCATTACCTTTTCTGCATCGACGATACCGCATTTTTCTTGGACAATCGCACCGTAGAAGCTCCCGAAGGCTACGAATTCATGGGCAGTCGCACCTTCCGCGGCATGAATCCCGTAGAACGTATGGGTGGCGCTACGGCAGTCCACATTGCCCACTGGGAATCCTTGAACAAGTTCTGTGGCCGCTGTGGGAACGTCACCATTCGCAGCGATCACGAACGTTCCATCATTTGCCCCAAGTGCGGCAACGTGGTATATCCGAGAATTTCGCCCGTAGTCATTGTGGCCGTGCATAACGGCGACAAGCTCTTGATGGCCCACAACATTGACAATCCGAACCCGAGACTCTTCTTGATTTCCGGATTTGTCGAAGTCGGTGAAAGCCTGGAGCAAGCCGTGCACCGCGAAGTCATGGAAGAAGCCGGCCTGCGCGTGAAAAACATCCGCTATTTCGGTTCGCAACCGTGGCCCTTCAGCGATTCACTCATCGCAGGCTTTACCGCAGAACTCGACGGCGACGACACCATCCGCATGCAGCAAGAAGAACTTTCCGAAGCCATGTGGGTCAAGCGCGAAGACATTCCCGAATACGAAACCGATGTCAGCATCAGCTGTTGCCTCATCGAGAATTTCCGCCGGGGCTTTACAATCAACAATTAACGGGAACTACAATTCCTGTGCTACAGGCGCGTCGGCAATCAATGTCCGGGGCGTTACTTTGCAGTCATAAACAAACACCTTGACACCGGCATCTCGTGCCTTGCGCAAGGCTTCGCCAAATTCCGGCTGAGCCGCATCGTAAGGAGAAAACGAGTGGCATTCCTTCATCTGGATCAAGAACAGAATGCCGCATTCATAGGGAGTCCCGTCATCGGCACAACGTTTTTCCCGCAGAATTTCCGTCAGTTCCGTCAGGTGTTTCACCCCACGTTCCGTAGGAGCATCCGGAAAATAGGCATGGCCATCGAATTCCAAGGTACACCCCTTCACTTCGATGAACATCTTGTGTTTTCCGAACTCGATATAAAAGTCGAAACGGGAATTTCCGAAGGTGTATTCCGGCTTTACAACAGACAGCTTCGGGAACAATTCCTCGTGTGCTCGAATCCACTCCCCCGCCACCTTGTTGGGAGCTTGGCTGTCCATATTGACCAGCATCGACTTGATGCGGCCATTGCGTTTAATCTTCTTTTCTACCGTTATTAAATCGTAAGGGGTCTTGCGGGCCGGATTCGTCGATTTTTCCAAATACACCGTACACCCAGGCACCAACAGTTCCTTGCATCGGCCCGTGTTCTTGACATGGACAACCGTATCGACGCCATCGATTTCTACATGTGCAATAAAACGGTTTGGCCGAGAAATAAACCGTCCCTTAACGATATTGGCGTAACGCATGATTACTTCTTTTCTGGGGCGGCGCTAGAATCCGCTTTCGGAGCAGATTCCGGCTTCGGCGCAAGCATCACATACAGCGTGTCATGCACCACCACTGTGTCGCGGACATAAACCGTATCCGGCTTGCAGCCATCAACAGCGATTATCTCAGACGCCGAGCTTGCAACACTTGAAGAAGACTGAGCCGCAGAAGAAGCAGCCTGGGAAGACGAACTTGCGACCTTCACAGAAGAACTGGACTTTGCTACAGCCGAGGATTTACCCTTGTTCTTTTCTTCCGCCTCAATCTTTTTCATCAAGGCTTCGCGTTCTTCGCGCAACTGAATAAGCTCTTTCTTGTAGCGGTCCTTAGTCATCGGACGACGTTCACGGGCATACTTGCCTTCTACGCGATTGATCTTGCGGTCCAGTTCACGAACCTGATCGTACAGCGGCCCCTCGCCCTCCACAGACGACGAAGGACTGAAGAATTCTACAAACTTTTGCCATGTAGATTTTTCTTCGGCATATCCTGCAGAAACAAGCACAGTCACCGCGCACGCAATCATCAATTTAAACTTAAGCATGCCACAATGATAGAAAAATCAGGCAAAAGAACACACACAAAGCCCCCTGCCCCTTTACAAACACCGCATTTTTTCTAAATTACAACCCATCGCGGGAGTAGCTCAGTTGGTAGAGCGCGACCTTCCCAAGGTCGATGTCGAGGGTTCGAAACCCTTTTCCCGCTCTAAAACAAAAGGACCAGACTAACAGTCTGGTCTTTTTGTTTTACAAGAGAAGGAGATGGGTTTCTAGAACCCTCGAAGAGGGTTCGACATAATTTGCCCCATGCGCAAAGCGCGAAGGGACAAATTATGAGCTTGACACGAGCGCAGCGAGTGCAAGCCCGGAGGGTTTAATCGCAACCTTGCGCAAGCAAGGAATATTGCGATTAAACAAACCCTTTTCTCGTTCACACAAACCCTATTCTTTAAATCCCTATAAATACCAATCCGGCCTAATTCCCAAAGCCTTCTCGTCCGCCTCGAGTTCATCCGCCGGCACATTCCTACCCACCACAAGGGCTGAATCAAACCCGGCCACACGGGCTCCCAGCACATCCGTGCCCAAGGTATCGCCCACCATCAGCACGCGGGCATCCGGCGCAAGCGTCGACTTCACCTTATCCCAAATCGCGGGGAAAGGCTTGCCCAAATAAAAAGTCTCGCAGCCCGCCATTCCGTTCGCCTCGCAAACAGAATCGCGCCGCAAGCGCTCGCTCAAAGCACCCGATACCGGCTCGCGAACCGTCACGCCATCGTCACCCGGAATCTTGGGTGCCCACGCATCGGAATTCAGCACCAGAAGAATCGCTCCCGGGCGCTTCAGAATCTTAACCGCCTGCTCATAAGTTTCAGGCGTATCCTTCGCCGACGAAATCGCCACAATCGGCTCCACAGGTTCTGCCGCCGGAGCCACAGCCTTAATGCCGCAACTTTCAAGCACATGCTTACCCGTTTCGCGACCGATGTAATAGACTTCTCGCAAATCCCGATGCGTGCCAAGACCAGCCCCAATCTTGCGGCTGCGCAATTCAACGCACAAATCCTTCAGCAAGCTTCCCGAAGAAATCGTCTCGGCCTCGCTAAACGCGAAGCCTCGCTTCGCCGCATCAGCCGCCAGCACCGAATCCACATCAGACGCGGCATTCGTAATCAGGCGCATCTGCTTGCCCGCGGCGCGCAGCATTGTATACCAATCCTGCGCCCCGTCGTAAACAAAGCTCCCGCGGTTATAAAGCGTGCCGTATCCGTCAAAGCAAAACGCATCGTAACGGTCCAGCAAATCTTCCATGTGCGTGTAACGCGGCGCAGGCGACTCGCCCCCCTCGCGGACATCACAAGAAGAGGGTTGCGGAACGCTCGCCCCCTGCTCCTTCAGCACCTGCTTATATCGCAGATAGATTTCAGTCTCTAAAGCTTCCATTAGGGCTAGCAGCGGCTATTCAAAATACCGTAGTCGCGGCCTTCCACCGGAATCACCAACTGCAACTTCGAAAGAACATCGATATGCTTGTCGAATTCGGCCTTAAAGTCTTCGCCCAATTCTTCTTCGTCATCGTGATTCAAGTTGTAGGCAATGTAGCTGCCGTCCGGGAAAATCGAAATGCAGCAATCCCATGTAATGTCGCCTTCCTGTTCCTCTTCGTCGTCTTCGCGGTCCTTGCTTTCAAGCATCAGCATCGGGCGCGGAGCCGGAATCGGTTCAGCGTGGCCATTTTCAAAAATAAAGTAGTTGCGGCTCACCAGCTCGTGTTCAAGCGCCATCGTCGAAGGCGTACGCTCGAATTCGTTGCGGAGTCTGCGGATATTGCCCAAGTCGTCTTCATATGGATCCTGGAAATCCTGAGGCAGCACCACCTGGTAATAGTCGAATTCCTTACCGCTCTTGGCGTAAGTATCCTGCCATTCCTGCGGCGGTTCCGGACGGAGCGTCAAAAAGTCCTCGAACGCATCCAGAATATCCGAAAGTCTGGAATCCCAAGGTTCGTTCTTCTGGTTCTGCACCAGTTCCATGAAATTCTTCAGGCGTTCTTCGCCCGAGATTTCCTTCAATTCTTCATTTTCGTCTGCCATACTTACCACTCCTCCACTGTTTTCTTGGTGAGGCTCATCGCGATATCCTTTTCGTAGTACGCAGGCTCGCTAATGAAAATCGGATACACCGGAGATTCGCCATGGTACAAAATGTCTTCGCCATCGAACGTGCGGAACAACTTGTCGCCATCCTTGAGCTCGCGATAGTCGCGACCCATCAAATCCGGATGAATCATCGCCTGAATCGGGCCACCGCCCTGCGGCTTGGGGTAACCCAAATCCTTGAACTGCGTGTATACTTCCACCTTGATCAGCGGGCGTTTCTGCAATTCGCCACGGTTCCATTCCTCGGCCAATTCCAAATAACGCTTCACCAGGCGTTCCGATTCTTCGAAAATCGCAGCATCAATTGTCCCGTGCTGTTGCGGGCCAATCTCGATGCAAACATCCGCCTTCGCCACCGTTCCAAAATAAGGCGACGCCGAACGTTCTTCGGGTTGGTAGTAAATCCAGGCGTTCTTGAATTCTTGAGTCAACACCGCCGAGGCGCGCATCGTAAACGGGTCACGCGTCGACAGAATCAGGCAATAGCCCATATTCGAACCCGTATTGTGCACATCCAGAATCAAATCCGTCTTGGTGTTCGCACCCTTCGGGCCATACAAAGCATTCAGTTCCTTCGCGCGGCGGAATTCGTACAAGCGCGAATCAACAGTCACATCCAAACAAGTCTGCGAAAAAGCGCGATTCAGGTCATGATCGCGATAGCGGCGATTCAGGCGCACCGCTTCGGGGTTTGCAAGCACCAAATCCACCTTGGCGCTACAGAGCGAATTATAACACTCTGGGTGTTCCATCCATTTCTGGACAAGGCGAACGCCAGTCCGCTCGTTACCGTGGGTACCACCTGCAACGACTATGGTATTAATCAAACTCATGCCCATAATATAGAAATTTTGCAAAAGCATTTTTTATAGCCTAATTTTTGACCACCACTATTTTAATTCGGGCCATTTTTGGCGAAAAGACTTCTTTTTTCTTTCAAAAGAGGATATATTTGTAACGAAATTTGTTTGAGGTTCATAATGATTTTGGCGAAATATATTGTAGCTTTGGGTTGTGCCGCACTTTTAGGAGCCTGTTCCAGTACAGTTTCCTCAGACGATGACGAAATCATCTCTGAAAAAAACATTTCCAACAAAAAAATCAGTTCCAGCAGCACTTCCAAAAAAGGAAAATCCAGTAGTTCTGTTAATGAATCCGAAGAAGAATGCTCTGGAGAAAGCGGCAATCCTTGGGATGGTACAACCGCAAAATCATTTGCTTGCGGAAGCGGAACCAAACTAAGCCCCTATATGATTTTAACAGCCGAGCAACTCGCATACCTTTCTTTTATTGTGGGATCAAACGACAAGGACTACAAAGGCAAATACTTTAAATTAGGCGCCGACATCCTTCTCAACAAAGGTAAAATCATTGATGACAAAGGCGGCTTTGTAGCAGACTCTGCCAAGCTTCACAAGTGGACTCCTATAGGAAATTCAAGTGTCGCCTTTGACGGTACATTTGACGGCGACAACCACTCCATCAGTGGAATGTTCATCAATACAACAAGCAGCAACAACGGTCTGTTTGGAAATAGTCGTGGAATAATTCAAAATTTGACTCTAAGTAACGCTTGGGTTTATGGCGGAAAATATACTGGGGGAATCATCGGCTACAACGTCGGCACGGTAGAAAATCTAACCAACCTCGCTAGTGTATCAGGAAAAGAAGATTGTATTGGCGGTGTGATGGGAAGTTCCAACCAAAAGGATTACAAAAGTAATTCTGTCGTAAAAAAAGCTGTAAACGAAGGAATCATTATCGGCAACAAGAATGTCGGTGGTGTCGCCGGTTGTGCAACCTATGTAACCGTAGACGGCGCAGAAAATTCAGCTTCTATTGAGGGTAACGACCATGTCGGCGGAATATTTGGAGGCATCGGTTCAACTTCAAAAAATGATGTTAAAAACTTAAGAAACACTGGAAACATCAATGGTACGCATTTTGTAGGCGGAATATCAGGACATTGCGGAGGAAACGCTTTACTTTATAGTAATGGAAGCAGTTCCTATTCATGTTCAAAAAATTCTTTTAACTGTGGATCCTTTACAAATTCTCATAATCAAGGAAGAGTTACAGGTAAAGATTATGTAGGAGGAATTTCTGGGATGGCATGTTCAGGAACAATTTCCTCTCTAAGCAACATTGCAGACATAGAAGGAGTATATGGAACAGCAGGCATCATCGGTTCAGTCGCGTATATCACCTCAGCCAATATTTATAACACCGGCAATATTTATGGGGGAAATTATGTCGGCGGAATATTCAGCTACAATAAAGAAGGTGTCACCAGCGCAGCCTATAGCACCGGCAAAGTTGACGGAGATTCTTTAGTTGGCTTGATGATTGGTTACAACTACAATACCACCATGGCCGATTACTACTACCTTGAACAAGGCGAACAAGAACCATTCGGTCTGAACAACGGCGGCGGAGTTGCCACACCCAAATCATCCAAAGAAATGAAATCCGAAAAGTTCACAGAACTCCTGGGCGATGAATTCATATACGACGCCGATGTAAACGATGGTTATCCCATACTCAAATCGGAGACAGAAGGAGACTAGTAATGAAGTATTGTATAAGATGTGCTAAAGAAATTGGAGAAGGGCATGATTATTGTCCATATTGCGGAACGCCACAAAACAAATCGCAAAAACAAGAATATACACCTTCTCCAAATAGCAACTCATCAAAAACTGTGTTTGTCACTGGAGCTTTGGTTCTTGTTGTACTAGCTGTAGTAATCACTGCTCTACTTGAAAAACCATCAAATAGCCATCAATTAGGCAACAACAGAGATTTTAACTATTCCAACAAAGAACCACAAAAGGCTTCTATACAAGTAGCAGCATCTCAAATTTTAAGCGAATTCAAGAACAACGAAATTCGTGCAGGAGAAAAATATAACGGCAAGCGAATTACAATCCTCGGTTGTGCAGCAGACATAGACAACTCTTTTGGAGTTTTGACCGTATCCATAAATTCTTGCGGAGGTTTACTAGATCTTGATTATGTTATAGCAGAATTTCCCGGACATCAGAAGAACAAATTGGCTGCATTAAATAAAGGGCAACGCCTCGCTGTTGACTGCACAATTGTTGATGGCGGCAACATAATCGGTGTTCATGGATCAAATTGTACAATCCATTAAAAGTAAAAAAGGAATAGAATCATGGCAGAAGTTCAAGAAAAACTAGAATACGTTGGTTTTTGGGCTCGTGTTGGAGCAACAATAATTGACAGTATATTAATTCTGATTATCATATTCCCTATTCTCACAGCTTTTTACGGAACTGCGTATTGGGAGAGCGAAAACATAGTTGAAGGTCCAATGGATTTTCTATTAACTTATATTTTCCCGATGGTTGCAATAATTGCCTTTTGGCTTATGAAGCAAGCTACGCCAGGAAAGTTCGCTATTTCCGCTAAAATTGTTGACGCAAAAACAGGCGGCGAACCTTCTATTGGTCAATGCATCATCCGATATCTTGCGTATTTCTTATCAACCATACCGTTGTGTTTAGGTTTCATTTGGGTCGCATTCGATTCTAGAAAACAGGGATGGCACGATAAAATAGCAGGAACAGTCGTTGTTCGCCCAAAGAAAAGAGACTCCGAAGTAAAATTTGAATAAAGAAAACACAGATGTATAAACCATAGGAAATTCTAATGGGAAAGAAATTTCGTACACATGTCCAAGGAGAATCTCTCCAAAAGAAAATCGATGCCGACTACGAGAAATATTTCACCATTTGGGGAATGTTTATTGCATTCTTTGTTTTAACTCTATATGTTTGGCTTTTCTATTTCAAAGTATGGGAAATAACTATGGCCATGGCCATAACATTTTCCATAGTTACAAGTATAATTTTCATTTACGGCATTCGTAAGTCCATCAAATTATTAAGGCACATCCGTAATTGCTATAAAGGAATGGAAGGCGAAAGGCTCGTCGGAGAAATGCTGAACAAATTGAGCAACGACTCCATTAGAGTTTTCCACGACATATGCGGAGATTGTTTCAATGTAGACCATCTTATTATTAGTACCAAAGGCATTTTCACTATTGAGACCAAACATTACGACCGAAAGAAGGGATATAAGTTCTTATTTCAAAACGGCAAATTAATGTTTAACGGACATCAATGCGCAACACTTTTAAACCAAATGGACGGTGAAGCCAATTTCATTCATGAAAAATTGAACGCACTTTGTGGACGCGACTACCCCATTCAGAAAGTAGCGATTATCATCGGCGCTTACATTGAAAACCCTCAAAATGAATTTTCCAATTATTGGATTTTAAATGAAAATAGTTTCCCAAAGTTTTTTGCAAATACAAAAGAATGTCTTACCATTGACGAAGTCCGCTCAATAGCAAACCAGATCACAGAATGGATAAAAGTCTCCGTTGATTAACCATTTTGATCCGAAGCAGCACATCAATCCGCAAGAACTTTAATCAATTCTTTCTTATTCGCGCCCAAGGCAAAGAACATCTTAATCATCAATTCTAGAGAAACACTGGAATCAGCATGTTCCACTTTCGCATACCGCGATTGACTAGTCTTTGCCAAAATCGCAGCAGAGACCTGCGTTTCACCACAAGCCTTTCGTTTTTCGACCAAAGCCTTCGCCAAAGCGACTTTCATTTCAACAATCGCCATTTCAGCCGGACTCAGCCCTAGGTATTCATCAATATCACCGACTTTCCAGCCTTTCTTCTGTAGCTTTTCTTTTTTCGCCTTTTCCATATACAACTCCTTAACAAAATATATATCAGATTTGACATAAAGTCAAGAGGCAAATACTTTTCTATCTTTCCCTTCGGAGTGTTCAGCATGAAAAGCCTTATCATTTATATTCACGGGAAAGGCGGCAACGCAGACGAAGCGCTGCATTATAAAAGCCTGTTCCCTGATTGCGACGTCATCGGTTTTGATTACAAGTCAAACACCCCTTGGGACGCAAAGAAAGAATTCTCCGACTATTTCAATTCTGTCGCAAACGGCTACGACGAAGTCTGCCTCATCGCCAACAGCATCGGCGCATTCTTTTCGATGAACGCGCTCAGCCAAAAGCCCTTCAAAAAGGCCTACTTTATCTCGCCCATGGTCAACTTGGAAAAGCTGATTTGCAACATGATGATGTGGGCTGGCATCTCCGAAGACACCCTCCGCGAAAAGAAAGAAATCGCCACGGATTTCGGCGAAACCCTATCGTGGGAATACCTTTGCTACGTACGCGAAAATTCCATCGAGTGGAAAATCCCGACGCAGATTCTTTACGGTTCAACGGACAACCTAACGTCCTTGGAAACCATGCAGGAATTCGCGAACAAGGTCGGGGCAACCATAACCGTGATGAACGGCGGCGAGCACTGGTTCCATACGGACGAACAAATGCAGTTTTTAGACCGCTGGATAACCTCTAATAGATAAAAAAAGGGGTATTTCCCCGTTTTTTCGATTTGGCGCTCTTACAGAGCGCCGATAGTACGGCTCAGCCATGCTAAAGCAACAAATTGCTTTGTCGCGGCATTCGCCTTTTACTATCTTTACGCCCGTATTTTATTGTACAGTAAAAAACAAGGGATTTATCCCACAGGAAAACACTATGAAAAAGATCAAGTTCCAGGATACCTCGTTCCGCGATGGTTTCCAATCTATTTTCGGTGCTCGTGTCTTCGCTAAGGACTTTATGCCCGCTGTCGAAGCTGCCTGCAAGGCCGGCATCACCCACTTTGAAGCTGGTGGCGGCGCCCGTTTCCAGGCCCTTTACCAGAACTGCGGTGAAGACGCATTCGACATGATGGACGAATTCCGCCGCGTGGTGGGCCCGAACGTCCGTCTGCAGACCCTCGCCCGCGGTATCAACGTGGTGGCCCTCGCCCCGCAGCCGCGCGATATGATCAAGCTCCATGCCGACATGTTCAAGAAGCACGGCATGACCCGTATTCGTAACTTCGACGCACTCAACGACGTCAACAACCTCATTTACTCCGGTAAGTGCATTCACGACGCAGGACTTGAACACGAAGTCGTCGTGACCATGATGGAACTTCCTCCGGGATGCGACCTCAACGCCGCCCACAACCCGGAATTCTACGAACGCATTCTCCGCAGCATCCTGGACGCAGGTGTTCCGTTCGCCTCCGTCTGCTTCAAGGACGCTTCCGGTACCACGAACCCGACCAAGGTTTATGAAACCTTCAAGCGCGCCCGTAAGCTCCTCGGCGACAATGTGGAACTCCGCATTCATAGCCATGACACTTGCGGTACCGGTGTGGCCCAGTACAAGGCTGCTATCGAAGGTGGCGCTGATGGCGTCGACCTCGGCCGCAAGCCGCTTTCCGGCGGTACGGCTCAGCCCGACCTGTTCTCCATGTTCCACGCCCTCAAGGGTACGGACTACAAGCTCGCCCTCGGTGAAGACAGCATCGTCGATGATCACATTCCGGAACTCATGGAAGCCAACAACGTCGCCGTTGAATGCCTCAAGGACTACAACTTCCCGCCTGAAGCTCGTCAGATCACTACCGACGTGATCTTCAGCCCCATGCCGGGTGGCGCTCTTACCGCCAACACCCTCATGATGCGTGAAACCAAGACCTTCCACCTGTTCCCGAAGGTTATCGAGAACATGAGTGAATGCGTCCGCCGCGGTGGCTTTGCTTCTTCCGTGACGCCGGTTTCTCAGTTCTACTTCCAGCAGGCTTACATGAACACCCTGAACCAGGCTGCCGGTCGCGGTACTTGGTTCAAGATGACCGAAGGCTACGGCAAGATGCTCCTCGGTTACCAGGGCAAGACTCCTTGCGAACCGGATCCGGAACTCGTGAAGATCGCTGCCGACCAGTTCAACATGAAGCCGTTCAAGGAAGCCTATCCGGGCGTCCAGTGCGCAGAAGAAATTCTCGAACCGGGCATTCCGAAGGCCAAGGCTCTCCTCGAAGAAAATGGTCTGCCGGTTACCGACGAAACCATCTTCATCACGGGCTGCCTCCAGACGAAGGCTGGCAACAAGGGTATCGAATTCCTCAAGGGCAACCGCCACATTGGCGTGCCGAAGAAGGACCCGAATGCTGCTCCGGCAGTGGACACCAAGAACATGAAGGCCGGCGCTGCAAGCACCTACCGTATCGCTCTTGGCAACCAGAGCTGGGACGTGCAGGTTCAGACCCTCAAGTAATTTGTTCAAAACAAATTAAGAAGAGCCTCCGGCAAATCGCCGGGGCTCTTTTTTCATGTCAACAGACGCAGTTTCTTGCCATCCCGGGCTTGCCCCGGCGGACAGCACATGGCAACTTGTTGCCTAGTGCGCATGGCCACCTTTAGGCGGAATCTAGAACACGAATTCTTTTCCCGCGAACAAGGTCATCTCCATCAAGTTCCCGTAGGCTGCCCCGCCGAAGAATCCGGTCGGGTGAGTATAGGTCCACTTGATAGACGACACCCAATTGTTGAATCCGCCCTTGTTCAAGACATTCATCTCGGCAACCAGGTTTCCATATTGGCCATGGCACCCTAGGTACGAGCCAAGCCATACGGAAGAAACAACACCGAATCCGCTCTCATTGTCAAGATTGTCGACAAGGCCGGCTTCATCCAGCTTTTCACGCATGTCGTCATAATCGGAACCGCCCTGGAACAGCTGAACGCCCGCACCGGCTCCGACAATCGCATAGCCAAAGCTCAAGTCGACGCCCACAAGGAGTCGTTGTTGGCCATTCCAGAAACTATAGCTTTCCGAGCCTTCATCAGATTCTAGCCAATCGATATACTTTTTGTCAACCGGACTGTTTTTATCGCAGTCGCTGTCCCTATCGCAGCCAAACCGAAGCGAACCGCCCAATGCCGCAACAGCTACATTCATAAACAATGGTGAATACACTCCACCCAAGCGGTAGGTCACACTCACGTTTCCGCCACCCGCATTCAAGTCCTCCACATTGTAGGCATCACCGGTATGTCCATAAAAACCGGACGCAGCCACCGAAACTTCCTGGGAAGTACTGTCAGGAGAACTGCGGTGCATGAGTGGAGCAGACATCAACGTAGCCCCCATTGAACGGGCATTCGGTTGGAGACATCCCGTAAGCGCCAACGACATGGCTGCCAACAGAATCAATTCTTTCTTCATATCATTACTCCTAAAAAGCGGTATGACCAACTCATACCGCAAAAATACGATTATCTTGTAGAAAAAGGAAACTATTTTGCCAAAATTCTGTACACAAGACACTTTTCATTGCCTCCAAGGCTCCTGAACACCAGCCTAGAGACGATCTTTCGATGATTATGGGATACTCCCGTGTTTATAATGTCTGAAATAGGGACCTCCTTTATAAGGAACTGTCCGTCAAACACCGGATTTTCGCTCAACAGCTGCATCGATGTCGCATAGGAATCAAAATAAATACCCGTGCCTTGGCAAGTTCCGGGCCAATAGTAGACACGCAACTTGGTGTAAGAATCTGCACTTTTTTCTCCATCCAGGTCCAGATAAACACCGCCATTGATGTTCCTGTAATCCAGGGCCATGCCAGAGCCCAGCGCATCCGTATAAGGAGTCGCAGACGTCGAAGAGGTCCAAGGAACAAACGTATTACGGATATTGGGGTACAGGTTTTCTTGAAGGGTATCGAACTTCTTGTTCGTATTTTCAACGGTTTTCGTCATCACCGGCTTAGAAACGGTCACATTGCCGCCATCCGAATTGAGCACCAAACGGATCCAGCGATAGCTTTTAAGCGCCCCCTCGCCTGCAGGGAACTTCCAATGGAGATGATTGTTCTTACCGTCTACCGTAACCGGAATTTCCTGCAGCTGCAACTGGCCTGCACCGGACTTGGACTTCATCAGGAGAAGTTCAGCCTTCATCCAATTTCCATTGGACTTGTTAACCTTAATGTCCACCTGGAAATCAGAGCCTTCCGGCAGCTGTTCACCATAGTCGAAAACAGCCACCTTATGCCAACCCGCCGGCACATCGAAAGTCACGTTTTTGCTCTGTTCAGTAGCATCCGCCTTATAGTCGTAGCGACCGTAGGCAAAATACTTCTTTTGGACATAGCCGTCCTTTCTCAAGAATTTCGGCATTTTCGTCTGGTCCATGCAATTGGTTCCCGGTGTAAAATACCAGGAAAGATTTTCATTGCGGAACCCCTTTCTAGAATCATCGTAGTCATAATTGGCCAATTCACAAAGAACTCGCCACATGTCAACCTGCAAACCGCCCACAATCAAGGAATCCGATTTAAGCGTCTTGGCCGCCGGCAATTCAATATGCCTACCGCTAATGGATTCCTTGTAACGCGGGTGAGTCGCATCTACGGCATAAGCTGCATTGGCAGAACTCTTGGAACCTGGATTAGTAAACGGGAAACCGGATTGGCTCTGCGTAAAAGCGCAATTGTCCGTCATGGCGAGTTTTCCATTACAATTCAAGTCCATGGCGCTTGCCGTCGGAATAAAGGTACTGTTCTTTTGCATCAGGGTGTCTTCGTCCCAACCCGTGGAAAGGTCTATCGGAATAAAAGCAATCTTTTCAGTCATGCCATTAGGCATGGCATCAAGCATCCCTTCTCGCAAGCCATTGTACATGGTTTCGGCAAAAGGATAGGTACTCCCCTGAACAAAGTCATACGTTGCGGCGCCACTGGGCTTTTCTTCTTCAATATCTCCAGGGAACTGATACACCCTATTCTTGGCTATTTCCTTTTTGCCGTCGGCATAGGAATAGAGCATGCTTTCGGCTCGGCCAAATATAGAGCCGTATTTTTTAGCATACCTATTCAACTTAAAATAGGTGTTCGAATGCGTCGGACTTTTACCCTTTAGCTGTCCCTGGGCCACAAGTACCGACGGAAATCCTTTATATTCAGCAGACTTGCGGTATTCGCCAAAAAGGAATCGCTTTGTAGACGTATCGACTTCGTACGTGTACTTTTTGCACTTTGAATCTTCACACTTTTTCTGGTGCAGCAACAGGCCGCTTGCACCCGGACCGTCAATCAAGTCCTTAAAGGCTTCCGCATCGGCAGAGCCACCTTCCTCGGCCCAGAAATTAATCGTATAGTACAGAGATAGCGGCATAATCGCTCCCTGGTGCGGAGAATCCAAGGATGCATACAGACGGATGGGGGCATCGGTCTTCTTATTGCGCTTGCTATCGTACAAGTACGATGCATAGCGCCCCAGAATACCGCCCTGGCTCACGCCCAACACCACAATGCCATCGGTCAGCTTGTTTTCAAAACCGAAAAGTGCATTCGAGTTCATAATCCGCAAAATTGAGGCCAGCGTCTTCGCATTCTCTTGCAAGGACATCTTCACCGTCTCCGCAAACTGTACAAGAATCGGCGTATAGCCCAATTCTACAAGCGGATCAACGATACCGAAGCGTTCCACTTCTTCTTCCAGATCCCCCAAAGAACGAGCCTCGTCCGTGCCAAGGTAAATACCGTCTATAATCAAGAACGGGCGAACCAGATTGAATCCAAGCCTTTGGGATTCGTCTATCTGGGGATTCAATACCCTGAGACGGGCCTTACCCTGTACAGGGGAGCAACTCTTGCCTGTCGCATCCACATACGCCAAAGAATTCCTAACCACCGTTACAATGCACAAGTTTTCTGCATTCTGTTCCTTTCCCTTAGAAAAGAACATATCCGTATGTTCCCTTGCAGCAGAAACCGACGCGCCCACCAACAGTGCCAAGAAAAATGACAGATATTTCATTACTTCACCTCCACATATAAAGTCTGGTTAATGTTTACGCCACCTTCAAAAAGCCGAATGTTTATGGGTTGAACCCCAGCCGATTCAAACTCAACCAGCAATTCAGATTTCGGCTCGAGAGTCTGCCATTTCTTATTTGCAAAGATCTCAACCTTGGGTAGAACATCCCTGTTTGTGGAAACAAAATAGGGATCATAGAAAATCTTTAACAGGGACCCGTTCACACTTGCCGACGGGAGCCCCGCCTGCAAGATTCTTGCATTCACCAGCTGCGCGCTATTGCATGCGCTGTCGTTACACATACGGTAGGCGTAGTCCACATTGCCAATCAACAGGGGCATTTCCCGCTTATCCATTTCGGCGGCAGCCTCCCCCGCCTCGTAAAACAGACCCTTCGGATTGGCAATAACGCTATCCCGCAGGCGGTTCCTGTCAACAAGATACATGTTGCGGAACCAACCATTCCGGGACTTTTGCGGAGTCAAGTCTGTCCGGCCCGTAAACGCTTCAATCTGGCGATGTTCATTTTCGCTCAGAACAAAGTCGACCTGTGTAGAAGCCGCCATCTTGCGTCGCATTTCTTCGGAATAGGCCGCAGAAGTCATAGCCGTAGGCGTCTCCAGGAACTTGCCGTTTCTATGCGATGCCTTAGGGTTCAAATCGCTGTAGGGGTACCGCTCTTCTTCAACAGAGGAAATTTGACCTGACGTGGCACAGCTAAAAGAAACGTCGTCAACAAGGAGCGTCGTATACTGGCGGGCAGGAACGTCAAAGAGGCCGATACCGATTTTTTCAACCGTTTTCGCGGACCCGCCGACAAGTTCTTCTACCGGCACTTTCAGCGAATAGGTCTTGTTGGCTTCAAGATCAAAGAACTTGGCAGCGCTATTGCCGAACGTTCCTGCGAGCCAAATACCGAACTTGCCTTTCTGCGTAGTGCGCACCTTGAAAGCTAGGTTCCCGCCCTGGACGGTTACCGGCATCTTGTTCAGGACCAGCATACCCGTCCAGTCCCCCGCCTTGTCCTTCATGCCAGACCATCGGATATAAGGCGGGGTAAGCGCCTCCATTTCGCCCGGGACATTTCCGCCCTGTTGAAATTCTCCCCAGTTGGCGCTCCATTCCGGCGCTTCCGGGAACGTCATGCCAGCAGTTTCCATTTTACCTGCTTCGCCATTTTTATACAGCGAAACATCGTTACATACCTGTGCAAAGCTCGAAAGGGACAATACGGTCCCGATCAAGGCTGCACACCTTGACATCCTACTTTTCATAGGACCTCCAAATTAAATGATGTTTATGATGCTCCCTAGCGTTCGCCAGGCAGGATATAAAAAGCCATATAAAAACAGAAGCGCAAAACAGATAAAAAAATACACCTGTGGTTAACAGATGTATCTAAAAACTATTTATTGCTCCGCGGGGAATTATAGATAATGATATTTTTCTTGTAAAGACAACCCGCAAGATTTTCTGAAGAAAGTGTATACAGCGTTTACACGGAATCCTTTTTCAACACAATCTTCAATTCCGTCTTATAGGCATCGCCCTCTACGCCAGCCTTATACTGGTAGCGCCCGCTATACATAAGTTCCAGGCGTTTCTTGAAAGTAGAAAGTCCAAGGCCGCTAGCATTCGGCTTCGCCTTGCGCGGAAAGTTGCTGTTCTCGCTCACAAAGCTAAGCTCATCGCCCTTTTGCACAATCCTGATATGAGCAAAACTTTTTCCGTCGGGGTTCACGCAATGCTTCATGGCGTTTTCCATCAGGGGCATCATCAACAAGGGTTCCACCTGGCAATCAGGATTTTCAAGTTCGTATTCAAACTTGAAGTCGAAGGAATCGTCATGTCTCAGCTTTTCAAGTTCCGCATACTTTTCCAGAATGCCCACTTCTTCCTTAAGCGAAATATACTTGTCGCTGGTCTGGTAAAGCATCACGCGAATCAGTTGCGAAAGTTTTGTCATGCTGGTTTCCGCAAGGTCGGGGTCTATGCGGATCAAACTGGTAATATTGTTCAAGGTGTTGAACAAAAAGTGCGATGAAAGCTGGTTCTTCAAGAATTTAAGTTCGTATTCCAATGTCGAACGTTTCTTTTCGCGCAAGATAAACGCCCTGATAATCAGCCTCGTGAACATTGAAATCAAAATGCACACAAAGCAGATTAGCGCAAGCACTATCACAAACACCAGCACCGTCCAAACAGAAAAATGCCCACGCACGGCCCCAGCACTAAAGCAATAGTTGCTAAAGAACTCAACGATACCTTCGCCCGCCTTGCGCTGAATCAAGAAATAAAAAACTTCGCGACCAAGCAACGAAATAAATAGCAACAGGGCGTTACCGAAAAAGAACACCACGTAGCGTTTTCTAAAAAAGCACTTAGGAACAAGGTAACGCTGGTTCACTAAGAATGTCAAGAAAGTTGCCAAAAGCGGCAAATAGTAAGTAGCAAGGTTGATAAATGACACCTGCGTCATCGGATATGTCGGATCAAGCAACAATATCAGCGGGAATAACAAAACAAACATCCAAATCAGGATCATCAACGCAATAGTCGGAATCGGATACTGGACATCGTTCTCGTCGCCCATGATTTCGATCAATTCCCGCTCATTTTTTTCAAATTGGGCCTCCTGCAACTCCGCAAAACGTTCATAATTGCGGCGTAAAAAGGCCCTAAAAGCGGATTTTGCATATTTAGTTGTCATGATTTTCCTCTCGCAGACACAAAAATAGGTCTTATTTTGGCAAAAAAAAGGGGTTTATGACAAAAACGTGACAAAAGTCGGGTTTTCCTTGACGAAATTCATAAACAACTTTTGCGAACTAAAGCTTAATCTGTGACACTTCAAATTGAAAATGGAGGTAGATTTACGGATGTAAACGAAACAACAAGCAACGAGGATGATATGATTAAGAATACACACGTTCGTGATGACAGGGATGTTTATTTCCAGTACCTGAACGATATTTCTAAATATCCGCTGCTTACCAAGGAACAGGAAAAGGTTGTTCTCGCCAAAGTCCGCGAAGGCAGCCGCGAAGCCATGGACCTGCTGGTCAAAAGCAACCTCCGCTTTGTAGTGAACATTGCAAACCTTTACAAGGGTCAGGGCATCGACGTGAACGAGCTCATCAACGAAGGCAATATGGGCCTTATCGAAGCCGCTCGCCGCTTTGACCACTCCCAGAAAATCAAGTTTATCAGCTACGCAGTCTGGTGGGTTCGCCAGAACATCACCCGCGCCATCGCTGAACGCGGCCGTTTGGTCCGCATCAGCGCAGAAAAGGAATTGATTCTCCGTCGCTTCGCCAAAAAGGGTGGCCAAATGCACCAGGTTGTGGGCGGTGGCCTTATGCTCGACCCCAAGAGCCTCGAAGGCGTCAGCAAGTACAAAGCCGACGACATCGAAAAGATCTTGATGATGGGCAACAAGTCTACCTCTTTGGACACCCCTGTTGGCGAAGATGGCGACATGACTCTCGGCGACACCATTGCGGCCAAGGAATTCCGCACCGACGAACTCGCCGAAAAGAACAACCGCACCAAGCTTTTTGACAAGGCGATGAACAATAGCCTTTCCGCTCAGGAAAAGGAAATCATCAAGCTCTATTTCGGCTTCAAGATGGATTCCGACCTGAACCTGAAAGAAATCGCCCCCATGGTCGGCCTTTCCAAGGAACGCACCCGCCAGCTCAAGGATTCCGCTCTTGAAAAGCTCCGGAATGAACAGCTCGCCCGCGTTCTGAACGACGCCGCCTAATTTTGACCTTTTTTTCTCTCTCTCCTTATAATTAAAAAAACCGGTCTTTTTGACCGGTTTTTTCCGTTTTTGGCGTCCCGGCAAACAAATGAAATTGTATTTTTAAGGCATGAATTTCAATACGCTGAATTTTCGAACCCTCCTTGTAGCCGGTCTTTCGGCTCTTTGCATCACTACGAGCCCCTTTGCGGCAAATGACAAGAAAGATCCTCCTGGCGACTTCTACAACGAAGTTTCCCGCCTGAACAAGGTGCTGTCTGAAGTCAACCGCAAGTATGTGGAAGACGTGAACCCCACGGAGCTCACCGATGCAGCCTTGAACGGCATCCGTAACATCTTGGACCCCCATACCACGGTATTCTCGCCCAAGGACTACGAAAGCCTCAAGGTCTCCATGGAAGGTAAGTTCGGCGGCGTAGGCATTACCATTAGCCTCCGCGACAACATTTTGACCGTCATTTCCCCCTTGTCCGGCACCCCGGCCTTCCGTCTGGGCATCCGCGCCGGTGACCGCATCCGCAAAATCGACGGCAAGGACACCAAGGGCTTAAGCCTCGACGAAGCCGTGAACAAGCTCCGCGGCAAGATCGGCACCGACGTGACCGTTTCCATTGAACGCGAAGGCGTGCCCGACCTGATGGACTTCACCATTACCCGTGCCGAAATCATTGTGCACGCCGTGCCCTACTACGGCATGGTTTCCAAGGATATCGGCTACATCAAGCTCGCCACCTTTAGCGACAAGACCACCAGCGACGTGGAAAACGCCCTCAAGGTTCTGCAGAAGAGGGGCATGAAGAAGATTATTCTCGACATGCGCTACAACCCGGGTGGACTTCTGAACCAGGCTATTGAAATCAGCGAATTGTTCCTGAAACAGGGCAACCTGATCGTGAGCACCCGCGGTCGCACCCAAAAGACCGAAAGTCACGCCCGCAAGAACGGCATCGTAAAGCCGGACGTTCCCATGGTGGTTCTTTTGAACCAGGGTTCTGCCAGCGCCGCCGAAATTGTATCTGGCGCACTCCAGGACTGGGACCGCGCCCTGATTATCGGCAAGACCTCCTTCGGTAAGGGTTCCGTGCAAACGATTTTCCCGCTGGACAACCAGGGCAACGCCCTCAAGCTCACCACGGCATTCTACTACCTGCCCTTCGGCCGCTGCATCAACAAGCCCGAAAACGGCATCAAGGGCCTTAAGCTCATGGAAGAAGAATACGCCGCCGAAGAGGGCGACGAAAAGGCCGATTCCACCAAGAAGGACACCGCCAAGGTCGACACCTTCTACACCAACAACGGACGCATGATGTTCGGTAGTGGCGGCATTTCCCCAGACGTAGAAGTTGAACTCGCCCCCATGCCCTGGGTGGTGCAAGTGCAGGAACGCATGGCCATGTACTTCAAGTTCGCCGTCAAGATTCGCCCGGATCTAGAAAAGAACAACGTGAAGATTGACCCCAACTGGGAAGTTCCCGACAGCCTGTTTACGCAGTTCCGCGACTTCTGCATGAAGGACACGAACTTCACCAAGATCAAGAGCAACGCTCTGGTAGGCGTGGACCAGCTTGAAAAGAGCATTATCCGCGAACAGAACTACATGGGCGACAGCGCAAAGACCGTAAGCGATTCTGCCCTGGCCAAGCGCCTCGAAGAAATGCGCAAGACCCTTGAAAACAACCGCAACGCCCAGTTCGACGAGAACAAGCAGTACATCAAGGACGGCATCAAGCGCGAACTCTTGACCGCCTTCATCAACGATTCCGTCAGTACCGCCTTCTCCTTGAAGCAGGACAAGCAGCTGAACGAAGCCATCAAGTACCTGAGCGACATGAACCTTTACAAGAAGGCCATCAGCGCACCGGACAAGAAGGCATCCAAGAAGTCCAACAAGGATTCCAAGAAGAAGTAGGCGTCCTTGATTACCGTCATGAACAGAATTGCAGAAAGTCTGGGTAGATTCAACCGGAAATTTCTGCATACCGTAGTAAGCTACCTCCACTTTGTCTGGCAGCTTTTCAAGAGTATTCCGGGCGCCTTCAGCAACTTCCACACCACTGTAGAACAGATGCAGCATGTGGGGCTCACCAGTATTCCCGTGGTGGTGGCCGCCTCCCTTGCTACAGGCGCCATTATGGCATGGCAGCTCGCCTACCAGTTTGCAGACATCATCCCCTTGATGTTTGTGGGAATGGCCGTGGGTAAGTCCGTGATGGTGGAACTCTGCCCCATTCTTACCGCAATGGTGCTTGCAGGACGAATTGGAGCCTCCATGTGTTCGGAACTGGGCACCATGGCCGTTACCGAGCAGCTTGATGCATACAAAGTATTAGGACTTAGTCCCTACAAGTTTCTGCTTGCCCCCCGTCTGATAGCGACAATCATCATGCTTCCGACCCTTACGATCATCAGTATCTTTATCGGTATCGTAGGTGGTTACGAAGTGGCGCACCTTTACAAGGACGTTTCCTTCGCCGTATTCTTCTACGGAGTGCGCATGTTCTACCAGAACTGGGACTTGGTGGTGGGCCTTATCAAGGCAACCCTTTACGGCTACTTTATCGCAAGTTACGCCTGCTACTTTGGCTTTACCACCCATAGCGGCGCCGAAGGCGTAGGTAAGAGCACCAAGGCCACTGTGGTGGCCGGCATGACAAGCATCCTGATTGGCGGCTTCGTGCTTTCCAAGTTGCTGTTGCTTTAATGAACAACCCCAATCACAAAAAGCGCGGGAAGCCCGTTTGTGGCAAGGATCCCGAAGACATCAGCGTGCTTTTGCAGATGGTCCTGGACAAGTCCCATATTACCGACGAAATGGCCCTCGAGAAGCTGTCCGAAGGCCTCGAAACTATAGTGGGACCGCTGGTAAAACCCCATGTGCAAATAGCCAAATTCGACAAGAATATTTTGACGCTAAAGTGCGATAGTTCCGCATGGAAACAGGAACTTTTCCTGCAAAAAAAAGCTATTATTGACAAGTGTAATTTATTGCTCGGGAAGCCCTCTGTAAAGAACATTCTTTTCATTTAAAAGCATGTCAAAAAGGCTCCCGGACATCAAGAATTTAGAAGAAGAAAACAAGGTAAAAAATGGCAGAAGAATCTGAAGAAATGAAAAAGGCCGAAGAAGACTATAGCGGTTCTAGCATTACCGTTTTGGAAGGCCTCGAAGCCGTGCGTGTTCGCCCGGCAATGTACATCGGTTCAACAGACATCCGCGGTCTCCACCACCTGGTATGGGAAGTGGTGGACAACTCCGTGGACGAAGCCTTGGCCGGCTTCTGCTCTCACATTGAAATCGCCATTTTGCCGGGTAACGGTATCCGCGTCACCGATAACGGCCGCGGCATTCCGACAGATATTCACCCCAAGGAAAAGGTGGGTACCATCCAGGTCGTGATGACCAAGCTCCACGCCGGTGGTAAGTTCAACAACAGCTCCTACAAGGTCTCTGCCGGTTTGCACGGCGTGGGCGTGAGCTGCGTGAACGCACTTTCCAACAAGCTGGTTGTTACCGTGCGCCGTAACGGCCGCGTGGTGCAGCAGGAATTTTCTAGAGGCGTTCCCTGCGGTCCGCAGGTAGACTTGGGCGAAAGCGACGGCACCACCGGTACATCCGTTGAATTCTATCCGGATGACACCATCTTTAGCGAAACCGTTTACGTGTACGACACGCTGGCCACCCGTTTCCGCGAACTAGCCTTCCTCATGAGCGGTCTTCGCCTGACTCTTACCGACGAACGCGATCCCGAAAACAAGCAGACCGATACGTTCTGCTATCCGGGTGGTGTGTCTGAATTCGTGCGCTACGTGGACGAACACCGCACCAAGCTGTTCCAGGACCCGATCCACCTGGTGCTCCCCGAAGGCCAGTATCCGCTGGAAGTAGCCATGTGGTACAACGACGGCTACCAGGAAAACTTCTTTAGCTTCGTGAACAACGTGAACACCTACGATGGCGGTACTCACGTGACGGGCTTCAAGACGGCCCTCACCCGCGTCATCAGCAAGTTCGCGCAAGAAATGCCCAAGGGCAAGAAAGACATTACCATTACCGCCGACGATATTCGCGAAGGCTTGACCGCAGTGATTGCCATTAAGGTCTCGCAGCCGCAGTTCGAAGGCCAGACCAAGCGCAAGCTGGGCAACTCCGAAATCGCAGGCTATGTCGCCTCCGCCTTCGGTGCCAAGCTGGAAGAATACTTCCAGGAAAACCCGGCTGCCGTCAAGATTATTCTGGACAAGGTTTACAACGCCGCCGTGGCCCGCGAAGCGGCCCACAAGGCACGCACCCTCGCCCGCCGCAAGAACGTTCTCGAAAGCGGCGGCCTGCCGGGCAAGCTCGCCGACTGCTCCAGCCGCGACCCGAAGGAATGCGAACTGTTCATCGTGGAAGGTGACTCTGCAGGTGGTTCTGCAAAGATGGGCCGTAACCGTGAATTCCAGGCCATTCTCCCCTTGCGCGGTAAGATTTTGAACGTGGAAAAGGCAAGCCTCCACCGCGTGCTGGACACCGAAGAAATCCAGAACCTGGTGAACGCCATCGGTTGCGGTCTCGGCACCGAATGCAAGCTCGAAAAGCTCCGCTACAACAAGATCGTCATCATGACCGATGCTGATGTGGACGGTTCCCATATTCAGACTTTGCTTCTCACCTTCTTCTTCCGCTACATGCGTCCGCTCATTGACGAAGGCCACGTGTTCCTCGCCATGCCGCCTCTGTTCAAGCTGAAGGTCGGCACCAAGGAAACCTACTTGTTCGACGAAAAGGACAAGGACGAAGCCATGGCCAAGCTGGAAGACAAGAAGAACGTGACGGTGAGCCGATTCAAAGGTCTTGGCGAAATGTCGCCGGAACAGCTTTCCGAAACCACCATGGATCCGTCCAAGCGTTTCCTCAAGCAGTGCTACGTGGAAGACGCCGTGGCTGCCGACCAGATCTTCAGCATGCTCATGGGTGAAGACGTGGAACCGCGCCGCAAGTTCATCGAATCTAACGCCTACAAGGTCTTGAACGACCTGGATATCTAACGGTGATTATTTAATGGCTCCGACCAAGGCAGAATTTCAGACCGTGCTGACTCAGGCACGAGCACTCGTCCAAGAACAGTTGGAACTCACCGAAAAGGTTATTTTCGGAGTAGCTAAGAACGCCCCCGCCGGCATTGGCGAACGACTGGAAACCCTGTTCCAGCGCAAGGGAAAACGCATCCGTTCCACCCTTCTTTGCCTGATTGCACAAAGCGGTGCACAAAAGCCCGAACCTCTGCGCGTAGCTCACGCTTGTGCAGGCATCGAACTTTTGCACCTGGCAAGCCTTGTGCACGACGACATCATCGACGGCACAGACATTCGCCGCGGACAAAAAACCGCCCATAAGGAATGGGGCACGCAAGTGGCCGTGTTGATTGGCGACTACGTTCTTTCGCAGGCCATGCAATGCGTCATTGACGAAGAGTCTCACGATATTCCCACCATCCTTTCCAAGGCCGCAGACAAATTAATCGCCGGCGAAATCCTGGAGCTGGACCAATCCGGAAACATGCGTCTTTCGTTCGAAGAATACGACCGCATTATCGATGGCAAGACCGCAGCCCTGATTGCAGGCGCCGCCCGCATCGGAGCCATTCTCGCCGGATTCGACAAAAAGCTTATCGACAGCTGCGCCCAGATGGGAAGCCACTTCGGCATCGCCTTCCAGATTGTGGATGACCTCTTGGATTACGGCTTCGGCAGCAAGAACCTGGACAAGGCCAAGTTTACCGATTTGGGCAACGGCCTGATTACGCTCCCGCTTCTCTATTACTTCGATAGCAGCAACGCACAGGAACGCGCCGATATGGAATCGCTTATCGCTCAAGCGGACCAGGCCGGAGTGCCAGAAAAGATTATCGAAAAGCTAAACGCAAAAGACGCTTTCAAGAAGGCCAAGGCCAGCGCCCAGGACCATATTGAAAAGGCTCTCGAAATTGCACAAAGTCTCCCCGGTTCCCTCTTTACCGAAGAAATCATCCAGATGTTTTCTTCCATGGATAGCCGCGGGAACTAGTCCCGAAAAGCGCACGACTTGCCAATGGGCGTAAAATAAGTTATATTGCGCCTACATCCTGGGGATATAGCTCAGTTGGTAGAGCGACAGGTTCGCAATCTGTAGGTCATGGGTTCGACTCCCACTATCTCCATAAGAAGACCGGAACATCTTCCGGCCTTTTTATATTTCCCACTTAATACCGGCTTTAAGTTCAGAAAGCAATGTATTCCTGGGATATATTCCCAAGTAATAAATCGGCAAATCATAACGTTTATAAATCTGCTCTACACCCAAATAAACTGTAACCATACTGGGTTTCCAATAAGCCGTCACTCCCCAAGAGGCGTTGAATTTATTCATGCTTTCGTAATCTTCATCTGGGCCATCCAGCACAAATCCATAAAACATATTCAACTTGGCTTCAAGCGTTATATTGCGTTTGAACTTGTAGGACACCCTGGAACGAATGGTTGGGCCAAGCCATTTTGCATAATACCTAGGCACAGCGACATCCACCGAAGATTCCGTATTTTGAGAAGCCCCCTGTTGGGCCCAATACATGGAATCAATCTTTCCGATATTCCAGCCATAGCATTCGGACCCGTAGGCTTCCAGACATGCAGCCATAGGATTTTGACCATTCCATCCCCAATTCATCGGATAGTTACCAGGATAATCGAAGTTTTCTTCTTCGTTCTCTTCCGCGTCTTCAAGAGCCTTTTTATAGGCCGAAAGATAGCCCACATAATCGACTACAGAATCGGCTTCAAAGCGAGCTCCCACGTAGACAGATCCATTAAACCCATAGGGTTCAGTCCTATGCCAGGCTCCATACAAGGCAAAAGAGAGAGGTCCATCGGGATCATAATAGCCCCAGGCAGCGGCGCCAAGCCTCTGTTTTTCGAACCTGTAGAAATCCCGTTCCACCCAGGCGAAAAAGTCTGAATAAACATGAGCCCCCTCAACCACCTTTATGTCAGCCCCCACATCAAGCATCAGGGACCGCCCTACCAACGAATACTCCAAGCCTAGGGAAACATCCCAGTCGTTAGTATCCAGCGCAGGCATATCTTTATTTGAAATAAAAAGGTCACCCGAGAATCCAATCCCGAAAGAGTGAATCCAGTCGTCCGTAGAATAGTCGATAAAGGGCGTTAACGAAAAGAAGAGGCCGCCCCCATTTTCGCTAACATCGTTTACACTACCAAATTCGCTATAATGCAGACTATAAAAGCTTAAATCACCTAAAAAACGAAGGGACCAAGGACTTTTTATAACCGCAGTGGAGCCCAAGGCCTTATTGTATTCATCAATGATTTCGCGAATTTCTTGAGTATAGGGGCCAGGAATTTCAACCGCTTCTTCGAAGGCGGCCAAGGCGGCAGACACATCGCCAGCTTCTTCGGCCTTCATGGCGCGATAGTACACAGATTCTTGCGTCTCGGCAAAAAGCAAAGACGAAAGCATCAATAGCACTATTGCAATGAAACGCATCTAGCGGTGAGGACGGTTCATCGGCATCTTTGGATTAGAAGCCGGACCCGGACCTTGAGGCATATCTCGCATGGGATTCATCTGATGAGACCCTGGCTGCTCATAAAATGGACGATGTTCGCGAGATTGATTTTTTGGGAATTCCCCCTCAAAGCGAGGCCTTTCGTCCCGTTTTTTCGAGACTTCCTGGCGAATATTTTTCTTCTCGGCAGCGGAACTGTTGCGCAAGTCCGTAAGAATTTGCTCTCGGGCTGCACGACGTTCTGCGCGCAATTTCTGCCAATCTGCGCTTTCCTTCGCACCAAGATTGGGCATTTCTCGCGAAATTTCCTTATTCTCGGCGGGGGTCGGGACAGATGACTCCGGACGCACAGAAGACGGAGCAGCGAAGCTAAGCGCTGCAGCCATCATGATTGTCGTTATGAGAGTAGCCTTTTTCATACTCAATCTCTTGCAAATTCCGTGCCAACCGTCCTTTTGGGCCTTTGCCGGCAAATTCTTGCCGGGCAGTACCCAAAATATATAAAACTATTTTTTAAAGTCTTCCTTTTTCATCCCTAAACGTTCCATGATTTCGCGGAGAACCTTGCGGTCGATCCCCAAAATCGTTGCAGCCAGCGTCAGGTTGGCATTGCTATCGGCCAAAGCACGACCAATGACCTCACGCTCCACGCATTCCCTTGCTTCTTTCAAGGTTCTCGGAGAATCCTTGAGCATCGCCTGGGCGTCGTCCAGTCCCAAATCCTTGGGCTGAATCACCCCATGCACCGCCTGAATCAAGGCCTTCTGGATTTTGTTTTCAAGTTCGCGGACATTGCCCGGCCAATGGTAACCAAGCATAGCCTTTTCTGCATTGCGGCTCAGGTGGTATTTGCCTCGGCCATATTCGGCCCCATAACGGGTCAAGAATTCTTCGGCCAAAAGAACCACATCCTGTCCACGGTCCCTCAAGGCAGGCATCACTACCGGCATCACCTGAATGCGGAAGTACAGATCTTCCCTAAAGCGTTTCGCCTTCACCGCTTCTTCCAGATCCACATGGGTTGCGCTGATGACTCGGACATTCACCGGGATTTCACGATTGTCGCCCACACGGGTAATATGCTTTTCTTGCAGCACGCGCAAAAGCTTTACCTGCATATTCATGGGCAGTTCGCCAATTTCGTCAAGGAAGATGGTTCCGCCATCAGCTTCTTCGAAAAATCCTTTGCGGGTTTCCAGCGCTCCCGTAAAAGAGCCCTTGGTATGCCCGAACAAAAGGGATTCCATCAGGTGTTCCGGAATGGCGCCACAGTTGACGGCGATAAAAGGTTTGTCAGCACGGGGGCTATGCCTGTGAATGTAGCGAGCAATGACTTCTTTACCGGTTCCCGTTTCGCCACGGATAATAACCGGCATGGGCAGCCCCGCTAATTTGTCCGCAAGAGCAATCAAGTCCGCCATGACCTTGCTGGAATACACAATGCCGTCTTTGCGAATTACATTCCTTAGTATATTCAAGGATTCCTTGTCACGCAAACGGTCAAAGGCGGCAAAAGCAAACTTCTCGCACACCATCACGAAGGAATCGAACAGGGCGCTGTCATCATCGGTAAACGGTTCTTCGCGGGCGGCTCGCTGCAAGTATAAGTAGCCGGCTTCACTTTCGGGCGTGCGGAAGGGCGACACCATAATGCTAGTGAGCTGGTTCTGCACAATGGATTTCGAAAGGTCTGCAGAATCGTCATCCAGCTGGTTCCAAACCACCGCCTTCTTTTCAAGTTTAGCCTGTTTTACGGCCGAGATAGAAATACTCACATTTTCGGGATTGCTCAAATGAAGGGCGTTTTCGCCACCGGTATCAAGAACGGCGGCATCGGCATGCAATACATTCTTGGCAACTTCCAGGATTTTCACAAAAAGAGATTCCGGCTGGACTTCGTCCAACAAGATTTTTACGACATCCAGCATCTTTTCTGTAGCCAGCATCGATTCAGACTTCATTCGAAACCTCTCAAATAACAAACTATTCCTGGGCTGGCGTAGGCAAATCCTTCAACATTTCAAGAGGGACTGTATCGGCAACGGATTTTGAGGATTTTTCAATTCCCGATTCTACCGATTCCAAGCTTCTTGATTTTTGAAGCAACAGATTTCCCGTTTCGTCGATGTCGGGACTTTTGGTTCCAACACAGACAAAAAACACCATTACGAATAATATAAGTCCAAAAAGGGCAAAAATGGCCATTTTCAATTTATTTTTTGCACTTTGCCCATCGCGTTTTTTGTATGGAAACGCCATTTTGAGGGATGTCGATTCCCCCGCCGGGAATTTTCGCCCCGTTTTTTCGTCAAACAAGCCCATGGCAAATTTTTGCAGGGCCGTCTGTGCGGTCACTTCGCCTACCCCCATGGAATCCAGAGCGATTTCCAAAAGTTCGTCCAGTTCGTCAAAATCTTCCACCCGATTCTCGGAATCGGAGCGCAAAAGGACTTTCCACAAAGACGAAAGGGCAGAAAGTTCAGACGCACTGCAGCAGTCCATTTCGTACAAACAAGATGAAACATCGATTGAATCTATGGCAAAGGCTTGGGCAGCAACTTCATTGTAGTCCTGCGAATCAAGCAAGTCCTGCCCCGCAACCCAGCGGAACAAAAGCATTCCCAGACTATAAAGATCACTTTTGGCACTGGCAGGCTTCCCCTGAAAACGTTCCGGCGCGGCGTAAGCCAAGGCTCCCGGCCCAACGATACCGCAATCAATCAGTACCGCCTGCAAATGCTGCCCGGACTTGCAGAGCATGACATTGGCAGGATTAATATCGCCATGATGGATATTTTCTTTATCCAACGAAACCAAAGTCTGCACCAGATTCCGAAGTAATTGCAACGCCACCGCCACAGGCATGGCAGGAACCTCTGCCGAGCAGACTCCATCAAGAAAATCATAAACCAGGTACGGCGTATTTTCGCGTACCCCGGATTCCCGAACACGGTACAATCCCGAAATATTCAAATGTTTGAGACGCTCTATAACCGAAGCATCATAGCGGAATCCTTCATGATACCATTTTAAGGCATAACGGTCTTCGCCACATCCAAGTTCGTAGACGTCAGCTTCGCCGCCACGGTGCAACAAGGCACAATCGCATGCCTTGTCCAGAATGCTTACCGTAGACTTTTCGCCTTTTACGCTCATAGTCTACCTGAAAGTACCATGGACTTCAAGGAATCTTCAGCCACCTGGGTCCAGTAAATCAGGGCGTTGTTCGTCGGGGCCTTCTGCAGGCCCGCAGACCAAGTATCCCAGGCCGATTCCACATCGCCTTCGTCCCAGTAAATATTACCCAAGTTAATGTATGCCGAAATGAATTGCGGTTCCCGCGTCACGATATGGATGAAAATATTCTTTGCGCTATTCAAGTCACCGGGGGCATTGCTCTGAGCGAGAATCAAGCCCTTCAAGTTATAGCTAAAATAGTTTAGGCTATCCAGTTGTATAGATTTATCCAATAGGGGAAGTACATTCGCAGACGCGTCGTGGTTCAAAGTGGCTCGGGCCAGGTAGAACAGGCACGTGGAATAATTGGCATCGATGTTTCCGCTGCTATCCAGGCCATAAAGAATATTGAATTCGCGGGCAGCACGACTCCAACGATCAAAGGATGAATCGTTGAAACGGTCCGCCTGCTCCGCCTCAGCATAATAAGAAAGGGCCAGCCCGTAACGGGCGTCGCGGTTGGCAGGTTCTACATCGAGGGCTTTAGAAAAATTGGCGATGGCGCGTTCATAGTCGCCAATGCGCAAGGCATCGTTACCACGCTTGATGTCATCCTTGACACAGGACATCAATAAAAACGCGAACAACACAATCGTTATATGGCAAACACGCCCAAGCATGACTTAAATATATATAAAAAAAAGACCTTGGCAAAAGCCAAGGCCCCTCAAATTCAAACAAGTAAGAAATTACTTGTCGAGTTCGCGCTGAGCAACAACGTTGCCTTCGGCGTCAAGAGCGCGGATGACGTTTTCGTCGCGCTGGAGAGTCATGACAGCCTTTTCGCCAGCAGCAGTGGTCATTTCGACAGTCATAGAACCGTCAGCATTCTTGACAGCGGCGATTTCGTTGCCCTGAGCGTCCTTTTCATAGTAGGAGTCGCCAGAAGCGAGCGGGTTGGAGCCAGTCCAGAATTCGACAGTGTTGAGAACCAGGAAGTCTACGAACATAGCGATACCGTAAACCGGGATCACGCACATGCCGAAGTGAACGATGGAGTTGAGCCACTTGTTACCAAGAGTGCCGTTCCATGCGAGCAGCTTGTTGAAGCATGCATACTTGCCATAGCAGCCGGAAAGAACGATCATGCCGGCGCAGAGAAGGGTAATGATACCTTTTTTCATTTTATTAACTCCTTAAGGGTTGATTATCGTTTTCTTACGACAAGAAAAATATAACTAAAAAATGATTGTTTGGTGAGATGACTTTAAAAATTTATCTTTTTTTGATTTTCGTCACAACGAGACACTTTTGTTTAGTTTTGTTTACTTTTTTAGGCCGTTTTTGCCTTTTTATTCCAGTTTGGACTATCTTTCAAGGGTTTCGTTGAGGTGTTTAATTTCACTTTTATCATTTTTTTGTTATTTTAACATTCGGATTGTCATGACGATTCGGATAAGAAAGGAGAAGTTCATGGGTACAATGATGAATAGAATTATGAATTCAATTCTGGCGTTGGCGCTTGCCTCGACAGCAGCCATAGCCGCCCCCAAACAAAAGCCCCTCACAGTTTGGATTATGCCCAACGGGGCCTCTCCGCAAGAAATCCTGGAAAAGAGACTTGAAATTTACACCAAGAAGACTGGCATTCGTACCAACGTCGTAGTGCTCGACTGGGGCGAAGCCTGGACCCGTATTTCCCAGGCCCTTGCCGGCCAGCAACCCGCACCGGACGTTTTGCAGCTCGGAACCACCTGGATTCCGTATTTCGCGTCTCGTAAAGAAATTAAGCCACTGAACAGCTACCTTACAAACATTCAGCCCGAAAGATTTGTACCTGTCAGCTGGAACACAACCCATATTGACGAAGACACGACCATCTACTCCGTTCCATGGTTTATCGATATCCGTGCAATCCTTGCAAACAAGCGCGTTCTTGCAGAACACGGCATTACCAAAGATTCTATCAAGACCTACGAAGGCTTCAAAAACGCCATTCGCAAGATCAACGACAAAGACGAAGTTCTTGAAGACGGCGCCCATGTAAGGGGCTACGCATTCCCAGGCCGGAGCGACTGGAACCTTCCTCACAACTTTGCCCCCTGGATTTGGAGCAACGGCGGTTCGTTCATCAAGAAAGACGCAGACGGCAAGTGGCATGCCAACATCCTTTCTGAAGAGACCCTTCTCGGCATTTCCAGTTACCTTCACTTCATTATGGATACGCTGGTCAGCCCCGAAGCCCTGCAAACCAACACTGCTCAAATTGCCCAGAGATTCAACAATGGCGAGCTCGCCTTTATTGTAAGCACTTCAGAAATTGTAATGCAGACGCGTTTCCACGGAAACATGGGTGGCCTTTCCAACGCCCGAATCGGTTCCGACAGCGTCATTGTGGTTCCCATTCCTAGGGGCAAGGTCGGAAGCGTCAGCTTTATCGGCGGTTCAAACCTCGCCATTCCGGCAAACAACAAACGCAAAGAAGCTCTTGACCTATTGCTCTTCTTGACCGAAGACGAAAACCTGGACGCCTACACCAAGCAGATTGGCCTGTTGCCGCCCTCTAGAAAGGTGTTGCAGACTTGGGCCGAAGACGAAGAATACCGCGTGTTGGTTCGCGCCCTTGAAACCGGTCGCGCCTACGTGGCCATTCCTGAATGGGGCGAACTGGAACAGCAACTCAACACCCTGTTCAGCGCCATTTGGGAACAGATGGAAATTCCGTCGCTCTATTCCGAAGACAAGCTGTACGAGATATTCAAGAATTTCACGGTGGAAATCGACAAAAAGTTGAACTACCCGACAACCAATATTATGACGGCAGCCGAATTCAAGGCCGCCTGGAACAAGATTAACGAAGAAAGCAAGCCTCAAGTAGAAGTCGCCAAGGAATCCACCAACGGAGCCATCGACAGCAACATGAAGAAGGCTCCCTTCGTATTCGTCGTCATGCTTGTCCTCGGGTTCTTGTTCGCCTTCCTCCGCAAGCGCAAGAAATAACAAGCTTTCTGAAGTAACGCCCTATGCCTATCCATACGATATCAAGTTTTTCTCGAAGCATCGTCTTCAAGGTGCTCATCGTTTTGATAGTTTCCATGACGCTCGTGGTCACGGGGAGTATCTTCATATTCACCTCGAAACAGACGAACCTGATGCTTGAGTGGAGTTTCAACAACAATGAATCGATGCTCACGCAGATAGGATACATGGCTTCTAGCGAAATGAAGCAGTTCGGTGACCGCCTTACCCTTCTTTCCAAGACGTCTGAAATACAAAGCCTCGACCCGACCATGGCTGCAAGCTACCTCAAAAGCTACAGTGTTTCATCCCTGTTCATTTCGGGCGAAACTATCACCTTATATGACAGAGAAAATGCTTTCGTTTGCGACAATTCCATGGTGGGCATTCCGTCGGAAAGTCCTTACCCCATTGATTTCTCTCGCATTACGCCGCATCGTCCCTACACCACCCCCTGGTTTAGAGACGCAAAGGACGCCCCGCCCAAGCGACTATTCGGTATTACCATTACCAACAAGTCCAGCTCCAGCGGTTTCTTGCTTGCCAATTTTTCGCTCCGTCGACTCTGGACAATGTTCCCGAACTATAAAATCGGCAAGAACGGATTCCTGGTGGCCATTAACGGCCAAGGTGAGATTCTTTACCACCCCGACTTAAAGCGCTGGCTTACCGATTCCCACAAGATTTCGGAGTTGGGTCTCAAGGATATCGATCCTCGCAACTACGACATCAAAAAGGCTCAGTTCCAACAGCTTTACGACAACGAAAAGTACCTGGTCAACTATTACTTCGATTCCAACACGGACTTCGGCATTTTCGCCTTCCAGCCCAAGAGAGAAATTGACGACCTCATTTATTCGGCAACGCAGGCAAGCATCGCTATCCTCATTATCGCCATCCTGATTATCCTGATTATCGCAGCATGGATGTTCTACATGCTAGGTCTCCCGCTGAACCGCATAACCAGGCATATTAGCCAGATTACCGAAGGTAACCTCGATATTCAGGAAATCCACATTGGCAACCGTAAAGACGAACTGGGTCAGTTGGGTAATGCATTCAACACCATGCACGATACCATTAAACGCCAGATTAGAGAACTGAACGCCCATAGGGAAATCTTGGAACAGGAAGTCAAGGAAAGAACCAAGGACTTGGAACAGGCCAACAAGAAGCTGGAAATTATTTCTAAGACCGATGAACTGACAGGACTTCCGAACCGCCGCGAAATGAACGAAACTATCGCAAACGAAATGGGACGTTCCGCCCGCACAAAGAAACCCTTCTGTTTCGTCTTTATCGATATCGACCATTTCAAAAACATCAACGACACCTACGGCCATGCCTGCGGCGACATTATCTTGAAGTCGGTAGCCCAGACCATTCGCGGGCTATTGCGCAAGTACGATGTATTCGCCCGTTACGGCGGTGAAGAATTCTTGACCCTTTTGCCCGAGACCGACCTTGAAGGTGCGGCTGTTGTCGCCGAAAGGTTCCGCAGGCAAATCGAGAAGATGACCGTCCGCTATGCGGACTTCACCATCAAGATTTCCATTACACTGGGTGTGGCCAAGTTCGACGAACGCCTGGGCGCAGACCGAAGCATTCAAATGGCAGACAAGGCTCTATACCAAGGTAAGGAAGGCGGCAGAAACCGCGTCATCGTCTGGAGACCCGAATGGGTGACCGAAGCCGACTACGAGGCTGCAGCCATTGAGCTCGCCGCCCTGAAAAAGAACGCCGACAAGCCTAAGGAAGAAAAATTCCAGGTGAGCCTCGACTACATCGAAGACCACCCGCTGAAGCAGGTCGCAGAAGCGGCAAAAGCTGCCGAAGCGGAACAGGAAGAAAATCGCGAAGAAGAAGAGCGAAGCTAAGATTCTTCAGAGCAAACGCTTAGAAATAAAAAACACCGCCTTAAAAGCGGTGTTTTTTATCGGGATGACTGAATTCGAATCAGCGACCTCTTGAACCCCATTCAAGCGCTCTACCAGGCTGAGCTACATCCCGTTGGTTCATTGGTGGGTCAAAATTAGATAAAAGTAGGCTTTTTTGCAAGGCTAACGCCCCAAAAAAGCCATTTTTTTACTTCCAAAAACCGACAATCAGCACGTCAGGGGTTGCCTTCGGGTACTTTTTGCTCTTGAAAGAAACGATCTTTCGGATACTCTGCTGTTTGAGTTCCCACCCTTCGCGGGTAAGCCCCTTGGTAGAGATGGTAATTTTAAGACCAGGAACCTTGCCCCCTTCCTTGATCTGATCCAGCTTGTCCACATTCAGCATCACCGGCTTGGCAGACATGGCAAACTGCTTGGCAGATTCAGAAGCGAGAGTCAAGTCAGGCCGTTCCTTCTTGTCGGTCCCCCATACATAGAACGTCCATTCGCGCTTTTCGCCCTTGGCGTAGTAACCTGCGTCAAAGAGCTTTTCGCTGAAGAAGAACGGGACCTTCACGATGCCGTCCATGTTGGCAAGATAAGGTTTGCCGGTGGTATCCACAAGTACCACAACCGGTTTGATTTGGCCTTCCATTTCGGCAGAATTAAAGTCAAACTCAATCTTGACCGTTCCCTTGGCAGGGATCTTGTTCGGGTACTTGAAGTTCGACATGCCATTGCCCTGGCCGAACACGCTTTCAAGAACGATTTCTTTATCCGTCAGATTGGCTCCCTGCAAAACGATATGCTTGGTATCGCCCTGGTTCAAGACGCCAATGGGGTAATTCTCGGGAACAAAGCGGATAGCCTCGTCGGCAAAAACTGCCGTAGAAAGAGCAAAAGCCGCAGCCAAAACAGAGGGAATAATTTTAAAAGTCATGGTGTGAATATAGCAAAAATACTAGCCAGAGATTCGGGACAGCAATTGGCACATTTCCCCATAGCTTTCCACCGTATTTTCGGGCTTAAGCGGGAGCAAATTGTGGGGTTTTCCAAAGCCGCAAAGGAGCGTAACGCAATCGACACCGGCGTTACGGGCCGCCAGAATATCCGGCTGATCATCGCCCACCATTACCGCCTCTTCGCGGGAAACACCCGCCATTTCAAGAATCTTGAGCAGGCCCGCGGGGCTCGGTTTGCGTTCGGGCGTGGTATCGCCGCAAAGGATAAATTCAAAACGATCGCGAAGTCCGAAATGGTCCAGGATTTTTTCGCTGGGGCGAAGGGGCTTGTTCGTCAGCATGGCCACCCGCGCCGAACTATTGCGCAGGAACTCAACGACACCCGGGTTCGGGAGCGTACCTTCTGTGCAATGTTCCCAATAAAAGTCCGAATAGACCTTGTGAACCATTTCCACAGTCACACCTGTGCGGGCGATGTTTTCTGAGAGAGCGGCCTCCCCCATGCTCCGCTCAATCAGTTTCATGGAGCCATTCCCGATAAAGGTCCGCACGCGCTGCTCGTCATGTTCCGGGAGGCCAAAATGGCGCAACGCAAAATTCACTGCCACAGCGAGGTCGCCGAGCGTATTGAACAAGGTTCCATCCAAGTCAAAAACGATAAGGGATTTCTTGCGGAGCATAGCGCGCCCAAATGTAGAAATTTAGCGGATAATTTCCATCTCGACAAAAAATCTATAAAAGCAGAGTGTCGAGACTCCCAGAATGAACACCAGCACTATCACAAACTGCACCGGATGTTCATGAAAATCATAATCCGCCTTGCCGTAAGAAAACCTTCCACGGATGATGGCACTGATAAACAGGGCGAGGAACAGGAGGGCAAGCAATAGGGACATGCGTCAAATATAGCAATTTATAAGCCGGCCTATTGACATATCATAATTATGATATTATATTATCATGATAAAAGGAGTCCGCTATGCCAACCATTCGACCGATTTCCGATTTACGCAACAACTTTACAAGTGTGGCTGAAACCGTTCACAAATATGATGAACCCATGTACCTAACAAAAAATGGTGTTGGAGACATGGTCGTGATGTCCATCGAATGCTATGAAAAACAGATGGCGCAGCTGGAACTATACTCAAAACTCGCCGAAGCCATTTCTGAAGTCGAACGTGGTGCAGAATGTGCCGATGCGGAGAAATTCTTGAAGGACCTGATGAATGGCTAAAAAATACGAAGTCATCATCACACCTTCTGCACAGAAAGACTTGAACGAAATCAAGTCTTATTTTACGAAAGTCCTTAAGACATCATCAAATTCAATCTTTGAGAAGTTTCTCGAACAGGTTAAGATTTTAAAAGCCCACCCGTTTACATACAGTGTTCATCAGGATTCTCTTCTAAAACTTATCGGCTACAGAGTCATTCCTATTGACAATTATCTGATGTTCTATGTCGTCAAGGGTAACGTGGTTCAAATCCATCGCGTTCTTTACGCCAAGCGAAATTATATGCTGCTGTTGGGTTTTGAAAAATAGCGTGCAAAATTGGAGCAGAGCAGGCTGAGTTGTGGCTAGAGCGAGGGGGGCTCTTCCCCCACAATTAAGATTTTACTAAATTTGTCCGCATGAAAAAATACCACTTGGCCACATACGGCTGCCAGATGAACGAATACGACTCGGCGATGATTGCCCAGGAACTCGACATGTGCGGTTGCGTCGAAACGAGCAACCAGGAAGATGCCGACTTTGTCATCGTGAATACCTGCAGCGTGCGCGAAAAGGCCGAGGAAACCGCCATCGCGAACATCAGCAAGCTCAAATACCTGAACAAGAAGAACCCTGACGTGAAAGTCGTCGTATGCGGTTGCATGGCGAAAAACCGCGGGCCGGAGCTGCTCAAGCGCCTGCCGAACGTGAGCTACGTCGTGGGCCCGGACCAGTACAAGAAAATTCCGGAACTGTTGCTCGGCGACGCCCAGAGCCCTTTGCACCAGACGCACCACAAGATGTTCATCGACGAGGACCTGAGCGAAAACTATCTCGGTGAATACGCGAAACTCCAGAACGATTTCAGCACGTTCGTTGCCATCCAGCGCGGTTGCAACAAGCGCTGCAGCTACTGCATTGTGCCCTACCTGCGCGGACCCGAAAAGTACCGCGACATGGAAGACGTACTCGCCGAAGTCCGCAAGGCGGCCGACAAGGGCATTACTGAAGTAACGCTCCTTGGCCAGACGGTAAACGCCTACAAGACGGAAGGCGGGAATTTTGCAGACCTTCTCACGAAGGTTTCCGAAATCGGCGGCATCCGCCGCATCCGTTTCACGAGCCCGCACCCGAGACACTACACGAACGAGCTCATCGACGTGTTGCTAAACAACCCGAAGGTTTGCCACTACGCGCACATCCCCATCCAGAGCGGCTCCGACGCCATGCTCAAGAAGATGCGCCGCCAGCACAACATGGAGCAGTACCACTCGATTATCGAGCAGCTGCGCAGCAAGGACCCGTTCTACGGAATCTCCACCGACGTGATCTGCGGATTCGTGGGCGAAACGGAAGAAGATTTCGAGCAAACTCTCAAGGCATTTGAAACCTGCCAGTTTGATTCTGCGTTCATGTTCATCTACAGCCCTCGCAAGGGTACGGAATCTTACAAGGAAGCCGAAACTCTTACCGAACAGGAAAAGAACGAGCGCCACACCCGCCTCGTGGAACTGCAAAACGCCATTACCCTCAAGCGAAACCAGATGATGCTCGGCCGCACCGAGGAACTGTTGGTGGAAAAGAACTCCGCGCGCGACGAGACGGAACTACGCGGCCGCACCGACAACTTCAAGAAGGTCGTGTTCAAGCCCGAAGATGGCCAGATCGTGAAGCCCGGCGACTACGTGAAGGTGAAACTCGATGAAATTAGAGGATGGACTATTCGAGGAAAGTTGGTTTAGGTAGAGTTATGAACACAAAAAAAGCACTTGCTGTTTTGGCATCATTTTTTGTAGCTAGCACATTCGCACAGACGATGGCGGATGCGCAAAAGGCTTATGTAGCCGGCAACTGGAAAGAAGCCGCCGACGCCTACGAGGCCGCCTGCCCTAAAGAACCCGATTCTACTCGTGCAGAATGCTACTTGTGGAATATTCTCGCCCTTTCGCAAACCGGAAACGCCCAGTCCTTTAAAACCGCCGGCAAACGGCTGGACAGCCTGATCCGCACCACCAATCCGCAAAAAGCGATTTATGCGGACCTGATGATGACCAGCGCCCAGTTCAAGCTTTACCTGGGCAAGTACGACAAGGCGGCCGAAGATTTGATTCAAGCCATCGAAACTTCGCACCCCCACCAGACAATCGTCCTCCAAAAAGTGTGCCAAGCCGTAAAGGCAAAGGTTAAATCGGAGGACCTTAACGACCGCTGTAACCTGTTGAGCAACCCGGACTCCCTGAAGGCCGTTCAGGCCGTAAAGTCCACTCCTGCCGCGCAGCCAGCCAAGGTCGCCGCCCCCGCCCCGCAGCCAGCCAAGGTCGCCGCCCCCGCCCCGCAGCCTGCGGCACCCGAACCGGCACCAGTAGTCGAACAGCCCAAGGAACAGTCTAAAGCTGCCCCAGCGCCTGCTCCCGCCCCGGTCGCTACTACTACAGCACCGGCCGCAACCGCCCCAGCAGCAACCACTGCGGAATACTGGACCTTACAGCTGGGCGCCTTCGGGACCAAAACCAACGCCGACCTGCTAGTCACAAACCTCAAAAAACAGAAGATTTCCTGCACGATTATCGAGCAGCCCCGGGGTGAAAGGATTCTTTACCTTGTTCAAACTGGCCGTTTTGAAACAAAAGATCAAGCCGTTGATTTTGCCGCAAACAAGCTTGCACCCCTAAAAATTGAATACCAGCCCCTTTTGAAAAGGTAATTTTTCAACAAAAAACGCTTTTTTCGAGGATTCCCCCTGCAAAAAAAGCGAAATTGTTCTATATTTGAACAAACCCCGAGCCGGGGTGGTGAAATTGGTAGACGCGCCGGACTCAAAATCCGGTACTCGCGAGAGTGTGAGGGTTCGATTCCCTCCCCCGGCACTATTTTTGAAGGAAGAAATTGATGGCGAATTGGTGCAAGATTCTCACAACGGTGCTTTTGTGCGGCTCCATTGCGTTCGCACAGTTTGACGATGAATCTTCCGAAGATTCCTATTCTTACGGGGCATCCGAAGAAACAGATGACGCCTTTGCTGACAACAGCAGCGAAGAAGCCGAAACGAAAGTTGGCGAAGCAACCGCTTCTGCAGACGAATGGCAGGGCTTCAACTACGAAGAAATGGGACTTACCCAGTGGGAATTCCAGCAGGCCAAGCAAGAAGGCATTACCAGAGCCAAGCTGACCAGCCTCGTAGAAATGGGCGTTCGTCCCTCTGAATATTTACAGAAACCTTGGGAAAAGCTCGGCGTATCCGAACAAGACTGGCTCGCCCAGCGTTCTGGCGGACTTGAAGACGCCGATATCGACCGTTCTTACCGCAACCATTCTGGCGACCAAGGTTACGCATACCTTTCTTTGCTTGTTCCCTCGCTGTATCAGTGGCACAAGCAGGAATCCATGAAAGCCATCTGGATTGACGCCTTGTGGGGCGTGAGCGTCGGTGCAACGGTTTACCTTGCAGTCGATGGAAATTCCGCCTGGTGGTATGGTCTGATTTTTGTGGCTGGCGCTCACATTTGGTCCTTTGCTGACGCATTCTTTAGCACCCAGTGGGACAGCAATCCGGATGCAAACCGCTTCAGCTACGGCATTCTCCCGACCCCGGAAAAGGGTGTTGCGGGATTCTTCAATGTCAAGTTCTAAGCGCATCATGCAGCTGGAATTACTCAAAAGCAAAATTCATCGCGCAACCGTTACCGACGCAAACCTCAATTACGAGGGGTCGATTACTATTGCTCGCGACTTGATGGATGCAGCAAACATCCTCCCCTTCGAAAAGGTGGGCGTCCTTGACGTGAACAACGGCAACCGCCTTGACACCTACGTGATTGAAGGCCCCGCCGGCTCTGGCGTTATCTGCCTGAACGGTGCAGCAGCCCGCTTGGTTCAGCCGGGCGACCTGGTGATTATTGTTGCTTATGCAACCATGAGCGAAGACGAAGCCAAGACGTGGAAGCCAACCGTAATCCACGTAAACGCCAAGAACGAAATCGTTTAAACCTTCGGTCATAATTTTTATTCATTCTGTCGAAAAATTTGAGATCTGTCGTTCTTAGACAGATCTTTTGTTATATATTTAGAACAAACAAAATGGAGGATTAATTTATGCAAACAAGCATTCTTTTAACGATTATTTTTGTCGCGGTATCTTTTCTAGGCATCATCTTCGTGATGTCGTATATCAAGGCTGCACCTGACGAAGCTGTTATCGTTTCGGGGCTTCGGAAACTTCCGAAAGTCATCATCGGACGCGCAGGCCTTAGAATTCCCTTCTTTGAACGCGCCGACCACCTTTCTTTGCAGCTGATCCAGATTGACGTAAAGACAGGAAGCCCGGTCCCGACAAAGGATTACATCAACGTTTCTGTCGATGCCGTCGTGACAGCCAAAATTTCGGACAATCCCGAGCGACTCAAGTCTTCAGCACAGAACTTCTTGAACAAGAAGCCTGAAGATATTCGCGCCATGATTGTAGACATCTTGGAAGGTAACATGCGCGAAATTGTAGGCCGCATGCAGCTGGTGAACCTTGTGGGCGACCGCAAGCAGGTTTCTGAACTTGTGCTCGAAAATGCCATTCCCGACCTTGAAAAGTTGGGTATCGTAGTTCAAACCTTCAACATCCAGAATTTTGAAGACGCCAATGGCGTGATTGAAAACCTGGGCGTGGACAAGACCTCTGCCATCCGCAAGGCAGCAGCCATTTCTAAGGCCAACGCCGAAAGGGATATCAGTGTAGCCCAGTCCCAGGCCAAGAAGGATGCCAACGACGCCGCCGTGGCTGCCGAACTGGAAATTGCCCAGAAGCAGAACGACCTCGCCGTGAAAAAGGCCAACCTGCAGAAGATTTCTGATACCGAAAAGGCTATTGCCGACGCCGCTTACGAAATCCAGAAGCAGACCCAGCAGAAGGCCATTAACGTGGCCCAGGCCGAAGCCGAAGTCGCCAAGCAGGAAAAGGAAATTGAAATTCGCGAACGCATGGTGATGGTGACCGAAAAGGAACTGAAGGCTCAAATCGAAAAGAAAGCCGAAGCCGAACGTCAGGCACAGATCCAGCGTTCTGAAGCGGAACTTTTCCAGCAACAGAAGGACGCCGAAGCAGACCGTTACAAGGAAGAACAGCGCGCCAAGGCTATTAAGCAGATAGCCGATGCAGAAAAGGAAAAGGCCTTCGCCGAAGCTGAAGCCACCAAGGCGAAAGCCATGGCCGAAGCAGAAGCAACAAAGGCAAAGGGTCTCGCCGAAGCAGAAGCCATCAAGGCTCAAGGTCTTGCCGAAGCTGAAGCCCTGAACAAGAAGGCCGAAGCCATGAAGCTCTACGGTGACGCCGCCCGCCAGGAAATGCAGCTGAAGACCATCGAAAGATATTTCGAACAGATGCCGCAAATTGCCGCTGCCATCGCAAAGCCCATGGAAAAGATCGGAAACATCACCATGTACGGCGAAGGCAACACGGCAAAGCTCACGGGCGACATTACCAAGACGCTGACCCAAGTCACCAACGGACTCACGGATTCCCTCGGTATTGACTTGCGCACCGTTCTCGGCTCCATGTTCGGGGCAAAGCTTGCTGGCGTCACCAAGCCCGACAACACGCAGGAAAACAGCAAAAATTAGACTGAATTCGACCCGCCGAAATTCACTATAAATTGTCCATCTTTTATGGGACTGGAAGAGGTAATCTTCCAGTCCCATTTTCTATATTCATGGCATGCGGTTATTGTTGCTGACAATCCTGCTTGCTGTATTTGCCTTTGCGGAAAACCCCGTAAAGGTTGACTCAGCTATTGTCACCACCGCTAAAAAAGATACGATTGTGGATACCGTCTACGTGGTTCCCGACGATGGAATTCCATGGAACCGCGAGCATTTCGACCCCGATCGTTTAGTACGTCATGAGACTTTTGACCCGGCATTAAAAGTGGCCTACACCTACTCCGTCAGCTTTATCGGAGGCTCCTTCGGAACTTTCGCCCAGCAGAGTTACATGGCTCACCTCGCCTACGAATTTACGCCGGAACTTCATTTATACGCAAACGTTGGACTTTGGATGCCGCTGTATTCCAACTTCCGTTTCGGAACACCCATCGCAAAAGAAGATGTACGACAGGGTAATGTCGATGTCGTTCTTCCGGACATTGCGCTGGAATACAAGCCCAACGACAACATGAGCTTTAGACTGATGTTCATAAACGAGAATGACGCCTTCAAAGCTTACGGCCCGAGCCGCTACCTGTATGGCGGATGCCCCTGGCGTACCCCGTATTATTGCAGATAGCGGAATGCCATAGCCGCGCCAAAGAGTCTTGCCCTATGCGCAATGACAAACACGGCACATTTTTTCTAAATTTTAACTGAAAAATGTCCTTGATGTACACCAAAACATTTCACCTTTCTTTTGCCGTGACGGCCTTGATGGCAGCATTGCTTTTTGCCGGTTGCGAAGAAGAAAAGAAACCCCAGGTCGTAAAGGTCAAGCGAACCTACAAGGGAGATGTGGAAGTACTGAACAGCTGTGGAATGCAGGGGGCCGCCGCCAAGATGCGCTCTTACCTGCGTGAAAACGGTTTTGACATCGTGAGTTCCAGAAACGACAGATTGCAGAACTACGACGAAACGGTACTTGTGCTTAGAAACCCCGAATGGGAAGGCGCCAAAGCCCTGGCGCAAGCCCTCAAGACCGACAATGTGCTGGTAGTGCACAGCAGCCGCGCCGTAGTCGACGCAGCCGTGTATATCGGAAAAGACTTTGAACATATCATAGAACCCGAACAGGGAGAAACAGATGACAACGAATAATCAAGAACTTCCCCAGTCCGTCCAAATCGGCGCAAGCATTCTGTTTGAACTTCGCGCCCAGAACGTGCAGCTCATCGACCTGCGCGGCATCAAGGATGTCACCGATTACTTCCTGGTGGCAACCTGCGAAAGCGAAGCCCAGATGCAGGCCATTCTCAACGAACTGCGCAAGGAATTCAAGGCCAACAAGCTCCCCTCCGTTGGCGTGGAATACAAGGAAGGGGTCCGCTGGGCCGTATTCGATGCAGGTCTCGACCTGATGGTGCACCTGTTCGAAGAAGAAAAGCGTAACGAGATTTCCCTTGACCGTCTGTACGCCGACGGCAAGATTGTGGACCTCGATGAAAATGACTTTGTAAAGACTAACGACAAGAAGGCCGACGACAATGAACTCGTTTGAGCAAGAAATCGCAGAAGCGCTCGCCGCTACCGGTTCCTTCGAAAAGGATGCCGCCCTCAAGCTTATCTCTGTGCCGCCTGACACCACCCACGGCAACTTTACCATTCCTTGCTTCTCTCTAGCAAAGGTGATGCGTAAGGCTCCGAAGATGATTGCCGAAGAGCTCGCCGCCCAGGTGAAGCTCCCCGCCGGACTTTCGAAGGTGGAAGCTGTTAACGGTTACCTGAACTTCTTTATAGACCGCGGATTCCTCGCCAAGTCTACTCTCGAAGAAATCGCTGCCAAGGGTCTGGAATACGGCCACGCAGCTCCGAACGGCAAGGTCGTTTGCATTGACTTTAGCTCCCCGAACATTGGTAAGGAACTCGCCTTCCACCACCTGCGTTCGACGATGATTGGAAACTCCCTTTCCCGCATCTACAAGGCCGCCGGCTACAAGGTGGAACGCATCAACCACCTGGGCGACTGGGGTACCGCTTTCGGCAAGCTCATCGTGATGTACCTGCGCGAAAACCGCCCCACGGACGACGCTACGCTTGATAGCCTGACCGTGAAGGAACTGAACATTCTTTACGCCGCCTTCTCCAAGGCCAGCAAAGAAGAACCCGGTCTGGAAGACGAAGCACGCGCCGCATTCACCAAGCTCGAACAGGGCGACGAATTCTACCGCAAGCTTTGGACAGCCTTCCGTGCAGCAACACTCAAAGAACTTATGCGCATCTACGACATGATGGGCGTGGGCTTTGACCACTACACCGGCGAATCTTTCTTCGAAGACAAGATTCCGGCCATTCTCGACGAGCTCCGCGAAAAGAACCTGATGGTCAAGAGCCAGGACTTGGACGTGGTGATGCTCGACGAATTCGACCTGAACCCCTGCCTGATTCGCAAGAGCGACGGTTCTACCTTGTACGCAACCCGCGACTTGGCTGCCGCCTGCTACCGCAAGAAGGAATACGACTTTGACAAGTGCCTCTACGTGGTGGACCTCGGACAGGCCCTGCACTTCAAGCAGGTGTTCCATGTACTCAAGAAGATGGGTCGCGAATGGTACAAGGACATGTACCACATTCCGTTCGGCGTGATTTTGCAGCTGGTGGACGGCAAGTGGGAAAAGGGCAAGACCCGTACAGGTACCGCAAGCCTCCTCCGCGACGTGATCGAAGCCGCCCAGAAGAAAATTCTCGAATTCATCGACCAGAAGAATCCGGGTCTCGAAAACAAGGAACTCATCGCTCGCCAGATCGGTATTTCTGCCCTTACCTTCAACGACTTGAAGAACAGCCGCTTGAAGGATGTGCGCTTTGACTGGGATGCCGTCATGAGCTTCGAAGGCGATACGGGTCCGTATGTGCAGAACGCCCACGTGCGTCTTTGCAGCATTATGCGCAAGGCCGGCTACACCGTGAACATTGCCGATGTGAACATGGCCGAACTTGGCGACGATGCCGCCTACAGCCTCATCAACATCCTCGCGAAGAAGGGCAAGAAGATCCTGGATGCCGTTGCCGCTGACGAACCCAGCGTACTTGCACAGTATGCCTTGGAAATCGCCGAAGCCGCACACAAGTTCATCCACGAAGACCGCGTGCTCGGTTCTGCCGAAGAAAAGTCCCGTCTGTTCCTGGTTCAGGCAACGCAGATCGTGCTCGAAAACGTGCTCGACTTGCTCGGCCTCTTCCCCATCCGCCAGATGTAATCAAAGCGGTCGGGGCATCGAACCCGATGCTACAAGATATAAGAAAGGCTCCCGAAGGGGAGCCTTTCTTTTGTTCAAGAACTGCTTGAAATGTGAATTCCGGACGCTTTGCGTCCAGAATGACTAGTTACCGTTGATGCAGCGGACAGAGTAAGCGTTAGTCTTGCTCGGCACCAGCTGGCGAACCATCTGGTCACTCATACGCCCCATGGCCCAAATCCAGATGGTTTCGTTACGGCCGTTCTGTGCAGACCAGAAGCCGGCGTATTCACCCATGTCTTCGTAGCGGACAATGGACTTGCCCACCATCTTGCGGTAGCCCGAAGAGAAGATGGAGAAACCGTATTCGTCGGTACCGCCACCGCCCTGCCAACCGGTAGTAGCCTTCATCTTGTTGGCGAACTTTTCGCACTTGTCCACACCGTCGTAGCAGTGGGTCAGGCCAACAAGCAGGTCCATCCATTCGCGGTCACGCGGCAAGTGCCAGCCTTCGGGGCATGCCTTGCGGGCGCCTTCCAGGTCATAGAGACGGCCACCACGAGCGCAATAGGAATCCTTGTCTTCGTAGCACCAGGAGTGACCTTCCACATTATAGTTCACGTTCTGGGCGAACCATTCGCGGCCTTCCACCTTGATGGTACGGTACACCTGACCGTCGCGGGGGTCCTTGACCATACCCGACACGTCACGGAGAGAAGAACGGTGTTCCTGTTCAGCGCGGCGGTATTCCACCACCTTTTCACGCTTGTACTTTTCGCGACCTTCCAAGGTGTTTGCCCAAGCTTCCTGAGCCTTCGGATTCGTGAACTTGATTCTCAGATCGCCAACGGCAAAAAGTTCATCGCCACAAGCCAGGTCTACACCAGCAATGTTGATAACCAACTGTTCGCCACCAAAATCGCGGGGAGTATTAAAGAACGAAATCCAGGCTTCCATGGTTTCGTTGCACTTTTCATAGAAATGTTCCTTTTCGATCTTGTCGGCAGGAACAGTCATGTTTCCAGCCACAGAGAATGCGAACAGGCTATCGGCAACCTTGAAAGAGACCGGCTGCACTTCTTTATAGTGAGTGTACTTGCCGAAGCGGATTTTGCCTTCGATCTTGGCGGCGGAGTAATCACCCTGCCCCTCGGCGTTATAAATTGCGTCCCACGTCTTCTGAGGAACGGCAACAGCCTGAACAACCGCCATACCGAATACAACGGCAATCATAGACTTGAAAGAGGTTTTAAGACTCATTTTTCCTTCTCGTATAAAGTTTTCGGTCTAAAGTTAGAATATTTTAGCTTTTCGGAAAGCGGGCAAAGACTTTATGCCTGCGATTTTATAATTTTGGGCTATGGCTATTACTCGTTATATTTTGCAGATCCATTGCCCCGACCAAAAGGGCCTTATTGCCGGAACTACCCAGGTGCTCGCCAAGGCGGGCGCCAACATTGTTGATTTACAGCAACACACGGCAAAAGATATCGAAACTTTCTTTCTACGTGCCGTTTTTGAAGCGGAATCCGAAAATATCGAAGAAGTCCGCAAGCATTTAGAAACTCTGGAAGGACACCTCCACTTAAACTGGAAACTGTTCGACACCACCAAAATTGAACGTGTAGCCATCTTCGTCTCGAAGACGGACCACTGCCTTTATGACCTTTTGCTCAAAAGACGCGATGGAGACCTCCCCTGCGAGTTCAGTTGCATTGTGGGCAACCACCCCGACCTGGGCCCCGTAGGTGGAACTTTCGGCGTACCTTTCTACTACGTGCCGTCGAACCCGGACAAGAGCATTCCCGAGAACCGTTTCCGCGAAATCATCGCCGAAACCAACACCGATACAGTGGTTCTCGCCCGTTACATGCAGATTTTGAGCGAAGCCTTTACCGAAGAGTTCAAATACCGCATTATCAATATCCACCACGGCTTCTTGCCGGCCTTCAAGGGCGCCAAGCCCTACCACCAGGCATGGCACAAGGGTGTCAAGATCATCGGCGCCACCGCTCACTTTGCCACCGAAGACCTGGACCAGGGCCCCATTATTTGCCAGGATATCCAGCGAGTGCCTGAAACCGCAAGCATCGACGAGCTGGTGGAACTGGGCAAGGACATCGAAAAGCGCACCCTGTCGGCAGCCCTCAAGCTTTGGCTGGAACACCGCGTGTTCGTGTACGCCGGAAGAACATTTATTCTATAGGAGACGATATGTCCGAAGAACTGAACAATCAGAACAACGTGGAACCTGAGGTCGAAGCCCCGGTAATCGCAGAGCCCGTAACAGAAGCCCCCGTCGAAACCCCGGTGGCCCCGGAAGAACCTGTCGCAGAACCGGAACCTCAAACCGCCACGCCCCAACCGCAGGTGATTGTACAGCGCGAAAGAGGCTTTGCCCATTATGTGGGTTTTGCCCTTCTTTGCGTACTCTGCATTGCGTTCTACTTTATTCCGGGCATCGCACTTACCTTCGCCATCAGCCTCATTCCGGGAATTTCTCTCGGGGCCATCGCAGCATGGACATTCAGCGCCATTTTCAGCGTCATTGCCTGGACAATCTTCAAGCTGAAAATCAAGGGCATCAAGAAATCCTTCTATTTCTACATAGGACTTTGCGTGCTGGTGTTCATCCTCCTGACCGTCATCGAAGTTCTCACCGAAGAAACGAACGTGTTCTCGAAAATATTTGCCCTCCTTTGCGGAGCCGCATAACACCAACCATTAACTATAAACTGCGGCTATGCCGCTACTAAACCATGAATACTAAAGACCAGTTTGTTCATTTTCTTGTTGAAGCCGGCGCATTGAAGTTCGGCGATTTCGTGACCAAGAGCGGACGCAACACGCCCTACTTTATCAATACCGGAGAATTCCGTACTGGCGCCACCCTTTCGAAGTTGGCTGAATTTTATGCCGCCGCATTCATGAAGCACTTCGATGGCAAGGCCCAGAACCTTTACGGTCCGGCCTACAAGGGCATTCCCCTGTGCGCCGCAACCGCCATGAAGCTTAGCGATGTCTACGCCCAGAACCTGACCTTTACCTACAACCGTAAGGAAGTCAAGGACCACGGCGAAGGCGGCTCCCTCGTGGGTTACAAGTATGCCGAAAAGACCAACGTGGTGATTATCGAAGACGTGATTACCGCAGGCACCAGCGTGAACGAAACCATGCAGGCCCTGTCGCAGATCGAAAACGCCAATGTTGTCGGCCTGTTGATTTCCGTGGACCGCAAGGAAAAGCTGGAAAACGGCAAGTCCGCCTTGCAGACCGTGCAAGACGAATATGGCATCGAGGCCCATTCCATCGTGAATATCAACGATATCATAGCCTTCCTCGAAAGCGAAGATAACCGTAAAAAGATCAACGCTCCCGAAGGAATCCTCGAAAAGGTGTACGCCTACCGCGAAAAGTGGGGCGCAGTCTAAAAAGGTGCAATGAGACATAGCCTTTGGACAATGCTTGCTATGGCGGCGCTACTCTTCACGGGTTGCGCCGATTCTTACCATTGGTCCAACAGCCATCCGGCCTACGCTCGGGCTCCTTACGGAGAACTTGCCATTACCGGGCTCCAAAAGGCCTTTGTTCTTACGCGTACCAAGTGGTTTGCCAATCGCCTGGACTTCGGTGACAGCACGCAAATCAAGGCTACCGATTTTTGTTCCAAGGCCATGGAGCATGAATTCCGCGGCGGCTATGTAAAGCTCACCATATTGCCGGACTCTATTCTGGACAACGCTCCCGAAGAAAGCCAAAAGCTGGACAGCCGCATCTTTATGAAGGGGAAACTCCCCGAACAGGGCATCTCCCTAAAAGGTCCCGACGGAACCGTTCCCCCACAGATTCTACTGATCCACGAAGTCATTATCGGTACAGATCTGAAGCGCGAGAATTTCTTCGACTACGCTCTCATCCATAACGAAACCGAAGAACGCCGGGATGTCAAGAACATCAGCGCCGTTATTTCGTACACCCTTTGGGACAACATCAAGCAGCGCCCGCTTTTCAGCGCCGTTGACGAAATTCAGCACCCGGTAGCAAAGCTCAGCCTCAACGACCTCGAACAGCTAATGCGGCAGACCGTGCAACAGATTCGAAAGAACATGTACCAGGGGGCAGGCAAATGAAGCACCTATCCCTAATCGCATTCGTTTTCGTGCTGCTGTCTCAGGCCTTTTTCGCGGATAAGGCCAGTGCCAAGGACATTTATTTTGATTCCAAGTGGACGTTGTGGCAAAACGCAGACATCCTGATCTGGACCCCCGACAAGGAACCGGCCCTAGACCCCAAGGAATTCTGCCTGTCCCTGCGTCGTTACAACACGGGCATTGGCGAACCCAAGTGCAGACTTTTTGGCGAATGGGAACGCGACACGATCGCCATGCGCTACGCCACGTGGCTTTCGAACAATATCGAGCCCGGACTGCAGCCGCATCACCTGAAGGCACGCCACCCCGCCATGATGGCAAAATTCCAGACTCTGGAAGACAAGATTGTCCTTTACGTTGCCGACAAGGGTAACCATTTACTCTTGGCCATTTTTGACGAAAACTCCAGCGAGCCCCAGGCCGCAGGAACCGTCATAAAGACTGCGGACAAAATCGCCCAGGGCGACGAAGTCGCAAACGCATTCTTCGATCGTCACACCAAGCGCCGTTTAACGAAAGAAGAACGACTCAAAATGGAATCGGAGCCCGACGATTTATACAAGGAAACTCCGACATTCCGCTCCTGGGCAGGCATTTCAGCCGGATACGCACAGGCCCAGGTACCCCTCACCCCTTACAGCTGGTACAAGCGCCATATCCGTAGCCGTGTCGGCGATTACCGCGTCACCAAGGACTCTGTAAGCTTATGGAACTTCATGGACGATTCAACTCCGTTGTTCACCTTGTACGCAGGCGGAATCTGGTTTGGTTTTATAGGCGGTGAAATATTCTACCGCTATTCCAACCATGCTGTCAAAACAGATGACCGCGACTCCATTTACGAAGAATTGGACCATTGGAATTTTGCGCAACATGAAATCGGTCTGAACGTCATGTTTGCAAGAACCTACGAGCCCTTTAAGTGGATGGACTTGCACCTTTTCGCATTTCTGGGATTCCAATACAGTTTCTACTCCGAAGACATCGAACTTAAGGATTCCAAGAAAAATCCCTCCAGGGAATACGAAACCCGCTTTAAAACCGAAGACCCCTACAAGGGAGCCCTCTTCGGATTCGGCACGCAATGCGTATTCTTGCACCACTATGGTTTAAGCGTGCGCACGGGCATTTCTAGCCGCGGTAAAGACGTTTACGTGGAGCCCTCTCCCGACGCTGCCGCCGAGCCCACTACCATAGGCGCCACCACCGTCGACTGGTTTATAAGTGTTGGCCTCGAATACCACTGGACTCCGTTTAGATAAAAAACATTTAAAATAAGGCATGTAGCCCCATGGGCCACATGCCTTAAATTCAGATGAGCGGATTCCTTTACTGGACTTCGAGGAGGTTGTAGCCAATGAGCACACGGCCACCGTCATTACGATACCTATGAATCTCGATTGTCAGGTCGGACTGGCTGTTTGTCGTAAATTCAACCAGTTCGAACGGGTTCGGACCCGAGGTAGAGTAATCAAGCAAGTTGCCATTCTGATAAACACGAAGGTCAATATCCTGCGGAAGCTTACCATTTTCGCGGACATAAGTACCGCTAGACAGCCAAGAAATAGCAATACGATAGCGTTTATTCTTCTTGATGTTGCTTTCGGTAAAGCGAATATCGCCATTATTGTCAAAGAAGTCTTCGTTATTGCCATTCCAGAAACGAGAACGGTTGTTTTCAAACATTGCTCGACCTTCCGGAACGCCCATTGCATACTTTCCTTCGTTATCGGAATCATGGGACGAAGCATTCGTAATGGGCTTGATACTAGAGGTAATCAAGAGGGCCTTAACCACTTCCGGATGCCACTTGTAGAACGGGAACTTCTGCAGCAGCAAGGCTACAGAAGCAGCCGTATACGGAGTTGCAGAACTGGTCTGAGTGAAATAGGATTCCAGGATTCTCTGGTTCATGATAACCAAAGACTTTTCGCTGGGAACCAGGATGTCAGCAAAGTTTGCAATTTCCGGTTTTACATAGGAGCTTCCCGTGTAAGAAGCATCATTCTTCTTCGAGAAACGCGGGTTTCTCCAGCTGGACGTCTGATGGTAAGTCATATCGTTATGAACTGCACCCACAGAAATGGCGTTAACAGCCATGCCAAGCCCAGTAGCCTGAGAGCCGTTGCTCAAGCCGTCATTACCGATACTAGCAAATTCGATAGTTCTGGTATCATAGATGTAGTCATCCATATACATACTTTCGTCTGAATATTTCGGCAATGCCTGTCCATAGCTATTGCTACCGATAAAGACCTGCGGATTTTTCCAGTAGCTAGCGGATTCAAGAACAAGATTATTTGTGTAATTGTTGCAATTTGTGGAGAATGCATACAGCATCGCACCAGGAGCAACCTTATTCAAGACTCTTGCAACCTTTGATGTATGGATCACACCATTGGCATAATGATTATTACTACAGTCACCCATCACCTGCAAGTGACCATTAGAAATGACGTTTTCTTGCGGAGCATCAATATCGGTAAATTGAATACCAATTTTCTGTCCATCGTATCCCGACCAGGCGCCATACTGATTCAAATTGGAATTGCTCAATACGCTCGAATAATTCCAGAAATTGATATCTTCTCGCGTAACAAAGTGAGATCCCGACTGGTTGTAGTAGGAATAGGTTTCAAGATTCACGGTACAAGAAGACTGTCCCGAGCATTCGTCCGTTGTTGCAAACGTGGCAAACTGGTAATTCGAGCCCGTCGGATAATTCCCAGGATTAGCCTGGGCATACTGCAATCGCGGAACATCAGCGTCTTCAATCTGCTTAATCTGGTTCTTGTACTGAGTTTCAGACACGGTATTTCCGTTGAGCTTATACAGCTTTTCAAAATTACCCGAGCTATTCTTTTTGTATTCAAACACACCGCTTGTAGTAATCATCGGCGGGTTGACATAGTGAGTCAGAGCCAAAGCCTTCTGTTGCTGCGGGCCGGCTGTCTTTACAACGGCCTTTTGTTCAGCCGTTTTCTTGACATCCTTCAAGTATGCTTTCGGTACTTTATGCGTAGAGGAAACATGACGGCCGAGAACGTCGGTTTTGGCCGTAGAGGTTCCATCGGCAGCTTGTGCGCCCAAGGCAATCGCACAGCAAAGGAACATTGTTGAACACTTTTTATTCATTTGATTCTCCTATTTTTAGGCAACCTTTAGACTTGAAACGTTCGTTATTCAAATCAAGGCATCGATAAATTTATGTATAAAAGATTAGTTTATCAAGATTATTTGAAATAAATTATAAAAATATTTTTTATTAGTTTATACAAAGTATTCGCCTGTAAAACAAACCACATACTTATGCAACACAGGTCATTTTTCACCAAAAAACGGGTAGAGAATTTCAAGCTTTTTGAGTTGTCCTACAATTGCAATCTGCAACACAAAAAACAAGATTACATGCAACCCGCCACAAGCCATTTGCAGATCCAAACAGACATAAATAATCCTTACGCGCTCCCTTGGAGTGCATTTGACGCGTCTCGGCCATGGCAAAGCAACTTATTGTTTTGCCATGGCACTCACCTTTTACTAAATTTGCTCGCACTATGAGCGAAGAAGTAAAAGAAGAAAAGAAAGAAGAAAAAGTCAATCCGTTCCTGACTCCTGTAAAAATCATCGAACCTGAACACAAGCTCCCTGACTATACTTTTGACATGCTGCCCGAAGAGCAGAAGGCCATCCTGACTCAGCATGGCTGGACCGACCTGATGCCTGTACAGCGTAAGACCATGCCATACATGTTGGCCGCCCGCGATATGTTGGTGCAGTCCAAGACCGGTTCGGGAAAGACCGGCGCCTACGTGCTCCCCCTTTTGCAGGTCATCGTCCGTGACCACCTATTCCCCCAGGCACTCATCTTGGTACCGACCCGCGAACTTTGCCTGCAGGTACAAGATGAAATCGAGAAACTCTCTGCCGGAACAGGCATTCGCTCGGTGGCTATTTTCGGCGGCGTAAGCTATGAACCGCAGCTCAAGGCTCTCCGTGCCGGCGTACACATCATTGTCGCCACACCGGGCCGTCTGATGGACCATGTGCAGCGCGGCAATGTAGACTTCCTGGACATCCGCGACTTGATCCTGGACGAAGCCGACGAAATGCTTTCCATGGGCTTCTACCCCGACATGCAGAAGATTCGCAAGTACCTGCCCAAGGCAATCGCCTGCACCATGTTCAGCGCAACCATTCCGCAGACAGTAAAGAGCCTCGCCCGAGAATTCCAGCGCCCCAGCGCCGAATTCCTTTCCCTCAGTTATGACAAGGTAATCGCCAACAACTTGGAACACCGCTGGTATTCTTGCGACGTAATGGACAAAGATTCCATGACCATCAAGGTGCTGGAATACTACAATCCCGAAAGCTGCATGATTTTCTGCAACAAGAAGAGCGACGTGAGCTACCTGGAACAGGTGCTTTCTGGCTACGGCTTCAACGTGGGCGCCCTGAGTGGCGATGTCGCCCAGAACATGCGCGAAAAGACCTTGAACGCTTTCCGCGACAAGAAGCTCCGCATTCTCATTTGTACTGACGTGGCAGCCCGCGGTATTGACGTGGACCACGTGACTCATGTAATTGTGTACGATCACCCCGATGACCACGAAGTGTATGTGCACCGTAGCGGACGTACCGCCCGCGCGGGGCGCAGCGGCCTGTGCATTTCGCTCATCACCCCGGTGGAAGAAATCGACATGAAGCAGACTGCCGCCGATTTCGGCATCAACTTCATCAAGATGGAAACCCCGACCAACGAAGAAATCGCAAAGAAGGTAAGCGAACGCGTACGCGCCAAGCTGGAACAGGAAAAGAACCATTTCGGTGGCCAGAAGGCTCGCGAACGCATTAGCCGCGTAATCCCTCTTGTAAAAGAACTCGCTAACGGCACCGAAGAAGACCAGATGCTTCTCGCCTATCTCGTTGACCGTTACGCATGGAAGAAGGCATAAATTATGGCCAAGATTAAAATCAAATCCGCTAAGGAAATCGAACTGATTCGCGACGCAGGCGCCCTCGCCGCAGAAACACTCATTCGCGCTGGCGAAATGTGCAAACCGGGCGTATCCACTCTGGAAATCGACGAATTCATCGGCGACTATACCCGCAAGCACAAGGGTATTTCCGCCTGCATGGGCTACCACGGTTACCCCCGTTACGCCTGCATCAGCATTAACGAAGTCGTTTGTCACGGCATTCCCAGTGCAAATACCATCCTGAAAGACGGCGATATCGTTAACATCGACATCACCACGATTCTTTCGGGCTACCATGGCGACACATCTGCCATGTTCTGCGTGGGCCGCGTGAGCAACCTGGCCCAGGAACTGGTGGACACCGCCAAGTTCTGTATGGAAGAAGGCATCCGCGTTGCCGGTGAAGACGGCGCCCGCTACTACGACATCGGAAACATCATTCAGGATGTGGCCGAAGAACACGACTTTAGCGTGGTAGAGGACTACTGCGGTCACGGCATCGGTCGTGGATTCCACGAAGAACCGACCCTGTACCACTTCCGCAACAACGTCCTGAAGCAGTTTATCGAAGTCGGCCACGTGTTCACCATCGAACCCATGATCAACGTGGGTCGTCCGGGCACCAAGACCCTCTCCGACGGCTGGACTGCCGTAACCCGCGACGGCTCTTTGAGCGCCCAGTGGGAACACACCGTGGCCCGCACCAAGAACGGCATCGAAATTCTCACCCTGCCGCGCTAAGGAACGCATGTCGCTGTTAGGCAATTTACGCAACAAGGCGGTAGAAGCCTTTGTCAAGAATCACGAACTGGTCAAGCGCTTCGGCGATGTCCAGTCGGTTTCTATCGATTCGGACAACGGCACCGCCGACGTAAGCGTTCTATTGCACGGCGAAATTTTCCCCATCAAGTTCCGCGGATACTATTATTTTGACGATACCGACACAGGTACCGATATCGTGATCCGCAAAATTACTTGCGAGCGCCAGTGGATTGACCAGGCGCTTTCGTACTGGCTCGAAGGCAAGACGCTCCGCTATAATCTGCCGGGCCTTGCCGGCGGCCTCGCTAAGATTATATTCTAATGTGAAGTGTGAAATGTTGAATAAATCATCACACACTACACATTCGTCATTTCACATTGTATTCCGCATTTAAAAATGTATATTAGTCTCATAAGGAGTTTCTTATGAGCGATTGCAATGACGAAAAAATGGAAAAAATCAAGGAAAAGCTGAGTTCCCTGCTTTTCGAACTGATTACCGACATTCCGGAGTCCCTGCACGCCCCAACAGGAGATTCCGACGAGAAAATCAAGAAATTGATCCGCCAGGCCGCGGTCAAGGCCTCCCTGGTCAGCGCCACCCTTTCAGTGCCCGCCGGCGTCACGGGCGTTTTGACCTCCATCCCCGATATTGCCGCCATCTGGCGCATCCAGGCGCAGCTGGTCTCTGATATTGCCGCGACTTACGGCAAATTCGCCCAACTGAGCCGTGAAGCCATGGTCTGGTGCCTGTTCCGCCATAGCGCCGCCCAGCTGGTCCGCGACATCGCGGTAAGAACCGGCAGCCGAATCGTGGTCCAAAAGGTCTCTTTTGCCGTTCTCGAGACCCTTCTCAAGAAAATCGGCGTCAAGGTTTCCACAAAATTCCTGGGCAGGGCCGCCCTCAGAGCCATTCCCGCTATCGGAGCACTGGGAAACGGAGCCTATTCCTTCTACGACACTACCGAAGTGGGCAAGACTGCCGCCGCCTATTTTAAGGCCCTGGCCGACAATCCCGAGGAACCGGTCGTCGAGGACGCCGATATTGCATAATAAATAGCCTCCCATAAGGTTCCGAGCGAAGGGAAAAGCGGTAGTCGAAACTACCGCTCTTGTTATAAATACAATTAGCAACAAATTAATAAAAAAGGCCAATTTTGCCCCAAAAAGGGCATTTTTTCTCATTTTTCCCCTAAAACCCCTTTTCCAGGAGGTGGGACTTGAACGATCCCCCCATTTTTTCTATCTTTGGGCGCAACTCAAACAAACATCAACTCCATTTGTGGAAAAAACATGAAAAACATCACAACTCACAGAAATATTGGTATTTCTGCTCACATCGACTCCGGTAAGACTACCCTTACCGAACGTATCCTCTACTTCACAAAGCGTATCCACGCTATCCACGAAGTTCGTGGTAAAGACGGCGTCGGTGCCACGATGGACTCCATGGAACTTGAACGCGAACGCGGCATCACGATTCAGTCTGCTGCTACGTTTGCAAACTGGACCCACACCAAGTCTGGCGAAGCCGACTCTATCAACATCATCGATACCCCGGGGCACGTGGACTTCACTATCGAAGTGGAACGTTCTCTCCGCGTGCTTGACGGCGCTATCCTCGTTCTTACCGGCGTGGAAGGCGTGCAGTCCCAGTCTATTACCGTTGACCGCCAGATGAAGCGCTACCATGTGCCGCGCGTCGTGTTCGTGAACAAGTGCGACCGCTCCGGTGCAAACCCGCTCCGCGTGGCTGTCATGCTCAAGGAAAAGCTCAACCACAAGCCCTGCGTCATGCAGATTCCTATCGGTCTCGAAGACCAACTGAAGGGCGTGGTCGACCTCGTCGAAATGAAGGCCTACTACTTCGAAGGCGCTAACGGCGACGACATGATCGAAAAGGAAATCCCGGCCGAACTCGTTGACCAGGCTAACGAATACCGTGAAAAGCTGATCGACTGCTGCGCAGACTACTGCGACGAAATCATGGAAAAGGCTATGGAAGGCCAGTATGGCGTCGACGAAATCGACAAGAACCTCATCAAGGCCACCATCCGCAAGGCTACCATCAGCCTCGAAGTGACCCCAGTGTTCATGGGTTCTGCTCATAAGAACGTTGGCGTTCAGAAGCTCCTCGACGGCGTTATCGACTACCTCCCGAACCCGACCGAAGTTGAAAACAAGGCTCTCGACCTCGACAACAACGAAGCCGAAGTTGTCCTGAAATCCGAAGACAACCAGCCGCTCGTTTGCTACGCATTCAAGCTCGTGAACGACCGCTATGGCCAGTTGACCTACATCCGTATTTACCAGGGTACCCTCAAGAAGGGCGACATGATCACCAACATGGCCACCGGCAAGAAGGTGTCCGTGGGCCGTCTCGTGCGTATGCACGCTGACGAAATGGTGGATATCACCGAAGCCGGTGCAGGCGACATCGTTGCTCTGTTCGGTATCGACTGCGCCTCCGGTACGACATTTACCGATGGCAAGAACCACTACAACATGACTTCTATGCACGTGCCGAATCCGGTGATCGAACTCGTGATCGAAGCCAAGAACCGCGATGACCTGGACAACATGTCCAAGGCTCTGAACCGCTTCACCAAGGAAGACCCGACGTTCCAGGTGGAAGTCGACAAGGAATCCGGCCAGACCATCATCAAGGGTATGGGCGAACTTCACCTCGACGTTTACATCGAACGTATGCGCCGCGAATACAAGTGCGACGTGACGACCGGTGCTCCGCAGGTGGCTTACCGCGAAACCATCACTCGCGCTTCCAAGTTCGACTACACTCACAAGAAGCAGACCGGTGGTTCGGGTCAGTACGCTAAGGTTGTCGGCGAAATGCGTCCGATGGCTGTCGAAGGCGACCAGGAAAAGGTTTACAACTTCGTGAACTCCGTCGTGGGTGGCCGTATTCCGAAGGAATACATCCCGTCTTGCGACAAGGGTTTCCAGAGCTGCATGGAAGCTGGTTCCTTGATCGGCTTCCCGGTTGTGGGTATCGAAATGGAAGTCCAGGATGGTGCATACCACCCGGTTGACTCTTCTGATATGGCGTTCCAGGTTGCTGCCCGTATGGCCTTCCGCGAAGCTTTCGAAAAGGCTGGCGCTCAGATCCTCGAACCGATCATGAAGGTCGAAATCCAGACTCCGACCGAATTCCAGGGTTCTGTTGTTGGTAACGTTTCTCAGCGCCGTGGTACCATCACCGGTACGAGCGAAGAACTCGGCATGACCACCATCACCGCCGAAGTCCCGCTGTCCGAAATGTTCGGCTACGCTACTGACCTGCGTTCCATGACCCAGGGTAAGGCTGAATTCACCATGGAATTCTGCAAGTACCTCCCGGTTCCGAAGAACATCCAGGAAGAACTCATCAAGAAGTACGGCGACAAGGCCAAGGCTCGCGCCTAATGAGACCGCTCGGCTTTATCGCAGATTAAAAATGTGATATCGCCTCGCTCTCACAACCGCCCCCGGTTAACACCCGGGGGCTTTGTTGTTCACGGAGACCACTCGTACAACTTCCTAGAAGTTTAATTACATTTACCCATAAACTCATCCAGGAGAGCACCGTGAAGCATTTATTCAAGATTAGCACCTTGGGCTGCGCCCTTGCAACCGCACTTGCACTAACCGCTTGCGGCGGTGACAGCAGTTCCAATCCGAAATCGGACAACGACAACCCGTCCAGCTCCAACATCAGCGATGAAAAAGACAGCACCGATTCGGGAGCAACCACCAACAATGGCGAACAGAAGGATTCCACGACAAGCTCCACGACCTCCACAGAAAGCAATGCAGACAACGAATCACTAACATACGATGTCTCCTTTGACAAAGCCTCTTCTACATTTACAATTTCGCTCCCAGATTACAAGGAATGCGTCATCAGCGGAAACCACGCTGAATGGAAATCTGTTTCAAGCAATTATTCCAACAGCGAAATCATGAAATATTCATTTTTGGGCGACACACTTGTTCTTTACATGTGGGATGAATCTGATGAAGCTTATAGCGATTATGGAGTAATGTATGTCGGAGGGACTGCAGGTAACATCTATGGTTCTTGGAAAGGAACCAACTGCGATTACAACTCCTCTACTCAAGACAAACATTGCTACGAAGACGAGAGCTATGACGTCCAACTAAATATTTCAGAAAAAACAATAGTCGTCACAAGAACCCTTTCCGAAAGAGATATCAATTATATAAAATCTTACTTTAGATATAATCTGATCTACTATGTGGATCTAGGACTGACTTATTACCCCTCCTTACAGCTTCTTTTCTTTGAAAACGATGAAATGTTGACAACCCTCAGGGTAAAACAGAAGGACTTCTCCGAAACAGGCGAAATCTTCACTATTGACGAAACAACCTACACCGTGCAAGTCAAGCAAATCGAATATACTGCAATAAGCCAAAAGGCAACCATCGAAATTTCTGCAAACGGCACAACCTGCACAGGAACTTTTGAATCTTCTGAAATGAACCGCAAATACTGCAAAGATGAAAACATGGACTACTTCGACATCGAAGAAGACGAAGATGCATCAGGCAATACTTATCGCTATGCAGACTATTACAGAAAAGAAAATTCGGAAGAATTCAACGCCTGTCTAAACAGCATCTTTCCCAGCGACAACGCAACTGGCTATTATACGACTGGCGAAGACGATATCTTTTTGAACAAGGTTTACAGCAAGAAAAAAATCTCACGCTTGTCGCGCAATCTTTTCTAAGATCTTCTAGTAGACACTAAAGAAGAAGTCCCGCAAGGGGGTAAGCCCTGCGGGACCAGTGGAATTAGAAGAAAACAAGCGTGCTTCCGGTCTATTCTACCCCGTGATTTGCTCCAGCATCCCTTCGCTAAATCAGAATGGACTGGAAGCACATTACCTAATATATCTCGGAATCACAACTTGCGAAAAATTTTTTTTAAAAATCATGTTCCAAATTGGAATGCTCTAAATTAGAACGACTTCGAAGCGGCTTTCGCCTTTTTCCACAGTTCCTGCAAGCCTTCTAGACCAACGTCCTTCATTTCTTTGCCTTGATCGCGGGCCATCTGCTCTACCACGCGGAAGCGTCGTTCGAACTTGGAGTTAGCCCGTTCCAGCGCAAGTGCAGCGTTGAAACCGCAATGGCGCGCCACATTTACAAGACTGAACATGATATCGCCAAATTCGTCTTCCATGCGGTCCACGTTGCGATTTTCAGGAGAAGCCGCTTGCATTTCGGCACGAAATTCACTAAATTCTTCTACGGCCTTGTCAAAGACAGGTTCAGCCTCGGTCCAGTCAAAGCTCACTTTGGCAGCGCGACGCTGAAGCTCTTGGGCACGAGCCAGCGTGGGCATGCTTTTGCTTACTTTATCCATAGCGGACTTGCCCTGCATTTTTAGATTGTTTTTTTCTTGCGCCTTGATGCGTTCCCACTGGCGGACAACGCCTTTAGAATCATCAACCTTCGCATCGCCAAAAACGTGCGGATGGCGCCGGATCATTTTTTCGCAGATTCCCTGCACCACGTCGTCAATGGAAAAATCGCCATTTTCCTTGGCAACTTGAGAATGGAAAACCACTTGGAACAACACATCGCCTAATTCTTCGGCCATGTGGGCCTTGTCGTTTGCCTGGGCGGCATCGATGTATTCATGGGATTCTTCGACTAAATACGGGAGCAACGACTGATGCGTCTGCTGCTTGTCCCAAGGGCAGCCTTCCGGGGAGCGGAGGGTCGCCATAATCTTCACCAAGTCTTCAAAGGAATATTTCATGACAGACAAAGATAGAAAGTACGAAACGCTTGAACCGAAACATTTTCCGCTTTCCCTCAGGGAATCCAGATTAGCGCCAACCTTACTGTACTACCGCGGAACCTTGCCCGCAAAAGACCGTATCGGAATTGCCATGGTAGGTACCCGACGCCCCACAAGTTCTGCGCGGGAACTTTGCCGTCGCCTGGTGAAGTCACTGCAAGGCACCCAGGCCGTGGTAGTTTCCGGGCTTGCCCAAGGCATCGATTTCTATTGCCACGAAGCGGCCCTTGATTTCGGGATTCCGACCATCGCCGTAATCGCCCAGGGAATCAACGTCCCGATTCCCGGAGATCGAGCAACGCTCGCCCGCCGCATTATCGATGCTGGCGGTTGCATCATGACTGAATACGAAGAAGACTTTCCCTCTTTCAAAGGGAACTTTCCCGCCCGCAACAGGATTATCAGCGGACTCAGCCGCACCACGGTCTTGGTACAAAGTAAAGCCAAAGGCGGAGCGCTCATTACCGCCGACTATTGCCTGCAAGAAAAAAAGCTTCTATTAGCCATCCCCGGAAATTTCGATAGCGAAAATTCTGCCGGACCAAACCAATACCTGGACCAGGGGAAAGCCATGCCCGTCTTTTTGCCCGAAAGCCTGCGTACTGTTGCCGGGTTTCCCAAGATCAAAACGGAATCGGAAAAGCCTGCCGCCGTCAGCCTGAGCCAAATCGAGGCTACCGGTTGTAACCTTTCTAACGAAGCCCTTAGCCTATTTAAGCAATTTAACGGTTTCAAGAAGACTTTTCAAGAGCTCCAGAACGAATGTAACCTTATGCCCAACAATATATTAGCTATATTAACAGAGCTAGAACTTTCGGGGCTAGTTGAAACCCCGGACAATTTCCAGTTTTACTTTAACGGAGCAACCTGACGTGAATAAGCGTTTTTTCTGGGTCATCCTGCTTGTGGCAGCCCTCACGATAGCGGCTGTCGTTTCGCAGTTGATGTTCGGGAAAAACAGCTTGAAGCAACAGCATAAGATTGCGCACGACATCGAGATGTTCCAGTATCAAATCGACTCGTTGCAACACGCCATCGATTCCTGCAACCTGGAAATCGAACGCCTCAAAAAAGACTCTTTATACAAGGAAGACTTGTTGCGTACCCGTTACGGCATGAGCCGCAAGGGAGAACGGGTTTTCCAGATGGTAAAGTAGCCTAACAGTCGCCCGGTAAATCTTCGGGCAAAAGTTTCATCAAGTCCGAAACGCTATAATCCCTTTGCGCCAAGCGATTCGCCTGGTTCACAAGGGTTTTCTCATACAAATTGCGCACCCCGCGGCCATTGCCGAAAGAAGAATCCCCTTTGGCGACAACGCGGGAGAACAAAGCCTTCAGGGCATTTTCAAATTCCGTAGACAGTTCCAGCTTTTGCTTTTCGGCAAGACGCTTGAATATTTCAAGCAGTTCAGCCTCGCTATAATCTGGGAATTCTATATAGCGGTTAAAGCGGGAAGACAATCCCGGATTGCTTTCGATGAAAGCCTTCATCTCGTCCGTATAGCCAGCAACAATCACAACCAGACGGCTTCGGTCATCTTCCATTCGCTTCAAAAGGGTATCGATGGCTTCTTGACCAAAGGGATCCTGACCATCGTTACGGGCCAAGGTGTAAGCTTCGTCGATAAAGAGTACGCCGTCAAGAGCCTTGTCTACAACTTCATTGGTCTTGATTGCAGTTTGGCCCGTATAACCGGCCACAAGGGAGGAGCGGTCACATTCCACCAAGTGTCCTTTTTCAAGAATTCCCAAGTCCTTGTATATTTCGGCCACAATCCTCGCCACCGTCGTTTTACCGGTTCCCGGATTTCCCGTAAACACGCAATGGTAGGACATTGGAATTGCGGGCAATCCTGCCGAGGCCCTTTTGTTTTGAGCCACAATCATGTTTTTCAAAGACAAAATTTCTTTTTTTACCGAAGCAAGGCCAACCAGGGAATACAATTCCCGATCTGCTTTGGACAAAGTAAACTTTCCAGCCTTATTCTTGAAAAGATCCTTGACGGTTTGTCCTTCTTTCGCCTCTTCCGGCTTTTTAGAAGATACCACTTTAGCCTCCACCGGGCCAGCCATGGTCAGCCTCTTGAACAGCAGCAGTTCAAAAGGCAACAACCAAAAGCAGAGATTTTTAGAAATCGATATTAACGCTATAGGCGCAGAGAAATCTAAATCCCTGGAAACAAGGATTGCGGCGACAGGGATTGCCACGGAACAGAAAGCGACCATTTCCCATTTGCGAAGAGCGCAATCGAGGTCGGCATTTTCAATCGTCAAGAAATAAATCAGTTGAACTAAGGCAAAAACCAAGAGTGCAATACTCATTGCCCAAGATACAGGATAAAAGGGAATAATTCCAACAAGGCTAATCAATATCCCCAAAGTTGAAGCCACCATCAGGCCCAAAATTTTCTTCATAAAGCTCATCGCCTTAAATGTAAGAAAAATTTTAGGCCATCTTGCTTGCGTCAGTGGTATTTGTCGTTTCGACCTTGCCCGCAAAGAAGCTATAGGCCGCAGGCACGATAAACAAAGTCATAAAGGTGGCAAAGGTCAAGCCGCCAGCGATAGCGACGCCCATGGCGATACGGCTCGGGGTGCCCGTGAGAATCAAGGGCACGGCGCCCAATACCGTCGAAAGGCTCGTCATGAGGATTGGGCGGAAGCGGCGTTCCGCCGCCATCCGAGCCGCCTCCAGCTTGTTACAGCCGGTATTCGCGGCAATCTGGTTGGCAAATTCCACAATCAAGATACCGTTCTTCGTCACAAGAGCAATCAAAAGAATCAGCGCAATCTCGCTAAAGATGTTCAGCGTCTGACCCGTAATGAACAAGCAGGTCAGCGCACCCGCCAAAGCCAGCGGCACCGTAAAGAAGATGACGAAGGGGGCGCGGAAACTTTCGAACTGCCCCGCAAGCACCAGGAACACCAGCGCAAGCGCCAAGAGGAACACGATATAGAGACCGCTGGAGCTTTCTTCGAATTCCTTGGAAGAACCGCTCAATGCCGTACTCACATTCGGATAATCCTTCAGCAAGTGCTTTGCGATGCGGCGCATTTCTTCCACGCCGTCGCCAATAGTCTTGCCCGGCACAAGGCCCGCCTGAATCGTCGCGGCGCTAAAGCGGTTGAATCGCGGCAGCGACGGCGAAGCGGACTGTTCACTAAAGCGGATAAAGTTGTCGAGGCTGACAAGTTCGCCCTTGCGGTTTTTGACCGTGAGCATCGAAATGTTTTCGGGCATGCTACGGTACTGATAACCCACAGCACCGATAATATCGTACTGACGGCCATCCTTGTAAAATTCACCATAACTCTGGTCACTAATGGCCAGCTGCACCGCCTGGGCAATATCATTCACCGACACGCCTTCTTCATTGGCCTTGTCGCGCAAGATTTCGATGTGGAGTTCAGGCTTGGTAAAGCGCAGGTTCGTATTCACCACGCTGAACACCGGACTCTTGCTGGCTTCTTCTTCGAACTTGGGAACAAGCGTACGCAAGATTTCGATATTCGGAGCTTGCAACACGAACTGCACCGGAAGACCACCGCGCTGCGTACTGATGCTCTGGGGTTCAAACACCATCACGCGCAAGTCCGGATACTCGTTACCCAGCAACTGGATAGAACGCGCAATCTCGCTCTGCGGGCGACGCGCCTTCTTGTTGTCGTTCAAGAACAAGCGCATTCTCGAATTGCCCGCATTCCACACACCCGCCTGGAATTCGGAGTAGTCGTTACTGTCGAGAATCGCAAGAACTTCTTCGGCGAAGGCATCGGCCATACGCTTGGTTCGCGTAAGGGTCACGCCTTCGGGCATGTTCAAATTCACCATCACCGCGTTGGAGTCTTCGGTCGGAGCCATTTCGCTACTCATGTTATTGAAGCAGAAATAAGCAGCCACCAAAAGGGCGCCCACCACCGGGAACAAGAGCCAACGCATTTTCAAGAAGCCGCCGAGAAGCACCGCATAGATACGGTTCATTCCATCGAAGAAGGGTTCCGTCACGCGGAAGAACCAACCCTGCTTTTGATGTCTCAAGAACTTCGAGCAAAGCATGGGCGAAAGCGTCAACGCGCAAAGTGTGGAAAGGAACACCGTACCGATCATCACCGCCACGAATTCGCGGAACAAGAGACCCGTCGTACCGCCCAAGGCAAGCACCGGAACAAACACCGCCATCAACACCACCGATGTGGCTATCACGGCAAAGAAGATTTCATTCGTACCCGCAACCGCCGCCTGCTTAGGCGTCATGCCACGTTCAATCTTGTGGTAAATGTTTTCCACAATCACAATGGCATCGTCCACCACAAGGCCAATGGCAAGCACCATGGCAAGCAACGTCAACACGTTAATGGAGAAACCGCACAAGTAAAGCACAAAGAAGCTACCAATCACCGACACCGGCACCACCACCATCGGGATAAGCGTCGTGCGTCCTTCACGGAGGAACGCAAAGATAATCGCAATCACCAACAGGAACGCAATGAAGATAGTCTCCACCACTTCTTTAATGGAAGCGCGAATATTGATAGAAGTATCGCGGCCATAAAGAACCTCGACGCCTTCTGGAACTTCACGACGGATATCATCCACGCGTTTGTAGAATTCATCGGCAATTTCCACGTGATTGGAGCCGGGCTGCGCCATCAACGCCAGCGTAATGGAATTCTTGCCGTTACGCCTAAAGCCTGTACGCGGATCCTTCGGTTCGTAATGAATGTCTGCGACATCTGAAATGCGAATGACCGTGCCGTCTGCAGCCGTCTTGATGGCAATGTTTTCAAAAGCCTTCGGATCGAGAATTCGGCCCAGCGTACGAATGGAAAGCGTGGTTTCGCTACCTTCGATGGAACCAGAAGGCAATTCCAGGTTGCCCTTCTTGAGGGCTGCCGACATTTCGGCACCGGAAACGCCCAAAGCCTGCAAGCGAACCGGATCAATCCACAAGCGCACCGTCGGGCGCTTTTCGCCCCAGATGGAGATTTCAGAAACGCCATTGATAGTCTGCAAGCGTTCCTTGACAAAGTTGTTCGCCAGTTCCGAAACTTCCATGGGATCGAGTTTGTCGCTCACAAGGCTCAGCATCAAAATCGGGTCATTATCGCTGTCAGATTTATAGACGGTCGGTTCGTCCACATCGTCCGGCAAGCGGCGACGCACACGACTCACGCGGTCACGGATTTCGTTGGCGGCCGCTTCCAGGTCCATGCCCGTTTCAAATTCGATATTGATGAAAGAGAAACCATCGCGGCTGGTAGAGGTCAGCGCCTTGATGCCAGAAGCACTGTTGATGGAGGCTTCCAGGATTTCGGTAACTTCGGCTTCCACCACGGCAGCGTTTGCGCCGGGGTAAGATGTACGCACCTGAATAAGCGGGTAGTCGACGTTGGGGTATTCGCGCACGCCCAAGTTGGAGGCTCCAAAGGCGCCAAGCAAAATAATCACTAGCGCCATCACGGTCATAAGCACCGGGCGACGGACGGAAAGGTTCGCTACACTCATGGCTCACCTACTCCACTTCGTAATCGGTATTATGGCGGATTTCGCGGACACGCACCGCAGCGCCTTCACGCAAGCTAATCAATCCCGAGGTAATCACGGTATCGCCTTCGTCCAGACCATTCACCACATCTACTGCGATAGGCGTGCGGAGGCCTGTTTCTACATGCTTGATTTTAGCCTTGCCGTCATTTACGACATAAACGTAGGCTCCGTCCTTATCAAGCGTCAACGCTTCAGCAGGCACCGGAATACTCTTTGCAAAACCGGACTGCATGGCGGCACTTACCTTGGCATAAGAACCAGCCAACAGGTCACCCTTCGTATTGTCCACTTCCACCAAAATCTGGCGGGTGCGGCTAGATTCCGAAAGAACTGCTTCAAGGGCCTTCACCTTGCCATTTACCGTAACGCCACGTTCTTCGTCGCGAAGTTCCACGGCATCGCCCACCTTCAAGGTAGAAGCGTAACGCTGCGGCAAAGCAAACTTAGCCTTCAGCTTTTTAACTTCGCTAATAGATACAATGGGTGTTCCCGTGGTAAGCCATGCTCCCACCGAGACGTCAACAAAGCCGAGCTTTCCTGCAAAGGGGGCGCGAACTTCGGTCTTTGCGATTTGGGCCTTGATCAATTCCACCGATGCTTCGGCAGACTTGAGAGAGGCTTCGGCACTTTCCAAGTCAGCCTTGGTGGCACCGTCTTTTTCGAAAAGGGTCTTTACACGATCAAATTTCTGCTGGGCCAGCTGCTGGTTCGATTCCGCCTGCTTGAGCTGAGCCTGGAGTTCGGAATCGTCAATTTTAGCGAGAAGTGCGCCCCTTTGCACCTGGGCACCGTCCTTGGCGTAAAGGTTGGTCAAGCGCCCCGACATGGCCGCCGTAAGGGACACATGGTTCAAGGCCTCCAATGTTGCCATGGCAGTAAACGCCTTCAGCGCCACATGGGCTTCGGCAATATAGCCTTCCACCGCAATTACTCGGGCAGATCTGCCACCCGGACCACCGGGACCGCCTTTGCCACCAGGACCGCCAGCTCCTTTTGCCGCACCACCCGGTGCACTAGAATCACTGCCACAGGCGGCAAAAAACAAAGCGACAAAAAACAGAGCAAAATTTTTCATGTTCCTTAGATGTTTTAACGGCAAGCTTGGTTGCAGGCGTAGCTAAAATTTCACATTCATCATCAGGCCGCTACCGTCTTCATAGAATTCAGGTACAAATTCCAGTCGTTCAGTAAAGGCTTTAGACGACGTTGCGCGATATACTCGGATGGTGTTAAGCATCGAGACCACGCGGTTCAAAAGCAGCGCACCGACAGACACCTGGAACACAATACGACTCACGCGGTAATGGCGCATGCGGCTCTTGAATTCTTCGATATGTTCGGTGGATTCGGGATTGTCGCTGGAGCCCCAGTCCCACTGGATGCTCTCATCAAGATCTTCATCGGTTTTCTTGTCGGCACGGAGCTGCGCCTGATTATAATCTTCGTCCATATCGGGCGAAGAATTTTGCCCAGCCACTCCACTACGGCTTCGGTAATCGCCAACCGTATTGAGCATACTCACGTCATGACTTTTGGAGGTAAGGCCCGCATGACGAACCGCATAGTTGTGTGCAGAGGTAATGTAGCGTTCGCCTATGGCATAGGAACCGATAGCCGTAAACCAAAGAGCAATATCAGTCCACACAAAAGGCCGCACAAACTGGCGTTCGCCCAGGTACAGTTCACCCATACCAGGCAACAATGCCGACGAACCCATGGCAATCAGCCAGTTCTTGTCGGAATTCTTGCTCACGCTTTGATCCACAGATACCACCACCTGCGAAAAGGCGGATACTGCAGCGAGCAACAGGACCAAGAGCAACTTCATTAAAAGCCCCAACTAGCCTGCACGTTAAATCCAAAACCGTCTACGAAAGACAGGCCGCTATCGAAATGCAAGTGATCGTACCAAGAAAGTTCTTCTTCGTACAAGGCCTTGTTATGGGAATTGGCAGAAATAGCCGCATCGATGGCCGACACAATGTGGTTCAAGATAAGTCCACCAAAGAACCAAGCCTGCATATCGGCATAATCGTTCGCCTTGTTACGAAGGCTGCGGTATTCTTTTTGGTTGCTGGACGTACCAAGACTTTCCGTTTCAGAATTGGGATCTTCCAAGCCCAAAGCAGTGGCAATGGCAAGATCTTCTGCATCGTCCCATCCCAGCACATAAGCGTTATCGGCAATCAACTGGTAGACTTCGGACGGAGAATCGAAGCTTACGGATTGCATTTCCTTTTTCAGGCTCTTCGGAGAATTCACGAAATCGTTATAGTACGCGAGATCGTTTTTGTACAGCTTGTCGCGGTCATAGCAGCCATGTACGGTGGCCGTACCAAAAATGCCTTCGCAGAAGGATTCGCGGCTACCCAAGTAACGACGACGGAACTCGGACTCGTAGTTCACCGCATCGGCATTATACAAGTCACGCATGCCACGTTCATAGCGGCCAATGGAATAGTGGGCCTTTGCAAAATCCTTGTACTTTTTCACCTGTTGATCATACTTATGCACGGAGAAATAATACCAGCTGCCCCACAGGGCGGCTTCCAATGCAAGATACACGCCGCCGCGGGCATAAGTAAATCCAGAACCGCCTACATACATCTGGCCGGAACCCGGAACCACCAAGGACATGAACAAGGCCTTGCGGGGGCTCTTGTAACGGCCCTTCATTTCGTCAATGCCGTTCACCTTGGATACCTTTACCGGGCCCAGCAATTCGCGGCGGTTCATGCTACTGGAAGAAGGTGCATCTGCCACGGAAGACGAACTGGCCAGCATTGCGAGGGAATCACGGATGCGGTTTTCTTCGTTATGCCTTTTCATTTCGGCAGCGTAAGCTTCTTCAGGAGTCATTTCTTTCACGGAATCGCTTGCCGTTGAATCGACCAAGGCGGAATCCACATCAGCCGGAGTTTCTACAGCCGCCACCGCAGCGGAATCTGCAGGAGCCGGAACTTCGCTACTGGAAGAAATTTCGATAGAACTAGAAGACGCGACACTGGAGCTGGAGACAGCCACACTACTGGAAGACAGCGCCACGCTGCTAGAAGAGGCGACCGAGCTAGACGAGACCTTCTCGCTGCTACTGGATACAGGAGCAGGCTTTGCAGCTACGCTACTGGAACTCGGCGCCGCTTGGACAGCCGCACTGGACTGAGCCGCTTCGGCTTCGGCCTCGAATTCTGCAAAAAGGTCACGAGGCTGGGCAAAAGATTGGGCCACAAAAACACTTGCCACACAGGCTACAAAAGAAAAGGCAAACTTGCGCATATATCGCTAAAATAGCAAAATATAGGTGAAGGGAATAAAGGTTAATCCCCCGCCTTAGCAGGGATGACATAAAATATTTGCGAAGAAGACATTGTACCTACAACGAAAACAGGGCTTATTCCGCATAACACCTAGTCTCGATGTTTTCTATAAACACAAAGAACCACCTAGCGAGGGATTACCCCGTTAGGCGGTGAATCTTGGCAAACCTTAGAAAATCTAAATTAGATGCCGAGTTCCTGAGCAACAGCCTGGATACCAAGCTTGTTGATCGTGCGGAGACCAGCAGCGCTAACGCGGAGGGTCACCCAGCGGTCTTCTTCAGGAATGTAGAAACGCTTCTTCTGAAGGTTCGGCAGCTGCTTCATCAACTTCTTGCGGTTAGAGTGGGAAACCATGTTGCCCACGAGGCCGGCCTTGCCGGTAACTTCACAAATGCGGCTCATAATAAACTCCGTTGTTTTATAACGGACGCAATTTTAGAAAAAAAGCGTCCGTTCGTCAAGGTTAAATTATCAATCTTGCAATGCCTTTGGCAGGTTAAACTTGGTAGATTCCACCAATTTTACGAAATTTTCGATTTCTACGGGGGCAAATTTCTCTTTTATCCAGTCTACCACCCCCTGAACGAGCACTTCAGGAGCACTTGCACCGCTCGAAATACCCACCGATTCAATATTATCGAACCACCCCAGTTCCAAATCTTCGACCGAACCGATCAAATGGCTCGGAATGCCCTGTTCAAGACCGAGTTCCATGAGTCGGCTGGAATTGGAAGAATTCTTCGCACCTACCACCAAAAGCATGTCTACCTTGGAGCAGAGATCGAGGACCGCCGCCTGACGATTGCCCGTCGCATAACAGAGATCTCCCGCATCAGGTCCGATAATATTGGGGAAACGTTCCTTGAGGGCATCGATAATCTTGCGGGTTTCCGCCACTGAAAGCGTGGTCTGCGTAATGTAAGCGAGCTCCTTGTCAGCGGGGACTTCCACCGTCCGTGCGTCGGCTTCATTCTTGATCAGTGTAATGGCGCCCGGCGGAAGCTGACCCAAAGTGCCTTCCACTTCGGCATGGCCTGCGTGCCCAATCAGAATGATATGGCGGCCGGCAGCATAATGGCGCTTGGCACTGAAATGGACCTTGAGCACCAGCGGGCAGCTCGCATCCAGCACCTGCAGTCCGCGCCTTTCCGCATCGGCATAAATTTCTTCGGCGACCCCATGGGCAGAGAAAATCACCACGGAACCCGACGGCACTTCGTCCAGTTCATCGACAAAGACCACGCCCATAGACTTAAGCGTGTCCACCACAAACTTGTTATGCACAATTTCGTGACGCACATAAATAGGAGTCCCGAATTTTTGGAGAGCACGTTCCACCACATGAATGGCACGGTCTACACCAGCACAGAAACCACGGGGAGTCGCAAGAATCACCTTTTTCATAAAAGTCCTTCAATAAATTTCATCAACAACTTATAAGAATTCAAAACTTTTCTTTTTTCGCCCATCAAGAACATGCGCACCTTATCGACAGCGGGAGTCCTGCGACGCAGGTAATCTGCCGGCGTATGAATCTGGGCGAGCACATGAGCCGCCACAAGTTGAGAGACCACATCGTCATGCCCCTTGGCATAGGGGCCCACACAAGTGGACACGCCCATCTGCAACGGTTCCCAAAAATCATGAATACCGAGCCGACGATCAAAGGATCCGCCCACCACGGCACTTTTGCTATTCAGAAGAATCTCACGGGAAAGACCGAAACGCGATACCAAGGATACAACCCCCGGTCCAACTGTAGGATAATCCACCACAGGCAGTCCAGCCTCAAGCAACAACTTCCGGAATTGGTTCAGCTCCGAAAGGCGACGGGGCATCAGTACCACCGACTCGCCCTTATCTACCGCGTCTTTAGCCATGGAAACAAAGGCTTCCGCTTCTTCTTGATGGAAAGAGATGAACACTACGTCGATGGCCGGATTTTCGGGAACGCATACCAGTCCCCCATCGCGGGCCCAATTTAAAAGTTTCCAGTCGCCACCCATGGTACAAGGAACAAAGCCCTTACTGGCATAGGTGAACCGCCCCAAATCCGAAGCAGTCTGCATGCAGGCATAGCCCATTCCCGAAAAATCCAGCAACGGAAAAGACCTGCGGTAACGCCCAGAAACAAGGGCCACATTCCTGCGGGTCGACAGCTTGGACATAGTGGAAAGGTAGCCCGGCCACAGTTCGTTTTCGGCCAGGACGAGTCCCAAGGGCTGCACCGAACTCACAAAGGAATGCAACGAAGATGGAATATCCGCCGGGGCAATCGCCACGTCGGCAATACCGGCACAAGAATCTTGCAGAAACGAAACCACTTCCACCTTTTGCGAAGTGATCAGAATCTTAGGACAATTGGGCAGGTCTTCTTTAAGAGCGCAAGCGAGCCCTTGCAACATGCGGCATTCACCGAGACTTGCTCCATGAAACCACAGATAAGGGCCTTCAGGCCACGGCCCCGACAAACGTTCTTCGATATGATATTCCCGGTCAAGTCCCGGCCACTTGCTGGCAGCCTTCGCCACCGTCTTGACAGCAGCCCCAACTGCAATGCGCCCAAGGTTCTTTAAGTTTAGGCCCATATGATAAAGTCAATCTTTCTAAACAGCACAAGCCCAACCATCAGCGCAAGCCAAATCCACGTACTCGTGTCGGCGATAATCGCCTCTTTACCGCTGCGAAGCGGACCTGTCACATGAATTTCACGGGGAACAAAAGCCGGCGTTTGAGAAGCCCAAAGCTTCCACTGGTCACCATAACGCTGTTCAAGGTAACGGTCATCGAGCTTAGCAAGACGGAAACCGAACAAGAGCAGGAACACGATGAACGGAATCGTAATCCAGCTGATACCCAAATGAAGCACCACAAGGGCAATACCGATTGCCATGTTGGACACATAAAGCGGATGACGCAGACGACCATAAGCGCCCCAAGTCACAAGCACCGGAGCATCCTGAGTCGAGCCACGGGTATGGTCACCGATAGCACGGCGGGCCTTTACGCGCATATAGACTGCAATGATAAAGATATTGATAAACACCAGGAACGGCACAATATCAAGATCAGCCGGCGTAATAACCAAGGCGACGATGGCGACAATGGCAAGGATAAGTCCACGGAATCGGTACAAGAACGGACGCGGAGGACGCGGGTCTTCTTCCGGAACATCCACAGCCGGGGTTTCAGGCTTTACTGCCTGAGCCAGCTTTTCGGCATCCGATTCAACATTCGACGCTATATTTTCTTGCTGATTGACCTGTTCTGCCATAATCGCCTCCGCTATAACTGCACTACATTAAATATACATTCAACTTCGCGAGAAAGCACATCGTGACTCACAATAATTGTCCATTTGCCTAAAACGTGAGCTGCGTCAAGGTAAGATTTTAACAAGTTTTCGCGATCCGCCAGAGCCACAGAGGCAAAAGGCTCGTCTAAAAGCACCGTGCGGGAATCCGAGGCCAAAGCCCAGAGAAGAGCCACCCGGGCACGTTCGCCCCCCGAAAGCCCCGACTTCTGGAGGAGAGAGGCCACTCCCGAAGCCCGCATAAAGTCGTCGAGCGCTTGCCCTGCCTCAGTATTGCTCCGTTTTTCAAGAAGTCTGGAAAGCATCCACTTAGGAGGCAACTCCAAATCCTGGGCCACAAAGAAGACATCGCGCGGAGTCGAGGCGGCAGCCGATTCCCAACGTTCAAGCCCAGAAAGCAGACGCAAGAGCGTGGACTTGCCCACCCCGTTTTTACCGCGAACAAGCACCGGCTTTTCGCGGGACCACTGGAGAGCCATATCTTCGAAAACGGGCATTTCAGAACCTTCGTAGCGAAAGTTTCCATCGCGGACAGAAACCGCTTCGGAGATTTCGCCCTGGAACTTGCCGGCCGTTTCGAGTTTTTCAAAGTCTTCCAAGATGTTCAAGGCGCTCAATGCGGACCTGAACTGCGGCATGACGCGGGCGCATTCCTTGACCGGCTTGTAGCAGAGCAATACCGCCGAGGTAAACAACACCAGGCCGGATGCATCCATGTAGCCACGGGCCATAAGGAGGGCACAGAACGCCAGCACAAAAACCATGGCCAGCACCGAGACCGTTTCGGTCAAAAGGGAAAGACCGGACTTCTTGAGGGCCGCCGATAAACCTTCGTCTCGGAGGCCGCGAACCTCTTTGAGGAGACCATCCGAAATTTCCTTACGTTCATTGCGACCGCTCCACTGCCTGAAAAGCCGACGGGCCAAGGACAAATGCCCGCGGAAACCGGACCGCAAGCGCAACAGGGATTCTTCGGCCGGGCCCAGCTTGTGGAGTTTTCGCTGGAGAACCGCCACCATGGGAACAATGACAATAAAGAGAAACAGCGCAAGTGGCCAAGAGATATAAAAGAGCACCGGCAAAAAGACAACTAGCTGAAGGATTGCCTGCACCGCCTGGAAAAACACGCCACCGTTATTCTGGAGCACGACAGTCGCCTCATAAGCGGATTCCACCATGCGTTCACCCTTGGGCGTATGGAAATTTCTAGGAGCGAGATCGCGAAGCCTGTGCAGGAACCAAGCCTGAACGCGGGCTGATACCCGATATAGCCAGCTTTCGGAGACCTTTGACTTACCGTACAAGAAAAGAAGCCGGAACAAGGCCAGAAGAACCATGCCCAGAAGCCAATAGGCCAGCGGGATTTCGGATTTACCGCCTACGATATCGATGAAAGAACGGATTCCCCAAAGCACGGCAGCATCGGCAGCACTTGCCAAAAGCGCCACCGGCAAAAAGCGGATTACGCCGTTTTTCAGGGATTTTTTCAGCCATTTTCGCAGGTTCACGATGAAAAATTAACTTTTTTTAGGAGCCACCCTTGACTAAATTAAAATAGTTACCTATATTTGGCCCTACTAAACGCCCCTATCGTCTAGTGGCCCAGGACTCGGGATTTTCATTCCCGCAACAGCGGTTCGAAACCGCTTGGGGGTATAAAAGGAACCAATCTTTTGATTGGTTCCTTTTTTCAACCGCCATTCAAAGTATAAAAAAGGTTCAGCTTTGCTGGGCCTTTTTTTGTACCCACAAGCCAACCGCCCTACA
>NZ_JBGUQY010000004.1:0-319492 GCF_045131395.1 Fibrobacter sp. | reverse complement strand
TTCCGAACACGGAAGTCAAGCCCCTCATCGCCGATGGTACCTGGCCTACGGGCCCGGGAGAGTAGGTCGCTGCTGGATTCACGCCCCGCTTGCCGTAAACGGCGAGCGGGGCTTTTTCTTTTTACAGACCGCTCGGCCCTTATGCAGGCAGGTGCCCGTGGCCGGGCCTCGCTCTCGCCGCCACGGCCTGTCAGTACAGGCCGCTTGCGGCTCACAGCCCCTTGAGCTTAACGCTCGAGGGGCCCTTTCTTTTTTTATACCCTGAAAACAGTTATATTTGCTCCTATATGCGGCCGGTTAATTTGTTTTGTCTTCTACTTCTTTTTCTTCTTGTGGCTTGCAAGGAAGAAAAGGAATTTCTGACTGCGAATCCTGGCGAAATTGTTCTGGATGTCAGGGCCGATAATTATTCGTTGAACGGTAGGGTTCTCGGTAGAACTGCTTCCGATTTTTCTGATGACGATTTGCTGATTGAGCACTTTGACAAAGAACTGAAAAAGGCTCAAGAAAATTTGGGTGAAGAAGTCCTGCAGATGCTGACAGGTGTAGAGAATCCCGTAAAACGCCAGCAGATCTTTAATGATTATCCGTTAGTCAAAATACATTATGATAACAACGTTACCTATGATGTATTCTATAAATCTTATTCAACCATTTCATTCCATTTTCATTCGTTTCAATTAGCATTTGGATCGAATTATAAGGATATCTGCAAGTTGCATAAACCCCATGAGAGTTATGTGCTTTATTCTCATGTATGCAAGAAAATGATTGATGCAAGAATTTCGGATCGTATTTTCCGAACCAAACAGTTCCGAAGCATGCTTATGAATCATGAGATCACCAATGATGATTTAAGATGGTGTGCGGCTGCTGATACAGCACTCTCGCTGACTGTTTACAGAAAAGACGGAAAACTTGCCTACTTGATTAATTGGAATGAAAATGGACAACCCGATGGATATAGAATGGACTCCTTCCCCAACGATTTTTGTTTCTGCGAGTTTATGGGAAAAATGGCGGGTCGGAGGAATCGTGTGACCTTACGTGTTCTGGACGATATTTTACTGGAGGATTTTGCTCCGGTTATTAAGAAATTAAATCAATATGGTTACATGATTGAATTTAAATCGTTGTCCCATTGAACTTTAGGGCCGCTTTTTTTCTATCCTTACCTATATGAAATCGACGTTATCGTTTGTGCTGCAGTTGCCGCCATCGACGGCTTATGCAAAGCTTGAATCTGTTGTAGAGAATTTGCTTTCGGGCATCTGCATGATGCTTGATTCCGGAAAGGTGAAGTTTTCGCTTTTCATGGATGGCCCGACGATTGAGGTGGCGAACAAGGTTGCACGCCCGCTGATGTTTGGCAAGCTGCGCCACGCCATCGAAGAAGGTTCCCTTGAACTTTTGGGCGGCGGTTTTTACGATCCCATGCTTCCCTTGTTCCCTACGGAACTCCAGTCCATGCAGCTCAAGAAGCATGGCAAGCTCCTGTGGAAACATTTCGGCATTGAACCTTCCGGTTATTTCAATTCTTCCATGGTCTGGGAAATGGAGATGACTGAACTTTTGGCCAAGCATCGCTTTGAATATGCGCTTGTGCAAGAAGCTTCTCTCCAAGACGCCCTGGGCCGCACGACTCCGGTTTCAGGTTGGTATTCTATCGAAGACAAGGGCTCCTTTATGCGGGTGGTCCCGGTTTCGCAGAAGCTGTCCGATGCCATTGCTAACGATGACTTCCAGTGGGAACAGATTGCGGAACCCTATTGCCGTGAAGGCAAGTCTGCCGTGGTGGGCTTGAACATTCCTCCGCAGCCGGGTGACATTATTCCGTTCTTTGAACGCTTGATTGAATTTGTGGAAATGAACGAGATTTCCACCAAGACGGTTGCAAGTCTTGTGGCGGATCAAAGTTCCGAAGGCCGTGTCAGCTTCCTGTTGTCGTCGGGGAGTAAAATCGGTTTGCCTGCGGCCGCCAAGACCTGTCGCGAGCTCTTGATTAGAAGGCCCGAAGTCAACTTGTTGCACAAGATGTTCTTGTCGCAGTTCCACCGTGCAGCGGCATTCCTTAAGGGCCACGAACGGGATGACTTCTTCGAAATGCTTTTGCCAGCCATGTCGCCCATTTATTACCGCGACATGCAGGACTCTGAAGGCATGCGTACGCCCATGGTCCGTTGGTGGGGCTCCCGCTTTTTGTTGCAGGCGGCAAACCGTTTGACCGATCTTGTTTCCTTTGACGGAATCCGCTTGGATATCGCGGACTTCATGCTTGACGGTAGCAAGTGCATTTGGGCCGAGAACCATTCTTATTCCTTCTTGCTTGACTATGTGGCGGGCGGCATCTTGAATGTCCTGAACGCCAAGGAGGCCGAAAACTCGGTTCTTGGGGCCTGGCGAGATGACGGAAACCCTGCTGTGGGCTTTGTGGACTTCATGATTCCCAATGTGGAGTTGAAGGCCGAAAAGTTGGACCAAATTTTATCGGACCGCGAAGGGGTGCTTTCTGCTCCTTATGATTACCAGATCAAGCGTCACGATGCCGGTACGGACATAGCCCTGCTTTCGGAACAAAACGCGACGCTTGGAGCCGAGACTTATTCCCTCCATGTCGAAAAGAATTTCGGCCTTTCATCTACGGGTTCGGAGTTCTCGGTAGAGTACAAGCTTACGAACAATTCTCCTGCGACTATAAAGGGATTCTTCGGTACGCTTCTTGATACGGGGCTTCTTGCTTGCGGTTATACCAGTAAGGATATTCTGGTCGATGGAACTCCCTTGAAGTTTAACTTCCGCGATCCGCTCATTTTCCCGGACGCCTCGAAATTTGAAATTTCGGATATGGTGACCAGTTCCAGGATTGAACTGGTATTCGAGAAAAAGACTTCGCTGTTGATTTCTCCCATATTCGGAGCGTCTTCCCTTGCGGCACCTGAGGCCCTGCAGGGAATCCGCGTGTTCCCGTTCCAGAAGGTGAATCTTGAAAGCCAGTCCGAATGCACGATGCAGCTGACGGCCAAGATTTCCAAGAGGTAACCGATGAAACCAGACTTGATTGACATACAGGTGGAATCTCGCGGAAACGACGTGGAACTTTCCTTGTCCGGTTCCCTTGGCTTAGTCCAGCTTACGGCGGTTAAAGAAAAACTGGACATGCTGGTAGAAGGCCCTGGGTGTTTCTACTTCTTGAATTTGCAGAACGCCCATTTTACAAGCGACCGCTATCTTGATGTTTTCTTGGAACTGCTGAATCGGGTCAAGTCGCAGAAGTCCGCATTGATCTTGATTTTTGATTCAGCCGAACTCTACGATTATTTCTCGAAGTATCTGAACATATTCGAAGTCTACGAAAACCGCAAGGCCTACAAGAAATCGGGAACCAAGAAGCAGTTGCAGCAGATTGGACTGCACTACGGACTCCGCTCGGGTATTACGGTGAGTTCGGGTGTTGCGGTTGCGCTTATTTCTTTGATCCTGGGGTGGATGATTACCTTGTTCGTGATTATTTCTACCCAGGGACATGACTTGGCCGATAAACAGGCTCAGATTATTGCACTCCAGAACCAGAAGGATCGCTATATCAAGGAAATCGACAAATTGGAATCGTCGATTGGCCCTTTACGTAAGCTCGGCGTGGTGCAAGATACGACAAGGCTCAGTTCTTTCGGTTTAATCCAGGATTGGGTGAGTTACTTGGAATATCTAGAGAATACAAGGCGTGAAAAGTAACGTTCGCATATCCAAGCTGACCTTTGCCGTAGCCCTGGTGTTTTGCTTCGGGGCCTTGGGGCTTTTTGTGTCTTATTGGTTTGCGCGCCAGGCTGAAATCAGGCAGCTTGTTGAGCAGGAGGCGGCACTGCGTGCCGATCTTGAACAGTTGAGCGCTTGGGGCAAGTGGACCATTGACTATGTCAAGATCAGCCGCGCCCTTGATTACCTTTCGAAGGGTCGCTTGACTGAAGAACAGCGTGAAATGCTCACGGAGCAGATTTGGCAGATTTCCAGGTCCTATGCCACGGACCCCCTGCTTATTTTGGCGGTGGTGGCACAGGAAAGTCGCGGAAACCCCAATGCCCGTGGCCGTAAACAGTCGGGCGCTTATTCGGGTGCACTGGGGCTTATGCAAATCAAGCTTGAAACGGCCAAGAAGATGAGTGCCCATTTTGGCCTTCAAATCGAAACCGAAGAAGACTTGCTGAAACCTGAAATCAACGTGACTGTAGGAACGGCCTATTTGATTCGCCTGATTTCTAAGTATGGTAACTGGAAAGATGCCCTGATTGCATACAACTTAGGACATTCGGCGGTGGACCGCATGCTGGAATCGGGGAAACCGCTTCCGACCAAGTATTACGAACACGTGATTTCCAAATACCGCAAGCTGACGGAGCTGGAATTTAAAACAAGCGACCAACAGCCGGTATATGACGACCAATGGCAAATGGAATAGTGTCAAATTTGCTAAATTTGCACCATGTTCCGAATTTTGATAGTCCTTTTGATGGCGTCTTTTGTGCTTGCCGGCGAAATCCGGTATAGCTTGGAACAATTTGTCGAAGAAGGTTTGACGAATGACCCCCAGGTGGCAGAACTTAAATTTGGCACCGAGGCCAAGAAAGATCAGATCCGCAGGCTGAAATCCGAAGCTATTTTGCCGACTTTTTATGTGGGCATGATGGTGGGTCCCGCTCCCGGCTTGAAGAATGAATTGCAGGACGGCGATACGGTGGAAGTTTATGACTTTACCAAGATGGGCCCGTTTTGGGGTGTCCAGGCTCGATTTGTGCAACCCCTGAATTTGGGACAATATCGTGCCGGTAAAATGGCCCTGGAAGCTGATTTGCAGCAGAAGACCTTCGATATCGAAAATCAGGTCCATAAGAAAGACGTTGAACTGCAGACCTATTATTACAATTACCTTTTGGCCAAGGAAATGATCCGCATTGCGGGGGATGCCAAGTCGAAGGTGGATGAGGCTTACGAAAAGCTCGAAGAGGCCCTGGACGAAGACGACCCCAATGTGTCCCAGATGGATCTTTTGAACCTGAAGGCTAAAATGCATACCGTTAAGGAAGGCGTTTCTGAAGCCAATTTGGGAATGAAGCGCGTGATGCTGGCCATTCGTTTTTCGTTAAAGATGAACGAAAATGATACCTTTGTGGCTGAAGACTCGGTGCTGGTTCCGCGAACGGAACCCCTGCCCTCCTTGGATGAAGTCCGCAACTTGACCTTGAAATACAATCCGGAATTGCGTCAGCTTGCGGCTGGAATCCGTGCCCGTCGAATCCAGATGGATTTGGCCGAGGCGAAACTCGCTCCCGAATTCTTCGTAATGGGCGAAATTGAATACGTCAAGAGCTGGGCCGGTAACAGAAGCGTCTTGCAGAAGAACGCCTTTGCCGAAGACGCGGTGAACAAGCTCGATGGTGTTCTTGGCGTCGGCGTCCGCTACAATTTGAATTTCTGGAAAAACTGGGAAGGATACCGTTCTGCCCGCACGGACATGCGCGGTCTCCAGCTTAAGGAAGCCTACGCTTCGGAAGGCCTGATGGCCAAGGCCGAAGAACAGTATTATCTGGTGGTTGCAGCAAAAGAAAAGCTAGATGCCATGAAGGAAAGCCTGCGTGCATCTGAAGGTATTCTGAAGGGTGCGGCCATGCAGTACGATTTGGACAAGTCCAAGACGGGTGATTTGGTTTCGGCATATACGCAGAATATCACGATGCAGAAAGATTACTATTTTGCGGTATGCTCTTACAATGTGGAATTTGCTCAGCTGATTGCTAAGATAGGGATGTCGCTGAAGGATTTCCACTCGATTTATATGAATCAGTGAGTAAAAAGGAGAACAATATGCTCAAGAAAATTTTAATTGCTGTCGCCTGTGCCTCGTTGGTTGCCTTTGCGGCCGAGGACCCCGTGACAACGATCAAGAAGAAGGATGCTGAACTTCAGACACTTCTGAAAAAGTCTAGCCGAAATGCGAAGGAAACGGAACGTGTCAAGAGCTTGCTCAGCGATTCCTTTGACTTTGCCCTGCTTGCCAAGAAGACAATTTCTTCCAGCGATTGGAAGGCTCAGGATGCCACCGCCCAGGAAAAGTTCGTGACGGAATTCCAGCGCATGGTCCGTAACTCTAGCGCAAAGCGCCTGGAACTCTACCGCGCCGATTCTACCATCTATGAACCCGCCAAGATGAAGGGCGACAACGAAGCCCGCGTGGTAGCCCACCTTTGGAACAAGGGGAAGGAATCGGTTCTGGAATACAAGATGAGCCTGGTAGACGGCAAGTGGATGGCTTGGGACCTGGTCATCGACGATCTTTCTACTGCACGCAATTACAAGGATCAGTTCTCGCAAATTCTTAAGAACAAGAGCTTTGCGGAGTTGATCGATATCATCAGCAAAAAGGCTGACGAATCGGAGAAGTAATCGCTTTGATTTGGTTCTGGGGCGTACTTTGTGCTTTGGCGCTTGTCGCCCTGTTTTTCCCGTTTGTATTCTGGATGGATTTTACGGCGGGACTTGAAGGCGTGAAAGTTCAGATTCGCCTGTTCAAGAAAAACCTCTACACCTACAAGAAGAACTTTAAGAAAAAACAACCTTCTCAAGAAGAGGAGGTTGTTTCTGTCGATAAAGAAGAGGAGGAGGCCGAGGCTGTTGCACCGGCCCCCGCACCGAAGGTAGAGAAGTCTGAAGCTCCGAAACCTGAACCGGAGCCGGAACAAAAGGCTGAGCCGGAAAGCAAGCCGGAATCTGAGAATAAGCCGGCACCAGCAAAGAAACCGGAATCGGCTCCCGAAAAGCCGGTAGAAAAGAAGGATGAACCGAAGCCTGTAGAAAAAAGGGACGAGTTGAAACCTGCGGATAAGCCGGCAGAGAAAAAAGAAGAGCCTAAACCGTCGGAAGAAAAATCTTCTGATGCCGATGAGAAAGAAAAGCGCTCGCTGACGGATCAGGAATTCTGGACTCTACTCTTGACGCCGGAATTTGATTCGCGTGCCTGGTGGGCAGTGCGCCATGCGTTGTCTGCCTTGTTTAGGTTGTTCAGGATTCGCTTTATCGATTGCTTTGTAGAAGGAATTCGCTTGCAGGAATACGAAAACATGGGCTATGCGGCTGCATTGAACGGGTTCCTCAAGAGCTTCCCCTACATCGGGGCTTGGGACTTTCGTATGGATTGGACCCGCGACCATGAACCGAAGGCGGAAGGTCACATGCGGGTATCGGTGAATCTGTGCCGCACGTTGGGTTTGATTCTGGCAATCCTCTTTTATGGAGGCATTGTTGCCTTTACGTTCTGGCGTCGCAGGGCTCGTATCCTTAAGACGGGCGAACTCCCGGAACTTGGATTTATCCGCAACAAGATTGTGAAAATGATGTCGGAGGATGATTAATGCCTGCTTTGACTTTGGACAGACTGCTGGCCTCGATTGGTTTTGGCTCTCGCAAGGAAAGCCGTGCCCTTGTACGTATGGGTATGGTGGAACTGGACGGCAAGGTCCTTGACGACCCGTTTATGGAATTCAAGGTAAGGCCTGAGTTCATCACGGTGAACGGCGAAGAAGTACCTACTATCGAAAAGCTCTACATCATGATGGACAAGCCGCTGGATGTGGAATGCAGTCACAACGCCCGTGACCACCAGTCGGTGTTTGAACTGTTGCCGGACCGCTTTACGGCCATGGGAATTCAGACCGTGGGACGCCTGGATGCGGATTCGTCGGGCTTGTTGCTGTTCTCGAACCAGGGGGACTTTATCCACAAGGTGGAAAGCCCCAAGAAGGGTTACCTCAAGCAGTACCGCGTGACGCTTGCCAGGCCCTTTACCGAAGAACAGAAGGCCGAGCTGTTGCGTGGCGTGATGCTCAAAGACGAAAGAAGGCCGGTGCTTGCACGGGCCTTGGAGGTTGACGGGGATTCCGTCTTAATTTCGATTGGCGAGGGATTGTACCACCAGGTTCGCAGGATGTTTGCGGCTGTGGGCAATCATGTGGAAACGCTTAAGCGTGAAGCCATCGGCCCAGTGGTGCTGGACCAGACCCTGGGTAAGGGCGGATGGCGTTACTTGACGGAAGAAGAAGTGGCGTCGCTGACCTGAGTTTCCTCAGATTCAAGCTTTGCGTTCGCACCTTCCACCAAGGCTTCCAAGGAGTTGATCTTGTCCTTGATGTCGTTGCTGAACTTGAACGAGGGAACCATGCGTTCTTCGATCAAGACGGTTTCACCGGTGCGGGGATTGCGGGCCGGGCGAGCCTTGCGGGGCTTGCAGGCAAAGGTGCCGAAGCCACGAATCTCGATGGTGTTGCCTTCGATCAGCTTTTCGCCCAAAAGGTCGAGAAACTGCTCGATGACGGTCTTAATATCGTTACGCACAAATCCGGTGGACTTGGCGATCTCTTGAATCAGTGCTTGTTTAGTTATATTTGCCACGGCTTAAATATAGGTTTATCAATGAGTTAGCGTACCGGTCTGAATAAAATTAAACAATTTTTTCGGGCTCTAGTTGCGGACTATTTGTGGATAATTGTGGTTAAAATGTTGAAAAGTTTCAGGCTTAGAAATTTGGAAGTGTTTCCGAATACCATACTTAGCCCCATGGATGGGGTGACGGACGCCCCATTCCGTAGACTTTGCCGCGTTTTGTCGGGAAATCGCATGGGACTTCTGGTATCGGAGTTTGTTCCGACGGACGGTGATGCCGTTTTTTGCCTGGATGGCCACAAACAGCTGAAGTTTTTCCCCGAAGAAAGGCCTTTCGGGGTGCAGATATTTGGAAGGTTCCCTGACCGAATGGCCGCTGCCGCCAAAAAGATTGCCGAAAACCTGCACCCGGAGTTTATCGAGGTGAATGCTGGGTGCCCGGCGCCGAAGGTGGCGGGGAAGGGGAGCGGTTCTGGGCTCTTGCGCGATTTGCCGCGCCTGCAAGAGATCTTGCACGATGTCCGAGCCGCACTGGATGCTTCTAGCGTGGATATTCCCCTGACGCTCAAGTGTCGCATAGGCTGGGATGACGAAAGCATTAACGTAATGGAAACGCTGAAGATCGCCGAGGGCGAAGGCGTGGAAATGCTCACGGTGCATGGCCGTACCCGCTTGCAGGGGTACAATGGCCTTGCCAACTGGGAATGGATTGGCAAGGTCGCGGCCGCGGCCAAGATTCCTGTGATTGGCAACGGTGACGTGAACAGCGTGGCTGTGGCACGCGAACGATTGGAAACCTACGGCGTATCGGGAGTGTCCATAGGCCGCGGCGCCATGCACAACCCGTGGCTTTTCGGACAAATTGCCGATGCCTGGGAAGGCAAGCCCGCTCATGAAATTACTGCCGAAGAAGCCTTGGATGTGTTCCCGCTTTACTACAAATTCAAGCTCGAAGATGGCTCTACCGAAATGGGTGCCCTTGGTCGCTTGAAGCAGCTTGCCGCAAGACTTTGCAAGGGTTTTGATGACCCTGAAATGCAAGTGCGACAGACTTTGCTTACCGCGCAAACACCGCAAGAATTTTTCGAACGCCTCGAGGTGTTGAGAAATGGTGTTGTGAAATTTATGCGCTACGATCCGAACCGCTTGGTGAATCTAAACGGAGCCAAGGAAACCGAACTGAAGTTCGGGGACCAGTTTGTTGGTAGGTAAATATTTTTTTATCTAAAATTTTTTGGATAAACTGTTTTGTACAAAAACGTGTTTTTTATGATATATTCGCCAAATACAGAATAACTTGTATGGTGGATGTATGACGGCTGTTGCCTAATATAAAATGATTCTATGGAGTGAAATATAATTTATACGAAAAAAGAAAACTTGTAAATAAAATATTTGTTTGACAACAGAAAAAAAATAAGCTATTGTTAAAAAGCTTTTTAAGGGATAGGTCTATGGCAATAGTCAGCGTAAGAATGGAAGACGAAACAAAGAAAAAATTTGAAACATTCTGTGATTCCGTTGGAATCACTGTTTCAGCGGCAGTAAACATGTTCGTGAAAATGACAATCCGTGAAGATCGGTTGCCGTTTGACGTCAAGGGTCATTCATTTGAACCGCTGGGAAAAGTAATCCAGACAAAGGATGTTGGCTAGAAATTTTCTTGCTTAATCAATAAAGAAAGCCGCCCTGTGGGGCGGCTTTTCTTGTTTATCTCAAGAAAGCCCCTTCGACTTTGTATGAAAATCCGTTCTGATAAATGTAAAATTTTTACAAAAAATGGTAGATGAACTTTTAGGATGCTGAATGTAAGCTGTTTACTTTTGAATAATATTGTTTGTCTATTGTTGTACGCTGTCAATTACTTGTATTATGCATATTTCTTTTGATTTTTGTTTGAATAACTAATTGTTACTTTGTTGTGTAAATTTTGTGTTAAGTAAATGCTAGTTTACTTGTGTTTTTGTGTTTTTATTATTAATTTATGTGTGAAATTTAATACGAGGTAAAAATGTCTAAGACGCCAATTGCTAATGAAAATGATTTGATTCCGCTGAAAGATGAAATGCTTAAAGATTCTGGCTTGAAAAAAATTATCGAGAGTAGGGCGGAAAAGCTTAAAATAGAAGGAGAATTGTCAAAATTATCTTCTAATGATGTTGAACAAATTCTTCGTAGTAGTGCTACGGAAATAGAAAAATATCGAAAGAGTACAAGTACTCGATTGCCTTCTGATTTACTTGGCGAGTGGAAACGTGTGAGAAAGTATTTGGGAAAAAAATCCTTTGCACAGGAAAATCGTAAACCTCAGGAAATTTCGGCATCGCTAATTCCTATTAAGGGAATTAGCAAGAGGATGATTGAAGAACTTAGTGAATGCCGTATTTTTGATATTGTATCTTTATTGACGCGTTGTAAAACAAAACGACAGCGCGATAATATCGCAACAAAGTTGGATATTTCTGTAGATTACATTAATACGTGGGTTAAACAAGCGGATTTGTGGCGTATTGATGGTATGACTACGGATCTTGCCTACTTGCTTGCCCAAGCGGGTGTTCGTAGCATTCAAGATTTAGCTCGTTTGGATGCAGAAAAAACATTTGCTATTCTTAAAGGTCTTCAAAAAACGCAGCCTGATTTTATACTCTGTGATCTGAATACTCTAAGAAGTGTTATTGAGGCTGCTCAAGGTGCTGTTGCTATTGTTGCAAAGAACGGTGATGTTGAAGATTGTAATCCCTACGGTTTTGAAGACGATGCTCCTGAACATATATATGCTGATGAAAATCTGTCTAGTAATGAGTCTGTGAGCGGTGAAGAGCAATCTCTGGAATTAGATGAAGACTTGTTTGAATTGGATTGTGTTCTTCCGCTTCCTCGCTTAGTGAGCGGTAAGGTGTGTCTAAAAAGTGCTGAGGATGAGGGCGAAGGAATTCCGTTTACCGGTGTAAAGGTTGAAATTGATGGTGTGGTTAGTCCTGCAGAAGATAAAACTGAAGAAGTTGAAAATCCAAATTGTATTACTGATGCAACGGGTAAATTCATTATTACTCTTCCGGAACGTTATAGTTTTAAAGAAACTGTAAAAATTATAGTTTCTAATTCTCGTGGCCGACAAGAATTTATCAAAAATTCAACAGAGCTGATTAATTCCATGATAGAATCTAATATGGTTGCTTTGGTGCAAGAGATTCTGTCTAAATGGAAAATAGAACATCTCGTCACTGAAGAAAGTGCGTTGCGTAGTTCGTTAGAGCAAATCGTTGATGATAAAAAAGGTGATTTGGTCCTTTTTTATCAGAATACCAATTTCCCTGTAGAAACGGTTTGCGAGTCTTTGAAATCGTTGACAACGTATGTAAGTGATGGGAAGTCGTTTAGAAAGGGAATTCAAGAGATCTTTGAAGAAATTTTGAAAAAGGCGACGCTCGAAGCTAGGCTGGAAGGTGTTGATTCTTCAAAGGGCGATGACGGTTTTGTTGTTGTAAGGGAAGTGTTCTTTGAAAAAGAAGAAAAAATTGCCAAGGCTTTGCCGAGTGTAAAATTGATGGGTGATGATGAACATCCTGTAATGCTTTCGTCTGATACGGCTCCTTCGAGAATGTTTTCTTATAGTATGTTACAGCGGTTGATTGAGCCAGATTTGTCTATTGGAAAACGAGATTCTTTAAAAAAACCAGTTGATGTTGATGGCTTTAAAACGTCGCTTTATTCAGATCCCGACAAACTTCCTCAAATGTCGTCATTAGGGCTGGGGTATCAGTTGAATATGCACCAGGCTTGGGTACCTGATGGCTTTGCGCTGGGTGATTTGCTCTATTCCCTTATTTTGGCTCCGGGCGAAGAACAGCGTCTTGTTGTTCGAGAAAATACACAGAGTTATGAAATTACTGATACGGCAGAAGGAGTAGACTCTGTTAATGAAAGTTATCAAAATAGTCAAACGGATGATACTTCTGCTGCATACGAATATGGCGTACAGCAAATGATGGAAGCTGGCTCTAGTTATAAAGCTCAAAGTAGTAGTTGGGGTATAGGGGCTAGCGCTTCGGGAGGTTATGGCGGATTCTTTGGCTTAGGAATAAGTGGTAGCTACTCAAAAACGAAAAGTAGTGGATCTTCGAAAGCGCATCAGAATAATTCTCAAAACGAAGCTTCCTCTGCAGCGCAACGCTTTCAACAGTGCATTAAAACTGCGTCTAATCGAATTTCTCAGGCAAAACGTGTGAGTGTTAGCTCTGCTACGAGTGAACAGTCTGATTCTGTAGCAACAAAAATTATTGCGAATCATAACCATTCTCATGCAATGACGATTCAGTATTGGGAAGTTATGCGTCGGTATCGCTTGGAAACCGCTGTAGACAGTGTTGATTTGGTTCTTTTCGTTCCTTTGAAGATGATCAAATTCCTTGGGGATGAAAAAAATTTGATTTTCCCGGAAGAAGATATGGCATCTTTTAATAAAGCTCGCTTTAAGAAAAGATATTCCGTGCTTTTAAAACATGCAAATACTCTAGAGCGCGCTTTGCCGTATAAATATCGTTCTGGGTTGCGTTTGATTCAGTCGTATGCCGCTTGTCCCAAGTGGAAATTCGAAGCTGCGGAATCGGGCGCGAAGAATTTGACTCTGTCTTTTTATGGTAATTTCCTTTCGTTTGATGATTTGACCGCTACAATTGTATTGAAAAATGGTAAGGGATCTGTTGCTGGAGAAGTTGATTATCAGCGTCAAGAGTTAAGTACATGTTATGAAACTAGAGATGCGTTGAAGGATGGCATTAGACGGTATAGAAATTCTAGCGGGAATGTCTCTGTGAGATGTTCTTTCTCGCTCCCGCAAAATGTATCTGCAGAAGAGATTGCGTCTATTAATATTGGCTATTCTTGTGAGTCCCTAAATTATACATTGTATAAGAACTTCAACAACTTGTCTCCTTCGGAACAAGAAGCGTGGGAGAACTATGTTGACAAACAAATGGATTTTGCTAAGGATGATAATAAGAGTTCGCGAGATTTGAGGCGAATGGCTCATTATATGGAAGCTCTTCCTGAAGCGTTTAGGAATCCTAATGTTTATCTATCCTCCAGCAATTTGAAATCTCTTGGGCGGCCCTCTATAAGAGGCTTGAGCTTGAGCTTGGATGGAAAACCGCTTCAAACAGCGTTGTCTTCATCTACGCTCTCTTGGAATACGAGAATTACTGTATATAGTGATGAAAAAACTCTGAAAAGGTCTGAATTCCAGAAGATGGAAGAAACTTTGCATCATGTTGTGACGGGTACATTGAGGTATTCTCAGGCGGTTTGGGCCGCTCTTAGTAGTGATGAGCGAGCTATGATGCTTGATAAGTATACCGTTCAAATGAACTTCGGTAAGCTCGAGAAAAAAGCTGAGGGTGACGAAGAACCGAAAACGAATGGTTCTGGTAATAATGGCGTTGGAATTCCTCTACTTAATTGTGTGAATATTCGCAAACTACTTGGCTTCTACGGGAATTGTATGTTGTTGCCTTTTACATTCCCTGAAGAACTTGCGGAACAACTTGGCCGATCGGCTGCTGATGTTCAGGAACAGCTATATAGATTCCATACGAATAGTTTCCGAGCTCCGACGACAGTTATTTCTTTGCCGACTAAGGGTATGATTGGTGAGGCTGTCCTTGGCCAGACGAATGTAAGTGAAGTTATTGACTTGACTAGGTTCTGGAACTGGCAGGATTCTCCGATTGATAAGATGGAAATTGATTCTAGTTATCTTAATGGAAGTGATTATTTGGCGGGGAAAACGACAAAGGATATCTCTGCATTGGATTTACAGGGCGTAACTCCGACGACTCCGGTAACTGCGGCTGATTTGGTTACTGCTTTGGTTAATAAGCAAACTCCGAAATTTGATAATATTACGGGGCTTGATCAGTTGAAGGATATCGTAAATGGTGTGACAAATGCGTCTGCGACGGGTCGAGATAATATTATTAACAGAACTAGTGAAATGGCTACCGCTGCTTTGACGGCTGGTTTGGACCAGAAAAAGGCTGAGATAAATGCTCAGAAAGAAATTGAACTAGAAAAACTAAAGAACGGTTCTTCGGGTTCCTCTGGAGGAAACTCTGCAGGAGGCTCGGGCTCAAATAATTCTGGCAATGGAGGTGGTGCAGGATCCAGCGGTGGTTCTGGTTCTAATAATGGTTCTTCAGGCTCGTCCGGAGAAAGTTCTGCAGGAGGCTCGGGTTCGAATAATTCTGGCAGTGGAGGTGGTGCAGGGTCTAGCGGAGGTCTAGGAACTAGTGGTAGTGCAGAGAATTGTTCCAATTCTAATGATGATTCTGTTAGTGGATCGTCTAATGGAAATTCTGGCAACGGATCTTCAGCAAATAATGATGGAAGCTTTGGCAATGATTCTGGTTTAAATGATGGAGATGAATATGAAGAAGGTCCTTTGTGTGGAGATTTAATTTATGATTTTGAAACGGGTTTGGCCGTGGAAGATGTAGGTGATAAAGATTTGTGTGTTGAAAGTGATTCTTCGATTTTGCGCATTATTCAACAAGTGTGCGATAAAGTCTCGAAAAATCCTGACAGCAGTATAGATGATGTGGTTGCATCATTTTGTTAGAATAACAATGGCATTTATTTTATAAAAAAGGATTATGCAAAATGATAGAAATAGAAAAAATGAGGACTGAAGATAATGAATTCTTTGTATCTCTTACTCAAAAAGACCTCGCTTCTTTAGGGGACTCTGGAAAGATGATTTTTCCAGAGAATAGAATAAATAAAATAAAGCAATCGAATGCTAAGATTGATGTAGATCAGGATCCTTATATTGATGATAAGGGTAATAAATATTACGGAGTAGATTTTTATAAACAGTGTAAGGTTATAGAAAAAAAATATCTTGATGAAGATGGCAACTTAAATGTTTCCCCTAATCCTAATAAGGACTGCTTTGATTTCATAAAGGTTAGACCTCAATTGGGGCAGAAAAAAAATAGTGGGACTGTATGGGTTGATTGGGAAGACTATTATACTAAAAAAGAAACAGAAAAGAAATCAATATGCGTTCATTATTCTGTGGGGCATGCCAAAGGCAGTATTCGTACATTGTTTTTTGAAACGGAAAAGAAAAAACTGACTAAAAATGGAACAGCTTCAGAAAAAAAAGTTATGTATCGAGTTTCTTCTAATTATGTCATAGATAGTAATGGCAGAATATATGAATTATTTGATGATAAGTATTGGTCATCCCACCTTGGGTTTGGGGGGGACCAACTAAATAAGCAAACCATTCCTATTGATTTTGCTAGCTTAGGTTATTTGAATGAAGAGAATAGAGGAAAGAATTTCGATAAAGACGACATTTATGAAATGGAATTTTTTGGTGAAACATACACACTTTCTGATGAATATACTAAGAAAAAAAACTTTATTAAGCTTACTAAAGAACAAATAAAGTCTTTTCGTTTTCTAGTTCGGTATCTTATAAAAAAACATCCTGCGCTTTTGACAAATAATGAGTTGCTATGGCATACAGGACCTTTTTCTATGGATGATATCAAAAATGAAGCAAAAAGGCTAAAGGAAGCTTTGGCTTTTAAAGGTGTTTATACACATGCTAGTGTAAGACCATTTAGTAAATCAGATTACCCTCAAGATGTTATGAATTTGCTCAAGTATAATTATGAAAATAATAAAGAAGATGATTCAACTTTAACAGCATATATTGTTAGATATATAAAAATTGGTTCTCTTGTGCAATTTGTAAAAAATGTAATAGAAAAAATGCAGGATGTATATAAACAGAAAAATGGGTGATAAACTATGGTAGATTATCAAGAATTAGCGTCAAAGCTTATTGAACAGGAAACTTCCGAAGAGGTTCGTGCGCTAAAACTCAAGATTCTTCAGCGTATTGCTGAAGAATCTGAGGTGAAACCGACTCGTATTCCTGCTCCGATGAACATCACGGAAGTTGGTGGATATTATAATCTTCTAGCTAAGCTAGAGAAGGAAAAGACGGAAATGCAAATGAAAATGATAGCTTCGGCACTAGGGTTGCCTGTCTAGGCCGCATGGGCCGAGGTCGCAAAGCAGCAAAAAAAGGACTGGATGTCTTTTATGATGGAATAGGCTAGGCCTTCTGTTACGGGTCATTAAGGCTTGAAAACGGAGCTGTAAAGTTGTCGGTGGATGCTTAATTCCTTAACGAATCGATCGTTGCATACACAGAAAAGAAAGAAAAGTTGTTGTTTCTGTTCGATAGCGTTGAGTGCTGAAATGAGATGATTTTATAGTGTCACCGTGGATAAGTTTTGAGAAGCCCGGTACGGCAGATAGGAATAGGACGAATCGTCGGCGAAGATATGAAGGAACTGGAGGTGCCCAACCTCCCTGCGGTTATTAGTATATCTAATTTAACCGATAAAGCGACGCTATTGCGATTAATCTGCAATCACCCTAACAAAATATGCCTTAGTCGAATGATCTGGGTAACTTGGTTAACACTGAGAATCGAGACGCTTTCGTTATCGTTAAGGTAAGGCTAGACTTTGGTTTCGGTTTGTCCGATAGGTGCCGTGGAATTAACTACGCGCTGAAATCTGTTATGGGAAGATGAGATGCCGAGAGGCAAAGGATTAATTGTTCCGCGTAGACTGCAAGGTGGTAGGCTCGGAAGCAGCAATCCATTAAACAGTGCGTAATAGCAAACTTGCATAGCGTTGACGGCGTCGCGTGAAGACCTCACCCTGGAACAGAAAACCCGCCGAGGGGGAGGGGCGTTTATCGCCTCCTCCTTTTTTGTATAAAGAAAACCACCCGCTAGCGGGTGGGTCCTTTTTTTTGAATTATAAATCAAAAACCCACTCGCAAAAAAATTGCGGGTGGGTTCCTTTTATGGCTACTGTGCTAATTAGATGAACTCGGCTTTAGTTTTTAAGATGTATGTCAACTTGCCGGTGTTTCCTTCGTTTACGTTAGCTTCGCTATAGTAGGTATTGTCCCAAGTTACCATCATCCAGGGGTCAAGTCGATTTTCGTTGTCAAAAATGACATCGATTCCTGTCATGGGGGAGTAATAGGTGTCTTTTGTGTAACACAGATAAATGTATTCGCCCTTGGCACCTTCGTTTAGATTAACGTTAATGCGTGTATATGATGATGTTCTGCCTTGGTAGTTTATTGATTTTGAAGTCCAAGTCAGTGGGGTGTTGCTTTGAATGAGAATTATATTTGTAATCGGGGTTGCCGTACTAGAGTAACTATAGTTACAATAGATGTACTTTCCTCCGCAACCGGCATTTAAATCCTTGTCGATGAGTACTGCTGATGCGGGGACTAGTCTTAAGGCTTTTGCCCTTGTAGATTCTGAGGCCATGCGAATTTCTGATATGAATTCTCGATTGGCAACGGGGAGCGAAATGTTTATGCTGTTGTTTCCAGAGACGGAAACGTTAGTGGCGTATTTTTGCCATTTTGAAACGGAGTCAAGACTCTTGCATGCCCAGATAGAATATGTGCCACTCTTGACAGCTGAAGTGTAGAAATGACCGTTCTCGTCTGTCTTCAGGGTGATATCTTGTTTTCCGGCTGTGCACATATGTGATTGCCCGCTGCCGGCTTTAATTCTGATGGTGACGTCCTTAAGAAGGTTTCCGGTAGAAGCGTCTCTTACAATGCCTTGGAGAGAATATCCTCTTGAAGTTGTTATGGATTGGAGTGTGATTGTTGGCAAAATGCATCGTTTAGAACAACGCTGTGAAGTTAGGTTGATTGTTGTGCTGTTGCTTTGATATCCGTCTGCTTCGAAAGTTAATGAATAGGTATAACCTCGATCGAAAACGAGTTCAAATCGTCCATCCGATGATGTGTAGGCGGTCCTATAAACGGAAGTGTTGTTCTGTTTTTTCATGGTAACCTTTGCGTCGACAATGGGGTTGCCAGAAGTGTCTTTTACGTATCCGCTCAATGTATAGGAAAGACCGTCGTCGCCAACAAGGATGACTTCGACTTCGTCAAATGCTTGGGCGACAACTTTGACCTTCTGTGCGGTAATTTTCATTGTCCTAGCGGCTTTTAAAACGGCTGAGCGGAAGTCGAGGAAATTGCAGAATGGAGTGAGGTAGAATAGGGACTTGTAGAAAATGGTTGCGAGTTCTTCGGAATTGTTTTTTGTGGGCCAATTCTTTTGCATAATGTAAGCTGCATGAGATAAAATGCAACTACAGGTGTGAACTTCGGTAGACGTCATTTCTGAATATTTCGACGGATCGCCCATTGCTTTGGGGTTGTCGAAACGGCGGATTGATCCGATGGTTAATTCTTCGCCCATGGTGTCAAGAATGCCGTCTTGGATAAATTCGCCAAGAATGTCTGCAACGGCTTCGTTAATACCGCCAGATTCTCCTGTATAGCAGCTGCTTGCTTCCCAAATGCTGTTTTCTACGGCGTGTGTGAATTCGTGGGCAAGAACATCGACTGGGCGGGCAATGCTACTTCCGTTGCCGAGGCAGATTTCTACCCAGTTGGAATATCCGGAAGAGTAAAATGCATTCGTATAGGCACTGTTGCCGGGATGATAATTCACGACTATGTGAATGGGGAGACTGTTTCCGTCGGCGCTTCTTCTTCCAAAAACATTGACATAATAGTCAAATATTTTGATCATGTTGTTCATTGCGGTGATGGCGGCGGGATGTTGATTTCCGATAATGCTCGCGTCGTTGCCGGTTGCAAATATTTCTGCACCTACGCGGTCTCCATTTGCACTGCATTCGCGAACGGAAATGCCTCTTCTTACGTCGTATAATTTACGTGTTCCATTGTTTGCGTAAACAGGATAATTGATTCTTGTAGAAGCAAGAGACATTCCTGAGCATATGATTTCCTGACCGAAATCAATTTCGGTGGCGTAAGAATGTTCTATGGCGCCTGTTTTGGCGTTTACAAAGTAAACGTTTTGCGGTGTGCATATTTTCCAGCAAAGGATGCCTTTTTCTGAAGCGTTAACATAGTAGAAAAGGCCTTCAGAACTGAATTCTGCAGCTTTTTCTTTTTTCTGGATTGCTGCTACGGCGTCGTTTTCGGTGATTGTGGCTTTGCTTTCGTCTTGTATCGGCGTGTACAGACCGCTTAAAGATTCCATGTTTCCTTCACCGTCGGTGGATAAGACAAGCTGTCTACCAAAAACGGGAATGTCTCGGTGGTACTGTTGTAAACGGAAAAATTTTGTTTCGGGGCCCAGGTTGGTTGTTGAAACATTTTTTTCTTTGAATTCTTGTTCGGCGTTTTCAAACCCCATCAAGTTGTGAATGTTGTTCAAGGCGCTGATGGCTTTTTTTGATGTTGTAATCTTGGTGTCTACAATTTTGCCGTTAATGAAAGAGGGTCTCTTTTTCCCGTTCAGAACGACATCAAAAAGGCCGTCTTTGTTGATTTTCTCGGCGTTGAGTTTTTCTTCTGCAGCGGATTTTGCTTTAATGGTCGGTTTAATCTTGGTGAACTTTGGTGTTTCGAAAACGCCTTTCTGAACTCGAAGAATTTTTGATGTTGATTCGTTTGTATTTGCCATGTGATTATCCTTTTTAAGGGTGGTTTAATTTGTTGATACTAGTGTATGTTTTTTCAAACAAATTTGTATCATTTGCATGTAAATATATAATGAGAAATATGTATGTGACTTATAACATTTTACTTTGCTGTAATTTTTACATACAAACAAAATTAATTTGTGTGACCTTGTATGAATATTTCTTGAATGTCTGTCTAATAAAGCCTTTATAATGTAGTGAGATGTATTTTATTGTGTGATTCTTTTTGGGGTTGTCGAAATGAAAAGATTTTACAAAGGGATGCCTTGCCCCGATCGATTTTGTGATGCACAAAGAGCTTTGATTGGGTCTTTGTCGTAAAAGAGCCTTTTTACCCCCCAAATATTCCAATTTGGACTAATTTATAGCCTCTTTTGGGGGCTTTTTTTAGGTGCAATTGTTGCAATTCCCTAGGATTCTTATATATATTAATGTCAACTATTGTTCTTAAGAAGGGAAAAATATGAAGAACAAAATATTTGCCTATAAGGATGCGGTGGCATTCGAAAACGAGTTGTTCTTGTTTAGCAAGTGGTGCAAGGAACACGGCTCGCCTAAAATTTGCTTCCAAATTCACTCGACAATATTGGAACCGGAAAAATTGAAGCCCGTTTGGGACATTCTGGAGCGCATTTTCCCCGATGTCCCGTGGTTCGGCAATTCGACCAGTGGAAACATCGTTGACTGCGAACAGACGGTCGACATTTCGGTGTCTGCAATTATTTTCGAAAAGCCAACGACTAAGTTCTCTGTTTTCCAGTATGACTTTTCAAGGGAATCGGTCGGTGGCATTGCTAGCCAGATTGTGGCGGAGGCTGACCGGAATCCTTGGGTGAAGGCCGTTGAAATCTACCATTGCATTTCTCCCTTCTCGACAACGGCCCTTTGCGAGGGGCTCGATGGCTTGGCTCCGGATATCCAGGTCTTTGGCGGTATCGTTTGTTCGCCCGATATTACGAGCCCCAATTCCTGCGTATTCTCGTCGGTGGGCGGCTTCTCGAAATCTGCCTTGTTGGTGGTGTTCTATGGCGGTGCGGATCTTCATGTTGAATCCCGTAAGATTAGCGGTTGGAAACCTATCGGCCGTAACTTCCATGTGACCCGTTCAGAAGGCAATATCCTTTATGAATTGGGCGGTATTCCTGCCTACGAGGTATATAACAAGTACCTGAATATTAAGAACGACAGCAATTTCTTCTACAACGCCCTTGAATTCCCCATGCTTTATGAACATAACGGGGTTTCCATTGTGCGTGCTGCGGGCGCCAGCAATCCGGATGGGTCCCTTACCATGTCTTCGGATATTGACGAGGGGTCCATTGTCCGCTTGTCTTATGGTGAACCGCAGTTGATCGTGGAAAAGATTAAGGCCGAAAGTGAAAACTGCGAACAGTTCGCTCCCGAAGTGCAGCATATTTTCTCTTGTGCGGCACGTAAGGCTTTCTGGAGCCAGCGTGAACCGACCTACGAAATTTCACCCTTCAAGGGCTTGGCCTCCAGTACCGGATTCTTCTCCCATGGCGAATTCCTGCGTGAAAAGGGCCACTTGAACCAGCACAACATTACGCTTGTGTTCGCATCTATGCGCGAAGGTCCTGTGGTTAAGCACGAATATGGCAAAATCGAAGACATCCAGGAAGGCATGTCTACCCGTTTGCCGTTGGCTGCCCGTATGGCGACCTTCATTCGCGAGACTTCTTTTGAACTGGAACAGATTAATAGCAAGCTTCGCGTGATGAACGAACACCTGCAAGATGTGGCCACCACCGATAGTTTGACCGGCCTCGAAAACAGACTGGCTTTTGATGAACTTCTCAAGACGATTAGCCAGGAAGACCCCGACGCGGGTACTTGGACCATGGTCTTGATGGACGTGAATGGTCTTAAGTATGCGAACGATACCTTTGGCCACCAGGCTGGTGATGCGCTGATTGTGGCTGCTGGTAATGCGATTAAGGAGGCTTATGGCGCCTCGGGTAATTGCTTTAGAATCGGTGGCGATGAATTTGCCGTGGTGACGCGAGCTCCGCTGGATTCGATGTTCCTGCTGTATACCAATTTGCAGAAATGCATTGAAGAGTACAACAAGAACGCTTTGTATCATCTGTCGATTGCGGTGGGCGAAAGCCGCCTGCGCAGTGATTCCGGTGTCCGCAAGTCCATAAGCGACTGGAAAATGGAAGCCGACTTGAATATGTACCGCGACAAGGTGCGTTATCACAAGCCGGTCGAAAACAACGAAAATCAGAATCTCAAGGATTTGATTTCTTGCCTTATCTCGGTGGAAGAAGCCAAGGATTCCTATACGGCGCACCATTCCGACCGTGTGAAGGCCTTCTCTGAGCAAATCGCAAGGTTGCTGGGGCTTTCGGAAGGTTCCGTCTCGTTGATTACCCATGCTGCACACTTGCACGATATCGGCAAGATGGGCATTAGCGACAACGTGCTCGGTAAACCCGGTAAGCTTACGGACGATGAATTCTCGATTATCAAACAGCACCCGGTAATTGGTGCGAAGATCTTGATGCAGTCCAACTACACCCACGAACTGGTGCAGATCGTATTGCATCACCATGAACGTTATGACGGCAAGGGGTATCCTGAAGGTCTGAAGGGCGAAGATATTCCGATTGGTGCCCGAATCATCGCTATTGCGGACTCTGTCGATGCGATGACGAGTAAGCGCGTTTACCGCGATGCCTTGTCGCTGGATTACTGCCGCAAGGAAATCGAGAAGAATCTGGGCGTGATGTACGACCCCGCCATTGGTAAGGTTGTGCTGGAACACTGGAACGAGGTGGCTGACTTGCTGATGAAGCTGCAGAGTGGCCGTCCGAAGGTGGTTTAGCCCTGATTGATAAATGATTGTCAAAAACGCAGGCTCGGTGGAGTCTGCGCTTTTTAATTAGCCTATTCCCGTGACGGTAAACACGGAATTTTGAACTTTAAATCGGAGCTTTTATAGTTCCGTTGCAGTTTTGGTGTAAACAAAGTATATTTTTGCTATGAAAATCTATAAATTACTCCCTATCTGTTCTCTGCTTTTCTTTGCTGCCTGCGGCAACGATTCTTCTAGCGCCAGCAGCGATGACCCTGAATCTTCTTCCAGCGAAGAGTCTTTGGATAATTCAAGCTCGTCGTGGATTGCTTCGAGTTCTTCGAACTCTCGCAATGACGTGGATGTGTCTTCAAGTTCTCGTAAAGAGGAAAAGTCGTCTTCTTCTAAGGGTGAAGTGTCTTCAAGTTCGCAAAAGAGCGGGGCTCTCACCGACCCACTGAAAATTTTCAAGACGCGCAAGCCGAAGGCCGAAGTTTATACTTGCAAATCGTCTGAATTGAACTGGGAAGAAAAATTTGACCAGCAGGATTGGATTTGCTCCTTCAAGTACGACGGTGACGAAGGCTTTGTCTATGTGCAGAGTTCGCCCACCGATTGCGAAGCGCGCTTTAGCATGATTCCCGTGATGAGTGTGGATACGGCTGCTTTCTATGTCAATGGAGAATACGAAACCTTGAAAAATGTGACCTACGAATGGGGCGGAAACCACCACAACGATTCGTTCCGCTTTAGCTACAAAGGCAAGGTCTTCGAGTATTTCCATTCGTCCTATGGCTGGGGCGGCCGCAGCTGCCAGGAGATGGACTGCTTGAAGGTCTATGAATCCGACGGCGAAACTTTGATTGAAGATGGCTGCGGAACATTCAACGATAACATCAGCCAGTCGAGATCGCTGCCGGTTGTGTGCCGCTTTGCCAGTGTAGAAGATGGCTCATTCGACAGCTTTACGGATACCTTTGAAATCTGCATGGGTGATTTCCGAATTCCTGATCCGGCGGAATAATTTGGGAAGGGCGTATTGAACTTTGTTTGGGGGTATACTATGAAAACCTATAAGTTGCTGACGGTTTGCGCCTTGATGCTTTTGATGGCCTGTGGCGATGATTCTTCTGGCGGAAGCAATGCTGAAAATGGCGAGGAAAAACAGTCGGGAAAAGTGCTGACGGATCCGCTGGAAATTTTTGAAACGCGCGTTCCGAAAAAAGAAGCCTATACCTGCGACTGGTATGGCTCCCAGGTGGTCTTTGCCCAGCAGGATTGGATTTGCAGCTTTAAGTACGCCGACATGGACGGCTACGTCTATGTGCAGGGGACGCCTACCGGCTGTAACATCATCATGTCGCCCATGCCCGTGATTAGCGTGGATACCGCCGTTCTGTATGTCAACGGGAAATACGAGACCTTGTCGGATTTGACCTACGACTGGGGCGGCAACCACCATTTTGACAGTTTCCGCTTTACCTATGACGGCAAGGTCTATGAGTACAGTCGCTCTACCATCAGTTCTATAACGATTCACCCTTGCCATGAAATAGACTGCCTCAAGGTCTATGAATCTGATGGCGTAACGCTTGTGCTGGATGGCTGCGGACTGGCCCAGGACGATATCAGTAAGGCTCGCCAGTTGCCTATTGTATGCCGTTTTGCCGATGTAGAGACCGGTACGTTTGGCGATTTTACCGATACGTTTGAATTCTGCCCGGATGACTCCCGTTTGATGGGGCTTGCAGAATAGTTTTTCGGAATAAGGCGATGCGTTTGCGAAACTTTTTGTCGGTTCATTTTTTTGCCGTGCTGGTGGCGGCGCTTTGGGCATGTTCCAACAGCGACTCTTCTGTAGACCCGAATCGCCATGATGACCCCGACATAGTAGACCCTGATACGCTGCCGGTCTTTATTCAAGGCGATGCAGAATGGACGGGTTTTTACAAGGAAGATGGCTACGAGGCTTTCCGCAAGTTGGCGTATCCGTCTAAGACGGAACTGGGTACAAGTTATTTGGTGAAGTTCATCATCACCGATTTCAACTCGGATAGCGCCGTGGTTCATTTTATGAACACGAGGGCGTACCTGCTGCATTACGATTTTGCGAAGAAGGTGCTGCACGACCCGAGTCCGCTTGCGGAATTCGAAAACGAAGCCTACTATGACCCGGCGAAGAATACGGTCGCGGGAACGCTGGTGTATTACCCTTCGGTGGATTCCATGGTGGCGCTTACGTTCTTCCCGACGGACTGCATTGTGCCTTCCCAGGTGGCGGCGGTGCAGCAGCTGATTGAGAGCCGCATGCTGTTCCTTGCGCCCAAAGCATCCGAAGCCTCGAAGAACCGCCTGTTCTATATGCCGTCTGGGAGTGCCGCGGAGAAGGCTGCCGCCGAATATGATGCCGAATTTAAGAAGGCGGATGTTCCTGTGTACACGCACGCGCAGCTGTTCGGTGACATCGCGATGCAGATCATGAATACGGGAACGGCTTACGGGACGCTCCGCAAGTTGACCGCCGCCGAACTTGACACGGCGATTGTCTCTTCGCACGACATCTTGATTTTAGAGACGCTCCCGGCAGAGATTCCGCTGGTTGCCGCCACCATCAGCAAGGATGCGCAGACCCCGCTTTCGCATGTGAACCTTGCTGCAAAGGCACGCAAGACGCCGAACATCGCTTTCAACGGAAATGACCTGCCCGACAGTTTGCTTGCGCTCTGCGGAAAGTTGGTGAAGCTTGAGGTCAAGGCGAATTCCTATAAGGTGGGCGTTGCAACTCTTGAAGAGGCTCAGGAGTTCTGGAAAAAGAATGCGCGAACCCCCATCACTTTGACATACGATTTGTCCGATTCGGGGTTGGTTGACTTTGCCGATCTCAATTTCAATTCGTCTAAATCCGTGGGCGTGAAGGCGGCGAATTTGGCGGAACTTCACAAGTTGCTCCCAGACAATTCTCCCGATGGTTTTGCTGTGCCGTTCTACCATTATAGTCACTTTATGGATTACGCCCGGGTGACTGAGGAATTGTGTGAAAAATCCTTCAGCGATTGCGGCAAGGAAGGCCGTGCGTCAGGCGTTTGTAAGCAGGTGAAGAATGCCTGCGTGGAACAACTTGCCGAGCCTGCCGATGCGAGTGAGCCGAAGGGGGCATCGCTCCGCAGCTACATTGCCAACATGATTGCCCGCGATGACTTTGCCGTCGATACGCGCCTGCGCGAAGCGGTTCTCGACAATATCCGCTACATGTTCAAACATATTCCTGTGGACGATGATTTTGGCGATGCGCTCGATGCCAAGGTGCGTAAGCTTTATGGCGTTGCCGGAGTACGTTTGCGTTCCAGCACCAATTCCGAAGACTTGAGCGACTTTAACGGGGCAGGCCTTTACAAGTCCGTCAAGGCGACGACCCGCGAAAAGGATTTGCCGTCTGATGAAATTCGCAAGGTATGGGCATCTGTGTGGAGCTTCAAGGCCTTCGAAGAACGCGAACTCTGGAATATCGATCATATGTCGGTGCAGATGGCGGTGGCTGTTCACGAGGCTTTCCCCGACGAAGTGGCGAACGGCGTCATCATTACGCAGAACATCGCGGACTACTCTGTCGCAGGAATCTACGCGAATATCCAGGTTGGCGAAACCTCCATCACCAATCCTGAAGGCGGTGAACTGCCGGAGATTATTTCGATCATTCCGTCGACCAAGGGCGGCGTGCAGAGCGTGCTCCTGCAGCATTCGACGCTCAGTCCCGATTCGCTGATTCTTACCGACCGTGAAATATTCGAGCTTTACCAAATTGTCCAGAAGATTCAGAGATATTTCGCTAAACTCTACAATGAGTATCCCGATGCGTTTGCTCTGGATATTGAATTTAAGGTGATGGGCCCGGAACGCAAGCTTGTCTTTAAGCAGGTCCGCCCCTACATCATTTAAATTGAGAATCAGTTTGCAAAAAACGCAGGCTCAAACGAGTCTGCGTTTTCTAATGAGTCATCCAACCGCAAAGCGGCGGGATCCATACGTTTTATATCTGCGCTTGAAAATTAGCGCACGACCTTGCGGTCTTCGGCTGTCATTTCGAGGAACTGGGCGACGGTCATCTGACCCTTATCCCCTTCCTTACGCTTGTTGACGGAGATAACGCCTTCGGCCTGTTCCTTTTGGACTCCTACGGAGTCCCAACCGCAGCGGCTCGGCAATGCCCACGCAAGCGTGGTCGCTGCTTTCGCCTTGGGCGGTTGTCACCAACGAAAAAAACGTAGGCTCGAAGGAAGCCTACGTTTGCAAGTTTCATTTGTCTATTGACTAGCGGACGACTCTTCTATCGTCTTCGGTCATCTTCAAGAAGTCTGCGACCTTCATGTTGCCCTTGTCGCCTTCCTTACGCTTGTTGACGGAGATAACGCCTTCGGCCTGTTCCTTTTCGCCGACGATGATCTTGTACGGAATCTTCTGGAGCTCGCACTGGCGGATCTTGTAGCCGAGCTTTTCGTTGGATTCGTCAACTTCGACGCGGACGCCGGCGTTCACGAGTTCCTTTTCCACCTGCTTGGCGTAGTCAGCGAACTTTTCAGAAATCGGGAGCACGCGGGCCTGAACCGGAGCGAGCCACAACGGGAAATCGCCCATGAATTCTTCGATAAGAATACCGAGGAAGCGTTCGATGGAACCGACGGCTGCACGGTGCAGCATCACCGGAACATGCTTCTGGTTGTCCTTACCGACATATTCGGCACCAAGGCGCATCGGCAAGTTGAAGTCCACCTGGATGGTACCGCACTGCCAGTCACGACCGAGACTGTCCTTCAGCGTGAATTCGAGCTTCGGGCCATAGAAGGCGCCTTCACCCGGGTTCAGAATGTAGTCGAGGCCAGCGAGCTTCGTAGCGTCTTCGAGGGCTGCTTCAGCCTTGTCCCAAAGTTCATCGGAACCCACGCGCTTTTCCGGGCGGGTTGAGAACTTCACGACGATTTCGTCGAATCCGAAGTCGTGGTAGATTTCTTTCACGAGGGCGCAGAAATCAGCCACTTCGCTTGCAATCTGTTCTTCGGTACAGAAGATGTGGGCGTCGTCCTGCACAAAGCCACGCACGCGCATCAGGCCGTGCATCGTACCAGCAGGTTCGTAACGGTGGCACTTACCGAATTCGGCAAGGCGCATCGGAAGGTCACGCCAGCTGCGCAGACCCGTGTTGAAAATCTGAATGTGGCAGGGGCAGTTCATCGGCTTCACAGCCATTTCCACGTCGCCAGCGAGAGTCTTGAACATGTTCTCGTTGTACTTGTCGGCGTGGCCGGACTTGATCCACAAAGTCTTGTTCACGATTTCCGGAGTGATCACTTCGAGGTAGCCACGACGGTCGATCTTGCCGCGGATGTAGTCCTTGAGGGCGTTCACCATCTTGGTGCCCTTCGGGTGCCAGAACACCATGCCCGGAGAATGGTCTTCGATATGGTAGAGGTCCATTTCCTTACCGATCTTGCGGTGGTCGCGCTTTTCGGCTTCTTCGAGGAACTTCAAGTAAGTTTCGAGGCCTTCCTTGTCGGCAAAGCAGGTACCGTACACGCGGGTCAGCTGGTCGCTGTTCTGGTCGCCATGCCAGTAAGCACCGGCGAGGCTCAGCACCTTGAAAGCCTTGAGCTTGCCCGTAGAGGGCACGTGAGGACCGGCACAGAGGTCTTCCCAGTTCTTGCCCGGTTCGCCAGTCACGTAGAAGCTGAGGGTGCCGTCGCTGCCTTCGCGGGCGAGAGCGCGTTCAGCGTTATCCGTCTTGTACTTGTCGCCTTCGGTGCGCTTCAGGCCTTCGGCGGAGCTCACTTCGCAGCGGGTAAACGGACGGTCTTCCTTGATGATTTCCTTCATGCGCTTTTCGATGCGCTCGAAATCGGACTGCTGGATCGGTGTGGGAGTCATCAAATCGTAGTAGAAACCCTTGTCGATAGCCGGACCGTAGGCAAGCTTGGTGCCCGGGAACAGGTCGCAGATGGCTTCGGCCAGCACGTGGCTGCAGCTGTGGCGAAGCAGCATCAGAGCATCGGGGTCGTCGTTGCTCGGGGTGATGATGCGGATAGTGCCGCTTTCGGTGAGCGGGCGGGAAAGGTCCAGGACCTTGTCGCCGAGCTTGACGCCCAGAGCTTTGCGTGCGAGACCTTCAGAAATGCTCTTTGCAATTTCGAGGCCGGTGGTGCCCGATGCTACGGAACGTACGGAGCCATCGGGGAAGGTGAGTTCGATTTGAGACATAATAATTTCCTTTTTATGGGCGGTTCTCGCCCGGTTCCCCAGAAATACGACATCTGGCGGTGAGGCCAAATGTAGCTAAAGACTGAGGGCGTGGCAACCTTATTAGCTCAATAAGTCTTTTCCGATTTGCTGGAACTTTTTTTGTAGGAAAAGGGGAAAGCCTTCCCCTCGCTCCAGCCGCATCGTCATTCCGGCCTCCGAGCCGGAATCTCCTCGCGTCTTCCGCTACCCTTTCGCCTAGGGGCGTACCCCTAAAACCCCCGTTGCTGAAGATTTCTTCAACGCTTCGATTATCGGGCGGTACGTCTCCGGGCATTCAATCTGCATAATGGTTGTGACTTTGTTTCCGGCATCTTTGCTAGACGCTCCACAGAGGAACAATTTTTCGCGGGGCAATCCGTAATCCAGGAAAATATAGCGGTCGTGAAACTTGCGGTTGGGACGATCGATATTCAAAGAAACGTCGGGTCTTGCTTTCTCAAAATCAGCCTTTATTGCAGGAGTAATCTTTTCGTCGCCCCATTCCTCGCTGTAGATTGTCACACTTACACCATTCGCGATACCCCGTAACAAGTCCAAAGTCTTTACTCCCACGTAGTTATCGATAATCGTAATGGACTTTTTCGCTATGCCATAAATCTTCATGTAGGCGACATCGGCTTCGAGTTTTTGCCCGTCAAAAAATAAGAAATGCTTGTAGGTCGTGGGATCGATAAAGTTTTCCATAACTTTCTGCAAACTGAGATCCATTTGCCCCAAACGGTCTTGAACGTTGTGCAATTCTCCGGAAAGTTCTTTGATTCCGACAGAATGATCTGCGATATCCCTCGTATTTTGCACAGTCTGCATTGCGATTTCCGCAATACCCGCATTTCCTAGCAACTGCTGGTTATCCGCAATAATATAATCCTTCATTTTCTTGAACAGACGGATGAGGGCAATACTTTGACTTACTGCCAAATCACCTTTGAGGATAGAGATGAGCATATAAATGCCCTGCTCGGTAAATGCATAGGGGGCGTACCGTTGCCCGCCCCAACTTGAGGTGAAAATTTTGCACCTCAAGTTTTCCAATTCTTTACGGGATAGTTGAAACCGGAATTCCTCAGGAAAACGCTCAATGTTGTTTTTGACCTGCCTGTTGAAATCCTTCGTGCTATACCCGTAAATCTCCGCCAAGTCGGCATCGAGCATCACCTTGACCCCACGAATTGTGTAGATTCGTGATTTTAGCAGATTTTCGTCAATTAAAGAGAATTCGGGCTTGCCTGCACCTGTTGAAACGATCGTTTTGGATTTTCCCATAGATATTCCTATGGAACGCATGTCCACAAACTGAGCCTTGCTCAGTGCGGTTCTTCACCGCGGGCCCCTGTCGGGGGATATATAAAAGAGCCAGGATTTCTAGACTCAAGATAAATATACAAAAAACACCCCTTTTGTCTTCCCTGCTATACGAAACTTGGCGATTTATCGCCCTAGTTGAGTTATCCACTTTGTGGACGAATGACGGGGACCTCCTTTTTTTGCTACTATTCTTATATACATAGCTTTGGACCGAACGACCCAGAGCGACCGGAAATTTTGAGATTCGTCTCTTATTCTCGAACCTGAAACTACCACTTTCAATCAACACGAGAGTAAGGCGAGCGCTCACGTCCCAATTGGGGCGTGGGTCGTTTGTGCTTATTGTGTTGAAGGGTGTGGTAGCCCGCAGGTTCGATAAGCGCCGCGACTCCACGCCTTTTTTCTTTGGATAAAGCCGATTGGACTGAATAGGGACCTCTCGTAGATAAGGATGCCCCTATGGCTAGAATTGAAATTGTTCAATCGATTGACACTTCAAATTTTGAAGCGGCTAATGCCGAAGAATTGAAAAAGCAAATTGTCCATCATTTTGCCGAAAAGGGTTGTCCTCCTACCGTTGAAGTTATTTCTGATACTTCTGTTCGCATTGTTTTTGATACGGACGCTCTTGAAAAGGCTGAAACAAATTTTCAGAAAGCGTCGGCCTGTTGTTCTGAAGGTCGGTTTAATGCCGCTAAGGATTTGCTGCTGAAGGCGATTAAGGCTTGTCCCGGCTTTTCGGAGGCGCACCGTTTGTTGGGACAGATTCTTTATCAGCAGGGCGAAATTGATAAGGGCATGGATGAAGTTCTTGAAGCCCTCTTAATTGATCCCAAAAATATGTGGGCGCTCATCATGATGGGTAACATTCTTGCGAACGCCAAGAACAACGTTGAGGCTGCAGACAAGTATTACAAGAAGGTGTTGGATTATTATCCTGATAATGCTATAGCGCTAAATAATGTGGCGGGCACGCTTATCCGGAAGAATGACTATGATAATGCTATCCGCTATATGGAGCGGGCTTTAGAGTTGGACGATTCCTATACGAACAGCTATTATGGAATTGCTTTAGCGTATTATCAGAAAGATGAACTAGATAGGGCTTTTGATTATGCGAGTCGTGGCGCTGTAAAGGGTGTTAATCGAACTGAGGACCCCGGCGTACGACAGGAACTGCTGAAGTTGCTCTTGACTATAGCAAGGGATATCGTTGACTCTACGGATTATGAGTCTAAGGTCTTTGATGTTGCCAAGCAATTAGAATCAAATTTTGGTGTTACCATCAAGTTTGAAAAAGATGATGAGCAGGATACATTGGCTCATCTGGAATTTGCGGACTTCCATCATCGCAAGGAACATGTGGTCAAGTACAAGAGTGATGGCAATTATTGCCACTACATGCTGCACGAGTTGATGCATCTCGAAATGATGCTTTTTGCACAGAAGGTTGGAAAACTGCAAGCGATTGGCTTTAACCAGAAGAATTTTGACGAATTCCAGCGAGATTACAAACGCCATTTCGATGATGTGCGAAAGAAACTCGGATCTGTAAAAACTGAAGAATTGGCGAAGCACCTTTTCCAAGGAATGTCTTTGCAGGTTATGAATGCTCCGTTGGATCTCTTTGTTGAACAGAGAATATACGACAAGCCTGAATTTAGGCCGCTCCAGCTTCATTCATTGTTTGCTATGGAATCAAGTAACATTGATGCTGTAAAGCAGACTGCGAATGTGTCTGAATTTCCTCAGTTTGTTAAGGATACTAATAAACTGATGAACATGCTTCAGTCCTTGATGCTTCGCAAATTGTATGGTCTTGATTTCGTGAACTACTACAAGCCTTCTTCAAATATGTTGAGCAAGGCGAATGAGTACTTCAAGGTTTTTGAAAATGCGCTTTCTTCTTTTAATGCCGGCGATGAATATGCCGTTTTCGAAAAGATTGCGACTTCTGCCGGTTTGATAAAATACTTCACGCTTTCAGGCGTAGAGAAAAGTGAAATCAAGACCGAAGCAGACCGTCGGCAGGATGAATTCAACGAAACTCACAATCCCGCAAACGCAAATCCGATTATCACTATGATGATGTCTTCGTATATGGTCGGTGCGCTGGAATACTTTGAGGGCTTGCTTCCGGAAGATATTGAAAAGGTTGCTTTTGAATGCGCTATGGTCGGACAGAATGGAATTAGTCCGGCGCAAAAGAGCGGCTATAAACTGAACAATGTCCCTGGTAAGGACTTTGGTGGTTATGAGTTGCTGGCCTATTACTATGTAAGTTGGGCCATTTCCCACCCGGAAATGCTAGACAAATTGAAATTACCGTTTGATGATGCTTATGCTTTGGCAAGAAAACAGTTTGATGCCATGAGAGGTCGCTAATGAGTGATTTCGAGAGCATGAAGGCAAAGGTAAAACAATTTACTGTTGATCGCGATTGGGATCAGTTTCATAACGGGAAAGACTTGGCGATTGCCCTATCGGGTGAAGCAGGGGAATTGCTTAATGCTTTCCTTTGGAAAAAGCCCGAAGATGTAAAGATCGAAAAGGTGAAGGAAGAACTTGCCGATGTGTTCAATTACGCATTCCTGATTGCAGACAAGTACAATCTTGATATTGAAGAAATTATGGACGGAAAGCTGAAAATCAATGGCGAAAAATATCCCGTTGGTAAGGCTAAGGGGACTGCGAAGAAGTATAACGAATTGTAGGAAGGAAATATGCCTTATAATCGCGTAATTTATAATGCTGAACAATCTGATTTTTTTAAAGATGTTCTTCTCAACCGAGTTGCGGACAAAATGTTGGACGCCGCGGCAGCATTAAATGTTTTTCCTAATCAATCCGAAATAGCATCGTGGCGAAATAACGCTCCCAGAATAAAAGATTTGATTGAATTGTCTGGTATACAAAATACATATGTCACATTTGAATATCTTGTTCCTTATTATAAAAAACGCATTGACTGCGTGATATATGGTCGTGGGTTAGATAATAAAGGAAATGTTGTTCATATTGAATTAAAACAATGGTGCAATAAGGGTGTAACTCCTGCTCCATCGGAGGGCAATTTTAGCGTTATAGATGATGAAGTGTTAGATGAAGATGTTACATATTGGGTTAATGCTGTAACTGGTGGGGGAAATTATACTGTACCACATCCATCCCAACAGGTTCGTGGTTATGACAACTATTTAAAAGGGTTTGTCAAAGTATTAAGTGAAAAAGAACTTGGCTTGACTGGCGCAGCCTATTGTTACAATTACAAACGTAATGGGGCGTCTAATGCCGCTTTGTATGATTCCCGTTATAAAGATCTTTTGGCGCAATATCGCACTTATGCTGGTGATGAAGTTGAAGAATTGGCAGATTTGTTGAAATCGATATTGGGTAATGGAGACGGATTAAGCGTATTTAATAAAATGATTAATTCGCCAATTCATGCATCTAAGAAATTACTTGATTCTGCTGCCAATTTAATTCATAAAGGCGATACGGAAGCGTTTTCCCTTATTGATGATCAGATTGTTGCTCGTAATATCATTTTGGATAAGATTAAAAGATTAAAAACATTTGATAAAAAGGCTGTCATCCTAGTGAAAGGAGGTCCAGGAACGGGGAAAACTGTAATTGCTTTACACTTGCTGGCGTTGATAGCTGGAATGAAGGGCGAAAATATAGAAGTTCATTATGCGACAAAATCAAAGCCTTTGTTGGAAGGTGTAAAATTTAATTTGCCGAGGGGGTCCTCTGCTAAGCTGTTGTTCCATAACGTGACTCAATACATTCCTGCGATTTGTGAAGAAAATGGAATAGATGTCTTATTGGTCGATGAAGCTCACCGAATGACGAAGTCTGCAAATACTCAATTTACGAAGGCGGTCAATCGTACTGATTTGTTGCAGGTTGATACATTGATTCGTGCTGCCAAGATTACGGTGTTTTTTATAGATGATAAACAGGTCATTCGAGGCCTTGAAATTGGATCTACGGCATTAATTCGAGAATATGCGAAAAAATATAATGCTTTAATTGAAGAGGTCCAGCTGAAGTCGCAATTCCGGTGCAATGGTTCTGATAATTATTTGAATTGGTTGGAGCAGGTGCTATATAATGAACCTGTAAAGTCAAATTTTAGCATAGATGAATTTGATTTCAGAATATTTGAGACTCCTGAAGATTTGTATGCGAAGATTCTTGAAAAAAATTCTGTGACGGGAAAAAAGACGTCAAGACTTTGTGCGGGTTTTTGCTGGCCGTGGTCGAATACTTTAGACAAGGAAGGAAACTTGATTAAAGATGTCCGCATAGGCTCTTTTGCGATGCCTTGGGAAACGCATAATGACATAAAGAAAATTCCGACTGGTTATGTAAAATGGTATGAATGGGCTTATAAGCCAGAAGGCATTAAACAGGTTGGGTGTATTTATACTGCGCAAGGCTTCGAATTTGATTATATTGGAGTTATTGTAGGTCCTGATATATATTATAACAATTATACTGGACGAGTTGAAACTGATATGAAAAAATCCGAAGATCCTGTATTAAAGCGAAGCGGTGAAAGGGTTGATGAATACATCCGAAATATTTATCGAGTCTTGATGAGTCGTGGTATGAAAGGCTGCTATGTGTATTTCTGTGATAAACCATTGCGGCATTATGTTGAAACGATGCTGGAAAACGCTCAAATTTCGAGTAAGCCTATGATGATGGCCGCTGATAAAACAGTTGAATATCGGACATAAATTATTTGGGGACGAAATTTTAGACAGAGAATTTCGTTGTCTATGTCGTTTGTTGATAGCAGAAGAAACTTTGATGACGTTTTAACCGCCATGCTATTTCGATTATAGAATTCCCCTTGACTCATTCCCTATTTTTGTGTATATTTTAACCGAAGTCCGCTAATCCCCGTGACAGTCGACATAGACCTTCGGGTCCGTACGTGCATTCGCGACGGGGCGCATTCACCTTCTTGATGAAGCTGTTGGATAGCTGGTAGGAATACGACCTACTCGAGTGCGCAAGCCAAGGTTTGCGCCAGGTAATGCCAGGGAATACCCCTGCCAACGGAAACTCAAGATCATCCCATAAAACAGAAACAAACACCACAGTTGTCGCAAAATTTGCGACATCTCATCAACACGCAATATTTGCGTGTTGTAAAAACCATTTTTACAAGGAGTATTCATGTTCGATGAAATTTTCGGAAAGTTTAACGGTGGTCCAAACCGCAGTGGAAACAACGCTATTGGGGATTTTGCAAAAATCCTAGAAGAAAAGGACGCTGAAATCAAAAGGCTAAAAGATCTTATTCTGCGCTGCCCTAAATGCGGCGCCAAATTGCGTTATCCGAGAGGATAAAGGGAGGTCAAAATGAAGAAACAAGAAATTATCGTTTCAAATCCATTGGTTGCCCCCAAAATAGCGAACAAAATCGTGGTAATTCGTGATGTTCAAGTCATGATAGACCGTGATTTGGCAGAATTGTATGGAGTTGAGACAAAAGCTCTTAATCAAGCAGTCAAACGCAATATAGAGCGTTTTCCGGATTATTTTTGTTTTCAACTCGATAAAGACGAATCCCTTGAACTGGTCACAAATTGTGACCGGTTCAATATACTAAAACATTCGTCTGTTAATCCTTACGCCTTTACCGAGCAGGGCGTTGCAATGCTTTCTGCGGTACTTCATAGTGAAAGGGCTATCAAGGTCAGTATCGAAATAATGAGCGCATTCGTCCAGATGCGCCATTATCTGCGTCACAATATGGGCCTTGTCGGACGTTTAAATACTTTTGAAACCAAGGTTGATACAAAACTTGTTGAACACGACTTAAAATTCAAGAAGATTGACGAAAATTTCTCTAAAATATTCAATGAATTAGATTCTAATCCTAAAAAAGCTAAGGAGGGGGTGTTCTTCAAAGGGCAAATCTTTGATGCCTATGCATTCTTCCAAGACATTATTAAGACCGCAAAAAAAGAAATTATTCTTATTGACGGCTATGTAGATTTATCTGTTTTGGAGAGATTGTCTGTAAAGCAAAAGAATGTCTCGGTCAAGATTTATACGCACCCGAAAGCGGAATTGCGGCAGGCTGATGTTGAACAGTTCAATAAGCAGTATCCGACTGCATCTATGGACTATACGCAAAAGATGCATGACCGCTTTTTGATTGTTGACAACAAAGATCTTTATCTCATCGGAGCTTCACTGAAGGACTTGGGGAAACAATGTTTTGCCTTTAGCAAAATGGATGACCCTAAGACGTTAATTCCCGCTATTTGGAGGCATTTGAAATGACTTTTCTTAAGTCCACAGACTCGTAATAAACATCGGGCTGGCGTCTTCGGCTTTCTTGAAGCCACAGTGCTCATAGAAGGCGAGTTCTTCGTTGTAGGCGACCACGACAATGCGCAGATAATCCTTGTACTTTTCGTGAACCTTGTCAACGAGGACTTTCCCGATGCTTTGCCCCTGATATTCGGGGCGCACCAGCAGGTAATGCACGTAGGCGTTCATGATGCCGTCATCCATAGCGCAAATCATGCCGACGAGTTTGTCGCCGTCCCAGGCGGAGATGACGGTCTTGAAGTTCTTCATCGCGACAACGAGCTTGTCGGGGAAATGTCCCGAGGACCATTCGACAGAAAGGAACAGGTCCTTTAAATCTTGTTCCGAGAAATCGTGTATTTCCTTGTATTCGATACTCATATTTTTTTTGATAGGGAGATGCCCGGTCGTGCCGGGCATGACAGGGTGGGATTTATTCCTTCCGGCGATAAACGTTCGCCAAAATCGCACCGGAGATGTTGTGCCATACGGAGAAGATTGCGCCGGGCACAGTCGCCATGGCCAGCGAAGAGAATGCGGTCGCTGCTAAGCTTGTGGCGAGTCCGGAATTTTGCATGCCGATTTCAATGGAGAGCGCCTTCGTCTTGGGCGTAGAGAATTTCAGCAATTTGCCGAGGCCAAAACCGCAACCGTAACCGAGCAGGTTGTGGAGAATTACCACGGCGAATACGACCGCACCTGTCGAGAGAATCTTGGCGGCGTTATGCGAAACGACGGCAGCCACAATCATCGCAATCGCAATCACAGAAACGAGCGGCAAAACCTTCACAGCCTTTGCAGTCCACTTACCGAAAAACTTATTGATGACAAACCCGAGCGCAATCGGCACAATCACGACCTTCACGATAGAAAGGAACATCGCCATCACATCCACATTCACGGTCGTGCGCAAAAGCAAATACGTAATCGCCGGAGTCAGCACAGGAGCAAGCAACGTGTTCACGCTGGTCATACCCACGGAAAGCGCCACGTCGCCTTTCGAAAGGTAAGTGATGACGTTGCTGGAAGTGCCGCCCGGGCATGTGCCTACGAGAACAACGCCCGCCATCAATGCGGCGTCAAGCCCGAACGCCTTGGAAAGCAAAAATGCAAGGGCCGGCATCACGATAAACTGCGCTGCACACCCGATAGTGATTTCCTTGGGTCGCGCAAATACAAGTGCAAAGTCGGTCAGCTTGAGCGTAAGCCCCATGCCAAACATCACGACCATCAGCAGGTAATTCACCCACGAGAGTTCAATCCAGAGCGTTGATTTCGGGACAAACAGCGAGAGCGCCGCGATGGCCAAGACGACAACGGCCATCCATTTTCCAACGAATTCACTGATCTTTTCGAGAATGTGCATTTTAAAACCTTCTTATATTTCGATATTTTCTTCATCACCTACGATAAAAGCCTTCAATCGTTCTATGGTGTTTTCGAAGTCGTATCTGACAGAACATTCCCACACGGTGGCGACGCGGTAGCCTAGCAATGATAGTTTCCAGTTAGTCTTGATGTCGCGCGCGATATTGTTTGAGAATTTTTCGTTCCAGAATTCGGGATTGCTCTTGGGGCGGCTCGTGAACTTGCAACCATGCTGATGCCAAAAACAGCCGTTTATAAAGATCACGGCTCCGTATTTCAAGATGAATAGGTCTGGGGAACCAGGCAGGTCGTGGCGATGTAGCTTGTAACGGAATCCATCCTTGAAAAGAGCCTGCCGAACCATTATTTCCGGTTTCGTATCTTCCGAATGGACCGCTTGCATCATCTGCGAGCGGCTCATAGGTGTACGTTTTTTGGTACGGCGTTTCATTAGGATCCATGCCCTTGGGCGTATTGAAAGATAGCCTTTTTCGATTGGAAAAATTATTCGTTGTTGGAATAATTATAAATTTGTGAGGAATTTAGAGATGATGGAGGAAACGTGAAAAAATTTCTGTTTGTATTCGGTTTGGCGGCGCTCTTTGCTGCCTGTGGTGATTCGTCGTCGACATCGTCGGGTGATACTGGTTCTCTGAGTAGCGCCGGGGAACAAAACAATCTGTCTAGCAGTTCGGTGGAAGGTGACGGTTCTGTCTGCGGATTCTCCAAGGCTGACAATACCTGGAAATATTCTTTTTCCTCATGGGAATATGTCCATATCTATACGTGGGTGGATGAGTCCACGGTAGAATACAAGGAGTACCTCAACGACTACCACATGGATAGAAACGATACGACCTATACGGAAGTGAACCGCGACGAGTTCTATGAGAAGGTTTTGAAGGAGTGTCAGTCCTATAACGACATTGACGTTGAGTAATCAAAATTTCTACATTTACGCGCACTATGAGTGAAGCTATTAACAATGTGAAGCAGGCGTTTGACGCAGAACTTGCGCAGACCGACCTTACGAACCAAGAAGCCGTCAACAACCTTCGCGTGAAGTACCTGGGCAAGAAGGGGGCCGTGACCGACCTCATGAAGCAGATGGGTTCTCTTACCGCAGAAGAACGTCCGGCTTACGGCAAGCTCGTGAACGAACTTAAGGTCGCCGTCTCCGAAGCAATCGACAAGGCTATCGAGACCGCGAACCAGGCCGCCCTCCAGAAGAAGCTGGAAAGCGGATTTGTCGATGTGAGCCTCCCCGGTGCAGGCATCCCGGCCGGCTCTACGCACCCGCTTTACGACGTGCGCGAAGAAATCATCGACTTCTTCAGCCAGATGGGTTTCGAAGTGGACTTCGGTCGCGACATCGAGACGGACTGGTACAACTTCGAAGCTTTGAATACGCCGCCCGATCACCCGAGCCGCGACATGCAGGATACCTTCTACGTAGACGACAAGGTGATGTTGCGTACCCACACCTCCGGTACGCAGATCCACTACATGGAAACCCACAAGCCGCCGTTCCGCATGATTGCTCCGGGCCACGTGTTCCGCGTCGATAACGATGCGACCCACGCCCCCATGTTCCAGCAGTGCGAAGGCTTGGTGGTCGACGAAAACATCAGCTTTGCCGACCTCAAGGGTGTCTTGCAGGTGTTCATGAACAAGCTGTTCGGCGAAGGCGTCAAGACGCGCTTCCGCCCGAGCTTCTTCCCGTTCACGGAACCTTCTGCAGAAATGGACGTGAGCTGCGTGTTCTGCGGTGGCAAGGGCTGCCGTCGTTGCAAGGGCACCGGCTGGATGGAAATCGGCGGTTGCGGTTCTGTGGACCCGAACGTGTTCAAGAACTGCGGCATCGATTCCGAGAAGTACACGGGCTTTGCTTTCGGCTTCGGCCTCGACCGTATCGCCATGCTCCGTCATGCGATCCCGGAAATCGGCCTCTTGACCGCAAACGACCAGAGATTCCTCTCCCAGTTCTAGGTTAGACGAAAGGACGCCGCTTCGCGGCTACAGACGAGAGACGAAAGATATGAAAAAATGAGTCCGATTTCGTGAGAAGTCGAAGACTCCAAAAATTAGATTACGAACGAGCGGTCCTAAAAGGTCCGCTTTTCTGTATATAGGCTATTCTAAGTTGGAATAAAGTTGCGGATTTTTTTCTCTTGACTTTGTGATAAAAAACTATACATTTTAAACAAAACAAAGAAGGAGAAAATCATGAGCTTTGCAAAAAGTTATAAATTCACGATGATCGCACTTGCTTTGTGTGCGGTCGGTTTCATTGCCTGTTCGGATTCGGACAGTTCTAGTGACGCAAACGGTGAAGACAACGTGCTCTCTATCTGGGTTGGTGATATGCTAGCCAATGGCGAAACGCTGATTCTTGGCATGGGTGAAGGTCTTTACGAAATGAGTGTGGAGTCCAGCGGAGAATGGCGTTTTGAAAATGGGACGACTTTCATTGATTCGATTTATCCCGAATCAGGCTCGGGTGATGCGGTTGTAAAAATCCATGTAAAAAAGAATGATTCCGATGAGCGACTTAAGGGAGAATTGCGGGTTGTATACCCTAAGGATACGGATCTGAATACATCAATGGATGTATGGCAGGTGTATAGCGGTGATTATGGAGATAATATGAATGTAGATGATAATACTGTAGTAATGGCGTTTCTCGTTTGTGGCATGTTGGGGCCGGCTGGGATTGCTACAGATGATTGTGCGATAAATGCGCTTAATGGTCTTTTAGGGGCTGATGAGATGAAAAATCGATTGCTGGATTACCGCGATTGGAGAATTTATAAAACGACGGTAATTAAGTCACAGGTTTGGATGGCTGAAAATCTCAGGTATGATTCGGAAGGAGGTCATACTTATTGTTTCAATGATGATAAAGCAAATTGTCGAAAATACGGCCGACTCTATAACTATTATGCGGCAAAAAATGCTTGTCCAGACGGCTGGCATTTGCCGAGCAAAGCTGAATGGCTTACTTTAATAAATGAACTTGGGGGTGAAGCCGCTGCTGGCAAGGCGCTCAAATCTACCTCTGGATGGAAGAGCGAAGGTAACGGGAATGATGACTACAAATTCTCTGCGTTACCCGTAGGTTACTCGATTAAAGATACTTATTATAGCATGGACGAAGCAACTCAGTTTTGGGCATCGACAAGTTATGGAGGCAATACCTTTTACTTAGTTTCCCTAAATTTCGAAAATGATTCGGCTGCAGTGCGTCCTAGGAATGCTCGCTATGGACTCAGTGTTCGTTGTCTAAAGGATTAGTTTTTCAGAACAACAAAAATATTCCCTCGTTTGAGGGAATTTTTTATAATTATCAGCAAGATGTTCCAATTTGGAATAATACAGGGTGCAGTGAAATTGCGGTATTTTTTTTTCGCATGTTCTATTGACTTTGTTTTGAAAAGAAATATTTTATAGAGAAAAAAGTGGAATTACAAGAAGGAGATTCTGCCATGTCTATCAATACCCTCAAATTTTCTGTGGCGGTAGGTTTTGCCTGCGCTGCAACCTTGGGCCTTACAGCCTGCTCCAATTCAGAAGATTCTAGTCCTAGTGGCTCCTCCGCTAAGGAAACGGCGATTTCGGTCGAAGTCTTGGGAAAGACTGTCGGCGACACGCTGGTGTTCGACATGATGGACAGCACCTACGATTTCAAGATCGAAGCCGACGGAAAATGGCGCATCGAAGACAGGACCAGGTTTGTCCAGTCCATCAGTCAGGATTCGGGCGAAGGCAATGCCACCATACAGATGCGTTTAGCGAGAAACTACTTGGATCGCAGACATGTCGGCAGATTGCGCATCGTGTTTCCCGAAGACACCAGCCAGAACAAGACGATAACCATCGTGCAGAAGTATAAGGGCGACTACGATGACAACGCCGATGTTGATGTGGCGAACGATATTTATGTGGTCGGTTTCGGTTACAATGCCATTACCGGAGGTTATGCAAATATAGAGTCAATAGAAGCTGAAATCTTTGATACTGAGGAATTGATTAAGAAAAAATCTATTACGTATGGATCGAATAAATTCAGCTACAATACAACGAGTATCACTGGCTCTACGATTTCAGATATCAGTTTTAATTTGGCGACTACCGCAAATGTTGAAGGTAGCGTTGCTGGTTTCTCTGCGGAAATGAAGAGTTCCTTTGATATGAGTAAAGCGAAAAAGAATAACTATGAATATGCTTTGACTTATATCAATTATGAAACTCAAACTGTAAAAACAACAAAAGCTCTGAAGGAATTGAGAAAAAAGAAAAATATGAATGTTTTTGCGTATTACGCAATCAATGGATTGGGGGATGAAGACTCGGAGGAACCGGACTATCCGTCTACTAATGAGGGCTTTAGAGAATTGATTAGTGATTTTGGTTCTCATGTTGTAATGGAGGCCAGGCTTGGTGGGCGCATTCGTCAGGCGATGACGGCGGATGTGTCTAAGATTACCTCCTCTTATGATATGAACGTGTTTGCAAAAGCTGCTTATAAGGGTTTTGTTGATGCCGATGCTTCGGTAGATACAAAAATGGAGCAGAGCTTTGAAGAAAATCGTTCAAGTTTGGATATTCGTGTAGATATTCTTGGTGGCGATAAAAAGCTGGCTTCCAAATTAACTTCGAAGGATGTTGATCCTGAGTCTGTAGAAAAATGGAAAAAGTCTGTTACGGATGGTACCGATGCCGCCTTAATCGGTTTTTCTAATAAAGGTCTTAAGCCGCTATATGAATTGATTGATGAAAGTCTCGGTGATAAAGCTAAAGAAAGAAAGCAAAAACTTAAAGCCTATATGGAAAGTAAGCAATTTGCTTCTGATTTTGAACTCGGCTATGATTGTGGCACCGTGACTGAAATTGATGTCCCGAAGATTGAAGATAACGATACGAACACCTTAATTAAGGATATTTTCTTGAATGGACAGCTGGTGGCGAGGGCTACCTTGGAATTCGTGCCGCTTCTGAATATCAAGGAAAAGGTAAGGGTCGTTTATCCTGTAATCAACAACAAGGTGCGCTTTAATTTGGGCTTCTATATTGGCGACAAGGACCATAAGCCGGCTCGCGTCAGTTGGGATGGCACCGATGTTTCCATTGTTGAATACGAAAATATGGACTTCGGTGCAGCGAAGAAACTCTATATCCGTGGTGCATCTGTGACGAGTGTGCCGCCTGAAGGTACTGAACCTCATGCGGGAACAGTTGAAGATTCGTATCTGAAATCAACGATTTTTGTTAAGACTAAAGAGTCTCAAAACGGCTTTAGACCCGAAACAGATGGAAAAGATGTAAATCACAATTATCCGTTGGTTAAAATTTTTAACCATATTTGGCTGCGTGAAAATTATGCGAGTACGCTTGGTCGTTCTGGAAAATCATATGTAGCAGTTCCTGGTTATTTGAGTTATAAATGGGGGATGGCGGATGATGCAGATGTTGGTGCTGCCATTGATGTTATTTATTCTGGTAGAAAACTCGATCCTTTTGTTCCCAGCGGATGGAAGCTCCCTTCTAAAGAAGATTTCCTGGAGATAGAAAAAGCCTTGACTACGAATGGCGTTACCAATGTGGGGACTGCTATGGTGAGCAAGGGACTCTGTGATTCCAACGAAGATGGCTGCGGCTTGGTTGGATTTGCACTTCGTGCTGAAGATTATGGTTTCCTTGTAACAAATTCAAAGTCGTATGTAAAAATGCGCAAAAGTGGAACTGCCTTTGAATATGAAAGTGCTCCTGAAGCTTATGATGTTAGCGGACAAATCCGTTTCTACCAGGAATAAGATAACCTAGTGATAAATTTACCCGTATAACAAAAATTTCCCCCACTTGGGGGAATTATTCTTATTTTGTATTAGTGATGATTAGATTTGTTTTTGGGTTGTTTTTACTGCTTGCCTTGCTCGCTTGTTCCGATAGCGAGTCTGTGGGTGCTTCTGAAAATAATTCAGGAATTGCAAACATCACCTTGATTGCAAGTATCAACGGCATTGGCGATAACAGCTATAATGACCAGATATTGGCAGGACTATTCCGGTTTAATGAAGATAGCGAAGTACCTTTCCGCTTGGTGCAGCCGGAATCTGTGGACGAGGCGGATTCCCTTGTAAAGGCGTGGCTCAAGGAAAATGTCGACACCGATTCATCGATGCTGATTTTGGCTTCTTCCGAATATGTGGGGCTAGCGCGAAAACTTGATATTCGCTTTACGGGGGTAGGCAACAAGGTTCTGTTGTTTGAGGCCGATACGGCGGGACTTCCACAAGATGTCTATTCATTCTCGATTGACCGCTATGGCGCAAGTTACTTGTCGGGGGCGATTCTGGGCATAAACCCCTGCATGATTTTGGCGGCGGCACCCGGCTTTGCGAGCCTAGAAACATCGATTGATGGCTTTAGGAAGGGCTACAATGCGCATAAGACGATAGCAGATACTCTGGGAGTGGATTATCTTACCTATAATGAAAATGATGAAACTGCTTTTAACAACATTGAATTTGCCTACGTGGCCACTTTTTCAATAACGAATTATATTCTAGATGCGGATAGACCTTCGGCTATTTTTCCTTTGTTGGGGGGCGCTATCAAGGGCGTGCGTCGGGCCTTGATCGATTATCCGAATACGGGACACTTTATGATTGGGATGGATGTTGACCAAAGCGGCGTGTTGCCAAAGGTGCCGTTTACTTTGGTCATTGACATTAAGGGGATTGTTATTCGCTACCTGGAAGAATGGGCTTTGGGTAAGGATTGGCCTCGGTTCCGCTCTTTTGGCTTGGGTGACGGTGCCGCATCGATTGTGTTTAACAAGAATTTTGACGATACGAAAGAGTTCGAAGCCCGCTATAAAAAGTATTATGACGAAGCGGTTCGTGAGGAGGCTCGCCATGCAAAGAAGTAAGCCTGCTCTGCTTTTGATATGGGTGACGGTAGCAATACTTTGCCTTTGCGGCTGTTCTGATAATTCCGCTTCTGCCAAGGCCGATGCGAAAACGCGTAAAATCAGGGTCGCCGTCATGGCGAAATCCTCTGAAATGGCCCGCTGGAAACGTAGCGCCGAATGGGCTTTGGAAAATATGGAAAAAGCCCAAGGCGGGCTCGACCAGAAGGTGGAACTGCAACTGGAATTTAAAAACCAGGATGACGCCGATATTGACGAGTATATGGAAAAGGTGGCTCACGATACGGACTATGTGGCTGTTGTGGGCCCTACTCAATCGGACAAGGCGTACCGTATGGCGGAACTTTTGCAGAAAAGTGAGAAGCCGATTCTTTCGCCCAAGGCGTCGAATGTGGAATACCAGCGTTTTTTTGCCAACATGCCGAACTTGTGGAACTTGGTTGAAAACGACTTTATGCTGATAGAATCAGCTTTCTCGCATTTGGCTAGTTCTTTTGCGGCTATTTTTAAGAATGAACTGGAACTTACTCTTTTGGCTCCGTCGAGTGAATTGAATGGTGGACTCGTAAGTTCTTATGTCGACTGGATAGGCTTTATGGCCGAAGAATTCGGACTTAAAATTGACAGAATCTTTTTGTACAATGACGAAGCCGAACTGCGGATGCTTACGCAGACTTATTTGGAACGTAAGAAACCGTATAGCGTTTTGTTGTTTGAACCCTATGATGACAAAATGGCCTTAGCCTTTGATGATGAATTGTATCAACAGGATGTCGCTTCTCAAGGTGGCATCCGAGTGGTGTGTTCCAGTAATTTCGTTTCGGATTCTATCGTAAAAAATCTTCATTACGATTTTTACCGTGGCTTTGATTTGTATGCAAGACCCGAGTCCGGGTTTGCGCAAGCTTACCATGAACATTTTGGCGAAGACATTCTCAATGGCGAAGCGCATTTCGTAGATGCTCTGTATATTTTGGCGTATGCCGCGACTTATTCCGTTTCGTCGGGCTTGGAATTGAATGAATCGATTAGAGCTGTGCTCGGAGGAAGGGACGGTACCGGCGGCGATTGGATGATTGCCGGAATGCATGAAAATTTCATGTCGTTGCAGAATGGACGCTTGCCTGATCTGACGGGGGTGTCAAGTTCTTGGACTTTCCAGGATAGGGACAACAGTGTGAGCGGTTCAGTGTATCGCGGGTGGAATATTGCTGACCATAAATATGTCACGAACGATTTTACCAGTAACGACGATTCGAAGCATTCAATAAATCCAGAAGAAAATTGGTTGGACTTTTTCAAGGCCGTTGTGGATACGAGCTTTTTCGAATATGCAGACTCAAATATTTCTTATAATGACGTTTCGAAACATTGGGCGCTTTTGGTTGCAGCCTCATCGGGCTGGGCAAATTACCGGTTTCAGGCGGACATCTTTGCCATTTACCAGAAACTCAAGAAGATGGGTTACGACGATGACCATATTATCATGATTGCCGAAGATGACCTTGCAAATCATCGTCGTAACTTGTATCCGGGAGAACTCTTTATCCGTTTGGATGGAGACAACGTCTATGAAAAGGGTGTGGTTGATTACAAATTAAGTTACGTAACGGCGTCTGACCTAGGAAATATATTAAGGGGGAATTCAAGTGATAAGTTGTCAAAGGTCCTCCGTGCAAAGTCGACCGACAATGTTTTTGTCTTTTGGAGTGGTCATGGGATGCCGGGATACCTGAATTTTGGAAATGACAAAATCAGTTACGAACAGATTATTTCGCTGGTGAAACAGATCCCGCACCGCAAGGTGCTGGTGGCCGTAGAAGCCTGCTATAGCGGAGGTCTTGGGGAAACGGCGGAAAAGGCGGATATTCCTGGTATCGTTTTTCTAACAGCGGCGTCGCCTTATGAAACGAGTAAGGCGGATGAACGAAACGAAGAAATGGGCGTATACTTGACGAACCGTTTTACTCGAGGTTTTACGGAACTGCTTGATGAGACTCCCGACGCAACGCTGAGGGACATGTATGTCGAAATTGCAAGTAAGATTTCAGGTTCGCATGTGCAGTTGTACAATATGAGCCATTATGGAAATATCTACAAAGAAAAGCTGGATGAATTCTTTGTGATAAAGTAATTATCTGTATTTTTCTTCGGGATGAGCTTCGTAGTACGCATTCTTGTCGTCGTACATGCGCTGGTCGGCAAGGTGCATTGACTTGCGGACATCGGTTCCGCCATGGCAGGAGCCTATCGAAAAATGAATGTTGTGGGCCTTGGCGGCTTCGTGAATTTGTTCGATTCGCTTTTGCAACTCGGCTTCGGTAATTTTAGGAACCAACGCCATAAATTCGTCGCCGCCAGCGCGGAACACTTCGCCGTCGTGGAGTATTTCTTGCAAGAGATTGGCCGCTGTACGGAGCATTATGTCGCCTGCGTTATGGCTCTGTTCGTCGTTCACGCGTTTGAGACCATTCAAGTCGATGAACAGGACTGCATCCGGTATGGGTGTTTCGCCACTCACAATCTGGTCTATGCGGTTGTTCATCATGTTTCTATTCTTGATGCCGGTCAGCGAATCAATGGTGCTCATGATTTCAAGTTTGTTCATGAGCTTGTAAGACGCGATTTCAGAAGCCAAGAAGAAGGTGGTGAGCTCCAACGTCTTTTTAATCTTGATTGTGTTTTCGGCGTTGAAGTTGATTGCCCACATGTAGCCAAGCAATTTGTTGTCGAATCGCAGCGGGAACAGTACGACGGTCTCGACCATGGCCCCCGCAAGGGATTTCGCCCATATGGGGTTCTGTTCGGCCAATTTTGCCATGTCGTGAGGATCTTTGATAATGATGCAGGTGCTGCCAGCCAAGGTCGATGGCCATGTCAAGGTAATGTCGTAGAACCCTTCGATGTAATTCGTCATGGGGAGCAGTCGCGTTCCCTTTTTGAGCGCGTCGCCTAAAATGGTGCATGAACGTTTTTCGTCATCCACAAGCAAAATACAGCAGTGCTCGGAATCGCAAATTTCACGAATGTCTTCGGTGACTTCTCTAAAAGTCTTTTTGCGATCGTCTGATCCGCGAAGCCTAATGCATGCCTTCAATACGTTAGAAGCGATATCGCCCGAAAGATCGGTCATTGACGCAGTGTCCGCTTTAGGCGAAACATCGTAAACATAGATGCAGTAGCCGGTGTTTGGTGTATCTGATTCCAGCGGTATCAGGAACATGTTCAGCCAGAGACCCATGGTATAGAGGTCGACATAGGCGTGAAGCGGTTTCTTGTTGCGTATGCAACGGAAACAATAGTCTTCGAAATTCTGATTCTTGGGAAAACAGGCTTCGTAAGGGGATCCGGGCACAAAAGGGTGCCCCAGTGCGGCCATGTCAGCACAATGAGCCTGGTTGCCCGCAACGACGCGAATATTCCCGTATGTATCGTCCGGGAAAAATTCTACGGAGACAATGCAGGCTTTCGCCTCGTATTTTGACAACAAGGAGTCAAAGTTCATGGTTTATTTTTTCCTTCTTGTGGAAAAATATATACCAATTTGAAGGCGAAAATTAGCAGTGGGCAAAAAAAATACCCCCTTGAGGGGGTAAAACGTATTCCAGGTTGGAATAATTACTTGATTCGGAGGCGTGCGTATTCGTACAGGCCCAGCGAAAGTGCCACTGAGGCGTTGTAGGAGTGGGCTTCGGGCATCATGGGGATGCGGAGTACGGCGTCGCACTGCTTGCGAATGAACGGCGGAAGGCCCACGTCTTCGCCACCCACGGCAATCACGGCCTGGTCGCTGAATTCAAAGCCGGCGAGGTTGGTTTCGGTGTCGGCGTCGAGACCAAGAATCTGGTAGCCGGCGAGCTTGAGTTCACCGACGGCGGCTTCCAGGTTGTTGGGGCGGCAAATCTTCATTTTGTCGAGGGCGCCTGCGGCAGAGCGGGCCACGGCAGGCGTAATGCCACACATGCCCTTGGCCGGGAGCATCAGCAAGTCCACGCCCAAGGCCAGCGCGCTACGGATGCATGCACCCAGGTTGCGCGGGTCTTCGATGTTGGTGCCCACGGCAATCAGCTTGCGTTCGCCCTTCTGCTTGGCGGCAAAGTATTCTTCGCGGATGTCTTCCCAAACGAGGAGTTCCTTTTCGTTTAGCAAGGCCACCACGCCGTGGTGCTGCGTCGTGTAAGTGTTCAGGACTTTGGAATCCACCTGCTGCACATGCACGTGAAGGCGCTTGGCCAGCTTCTGCAATTCGTAGAGTTTGGGGTTGCCCGACTGGTGCATAAACAGCACGCGGTGAACTTGCATGGGGCTGCGTTCCAACAGGTCGGTCACTTCGCGGATGCCGCCGATTGCGGTTTGCGGTGCGTTATCCGGATCGCCGAAACTCACGCGGCGGTCGCCATCGGACTTGCGGCGTGCGAAACCTTCGCGGGGTTTAAAGTTATCGCGCGGCTTGAAACCGTCGCGGCGTTCAAAGCCTTCACGACGCTCGAAATTGTCACGGCGTTCAAAACCTTCACGCGGTTCGCGGTCCCTGAAGTTGTTGCGGATAATGCCGAATTCTGTTTCTTTTTTGTCAAAACTCATATTGTTACCTATGTTTAAATTCTATGGATTGCTTCGCTCCGCTCGCAATGACGTTTAAGGGCGCGCGCGACAAATAATAATCTGGTCCATCTTGATGTCGGTCAGCTTCTGTGCGAGCGGCTCGACGCTAATCTGCTTGGGCGTTGCAATCCCTGCCTTGTAGGCGTTGGGGTGCTTTGCCAAAAAGCGGTCGTAGTAACCCTTGCCGTGTCCGCAGCGTTCGCCCGTCAGGTTGAACTTGGTGCCGGGAACCAGGAATACGGTAAAGTCGTCATTGAAAGCGGGCAAGTCGCCGCGGGGTTCCATAATGCCGAACTTGCCTTTGATCAAATCTTTCTTGAGGCTTTGCACGTGGCAGAATTCCATGGTGGTGGGGCCGGTGCAGCGGGGGAGCAGAAGGCGGTCTTCGTCGGCCAGCTGCTCGATAATCGGCATGATGTTCGGTTCGCCAGTGAGCGGGTAGAAGGCGGCCACCTTGCGGGATTCCTTGTAGCCGGGAATGGCGTGGATTTCTTCCCAGGGGTTTCCGATGAGTTCTTCGCCTTCGCGTTTTTTGCGCAACATCTCAAAAAGCGGCCTGGAGCCGAAAATCAAGAGGAGTAAAAAAGATACAAGAAGAATGGATTCCATGGATGCCTACGAAAAGATAAGCGGTTCAAAAAAAACAAAAATAGGACGGAGCGAATCTTAGTCAGGGTCTCCGACGCGCTTTGCGCTGGGGAGGTTCTGCTGCAGGATTTCGGTCCAAAGGGAGCGCTGCCAGTTCATCAGGTGGGCTTCTTCGAAGCGGGTTTCCCAGGGCATGTCGCCAGGGGCCGCAAGCCAAATCAGCTGAGCCTTGTTGGCCAAAAGCGATGGGTCCAGCTCCAGTTCTTCGGCCTTCAAATCGCGCCAGGTCTTGAGCACCGAAAGCAGGTCGGAGTTGGGAACCACCGGCGGAGGCGGCGCCTTCGGCAGGCGTTCCGGCCAGTCGCTTTGGGGCGCACTGACGGCGGTCTGGAGCATGTTCACGAAGGAATCGAGACGCTCGTCGCGGAAATTGCGGGGGAGCTTCGGCAACTTTTCCAAGTTCACGTTGGGGAAGTTGGCCTCGGAGCGGCGTGCAATCGCCAGCATGAGTTCTACGGGCATCACCTTGTAAGGCGGGCGGTCCAGTTCCTGGGCTTCTCTTTCGCGCCATTCCCAGACGGCCTTCAAAATATTGAGTGCGCAAGGAGAAAGCGGTGCTGAGCCCGAGACGCGCCAGGGGTCCCTTTTGAGGGGAGCCGGATTCTTGGCGTGCTCAATCAAGGCGTCGCACTGTTCGGTGAGCCATTCCATGCGGCCTGCGGCTTGCAACTTTTCTACCAAGATGGCGCAAAGTTCGTGCAGGTAGAAGGTGTCGTGAATGGCATATTCGCACATTTCCAGCGGCAGCGGACGCGTGGTCCAGTCGGCGCGCTGGTTTTCTTTCTTGAGTTCGTCACCGAAGTATTCGCGAACCAGGTCGGCAAGGCCCAAGTGGTCTTCGCCCAGAATCTTGGCGGCCAGCATGGTGTCGAAAATGTGCTTCGGTGAAAATCCGTAAGTCTGCCACAGCAGTCGCAAATCGTAGTCGGCGCCGTGGAAAATCAAGGTCTGCATGGCCCGCGCCTTGAACAGGGGGGCAAGGTCCACACCGCAAAGGGGGTCCACAATGTAATGGTGCTCGCCAATGGTAATCTGGATCAGGCAAAGGCGAGTGGTATAATGGTACATGGAATCCGCTTCGGTATCGACGGCGGCCATGTCATAAAGCTCCAAGTCCGCCAGCAAATTCGCCAGGGATTCTTCGCTATCGACCAGTATGTATTTCTCGTCCTGTAACATTCGGGGTGAAATGTAATTAAAAATATGCTTTTTGTTTTGCGAATGCTCTGATTGGAGGGGGAAGAATCCCCCTGGTTCGCACTGCGCACGCGCAGTAGCTCTCCACCCCTTCGAACGGGCGCTCGCCGCCCCGTAACGCCCCGGCTTTGAATAGGGGAGGGATTGCGTTGCAGAAGAAAAGGGACTGCGGCTGCGCCAGTCCCCGAGCTTTGCTCGGCTGGCTTGCCGCCCTACGGGCTCGATGCTTCGCATCAAGCTCATAATTTGCCTCTACGCACTGCGTGCATGAGCCAAATTATGTCGCACCCTCTTCGAGGGTCCGGTCCCTCCCGTGAGAATACAAAAAAGCCCAGCATTTAGCTGGGCGTTTTGTATTCGAGCGGGAAAAGGGACTCGGACCCTCGACCCCGACCTTGGCAAGGTCGTGCTCTACCAACTGAGCTATTCCCGCGAGGTGGCACAATTATAGATAATTGTGCGAGGCGTGTCAAGGGGAAGGTGACGCAAAAAATGATTTTTTTTGCGGTTCCTAGTGGTGACCGTACCCGTTGGGGTTGTTCTTCTGCCAGTTCCAGGCGTCACGGCACATTTCTTCGATGCCGTACTGGGCCTTCCAACCAAGTTCCTTAAGTGCTTTTTCGGGGTTGCAGTAGCAGGTGGCGATGTCGCCTGCGCGGCGGGGCTTGATGCTGTAGGGCACCTTGATGCCGTTGACCTTTTCAAAGGCGTGTACCACGTCCAGCACGGAGTAGCCGTGACCGGTACCCAGGTTGTAGATGGCGAGGCCACACTTGTTTTCAATCGCCTTGAGGGCGCTCACGTGGCCCGAGGCGAGGTCGCAAACGTGAATGTAGTCGCGCACACCGGTGCCATCGGGGGTGTCGTAGTCGTTACCGAATACGCCCAGTTCCTTGCGGATGCCGACTGCGGTCTGGGTAATGTAAGGCATTAAGTTGTTCGGAATTCCGTTGGGGTCTTCGCCGATTTTGCCGCTCGGGTGTGCGCCGATGGGGTTAAAGTAGCGGAGCAAGACCACGTTCCATTCGGGATCGGCCTTCTGCACGTCGATGAGCACCTGTTCCAGCATGGACTTGGTTTGTCCGTAGGGGTTGGTGATAGCGCCTTTCGGGCAGTTCTCGGTAATGGGAATTTCGGCGGGGTTGCCGTACACGGTTGCCGAAGACGAGAAGATGAAGTTCTTGCAGCCGTTGTTGCGCATGGCGTTCAGCAACACGAAGGTTGCGTTCATGTTGTTTTCGTAGTATTCCAGCGGCTTGGCGACAGATTCGCCTACGGCCTTGAGGCCGGCAAAGTGGATGCAGGCGTCAAAGTGGTTTTCCTTGAAAATCTTGTCCATGGCGGCCGCGTCACGGGCGTCTGCCTTGATAAAGGGAATTTCTTGGCCGACGATTTCGGCAACTCGACGCAGGGATTCGTCGCAGGAGTTCACCAGGTTGTCTACAGCGACAACGGTATGACCTGCCTTGTACAATTCAATAATCGTGTGGCTGCCAATATAACCTGCGCCACCAATAACAGCAATCTTCATTAAAAAACCTCAATTTTTGGACTAAAAATACAAAAAAGGGGGTGAATGAACGCTTTTTTTCAAAAAAATGGGCAAAAATAGGGGCTTTTCTCTTGACGAACCCCCGTCAAAAATGTATATATGAAAATATGAATACTTGTTCATGTATTAAAAATTCTAAAAACGATGTTTCCCTGGATGTTCTGTTCGAACTTTCGGAATTCTTCAAGTTCTTTGGCGATACCACGCGTATCCGCATTATTCATTTGATGCTTTCGGGCGAAATTTCGGTGAATGATATCGCCGAAAAGTTGAACCTGGAACAGTCCGTGGTGAGCCACCAGCTGCGCATTCTGCGTACGGCGAACTTGGTGAAGCCGCGCCGCGAAGGTCGCAAGATGTTCTACTCGCTCGATGATGACCATATCGGTTTGATTTTCAATACGGGTTTGACACATATTCTGCACAAGAAGGGTAAATAACAAGGGCAAATAACATGTTAGAGCTTTCTGAAATTTTTGAAAAGTTTTTCTGGCAATTCGTGACGTTGTTTTCGGAAATGGCGCCGTTCCTGCTGCTCGGTTTTTTGTTGGCGGGCGTTATTCACGTCTGGATTCCGAATCACTTGTATGTGCCAAAGATTGCAAAGCCGACTTTTAAGTCGGTGCTGTGGGCGGCCTTGTTTGGCGTACCGCTTCCGATTTGTAGCTGCGGCGTGATTCCGACTTCCATTGCGCTCAGGCGCGAAGGCGCGAGCAAGGGCGCTAGCGTGAGCTTTTTGATTTCGACGCCTGCGACGGGTGTGGATTCTATCTTGGCGACTTATTCTTTGCTGGGTGGCCCCTTTGCGATTTTGCGCCCGATTGCGGCTTTTGTGACTGCCATGCTTGGCGGCATTTTCACCAATGCAATGACAAAGAACGAAGGCGATACGGGCGTGGCCGTTGTGGGTGAAGAACATCATTACGACCACGAACATCATGATCATTGCGAATGCGGTGAAGACCATTGCAGTTGCGGCGAAGATCACTGCGGTTGCGGTGAACGCGACGGACACGAGAAAAAGTCTTTTGCCCAGAAGCTTTGGGCGACGGTTGAATATGGCTTTGTAGACATGGTGGGTAACGTGAGCAAGTGGCTGACTATCGGCCTGTTGCTTGGCGCCTTAATTGCCGCTTTTGTGCCCGATGACTTCTTCTTGTTCTTGCATGAATACCCGTTGCTTTGCATGCTTGTGGTGCTTGTGCTTGCCATGCCCATGTACACTTGCGCTACGGGCTCTATTCCGCTGGCTTTGGCCCTTGTAGAAAAAGGCATTACGCCGGGGGCTGCCTTGGTGCTGTTGATGGCTGGCCCTGCGACCAGTATCGCGAGCATGTTGGTGGTGGGCAAGGCTTTCGGCAAGCGTACCTTGATTGCCTACCTCACCTCCATTGCTTTGGGTGCCATGTTCTTCGGCTTTGTCGTCGACACCTTCTTCATGGATTCCTTCTTGTCGTCCATGTTGCCCCATGCCTCTGCCGAATGCCATGGCCATGGTGCGCTGGGTGTGTTTGACTACATTTGCGCTGGGTTGCTTGCCCTATTCATGATTTACGCAAAGTTTACTCGCAAGGGCGGCCACTGCGGTTGTGGAGAATGCGGCTGCGGGGAATGTGGTTGTGGCGATCACGACTGCAACTGCGAAGACCATGATGATTGCGATTGTCATGAGCATCACGAGCACCATGAACATGTGACTAAGACTTACAGGGTTGTCGGCATGAACTGCAGCCACTGCAAGGCTTGCGTCGAAAAAGCTTCCATGCTTTTAGATGGCGTTGTCTCTGCCGAAGCGGATGTTGCCCAAAAGGAACTCCGCGTCGTATGGCACGACGATGATGACATCGACGAAACGGCTCTGAAAAAGTCTATTGAAGATGCCGGTTTCGAATTCGGCGGGCTGATATAATTACTTTGTGCGGCTAGCGAAAATCTCGAAATCTTCTGGCGTGGTCAGCTTGTCATTCAGGGTGTTGCCCTTGACAATGTAAACCGGCTCGCCGAAATATTCGAGAATGCTGGCTTCGTCGGTGGGAGTAAAGTTTAAAGGCTCTGCGGCAATACGGCCGTAGAGTTTTTTTAGTAGTGCCACGGGCGCTGCCTGCGGAGTCTGAGCGAGCCAAACGGTATTGCGGTCGATGGTATTTTCAACCTTGCCGTCTTTCGCAATCTTGATGGTATCTACCGCGGGCTTTGCGACAAGACAACTGCCTTTTTCCACAAGCGTCTTGCAGACATCGCGAATGATTTCTTCGCTAATGAAGGGACGGGCCACGTCGTGAACCAGAGCGTATTCGGCGTTGCTGGTCAAGGCGTTCACGCCATTTTCGACGGACTGCCAGCGCTCTGCACCACCTACCACAATTTTCATCTTGGTGCGGATGAGTTCGCGCAGTTCTTCGTTCCCGTTGTCGCTGAAAATCTCTTTTTCAAAGTGGTCCTTCCAGTCGGCGGGCACAGCCATCACGACTTCGGCAATTTCATCCATCTTCAGGAATGTCTCGAGGCAGTAACGGTAAACGGGCTTGCCGCCCAAAACCATGAGCTGCTTGGGAATGTTACCGCCCATGCGTTTGCCGAGTCCTCCGGCGGGGAGCACTGCCGCGAATTTTCCTTTCATGTCTGTCATTGCCAAATCCAGTCGTTACTTTAAAATTTAGTCACCTACGTGGCCGTTATGGAGTCTGTCCAGGTAGTCCTTGGTTTCCTTGGCGACAATTCCGCTCAAGAGAATCAAGGCAATCAAGTTCGGGAATGCCATGAGGCCGTTAAAGATGTCGGCACTAGTCCATACGGCGCTCACCGTGAGGTAGGGGCCGATAAAGATGGCGACGATGTAGGCCCAGCGGTAAATCAGGGTGGCCTTTTCGTTCTTGCCGCCCATCAGGTACTGCAGGCACTTTTCGGAATAGTAGGCCCAGCCAAGAATCGTGGTGAATGCGAAGAACACCAATGCGATGGCGAGGAAGTACGGGGCAATAATGGAACCTGCCGGAACGATGGCGAGACCGCGAGAGAAGGCTTCCATGGTAATGTTCACGCCCTCAAGACCAAGCTTCGGATCCCATGCGCCTGAAACCACGATGGCAAGGCCAGTCATGGAACAGATGATGATGGTATCGAAGAAGGTTCCGGTCATGCAAACGAGACCCTGACGAACCGGTTCCTTGGTTTTGGCGGCTGCGGCGGCAATCGGGGCGGAACCGAGGCCTGCTTCGTTACTGAAGATGCCGCGGGCGATACCCTTCTGCATGGCGATAAAGATGGTTCCCACGGCACCGCCGGTAATGGCGCTGGGGTTGAATGCAGCCTGCACAATCGTCTGGATGGCCAGCGGAATCTGGGCGAAGTTCAAAAGCAGCAAGAGCACGCAAGCGAGAATGTAGACAATCGCCATAATCGGGACAATGTAGGTCGAAACCTTGGCGATGCGCTTGAGGCCGCCAATGATAACGGTGGCGGCGAAGAGGGTCACCAAGAGGCCTGCGATGGCGGTAGTCCAAGAAACGGAATTGCCGCCCAGGTTAATGAATTCAGGTGCGTTCGGGGTGAGGCGGGCCATGGCGCTTGTAATACCGTTCACCTGCGTAATCGTTCCGATTCCCAAAATGCCGGCCAGGACTCCGAATACGGCGAAAATGACGGCGAGCCATTTCATGTTCCAGCCGAAGCGTTCCTTGATACCGGTTTCAATGTAGTAGAACGGGCCGCCCAAAACCTTGCCGTCTTTGCCGACGGTGCGGTACTTGACGGCGAGCAAGCCTTCGGAATACTTGGTGGCCATGCCGAGGAATGCTGCTACTTCCATCCAGAAGAGGGCTCCCGGGCCACCCGTACCGATAGCAGTTGCAACACCCACAATATTACCGGTACCGATGGTAGCGGCAAGTGCCGTGCAAAGGGCTCCAAAGCTCGAGACTTCGCCTTCGCCACCCTTTTCATTGTGGAGCATGTAGCGCAATGCGTTCGGCAAGTTCAGGACTTGCAGACAGCCGAGGCGGATAGTGAGCAGGAATCCTACAAAGAGGATGATGACAATCAGGGGGACTCCCCAAACGTAGCCGTCAATAGAGTCCAGAATGGAATTAAGGGTTTCCATAAAAAATCCCGTGAATAAGGGTGATATTTTTTTTAATGGGCTAAAAATAAAAAAATAAGATATTGTTGTTTGCCAATAGCGCTGAAGTGCTTGTTCAGATTTAAAAGTTCCTTTTTCAATTTGCTATTTTTTGACACGGAATGTAAAACTGAGCCCAACAGTTGATTCCTGTTTGGGCTGATTGTATTTATAAAGAGGAATCTATGTGCGAAAACTGCAACTCCGGTAAGTCTCCTGTACGCGTGCGCTTTGCTCCGAGCCCCACTGGCTATCTGCATGTGGGTGGTGCCCGTACGGCCATCTACAACTACTTCTTCGCCAAGCATATGGGCGGTACGTTCTATCTGCGTATCGAAGATACCGACCGTAAGCGCTACAACGAAACGGCGTTGCACGACTTGATGCGCGACCTCAAGTGGTTGGGCCTCCAGTGGGACGAAGGTCCGGGTTGCGAAGGCGACTGCGGTCCGTACTTCCAGAGCGAACGTCTGGACATTTACCACCGTGAAATCAAGAAGCTCTTGGATGCCGGCTGTGCCTACTACTGCTTCTGCACCGAAGAACGCCTGCAGGAAGTCCGCGCTGAACAAGAAAAGTCTCACGTGCCGGTGACCGGTTACGACCGCCACTGCCGTAACATTAGCCGCGAAGAAGCCGAAGCCCGCATCGCCGCCGGTGAAAAGGCCGTAATCCGCTTCAAGGTGCCCGAAACTGGCGTCACTGAATTCGACGACATGATCCGCGGTCACATCAGCTACCAGAACGAACTTTTGGACGACCTCGTGCTCATCAAGCGCGACGGTTACCCGACTTACCACTTTGCAAGCGTGGTGGACGACCACCTCATGGGTACCACCCACGTGCTCCGCGGCGACGAATGGATCAGCTCCACGCCGAAGCATGAACTCCTTTATAAGGCATTTGGCTGGCAACCGCCCGTATGGTGCCACTTGCCGGTGATTCTCGACAAGAACGGCGGTAAGCTTTCCAAGCGTAAGGGTGCTGCCTCCGTGGGCGACTTCCGCGACCTGGGCTACCTGCCCGAAACTCTCGTGAACTACCTCGCTCTCCTCGGCTGGAACCCGGGTGACGACCGCGAAGTCATGACCATCAAGGAAATGGTGGACAGCTTTACCCTCGAACGCATCAACCCGAAGTCCGCCAGCTTCGACGAAAAGAAGCTCCAGTGGATGAACGGCCAGCACATTCACCTGTGTGACGACGGCATGCTCAAGGGAATCATGAAGGAAGGCCTCGTTGCCAAGGGCATCGACCTCTCTAACGAACCGGAAGCCCGCCTCGACGAAATCGTGAAGCAGCTCAAGCCCCGTGCCCACTTTGTGCAGGACCTGGCCGACATGGCTGTGTACTTCTTCGTGGCTCCGACGACCTACGATGAAAAGGGTGCCAAGAAGCACTTCGGCGAAGGCTCCAAGGAAGTGGCCACTCTCGTGCGCGACATGCTCGCCTCTATCGAAGACTTCAAGACCCCGGTCATCGAGAAGGGTTTCTACGACCTGGCCGAACGTTGCGGCCACAAGGTGGGCGAACTCGTGGGTGCCCCGCGTCTCGCTGTCTCTGGCGTTACCGCAGGCCCAGGCCTCTGGGAAATGTTTGAACTCATCGGCAAGGAAGAAGTTCTCCGCCGTATTGACGTGGCTCTCCCGCTTATGAAGTAATGTGTGCGGCTACGCCGCAATGTGGAGTGTGAAATGACAAATGAGTAATTAATCACTTCACATTCCACATCTCACACCCCACATTTCACACCCCACATTTCACATTTCTCACTCTCTAATGCGTTCTCAATTCCCACATCGATTGTACACTCAGAGGCTGTTTTGCCGCCGTTGCCAGAAGGTGACGAGTCACGGCATTTTTGCCCGTGAGGCCTTTTCGACCTTTGGGGGAATGGATCCGCATATTCCGCTGTTATGCTGCTGCGATGCTTGCGGCACTGTATTTGTGGCGTTCTCGAATGAATTCGTTTTTTGCAATCGGGAATTTGTCAATCAGGATTATGCCAAGATTTACGGCTATAACCGCATCGTGGCGGGTAACTGGATTTATTTCAAGGGTACTCCCAAGCCCGGCATTGTCAAGAGCGTTTTCCAGTCGCCGGACAAGCAGATAATTGTCGTCAATTACGATGGCGGCCCGGATCAGAGAATCGAACGGCCTAAATTGGATATTGAAGACGAGGAATCCCCCGAAGGTTACCGCCTGCTGCCCATACAGAGTGCGCAGACTCTTTTAGGCGATTGTATCTACCATGCCATTCGCAACCAGTTTGGCGTTGCGGTCGGGTTGGTAAACGATGGTGAAAAAGACAAGCTGGTGGTACTTTTAAAAGACAGAACCCTTGTCTTTATTACGCTTCCGCCATTGGCGCAAAATTTGCCGAACGACAAGTTGTGTACCATTGTGCAGGGCAAGCTTGCCCAGGTGTTTCCGGATCACTACTCCAAAGTTACGGTCGAAGTGGGGCAGGGCATTGTTTACTTGAACGGCCTTGTTGAAAACCTTTCGATTCAGCGGGCTATGGAACGTTGCATCAACGCCTTGCCCAAGGTTCGCGGGTGTGTCGATTTTACCCGAGTCCTTGTATCGCCTTTTGTGACGGATTCTCTAATTAAAGCGACGGTGTACGAACAGATTGAGGCTCCGGGAATGCGCTTGTTCGATTGCAAGGTCGAAGTGCAAGACGGCAAAGTCCAACTGGAAGCCTCTTGCTACGAAAACGAGCGGCCGAAAGATTTGGAAAACCGCCTGGCCGAAATTCCCGGTGTCCGCGACTTGATTTGCCTGGTATCGGAAGTTTATGACCCCATAAATGTAGAGCTCTGTAAAAAGGTCGAAGCGGAAATTTCTGCCAGTACCTTTTTGCGTGGCGCCAACATTAGGGTGTCCTGCAACAGTCGACGGTTTTTGTTGGAAGGTTCTGTCCAATCCATATTACAGAAAGAACTTGCGTTTGCCACTGTGTTGAAAAACGTCAAGACGACATCTATTGAAAATAGATTAAGAATTGTATAGGAGGTGCCTATGGCTACCGGATACGAAAAAATCAATGCGATTAAAAGCAAATTGAAAGTCAAGCAGACTGTAAACGGCTTGGCAAAATTGATGAATTGCGGCCCGCGTACCATTTTTCGCCATTTGGAAGTGATTAGCGAAGAAAATTGCGGTCTTCGCAAGTTTAAGGAAAATGGAGAAACCTTCTACATTATCCAGACCGAAAAAGAGGCGAACTTCAACCAGGAAGTCGTAAAGCAGCTTGAAAAAATCAAGAAGAACTTGCCTGCAAATGCGGCTCCCGAAATCAAGACGGTGAAGCTCTTGGATAAGGTCATTAAGACCATGCAAACCACGAATCCCGAAGACTTTAAGCCCGAGGCCATTTCGACGGACCCGGACTATGTTCTGGATTATGGCCCCTTCAGCGATGACAAACTGCAAGATACCATGGTGAATCGCGTGCTCAAGGCCATTCACGAAGGCTTTGCTATCAAGATCCAGTATTGCCATGCCACGGACCATTCTGGAATTTCGGAAGAAATCAAGGAAGTGAATCCGGTCAAGGTGATTATGCGTGTGGATACCTTGTACCTGATTGCCGGCGAAGAAGACGAAAAGGGCAATCAGATTTTCAAGAATTACCTGTTTGAACAGATCAAGAACGTTCAAGAAACGAACCACGCCATGCCCAAGTTTATATTTGATGCGGCCATGCATTACAAGTATGCCTTTGGCAAGTACACGGGCACGGGCAAGCCGGAAGACATTTCCCTTGAAATCCGTAACAAGTGGCTGCAGACCCAGTTTGAACGTTCGCACTTCAATCCTGAAATTTCGAAGCGCTACGACAAGAACAAGAATATGATTGTGGACATGAAGCTCCGCATTACGCCGGATTTTAAGACTTGGCTGATGGGCGTTGCGGGTGATGTCCGCATTTTAAAGCCGGCCTCGCTTAAAGAAGACGTAAAACAGTTGCTGAAAAAGGCTCTCGAAGAGATGGATGCCTAAAATGGAATCGCATAATCTATCTGACTATAATTTTGAATTCCCCAAGGAACTGATTGCCAGCCGCACGGCGGGCAAGGGGAAGACCCGTATTTTGCATTGCCCCAAGGATGGCGGCGAACGCCATATTCTGAAGGCTCCTGAAATTGTCGACCTTTTTAAGCCGGGCGACTGCCTGGTGGTAAACAACACCAAGGTGATTCCGGCCCGCTTGTATGGCCACACCATGCACGGCGGCGAAGTTGAAACCCTCCTGGTGCAGGCTTTGATTCCTGCCGAAGACGGCTCTGCCCGTTACGAAGCCCAGGTGCGCCCCGGCAAGGCTTTCAAGATTGGTCGCGAACTCGAAATTGCTGGCATCAAGACCGTTGTCGAAGACATCAAGGAAGACGGTGCCCGCGTGCTCCGCTTTGCAGTGACTCCGGTGGAACTGGAAGCCGTGATGAACCGCGAAGGCCATGTGCCGCTGCCGCCCTACATCGACCGCCCCGATGACGAAGACGACAAGAAGGCCTACCAGACGATTTTTGCAAAGTATTCCGGTGCGGTGGCCGCCCCCACGGCGAGCCTGCACTTTAGCGAAGAAATGCTTGCAGCCCTAAAGGCGAAAGGCGTGTACGTAGCCGAAGTCACGTTGCATGTGGGGCCGGGAACGTTCCAGAACATCTCTGTCGAAGACTTTACGCAGCACAAGATGCACGGCGAGCATTACGAACTCACCGCCGAAAATGCCGACATCATCAACAAGGCGAAACGCGACGGTGGCCGCATCGTGACGGTGGGTACTACGAGCACCCGCGTCATCGAAACCATTGCCGATGCCAATGGGTTCCTGAAGCCGCAAAAGGGCGTGACCCACGCGTTCTTTTACCCTGGTTACCGCTACAAGATTGTGGACGGTCTCTTGACCAACTTCCACTGGCCCAAGAGCAGCCTCATCTTGCTCGTTTCCGCGTTCTATGGCCGTGAAAACACCCTCGAAGCCTACAAGATGGCCGTCGAGAACAAGATGAAGCTGTTCAGCTACGGTGACGGCATGCTGATTTTATAACGACCGTCCACCTTAATTTATGCACTGTCATGCCCGCGTAGGCGGGCTTTTCCTTTTTTATAGTTAAAAGTGCATTGTAAAAAATCCTTGACAAATTCATTTTTTTTCTAAATTTACATTATGCTTACAACAAATTCATATCCTATGAAAAACATCAAATTAACTGCAATTTTAACGATTCTTCTCCTTTCCGCATTCGTTTCGACGGCGTGGGCTCAGGAGGATCAGTGTCCTGCTCTTGATTCTCTTGATAGTTATTCTAAGTCTGATACTTTTTATGAAGGCTGCGGTTCCGAAATAAGCCCTTATCTAATCGATTCTCCTGCCGGCCTGGATACTCTGTCTAAACGTGTGAATAGTGGTGCTAGTAGTTACGAAGGCGTGTATTTCCAGCTTGCTGCTGATATCGAGTACTCGTATACCTCCACAACCGAGAACAACTACACCGCAATCGGAACTGAAGATAATCCATTTAAGGGCGTATTTAATGGCAATGGCCATTCTATCCGCGGCATCCGCATCAATAAGCCTGATGACGAACATCAAGGTTTGTTCGGTAAGCTTGGCGGAGAGGCCGCTGTCGAGAACGTTAGGCTTGCCAATGTAGAAATTACAGGAGGTTCCAATACCGGCGGCATAGCAGGTGAAAACGCCGGTGTAGTCAGTGGTTGTACCGTGGACTCCATTGTAATTAAAAGTACTATGGACTATGCTGTGCATTTGGGCGGCATTGCCGGTTATAACGCGGGCTCGGTCTCGGGTTGTATCAGTTCCGCTACGATTACAGCGGGCAATTACGGTGATTACTTCGGCGGCATTGTCGGTTATAACGAAGGTTCCGTTTCTGGCTGCACGAGTTCCGCAACGATTGCTGGCAGAGCAGACGACTGTGGTGGTGTAGTAGGATATAACGGTAAGAATGGCTCCATCAGTGAGAACCTCGCTATCGGAGCCACTATTCCTCAAGCAACATTCTCCGGTGTTATAGGTACCGGTGGGGGATCTTGGAGTAATAACTACTATATGGCTTGTACTTATAATGGCGTGGAAAACAGTACTAATGTCGGCACTAACAATGGTGATATAACGTACAACAACAGTGCTGTCAGCATCCATACCGTTACCCTCGAAGATGGCATCTCTATCGCAAGTCCTGAAAAACCTGCATACATAGACAAAGATCAAAATAAGTATTACGCTGCGGGTTCAGAAATTACGCTCTCGTCTACTCAGCCAGGCGAAAATGGTTTCAGTTTTACCGCAAATGGCGTTAGAATCCCCAGTAAATTCAAGATGATTGCAGAGAATATCAAGGTATCTGTTATATATGGCGACTACTGGGGTATTGAGGGCGGAGCAGACGGCTCTGAAGGCAAACCCTATATTATCTCCACGGTCGATGACTTGAAAACCTTGGCCATGTTTATCAATGTCGGCGAGAACTACGATGGTAAGTATTTCAATCTTGGTGCCGATATCGAGTTCACTCGCGAAAAGTGGGATGCTGCCTCCTCCAGTACTGAAAACAATTTCTCTGCAATCGGAACAGAAGATAATCCATTCAAGGGCATATTTAATGGCAAAGGCCATACGATTCGTGGTATCCGCATCTATAAGCCTGGTCTCCACAATCATGGTCTTTTCGGTGCACTTGGCGAAGGCGCGGTTGTCGATAGCACCAAACTTGCTGATGTTATCATTACAGGATATGCGAATGTCGGTGGCATCGCGGGTTATAATAGCCATGGCGAAATTCGCAACTGTACTGTAGACTCTGTTTTACTCAAAGGTGTTATGGGAAATTTGGGCGGCATCGTGGGTTATAACGTATATGGTACAGTTTCGGGCTGCACCAGTTCTGCAACGCTTGTATCCACGGACAAAGACAATCACTGCTATGGCGGCATTGTCGGTAATAACTACTACGGTACGATTTCTGGCTGCATGAGTTCCGCAACGCTTGTATGTGAGGATAAAGAATGTACTGATTACGGCGGCATCGCGGGCTATAATCATGGCAATCTGAACGACAATGCCGTTATCGGCGCGACTATTCCGGCTGTCAAATACAGCGGAGCCGTCGTCGGTCAAAACTACAATGGTTCCTTGCTGAATAACTACTACGCGACTTGCACAGTGGCTGGAGTAGAGAACGCTACCGACGTCGGTGTCGGCAACGTTGGCTTTGAAGCTTCTCCCCACGATGTGACGGATGGCAACGGCGCAATCAGCGTTAGCGTCACGGCCCCGACTGCCGTAGAGAATCTTGTCTATGACGGTTCGTCGCACAATCTTGTAACGGGCGGCGAAACCAACTACGGTACGATGTATTACAGCTTGGACGGAAAGGCCTACAGCGCCGAAATCCCTGCGGTATCTGGCGCAAATGCTTACACCGTCTATTATAAGGTGATGAAAGAAGAAAAGTGGACTGTGTTTGACGTGCAGACTCTTGAAGTCTCGATCGCCAAGGCCTCGCTCACCGTTACCGTTAATGCCGATACCATCACTTACGGTGATCAAACTCCGATTGAATTTGACTACACAATAGAGGGGCTGATTGATGGTGACCAACTAAACGATGTGACAACATCTTGCGGAGATGATGCAATTTCCGAATTTCTCGCTGTAGGAAAATACGATATTTCTGTTAGCGTCAAGGCAAGCTCCAATCCGAACTACAACGTGACTGAGGTTGGCAACAAGTTGACGGTACAAAAAAAGCTAATCACGGTAACTGGCGTAACGGCGAAAAACCGCGACTATAATGGTGAGAAGAATGTCGATCTCGATGGCAGCAAGATGACGATGGAAGGCTATGTTGAAAATAGCGATGTATCCGTTGATTTGAGCGATGCTACAGGCACGATGGAGGACGCGAACGTAGGCAAGGACAAAGCTGTCACCGTCACCGGAATCAAACTAAGTGGCGCTGATGCCGGGAACTATGTCGTCAAGTATCCCCAAAGTTTGATTGTGACGATTACCCAAGCGACGCCTACGGTTACGGCTCCCGCACCCATTGCAAACCTTGTCTATACCGGCTCGGCACAGCCTCTCGTAACGGCGGGCGAAACTGATTTCGGAACGTTGCTCTATAGCCTAGACGATAAGGACTACAGCGCCGAAATCCCAGCAACATCTGATGCAAGCACCTATACGGTCTATTACAAGGTTGCAGAAGGCGACAACTGGAATGGCATTGATGCAAAGAAGGTTGAAGTCTCGATTGCACAGGTTCCGCTTACAGTCACCGCCAAGGACAAGTCCATCGTCTATGGCGACGACCCTGCAAATGACGGCGTGGAATACAGCGGCTTTATCGGTGATGAAACCGCAAGTGTCCTGGGCGGCAAGCTCACGTATAGTTACGACTACAAGAAACTCGACAATGTCGGCAAATATACGATTACGCCGAGCGGATTGACCGCCAGCAACTACGAGATTACTTTTGTGCCGGGCACGCTGAAGGTTGGCAAGGCCGATGTCTCTGTGACTGCTCCGGTAGCTAAGGAAAATCTCGTCTATAGCGGCAAATCTCAGGAACTTGTTTCTGCAGGTTCTACCGATTACGGCACGCTGCTCTACAGCCTAGACGGTAAGGACTACAGCGACAAAATTCCTGTAGCAACAGATGCAAAGACTTATACGGTCTATTACAAGGTTGCAGGAAGTGACAACTGGAATGCGTTCGATGCGAAGAAAGTTGAAGTGAAAATTGCCGAGAGTAAGCATTCGACTGCCATCGGGCGCGTTGATGCCCGCACTGGCGAGTTCAAGATGCTGCGCAACTACGACCTGAAGGGCCGCAATGTGCAGGGCAAGGTGAAAGCCCCCGGCGCTTACTACGGCAAAAAGGTTTTAAACAAGTAATTTTTCTGGAATCCAGAACCAACTAGGTCTGAATTCCAGTTCGTAACAAGCTTCGTAGATGGCCTTGCCCAATACATAGGGCGAGGCCTCTTCTTTTAATTGAGCTACGGGAATGCCGCTTTCTTCGCTGTAGCCCAGCAAGAAGGCTTCGGCGGCAGTCTGTTCAAAATCTTTGTCGTTGCGGACGGCGCTGGCATAGGCGAAGCTGCGGAGCATGCCGGCTATGTCGGCGGCGGGGGAGCGCAGGCGGCGCCTGTATTCCAGAGTGCGGGTGGGCTCGCCTTCGAAATCCAGCACGATGAACTTGCCGTCTTTGTAAAGCAACTGCCCCAGGTGATAATCCCCGTGAATGCGCTGCGGTGTCAGAACGTTGGATTTCGTGATTTCTTGCCCCTGCTGCAATTTAATACATTCCACCCTTTCTACTAAATCTTCGCGCCCGTTCGCTTTCAACAGCCTGATAAGCTTGTCGTAGGGAACTTCTTCGGCTTGGGGCGCTGTTCCTTCTAGATCTTTAAGCGCCTTGTGCATTGTGGCGGTGGTACGCCCCAGCTGCCTGGCTGCGCTCTTGTAGAATTCCGCATCGCCGTTTTGAACGTCGGTGAAAATTTCCCAGGCGTTTCTGGCATCGGGAATGTGTTCTTCCAGAATTCCGAGGGTGCGCGTTTCACCGGATTTTGTGTAGCTGAAATCCCCGTAAAATTCCGGGGCGATTTTGGGGAAGCCCTGTGCCGTTTTTTGGCTCAGGTGTTCCATGATTTCGGCTTCGGGGTGCTCGCCGACTTGCAGACGGCGGTATAGCTTGAAAAAGAATTCACCCTTGGAGTAGAATGCCGAGTTGCTCTGTTCGGCGTTCAGGGGCTTGGCTCGTATCAGAGCTTCTTTAGGGAGTTTTTTGCCAAAATATTCGGCCAGTACAGAGCCTATTTTGCATTCGTCTTCGATGACGGCGTAAAAGTCGTTTTCGTCTTTATCAAAACAGACTTCGACAATAGAAATCTTCGTGTCGCCGGTAGGGAGGGTGTCGTATTCCTTGATAGAATTGACCTTGCGGCCCTTGCCCATGAACCAGCGTTGTTGCGTGATAGAATCCCAGTTGCTCATGCTAGGAATCTAGAAAAATCATTTCCTTGTCGGCAAAGCCGAAAAATACCCCTGGCTTCTTAATGTCGCTAGAATTTTGAGCTGTGTTTCGAGAGGTTCTTTCAGGAGCCCTTCTAGCACAAAGTCGGGAATTCTTTTTTGGGGCTTGAATTCTTTGGGAATGTCCTTGTAGTCGCTGAGTTGCCAGTTGACAAGCAGCTTGGGCAAAAACTGGTCCCAAGGAAAAATGTCGCCTGGTTTGAGGTAGAAACGTGCCGGCTTCTTGCCGTCTTTGGCTTCCATTAAAAGGGAACCGTCGCGAAAGCAACTAAAAAGCACAGCCTGCCTTTCCTCATTGGAGGTGGCTGGCTGTGCAGAAATGATTAACACCATTCGCAATGTGCGAATCCCTATGCGGCGAGTTCCCTTTGAATCTGGGAATACTGATAACTCGAGATCGATGTGATCTTGAGAATCAGCTCGCGAGTGATGCCGGCTTTGATTAGAGCCTTGGCGTACTGGAGTCTGTTTGTGTTCGACATATTTTACCTCACACGTTAAGACGTATTCGTTTCTTACTATAAAGATACAATATATTTTTGACATTTCAATGTCAAAAATGAAGTCTTTTTTTGGACTAATTTGGGTATGTTGAGCCTAAATTGTTGATAGACCGTGAGTTAGATTATTTCCTTTAAGACAGGAAATTTTTCACGATATTCTTCTTGCGGAGCGGACTCAATTCGGGCGTAAATAACGCCTTCTTCTTGGCCTGTAGATGCCATGATATCGCCTTTGGGGTTGACTATCATAGAGTTACCGCCATTTAAAGCGTTGCCGGTGCAGTTGACGGCGGCAATATACACCTGATCTTCGATGGCGCGGGCTTGCAACAGGGTTTTCCAGTGCGTGATTCGTGCGGCGGGCCAAGCTGCTTGAACGGTAATCAGTCTTGCTCCTGCTTTTACGGCGTCACGGTAAAGTTCGGGAAAGCGTAAATCGAAACAGATGGTCGCTGCGACATTCCAATTCGATATTTTAAACAAATTAACTTTTTCGCCTGCGCTGAATTTTCCCTGTTCCATAAAGAAGGGGCGGCGCTTGTCGTAGTGGGCGAACTCTTGCGGTTGGGCGGGCTGGTAAATGCTGCTGTGGTTCAACAGTTGCTTACCAGATTTTGCGATACCGGCTCCCATGACGGTGCAACCGGTTTTGTTTGCAAGCTCGTATAAAAATTTTGCAGTTTCGCCGGAGTCCTTGGTCGAAAAATCTTCGGCGGCACTTTCGGGGTGCAAGGGCAAATAGCCCGTGGCGAACATTTCCGGTAAAATGATTACTCCGGGGACGGGATCGTCCTGATTCTTATGGATTTGGGCGGTTAAATCGGAAACTTTGGCAAAATTTTTTGCCTTGTTATTGGGAAAAACGTCCATTTGCACAAGATATAGGTCGAGCATGGGGAAAAAATACATTTTTGGGGGGTGACACAAATGTTTATTTTTCTTAACTTTCATGTTAACAAAAATTACCAAAACACAAGGATGGACTCCATGAAAAAAACAATCCTCTCTAAAACCCTTCTTTTGGCTTCGGCCGTTGCTATGTCTGCTTTCTGCGGATGCGCTGCATTCTCTTCTACCAACGTAGAGAAGATGAACGATATCAGCCACAAGGAAACGACTCAGATCCGCGCTTACGGTGGACTTAAGGCCGTGGTTCTTGGCCCTGTGTTCTTCAAGCAGGACGGTCCTTGCTCCGAAGTCGACTTCGTCAAGTTCGTAAGCTCCAAGAAGCCCGAAGCCAAGGATATCTACCGTGTCCGTATGGAATTCCACCAGGAAAAGAACGGCATGGTCGAAAAGCAGTACTGTAAGTATTCTGGCCTGGCTTTGGACTACGTGGCCATTTCTCCGGATGAAACCGCCAAGTGGGCTTCTGTCTATGAACCGAGCCTGGCTGTGGAAAAGGATGACAAGGCTCCGGCCCTGGTACCTGATGGCATCATCATGAAGCCCGCTGCATCTGAAGCTGCTCCGCAGGACGCTGCTCCGGCTCAGACGGATGGCTACGCAAACTACTAATATCGTTAAAAAACTAACAATGGACTAAAATTCCTTTATTCAAAAGAGGCCCGCTCAGGGCGGGCGACTCTTTTGGGTGGGGAATTTTTTTAAAACAATATGAAGAAAATTCTTTTTGCCTTTGTTTTTTGCCTTATGGCAAGTAATGCCGCCTTTGCGGACATTTGGGATGATGCCGATATGGCGTCGTCGGACGATTGGGATACTCCGGCGGAGTATAATGGGCCTTCTATTCAAGAAAAGAAGCAGAAGGTAAAGGAAGATGCCGCTGTAGCGCGCAAGGCTGCTGCCGAACGCAAGGCAAAAGAAGAAGCCGATCGTAAAGTTAAAGAAGAGGCTGACCGCAAAGCCAAGCTAGAAGCGGAACGCAAGGCGAAGGAAGAAGCCGAGCGTAAGGCCAAGCTGGAAGCGGAACGCAAGGCGAAGGAAGAAGCTGAGCGCAAAGCCAAGCTAGAAGCAGAACGCAAGGCGAAGGAAGAGGCTGACCGCAAGGCCAAGCTGGAAGCGGAACGCAAGGCGAAGGAAGAGGCCGACCGCAAGGCCAAGCTGGAAGCGGAACGCAAGGCGAAGGAAGAGGCTGACCGCAAGGCCAAGCTGGAAGCGGAACGCAAGGCGAAGGAAGAGGCTGACCGCAAAGCCAAACTAGAAGCAGAACGCAAGGCAAAACAAGAAGCAGACCGCAAGGCGAAAGAAGAAGAGAACAAGCGCAAGGCTGCCGAGGCAGAAAAGAAAGACGCTCAGGCAAAAGCTGCTGCACAAAGTGCTGCAGAAAAGAAATCTGAACAAAATAAGGAACCTTCTGGCGGAACAAAGATTCATTGGGTTCCAATCTCTATCGGAGCCGCTGTTTCTGTGGCAGGTGGCGTCATGACTTACGTCTTTGATTCCAAGGCGAAAGACGTTACCAGAAAGGAACCGGCGAATAAAGCTGAATACGAAAAGAATCACGATGATGCGGGCAAGTACCAGACCTACAGAAATATTTCTATGGGTATCGCTGCTGCGGGTCTTGTTTGCGTGGGTATTTCCATCGTATTTTAGGAGTTTATATGAAAAAGTCCCTGATTGCCTCTCTAGGCATTTTGTTTAGCCTTGTGGCTTGTACCGATTACCAGGGGGAATACGAAGACAAGTACGAAGCCCTGGTCTCTGAACCGATAGAAATATTGGATTCCAGTGCAAAGGAAACGATTATTGACGCCCGTGACAATCAGGTTTACGAAGTTGTTCAAATTGGAACGCAGAAGTGGCTTGCGCGAAATCTTAATTATAATGACGGAAAGGGCAAATGCCCGTCCGAAAAGAGCTCGCTGTGTGAAAAATACGGCCGATTGTACAATGCCTCTAGCATTATAAAGGTTCATAAGAGCGATAAGGCCAACGGCGATCAGGAAATTTACGATAGCCTTAGAGCCTTGTGCCCTGATGGCTGGCACGTTCCGTTTAAGAGTGAATGGAAAGTCTTGAAGGACTATGTCGCTTCCCATAGCAAGAAGGGGGAAGTCGGTAAGAACCTGAAATCAACAGATGGATGGCTCAAGGCCGATTCGATGGTGGAAGTTTCTAAGGACGATATCCGTTTCGCAGTCGCTTCTGGAAACGATCCCTATGGATTTAAGGCGCTCCCTGCGGGTATTTGTCGTGGCTCTGATTGCAGTACTCACGATAACGCCTATTTCTGGGGGATTGCCGATACGGTTCGGGAATCCTTTGCGACAATGCTCATGGGCTACGTGCTGTCCTTCGAAAATGACGACTTTGTTAAAGACGGTGACATTAATTATTTGAATAACCCAAGAGTTTCTGTGCGTTGCATCGAGGGTGACCGCCATGAGGCCTATTTTGATTCCTCTTCTTTAAGGAATGCGAAAAACGTGATAGAAGAAGATTCTTCTAGTAGTTCAGAGGAATCTTCTGAAGAAGTAGAACCTTCTGAAGATTCCGAAAAAACATCCGACGGTGAAGAAGTCTCTAAAGACTCTACTATCAAATCTTCAAGTAGCGAGGCTCCGTCTTCTGCCAGCGTCGCAAAATCTTCGACCAGCGTCGCCTCCTCTGCAAGTGTCGTTAAGTCTTCGAGTAGCATTGCGGCATCTTCTTCTAGCGTGGTGAAGTCTTCGAGCAGTGCCGTAGTTAAGGGTAAATACGATTGTTCTTTGTACAATTGCGTGACTACGGAATACCTGAACCAGGACATGCTTGCTGCGGGTGATTATGGTGAGTATTTGGACACGCGTGATGATCAGGTTTATAGGACGATTGAAATCGGAACGCAAACTTGGATGGCACAGAACTTGAATTATTCGACCATCAATAGTAAATGCTATGCGGGGGATACAGCGAACTGTAAACAGTATGGGCGCCTTTACCTACAGAGTGACGCTATTGTGGTCTGTCCGACTGGCTGGCATTTGCCTAGCGAAGCGGAATGGGAAGTGTTGAATAAATATGTGGATTCGAAAAATGGTACAGATGGTGTTGGAAACAGTTTGAAATCATTAACATGGACTTATGGCGAAAGCGGAACGGACCAATTTGGTTTTTCTGGAATTGCAAGTCATTTCTTTGGAAATGTCGTTTTTTGCGGATCTTCGACGCATGGCTTATACTGGACTGCAGATGAAAATGAGTACCGTTGCCTCTTAAGTGATAATAGCATATTATATGATTATACTGATTCCTATGCAAGTACGTATGGAATGTCTGTTCGCTGCTTAAAGGGCGATGCTCAAACCTCGCCTAAATCTAGCAGTTCCTCTGCTGTTGCGCCGAAGTCGAGTAGTAGTGTGTTGTCCTCGGAGTATGATTGCACGAAATATAAATGTGTGACTACGGAATACTTGAACCAAGAAATGTTGGCTGCAGGAAAATATGGCGAGTATTTAGACATGCGTGACACGACTGTGTATAGGACTATTAAAATTGGATCCCAGGTATGGATGGCTCAAAACTTGAATTACAAAATGAAGGTGAGCTATTGCTTGAACGATACGGCATCATATTGCGCTAAGTATGGACGTTTGTATGAATATGATTCAGCAAGTAAAGCTTGTCCTTCAGGCTGGCGCTTGCCATCGAATGCTGATTGGGAAGATTTGTATGCTGCTGTAGGATCGTCATATAAGGCTCTATGGAGTACATCGTTCTATTCTGGAACAGATGAATTTGGCTTTGGTGGTGTTCCGACGAGTGTGTTGGACGGAAACTATTCTTCTAAGGGGTATGTGAAGGCCGATGCAGGCTTTTGGTGGTCTTCTACCTCGTATATTTCGAACTATAATAGGACCTTTGAATTGTATAAAGAATCGGTTTATTTTGGCTATTATGGTTTAAAGAGCCGTTTAGCAGTTCGTTGCATAATGAAATAATTTGTTTAAAGGAATAGTTTTTTCTAATTTAAGAAATATGAGAATTCGTTCCCTGTTCTTTTTTGTCCTGCTTTTTGCGACATTCCTGTTTGCCGCCACCCCGACCTTGATTGTGGGTGTGGTTTTGGAATCTGAAACTGATTTGCCGGTTAAGGATGCGACCATTACCTATTTGTCGGGAAAGAAGTTGGGCGAGACAGGCTCCGATGGCCGTTTTGAACTGACGGTTGATTCCAGGAACGCGATTCTGTTATTCAAGAAAGACGGTTTTGACAGCGTACAGATCGAATTGCAGGATTTTGCAGATCTTTATGACATGGTCATTACCATGCAAACTACGTCCGACGTGCGCAACTTGGGTACAAGCACCGTGATTGGCGGTGGTGGCGACAAGGTGCAGTGGAGCTTTGAACGCAAGGTGAACCTGGATAAGCTGGAAGATGCGGCCGGCATGCGTTTTGACGTGACGGAACACTTGAGCCAGATGCCGGGCATTTCTGGTCAGAAAGACTTTAGCAGCGCCCTTTATTACGAAGGTTCCCGTGCAGGCGACGTGGCTTACCATCTGGGTCAGCTTCGCGTGCCGAACATGCGCCACCTGGATGTGGGCTTCCCCGGAAACCTTTCTGTGATTAATCCCCATATCTTGAGCGGTATTGAAATTCATGACCATTACGGAGAAGGCCCTATCGGTCAGGGACTTGCCACTTCGGTACAGTATATTCCTGAACAGACCAAGGGCGAATGGGGGCTTCGCGGAACGGCCGGTATCACGCTGCAAGAAGTGACTCTTGATGCTCCCTGGCTGTTCTGGGATAGCTTCCGCTTTGCCTTCCGCAGGCTTGACCCGGAAATGCTCAAGAACATGGGCGAAAAGTTCTTTACGGAATTCAGGAAGCGCGGCGGCGAATGTGTAGATAACTGCAAGGTGAAGTCTGCTGACGAGTTCGACCTGGAAGCTTACGATGTCTATGCGCAGTTCAATGGTTCTGACTCCAGCGGAAATACCTGGGCGCTTCGTACCTTGTACAGCTCCGATGAATACAGCATTCATCAGGATACCTCCAAGGCCGTTGACGAGGTGAACTCCATTGACATTATCGAAGGCAAGCAGCAGTATTTGGTGGTTGGCGCCGAATACAATGCCCGGAACGGTCTTTCGGCTCATGCCGGCATTGTGCGGGAAGTTCTCGGTGACACGCTCCGCGATACTACCGGTTTCCGCAGCAAGGCGAATTCCAAAGATGCCGCCACCTTCATTGACGGCTATGAACAGACCCATACGACTTTGACCGGTGGACTTGAAAAGAAGCAGAAAGGTCAAATCTTGGGTGCCAAGCTGAGCAATGCGTTGCTCTATGAACATCATCTTATAGAACGAAAGTACCAGGATTTTGGCGGTACGGAAAAGGATGATTTCAATGCGGGCGTATGGTCTGGCGTGAGCCGCATGAACTGGCAGAGCAGTTATTCCCAGAAGATTCTTTCTTTGGGAGCCATTGCCGATGTGAATGAGGGCAAGGCCGCTCCGACCGCATCTCTTGATTTTGACCAGAATCTTTCCAAGGTCGATACCGCCTTCTGGAGACTTTTGGCCAATGCCGCTTACCGCAGTGACTGGAAACCTTATTACGATGACGGCGAACTGACGGGTCGCTTGGAATCGGGCGTGTCCGGTAAGCTTGGCCTGGGTTACAACTCTAGGTACCTGGTTGCTCAGGGTTCCGGCTTTGGCCGCTACTACCCGGATCCGCTTTTGCCGATGCCCAAGGCCTATGCCCAGTACAACGACGTGACTCCGGTGGATTATGCCTGGGTGGCCGGTGTTTCGGGTACGGTGGAACTCAAGACTTCTCACCATTTCTCCATGGCGTCCAATATCAGTTCCGTTTACGGTGAATACGAACTGGAAGGCGGCAAGTCGCTCCCGTGGGAAGCCAATTCCCGTTTGGATATTCTGTCTCACCTTCGTTATTACCCGCGTAAGGACTCCATTATCTCGGTGATTATTACGCACCATGCTGCGTTGCATCGTCCGCTGTATTACTACGAGATTACGCCCTCCGATATCAAGGACCATTCTAACGGAACTCGCCGCCTGAGGGACTTGAACCAGTTTACGGATATGTTCCGTACCGATGCCCGCGTGAACCTTGACCTTGTTGGCCAGAAACCGTTCTCGTGGAAGGCTCGCTTCTTTGTGGAACTGGACAACATCTTTGCCAATCTCGATGTGGATGCCCTTAAGTTCTTGGGCGGTGAAAACGCTCGTGAACGCTCCTGGGTGACCCGCGATAACAATGGCAATTCTACCGACGGCTATGACCTGGTTCCCTTCATGGCGAAGGGCATGGGACTTTATCCGCAGTTTGGCGTAGAAATTACGTTCTAGAGTTGATTCCGATTCAGGAATGGCGTCATTGCGAGGAGCTGTGCGACGAAGCAATCCACATAGAATCTTGTATGCGCTTTTTTTCGCTTTATTCGCTAGTGCCCTAGCGTTCTCGCACGAGACGGATTCCCTGTTTGTGCCGCCGAAGCCCGAGAAGCCCCTGCGTTATTGTTCTTCGGTAAAGAAGTGGATTGAATTTGCCACCCATGATTCCAACATGGTAGAAATTACTCGCCTCAAAGGCGTGCGTATGGACTTGCGCTACGCGACTTTTGAGAATGTGACGGGGCATGACCTGTATTGCGGCGTGCAACGCGCCTTTGTGCATAAGGATGCGGCAGCCAAGCTCCGCAAGGCCGTAAAGATTATGGAGCGTGAAATGCCGGGTTCGGAGCTGGTGATATTCGATGCCTCGCGGCCGTTGTATGCGCAGGAGGCTTTGCGGAAGACGGTACGCGGGACGCCCTATTCGGCTTACGTGTCTTCGCCGGCCACGGGCGGGCTCCATAACTTTGGCTTGGCGCTGGATTTGGGCATTACCGATGCCGATGGCAACTTGCTTGACATGGGCACGGACTTTGATTCCTTTGAACGCTGCGCGGGCGAAGTCGGCGAAGCGGAAGCTTTGAAGAGCGGCCGCTTGACGCAGGAACAGGTGGATAACCGTAACAAGCTCCGCAAGATTATGAAGGGAGCGGGCTGGGTGCCGCTGGGCAGCGAATGGTGGCACTTTAATGCGTACCCCAGCAAATACGTCCGCGAAAATTACCCGAAGTTCCCTTTATAGCGGGCTATTCAATTTCCACTTTAATATCTACGTTCTGCACCCAGGGCTTGGCGCCGTTGATGATGGGGTGCAGGATTTTGCGTACAGGCGCTAGGTCCTGGGTCTTGATGTAAAGCTTGGCCCAGTGGGTGTTTTGGACCACGGGGACAAAGGCATCGACGGGGCCGAGTACCATGAGCTTCTTGTCGGCGCGGAGGAGCGATTCCAAACGTTCCATGGTATGGCGTAACAAATCTTCGTCGCGACTTCCGCAGCTGATTTCGACGAGCTTGCAGAAGGGCGGGTAGAAGGCAGCGCGCCGGTCTTCCATTTCTTTATTGGCAAACCCGTTGTAATCGTGATTCACGGCGAACTGCATAATGGGTTCGCTGGGCTTGAGTGTCTGAATCAGCACTTGCCCCTCGCCGCCGGCACGACCCGCGCGCCCTGCAGTTTGACTCAGCAACTGGAAAAGTCTTTCGGTGGAGCGGAAGTCGGGAATACCGAGACCGCTATCGGCGCCAACGACCCCGACTAATTGCACGCCCGGAAAGTCGTGGCCCTTGGCTACCATCTGCGTTCCAATCAGGATATTGTATTCGCGATTGCGGAAGGCGTCCAGAATCTTTTCGCTGGCGCCTACATTCTGCGTAGTATCGCGGTCCATGCGGATGACTTTCGCATTCGGAATCCACTCGTTGATTTCTTCTTCCAGCATCTCGATGGCGCCGCCCACAAACTCGTAGGTTTCGGCGCCGCAGGCGCTACACGGTGTGTTCACCGGGTAAAGGGCGGCGCAGTAGTGGCACATGAGGGAGCGGTATTGCTTGTGGTACACCAGCGGAATGTGGCAGTGCTTGCAGTAAAGCGTTTCGCCGCATTCAGTACACACGCGCATCTTCGAAAAGCCGCGGCGGTTCATGAGGATAATCGCCTGATCGCCGCGTTCGATGCAATCGGTGAGTGCTTCGCGCAATGCGGGCGAAAGCAAGATTCCCTTTTGCTGGCGCATCTTGCTCATGTCCACAATGTCTACTTTGGGGAGCGGCGCCTGGGTGGCGCGTTCCTTGAGTGTCACCGTCTTTAAATTGTTTGCCTTCGCGTTGTTGAAGGTTTCGAGGCTGGGCGTTGCGCTGCCGAGTACCACCAGGGCGCCGTACTTGTACGCCAGATGGAATGCCATTTCGCGGGTGTGGTAACGCGGTGCCGGGTCTTGCTGCTTGAAAGAGGTGTCGTGTTCTTCGTCGAGAATCACCAGGTCAAAATCGAAGGGGGCGAGAATGGCGCTGCGGGTGCCGAGAACCACTTGCGTGTCGCCTTTCAAAATCGAGACGTAGCCTTCGCGCTTCTTGGGCGCAGAAAGCGCCGAGTGCAAAACCACAGTGGGAACTTGCAGAAAGTCTTCGAAGCGCTTGCGGGTTTGCGGCGTGAGTCCGATTTCAGGCACCAGGATTAAAACTTTCTTGTGGCGCTTCAAGGCTTCGCGGGCCAGCTCCTGGTAAACGCGGGTCTTGCCAGAACCGGTAACGCCGTGAAGCAATACGCCGCGGAATCCGTCTTTGTCCAGTTCCTCGCAGAGCGTGTTGAATGCGTTAGTTTGTTCTAAAGTCAGCTGAGGCGCGTTCGGGGGCGTTGCGGGGGTGTCCCCTGCAGAGGGGGTAGCGGTAGCCCCTTGGGGCTTAAGCGAGGGGGAGGCTTCCCCCTTTTCAAAGGCAAGCGCGGCCAGGTACTTCTCGAAGTCGGCGGGCCAGAAGACGAACAGCGCCTTCATGGGTGTGCTAATGTAATACCGCGCCGTCCATTCCAGTGTTTCCATGTAGCGTTCGCTGAACCGGTAGCCGGACTGGTGGGGGTATGCGGGGCGCACGTCAAACTTGGGGCGGTCCTGGTGGACTTTGGAGACCACGGCGAGGGCCGGCTTTTTACGGGTGGCAAACTGAACCCAGACAACGTCTCCGCGGCAGAGGCTTACTCCGGCGGGCACTCCGTAGGTGTATACATCGGGGGCCATGGGGATGTACACTTCGCAAAAATCCGTCAGCGCGGCGGATTTGAGCTTCTGGTGGACCTCTTCGGGTGCAATAAGTTTTGGAATTCGTTTTGTCACGGGCTAAAAGATAGTTAATACCGCAAAAAGCGCCTATTTTGCAATCTTTTTTGTTTCAAAAAACTTTTTTTGTTAGATTATAGTATGCAAATCCCCTTTGGGACTTGCCATACTATTGGAGATCTCTATGAGCTTATTTGACGCCTTTAAACCGAAGTGGCAAAATTCCAACCCCGAAAAGCGACTGGAAGCTATCGCTGAATTGGGTGCGGACAACCAGGACGTCCTGGAACGCATTGCCGAATCCGATACCGATGCCTCTGTAAGGATGGCTGCCGTTAAGAAGTTGACGATTATTGCTTCTTTAAAGAAGATTTCGGAAAATGATTCCGACGAAGACGTGAAGCGTACGGCAAAGACTCGCTATTTGGAAGAAGTGGTCAAGAAGCTTAAAAACGAGGCCCAACCGAGTGCCGTGGATCTAGCTTATCTGCAAGATGTTAAGGACACTCATTATGCCGAAGACCTGCTCAAGGGTGTCAACACCGCAGGCCTCGTTCGTGCCGAACTTGTGAAGATTTGTACCAAGCAGTCGATTCTCGCCCTGGCCGCTAACCGCGACCTGGACGAAGACATCGCTATGTCTGCTGCACGCAAGGTGACCTCCGACTCCTTGCTCCAGGATATTGCAAAGAACTCCAGACAGCCCGAAGTTCGCAAGGCTGCAAGTGAAAGAATCCGCGCAAGGAAAGACGCTGAAGACAACGGTAAAAAGGCGGCCGAACTCTTGGCAAGCAAGCGCGATGCTCTTGTACAGCAAGCTCATTTCTTGGCAGCACAGAAGGATCCCCTGTCTGTCAAGTCCCAGTTTGAATCTCTGATGGAAGAAGCCGCAAAGCTTGGCATGGGCGACAAGCAGGCGACCATTGACGAAGTTTACGCAAGCTTCAAGAAGTTCTGCGACGAAGCCGATGCCGCACGCATCGCTGCCGAAAAGGCCGAAGCCGAAAAGCAGGCTAAGATTGCTTCGCTCACTGCAGTGCTCGAAGAACTTGAAACCTTGATTTCTGAAAACAAGGTGGCCGACAACGCCGAACGCGTGGACGCCATTCTTGCCGAATGTGCCGAAGGCAAGTCCCTGATGGATGCCGCCTGGACCAAGCGCTACAACAATGCCTCCTTCAAGGTGCAGGACTTGCGCAAGGTGAAGGAAGTGGTGGTGGACGTGCCCGAAGCGACCGACGAATCGGTGCGACCGGAACTGCTGGAACGCCTTAAGGCCCTTGCAGATTCTGACGCTAACGACATGACCAAGAAGCATTTGCATGCCATCGTTCGCGAATGGGAAAAGCTTCCGCTGTTGGAAGGCGAAGACCCCATGCTGCAGAGCTACAATGCGCTCCGCAATACGCTTTCGATCAAGATTACCGCTTACGAAGAAGATTCCCAGAAGCGCTTCGAAGAAAATTCTGCAAAGCTCAAGGCCATTATCGAAAAGGTGAAGGCCCTTGACGAAAACGAAGACTTCCGCGACTTGAACAAGAAGGTTCGCGAATTCTACCAGCAGTGGAAAGAAATCGTGGGCGAGAACAAGTTCAAGTATCACGACCTGTGGCAGGAATACAAGGCTGCAACGTCCCGTTTCCAGGAAATGCAGCAGTGGGAAAACTGGCATAACGAAAAGGACCGCGACGACCTGCTCCTTGAAATGGATGCCCTTACCAAGGAAGAAGGTAGCCAGGCTGTTCTTGCCAAGCTCAAGGATATTACGAACCGCTGGAAAGAAATCGGACCTATCTCTGCAGCCAAGTTGCAGGAATACCGCGACCACTTCCAGAGCAACTACGAAAAGATCAAGGAAAACTGCGCCGCCTTTATCGAAGAGATGACTGCGGAACGCCAGAAGAACTTGGCCGACAAGGAAGCCCTTTGCGCCAAGATCGAAGAACTTGTCAAGAACGCCGAAATGTTCTGGAAGGACAAGTACAAGGCCATGCAGGAAATCCAGGAACAGTGGAAGGCCATCGGCATGGTTCCCAAGGAAAGCGTGGCTGCTCTTACCGAACGCTTTAAGGCTGCAACAGCTGCCTACTATGCACAGCATAAGGAAAACCTGAAGGCCGAAGACGAAAACCGCGAAGCCAACTACGAAAAGAAAGTTGCCCTTTGCATGGAAGCCGAAGCCCTCAAGGAATCCAGCGACTGGAATGCTACTTCGAACAAATTAAAACAGCTCCAGGAATCTTGGAAGGCCGTGGGTCCTGTGCCCAAGAGCAAGTCCGACGAAATCTGGAACCGTTTCCGTACCGCTTGCGACAGCTTCTTCGAAAAGAAGCGCGCCCACTTCGAAGAAATGGACGCCTCGAAGCAGAAGAATCTGGAAGCGAAGACTGCTATTTGCGAAAAACTGGAAGCCATGGAAGCTGCCGGCCAGGGTTCTCTTGATGAACTGAAGGCTACGGACGCCGAATGGAAGGCTGCCGGTATGGTTCCGAAGGAAGCTATCGAAGCGATCAGCAACCGTTACAACACGATTTACAACAAGATTCTCGAACGCTTGGCTCATGCCGATTCCTCCTTGGCCGAAGGCCTTGATGCCATCAAGGAAAAGAAGAATGCCATGATCGAAAAGGTTCGCCAGTTTGCCGAAAGCGCAGGCTCCAACCAGCTTGCAGACGCTGTTCGCGAACTCCAGAAGGAATGGCGCGAACTTGGATTCTGCGGCATCGAGGACATGGATCTTTACAAGAAGTTCCGTGAAGCTTGCGATGACTTCTTTACCCGTCGTCGCGACCAGCTGGACATTCAGGAACAGGCTCGCCAGAACAACTTGCAGAAGAAGCTGTTGCTCTGCGAACAGGCCGAAGACTTGCTCACCGACTTGAACGAACAGACGGTTGGCGCTTCCATGAACAAGGTGAAGCACTTGCGTCGTTTGTGGAAGGAAGTGGGTGCCGTGCCTCGCGAACATTCCGAAAAGACCTGGCAGCGCTTCAACACCGCTTGCGACAAGGTGTTTGCCTTTGGCCGCAAGGATAAGGAAGAAGCCCCTGCAGCAGCTGCTCCGGCAGAAGCGTAAGCTTGATGAAGTCCCGGATTCGCTCCGGGGCCTTCGTTTCATTTGATTTTATCGCGGGCATGCCCCGCGATTTTTTTATTTTTGGGCTATCATGCAATTCCCTCCTTGGACAAGTATCGATGATGCTGCGCGTCTGCTTCATGACGGGCAGGTGGTAGCGATTCCGACCGAGACCGTTTACGGACTCGCCGGAAATGCCTATGAGCCGAAGGCGCTGGCGCAGATTTTCGCCATCAAGGAACGCCCGACTTTTGACCCCTTGATTGTCCACATTTGCGATGTGGCCCAGCTGGCCGATATTGCAAAGGACATTCCGGACGCGGCTTACGCCCTGGCGAAAGCCTATTGGCCGGGCCCCATGACCATGATTCTGCCCAAGAAGGACTGTATTCCTGATTTGTGTACCAGCGGCCTCCCGTCGGTGGCGGTGAGGTTCCCCTCGCACCCGGTGGCGCAAGAGATTATCCGCAAGGCGGGCGTGCCTCTGGCGGCTCCCAGCGCGAACTTGTTTAAGCATGTGAGCCCGACGACGGCGGAACATGTGGCGGCCCAGCTGGCTGACCGCGGCCTCGCCGGCATCGTAGATGGCGGCCCCTGCAACGTGGGCGTGGAAAGTACCATTGTTTCGCTGGTGGGCGAGCCGACAGTCTTAAGGCCGGGTGCTGTGACGCCCGAGATGATTGCTAAAGTCGTAGGTGACGTGAAGGTGAAGGAATCTACCTCAAAGCCGGGGCAAGCCATGGCGGCGCCGGGGCAGTGCGATACGCACTACCGCCCGCAGGTTCCGCTCCTCTACGGTGAAATCCCTGTCGGCTTCAAGCTTCCGGAACACTGCGTGCGGATTGCCTTCGGCAATACCCCCGGCGTGATTCCGGCGACGCTGAACCTGTCTGAATCCGGCGACATGCTGGAAGCTACGGCCAAGCTTTACGCCTACATGCACGACCTGGATGACCCCAAGTACGAGTTGATTCTAGTAGACCCCATTCCCAATGTGGGCGTGGGGATGGCTTTGAATGACCGCTTGAAGCGTGCCAGTATAAAGCTTTAGTCTTTCTTTTTCAGGATTTCGCGGAGCTCGTTTGCAGCTCGCTGCAAGTCGTCGTTGATGATGACGTATTCGTACTTGCCCTTGGTCTTTGCAAATTCCATTTCTTTCTTGGCGTTGTGCAGGCGGAGCTGGATGACTTCTTCGGAGTCGGTGCCGCGGCCGCGCAGGCGCTTTTCGAGTTCTTCTTCGCTGGGGGGCAAAATCAGGATGCCCGTAGCGTCGGGGTAGACCTTGTCAAAGTTCACCTTGCCGAAAACGTCCAAGTCAAAAATCACGCGGTTGCCTTCGGCGAGGGTCTGTTCCACAAAGCTCTTGGGCGTGCCGTAGTAATTGCCGTGGACTTCGTTCCATTCGATCAGGCCGTCTTCCTTGATGAGCTTTTCGAATTCTTCCTTGGTCTTGAAGAAATAGTGCACACCGTCGATTTCGCCTTCGCGGGGTTTGCGGGTGGTGGCAGAAATGGAATACTTGATGTCCGGAAAATCCTTGATGACCAGATCCTTGAGGGTGGTCTTGCCTGCGCCACTGGCGGCACTCATAACGAATAATTTGTTCTTCATAATTACTTCTTCTTGTCTTCAATGTAGAGCGGACGCTGCTTGACTTCGTCGTAGATGCGACCGATGTATTCGCCCATGATGCCGATGCACATCAGCTGCACGCCACCGAAGAATACGATGGCGGTCATGAGGGATGCCCAGCCGGGAACTGTCGTGGCGGGGCTGAGGAATTTTTCGAGAATGGACCAGATGAAAACTCCGAGCCCGACGACCGTCGCAAAAATGCCTGCATAGAAGCTGAGCTTGAGCGGGGCGGAGCTGAAACCGGTAATGCCGTCCAGGGCGAGGCGCACCATCTTCTTGAGCGGGTACTTGGATGTGCCTGCGGTGCGTTCGGCACGGTCATACTTGACGCCGATCTTCTTGAAGCCTACCCAGCAGACGAGACCGCGCAAGAAGCGGCTGCGTTCCGGCAAATTCGTGAGCTGATTGACCACGCAGCGGTCCATCAGGCGGAAGTCGCCGGTGTCAGGCGGAATGTCGATGCTGGTGAGCTTGCCGATCAGTCGGTAGAATGCAAATGCCGTGAAACGCTTGAACAGCGTTTCGCCCTTGCGCTTGTTGCGCTGGGCATAAACGACCTGGTAGCCTTCACGCCATTTTTCCAACATTTCGTGAATCAAGCTGGGCGGATCCTGCAAGTCACCGTCGATAATCACTACGGCGTCGCCGGTAGAGTGGTCGAGGCCCGCGCTGAAGGCTGCCTGGTGACCGAAATTGCGGCTGAAGTTGATAATCTTGTTGTTCGGGTTGCTCGGCAACAGGGATTCCACGATTTCGCGGGTCCTGTCCTTGGAGCCATCGTTCACAAAGATGAGTTCGTGTTCCACATCCTTGAGTTCTTCTTCGAGAACCCGGTAAGTTTCGGCGACGATTTCTTCTTCGTTAAAAACAGGAATGATTACAGATAACAGCATGATCTACCTAGGGAATAAGCGCGGGGTTGATAATATCGACGTGGTCGCAGTCCTTGTCTTCAAGGGAGTTTGTTATGATGGCGAGGGTCTGAGCCTTTTCGACGCTGACTTCGGCTGTCTTTAAATTGCCGAGGTTAAAGCGACCGCTGTCGAAAAGAACTTTGCCGTCGGCGATAATCTGCAATTGAACACCGTCGCTGCAGAGGGATTCTTCGTCGAGGCCGTAGCCCATCTTGAAGGTCTTGTACTTGCCTTCGATATTGAATACCGTTTCGGAGGAGGCGTGGGTTCCGAAGCCTTCGCTGTAGAACTTGCCGCCCACCTTGAAGGTGTTGCCTTCGAGAGAGCTGTTCTTGTGGAGCTTGCCCCAAGCCTGCTTGTGGCTTGTGTAAGGAACTTCGGTAAGGGGGACTGCGCCAGTTCCCTTGTGGAAATAGAACTTGGGGATATCCGCCATGACCTTTCCGGTTTCGCGGTTCTTCACGATGTATTCTATTTGGTTGTAACCCGGCAACAGGCGGTCGCTGGCGATGCTTCCGCTGACGGTTCCGGTGACGTAGGGGGCGCTGGCCAGGGTGTCGTTGTTGAAAAGGATGGTGTAGTCCCAGAGACTGGCCACGGTAGATTTTTCGTTCAGGTTGAACCGGTAGAAAAGGGTTTGCTTGGTGGAATCGTCAGAGAAACTCTTTAATTCGGGTTCGCTTACCTCGATAATATTCTGCGGATTGAATTCCTTGCGTCCGTTAAACTTGGCGATTTGCACCCAGTAGTTGTTGGTAATCAGGATGTTCTTGACACCTTCCAGGTCCATATCCCGTTCAAAGACGTCGCAGGTAGTGGCAATGCGGTGTTCCACGGCTTTCTTGTGGTACGTGTGGCTGTCCCAGCAGTCGAGGCCGCGAATGTAGTAGACTTCGCCCTTGTACTTATCGACAAGCTTCTTGAGGGCGGGGGTACTCATTTGGCGGGCGCGGTCGTAGTGGATAGAGGAAATTCCGTACCCGATGAAGTGCCAGGGGCGCCCGTAGATAAACATCCGTTCTTTTCGGGGCTGTTCTGCAAGCCACCCCAGAATTTCGTGTTCTTCTATGGTGAGGTGGTTGCGGTTGTACATGATGTTCTTGTTGAAGTCTTCTTTGTAATGGAATGTCCAGCCGGTAAAGATCAGGGCGGTTCCCAGAGTCACAAGGAGGGCCGTAATGGCATTCTGCTTGGCATCTTTCCCGTTCATGGATTCAATCAGTTTCTCTACCAGGTGGGCGATGGGCAGCGATGCCACGAATGCCATGGAGGGCAGCATCACCAGGCTGTAGCGCTGGTTAATTTGAATGCTGAAGTCTCCCGAAACGTTTTCGAGAATCATGTAGGTCTGAATATGGTACAGAAGCAGGAACGCCAGGATTTCGATGTAGAAATAATCCTTTTTCTTGATGCCGACAATGGCGCGCAACAGCAGGTAGAGGGCGCCAGCCACAAACAGGTAGTTGAAGTAGGTGAGGAAGGGATTTTCAAGTTCCCCGTTCTTGGTGAGGGGCTTGGTCATTTCTTCCCAGTTGCGGGCCAAGTCTTCAAAGAAGTGCCCGTGGGCTTCAAATTCACCGCCCTGGAATCCAAAACCCTGGAAGTAGCTGATGGTCAAAAGTGCGGGAACCGAGAACAGCGAAAGGGTGGCAAAGAATACCGGGGCCTTGGCGCTCTTGCTGTCCAAAAGCTTGGGAAGGGCGAACAGGATGAAGGCGAACAGGCAGAAGGCGGTTTCTTGCCTGGTCTGGGCAAAGAAGGCCAGAGAAAGCGCGAGGAGCGCCCAGTGCTTGACGGTATTGCGGTCGTAGGCCCACTTGAAAATCAGGAGCGAAAGGGCGGAAAGGAAGATGTAGAGGGGTTCCACCGACATGGCGCGGAACTGGAAAAGCACCGTGGGCTGCAATGCCGTGAGTAGGGCGGCAAAGAATGCCAGCAGGGGTTGCCTGGTCCATGCCACGATGGCAAGGAACATCAGGAGCATGGCTAGCGGCAGCATCAGGAGTTCCATGTGGAAAATCCAGTGCAGGTCGTTACCCAGGAGCGGCATGCCCAGCAGATATAGGAAGGCGAGACCCTTGGTCTTGAAGCTGTTGGAGGTGGCGACGCATTTCAGCTTGCCGTTCTCGAAGAAACCTTGGTTGCAGGTACCCGATTCATGGTTGTAGTACATGTTCTGGGCTACCGACATGAATACGCTTTCGTCGCTTTGTACGCGGTGGCGGGCTTCGATCTGGGTGGCTGCAAAAATGGTGATGATTGCGGCAAAGACCAGCATCAAAATGGAAATGCTCTTTTCCGGGAGAATACCCTTGATCCATTCCCTAAAATCCTTGCTTAAGGAGTAGAAAAGAACGATTGCCACTACAAGCTGCGTTAAGAAAAGGGGAAGCGGCAGGTGCAAATCCAAATACTTGATTGTATCCTTGTGGCCTACGTTGGGGCCCAGGTAAATAAGAAATGGAATGGCGAGTGCGACAATAAGTCCGATAATGGTGCCCGGATGGGCGAGATTCTTCAAAAGTCCGGTAAAGAAAGCTTTCATTTTATAAATATAAATAATGAAGGCGCCCAAGGGCGCCTGGTTCTTTGTGAATTATTCAGTTTTCAATTTTGTGTGAGCTTTATTTCTTTTTTTTGCTCGATTTCTTGGAAGACTTTTTAGAAGACTTCTTGCTGGTTTTCTTGGCGGCCTTCTTGGTGGTCTTCTTGGAAGACTTCTTTGCTGCGGGCTTGGGTTCCGGTTCCGGGGCAGGTTCTGCTTCCGGTTCGGGTTCCGGTTCTGCAGCGCTTTCGGCTTCCGGTTCGGCAGCGGCTTCTGTAGCGGCAGGTTCTTCGGTTACCGGCTCGGTGGTTTCAGGTTCGCTAGCAGCGGAATCGCTAGAAGGTTCGGATGCGGTTTCTTCCGTTGCGCCGTAGCCATAGCCCATGTCGGGCGTAGTGGTGTCGGGTTCGGGAGAGTAGGCTCCGCCGGAGTAGTCGAAGGAGGATTCTTGGGTTTCTGCCGGTTGCTCGGTAGGTGTTCCTGCGGAGAAGCTAGAGGTGTCGTAACCCCACTGTTCTTCGGCCTTGGTTTCGTTTCCGCCGCCAATGTTGATGCCCACGGAAAGGACGAGGCCGACACGGCCGGAAGAAACTCGGAACTTGGTGTCCACATCCTTGAAGGATTTCAGGACGGAGGTGTAGTCGTAAATGACTTCGAAACCGATGTGGTAGGGGAAGATGGCTCCGATGCCGCCGCTGACGGTAAAGTTGAGGGGCTGTTCCCACCAGTTTCCGTTGCCGGTCAGGGGCATCTGGGTTCCTGCTCTTGCCACTATATAGGGAGAGACGGTACGGCCTTTGAGCGGATCATAGGTGATAACGCCCCAAAGGGGAAGCATGGCCGGGGTAATGATTGTGTCGCCCTTTTGCTGGGCGGATTTTACACCGAGGCCAAAACCGTAACGAATGGGAATGTAGGGTGAGAACAAAACTTCAGAACCGCCCATGAATTCAATGTCGGAATCCATTTTGCCGTTATTATTATTTCCGGCTTTCTCATGATTGATATTGACCTTGGTGGGGAAAAGCAGTTCGAAGAAGGGGCGGATTTCAAGGGAGTTGGCTGTTCCAACGAGACCCGCCAAGGCGAAGAAACAAGCTTTGTAAATATTTTTTAGCATTATAAGATACCTTTGTTTTTCCTGTCCCAAAAATAGATATAAAATGACTAATTATTCCCATGGTTTTGGTAAAACATTTTTCACTAATATAAGGAGATTATAAGGTGTTTTACAGATGTTTACCTTGTGAGGGTGCTAAAAAAAAACTAAATTTGGGTCGCTTATTTTATGGGCGGCTCATCGCCTAGAATTATAAAGAGAGGTTAAAAAGTGGAAGATAGGCTGGTTACGAAAGCGGCTGACAACGTTCGAATCCTTTCCGCTGCCATGGTGCAGAAGGCAAAATCCGGTCACCCGGGTGGAGCCATGGGTGCCGCAGACGCAATTTCGCTTCTTTTCGCAGAATTTCTGCGTTTCGACCCCGAAAATCCGTATTGGGAAGCCCGTGACCGCTTCTTCATGGACCCCGGCCACATGTCCGCTCTCCTTTATGGTGAACTTGCCTTGCTGGGCAAGCTCAACATGGACGACCTCAAGAATTTCCGCCAGCTGGGTTCCCGCACTCCGGGTCACCCCGAAGTAGAAGTTGCCCTCGGCATCGAAAACTCCTCGGGCCCGCTGGGTATCGGTCATGCCGTTGCCCTCGGTAACGCCATCGCCGAACGCTTCATGGTTGAACGCTTTGGTGACATCCTGCAGCACAAGGTGGTCTGCCTCGTGTCTGACGGCGGTCTCGAAGAAGAAATCGCCTACGGCGTGGGCCGCATTGCCGGTCACCTCAAGCTTTCGAACCTCATTTTCTTCTACGATGCCAACCAGGTGCAGCTGTCCTGCAAGGTTGAAGACGTGATGAGCCACGACTTCAAGAAGCAGTACGAATCCTGGGGTTTCCGCGTGATTGACGTGGCCGATGGTCACGACATCGCCGCCCTCCGCAAGGCTTTCAAGGAAGCCTGGGCCGAAACCGAAAAGCCGACCATCGTGATCGGTCACACCACCATGGCCAAGGGCGCCATTGCCGAAGACGGCAAGTCCTTCGAAGGTGCTGTCTCTACTCACGGCCAGCCGCTCAACGCTGCCGGCGCTTCTACCGATGCAACCGTGAAGAACCTCGGTGGCGATCCGGCCGATGCATTCAAGATTTTTGACGACGTGAAGGCTGCTTTCGAAGCCCGCAAGGAAGAACTCCGCAAGGAAGTCGCCGAATGGAAGAAGGCCAAGGCTGCCTGGGACGCTGCAAATGCTGAAAAGGCTGCCACTCTCAAGGAATGGCTCTCGGGCAAGGCTCCGAAGATCGACCTTTCTGGCCTCGAACTCAAGGAAGGCGTCGCTACCCGCGTGACTTCCGGTACCGTGCTCGGCTACCTCGCCGACAACGTGAAGAACTGCATCTGCAGCTCTGCTGACCTTTCTAACTCCGACAACACCCAGGCCTTCCTCAACAAGACCGGCATCTTCCGCGCAGGCGACTTCAAGGGCGCCTTCGTTCAGGTGGGTGTTGCCGAACTGACCATGGGCGCCATCTGCTGCGGTATCGCACTGCACGGCGGCCTCTATCCGATTTGTGCAACATTCTTCGTGTTCAGCGACTTCATGAAGCCGGCTCTCCGTATGGCAGCCCTCATGAAGCTCCCGGTCAAGTTCATGTACACGCATGACAGCTTCCGCGTGGGTGAAGACGGCCCGACGCACCAGCCGATCGAACACGAAACCCAGATCCGTTTGCTCGAAGGTCTCAAGCGCGAAGACGGCAAGTCCGAAATGCTGGTGCTCCGCCCGGCCGATGCCTTCGAAACCGTGACCGCCTGGGAAATGGCTTTTGAAAACAACGACCGCCCGACCGCGATCATCCTTACCCGCCAGAACGTGAAGACGCTCCCCGGCGAAAAGCGCTACGAAGCTTCCAAGGCATGCCGCAAGGGCGCCTACATCGTGAGCGACAATTGTGGCTCCGCACGCCCGGACCTGACCTTCGTGTCTAACGGTTCCGACGTGCTCCTGACTCACGACGCTGCCGAAATTCTCCGTGGCGAAGGCCTCAAGGTCCGCGTGGTCTCTATGATCAGCCCGGCCCTCTTCATGGCTCAGGACAAGGCCTACCGCGATTCCATCATCGTTCCTTGGACTCCGGTGTTTGCAAAGTCCAGCGGTCTCCCGCTTCTGTTCGCCCAGATCGTGGGCGGCTTCGGCAAGGTCTCCGGCCTCGAACGCTTCGGCGCTTCTGCTCCGGCAGGCGTGCTCGAAAAGGAATTCGGTTACACTCCGGAAGCCGTCGTGGCTGCCGCCAAGGAATACCTGGCCGAATTTAAGGCTAACGTCGCCGAATTCAAGAAGTTCAACTAAGGTAAACCATGATTTGCCCATTCTGCAAGAAAGATAACGATAAGGTGGTGGACAGCCGCGTCAGCGGTTCGTCTATCCGTCGCCGTCGTGAATGCTGCGAATGTGGCCGTCGCTTTACCACCCGTGAGTACATCGAAGTGCAGCCGCTGACCGTAATTAAGCGCAGCGGCGAGCATGAACCTTTCCAGCGCGAAAAGCTTTTGCGCGGAATCATGAACTCCTGCAAAAAGCGCCCTGTCTCGGTTGCCGAAATTGAGCAGCTGGCGACTAATGTGGAAAATGCGTTGACCCTCACCGAGAATGCCGAAGTCAGTTACGAACAGATTGGCAACTTGGTGATGCAGGAACTCAAGAAAGTGGACCCGGTTGCTTACGTGCGTTTTGCCTCGATCTACCGCGAATTCAAGGAAGTTGGCGAATTCGTGGATCAGATCAAGAGCATGGACAAGTAGCTCAAACCTGCGGAGCATTATGAACTTCGCAAGTCTCCTCGAAAAAGCTTTAGAGAAACGCTCTCCGTTATTTGAAAAGACGGAGGCTTTTCGCGTTGTGAACGGTGCTCCGGATGGATTCCCGGGGCTGACTCTCGACAAGTTCGGTGACCGTTACCAGATTCAATTTTTTGGCGAAGAACTTTTGCGCGAACGTCGCGCCATTGCCGATGCCGTGGCCCAGAAGTTTGCTCCGGTTTGCCTGGTGGTGAAGGAGCGTCTTTCCCGTTCGGGCAAGTCGCTGGAAAACCCGCCCATGGAAGTGGCGGTGGGCCGGCCGGAAGATTCCGTGGGCGTTGTCCGCGAGGGTTCAGCGAAGTTCCATATCGATTTGCTGGATACGGTGAACCCGGGGCTGTTCCTAGACATGCGCCATATCCGCTTGGAAATGGGTGAGCGTGGGGCCGACCGCCGTATGTTGAATTTGTTCAGCTATACCTGCGCCTTCTCGGTGCACGGCCGTCTAGGCGGTGCAGAGATTTCGACCAATGCGGATATCAGTGCGAAGATTCTGGACAAGGGCCGCGAAAATTACGCCCTCAACGGCCTTGAGCCGAAGCCGGGTGAATTCTTCAGGGGCAATGCCGTGGAATATGTTCACTGGGCGCAAAAGAAAGGCCTCAAGTTCGACGCTATCGTGCTGGACCCGCCCAGCTTTGCCCGCTTCAAGGGTAAGAATTTCAACGTGCGCGAACACCTGATGCCGTTGGTAGCTGATTGTGCTACGCTTTTGAACCCCAAGGGACTCTTCATGGTGAGTTCCAACTACAGCGAGTTCAATTTGTCAGCCTTCTCGCGGAATGCTCTTGCGGCGGTGGCTTCTGTACATCCGAAGGCGAATACGCTTTGGAACAAGTCCCAGGATATCGACTTCGTAGGTTCCGGCCATACGAAAGATAGTTGCCTGGTTGCTACGCTTATCGGAGTGTAGCCGCTTGCTACAGGCTCTATAAAGTTTATGCCCGTCCAAGTTCTAGGGACCGGGCATTTTTGTTTTGGTAGAAAGTGAAAATTTACTTTGCCGCGATGGTGAACATGCCGCTGCGCGGGATGTGAACCTTCCAGGTTAGCCACTTCATCTGCTTGTCGTTCACCATGGCGTAGGGGTCAACGAGGGCACAACTCTTGACGCCTGCAAAGTCCATGGCGGTACCGGCGAGGTCGTCGAAATTCTTTCCCTTGCCGAATACCTGATAGAACAACGGCTGTCCGAAGGTCACCATGATTTCGGGTTGAATGAAGCTGAGTTCCTTGGTAAGCATCTTGCGGAGCGCGGCTTCGAGAAGCGGCGCCAGCGGGCGCTCGGTAGACTTGAAGAAGTAGGTGACACCGATGTCTTTTTGTTCGATGCTTAGGCTTGCAAACAGGCGCGAAAGCATTTGGCCGACGGCGGTTTCAAAAAAGACGTCGGTGCTGGTTGCAGAAATGCTGCTGGCCTCGGCCGCCTTGATGGCAGGGAGCAGGAACAGAACCTTGGGCTTTTCGGGACCCACGTAGCGGGCGAGGGCTGCTTCTCTTGCATACATGGCTTCGCCCTTGATGGATTCGTAGAATGCGTCAAGGGTGACGGCGGATTCAAAAGCGGAGGCGGCGCGCTTGACGGCGCGGGGCGTTGGCATGTTTGCCGCAGGTATAGCCGTGGCCTTGGTGTCCACTGCGCCAAAAAGGCTGGGGGCAAAACCGGTGGTGTCCGGAATAGGCGCGCTTATGCCGCTTGAGGTACTTGCGCCGGGGGCTTGCGGAATGTCGGACGTAGCCGCAGCTGCAGATTGCATGGTCGGTTGCGGAACCGGACGGGGAGCCGCAGGCGGTACCGCGGGAGCCGGGCGGGCTGCCGCAGCTGTTGCGGGCTTACGGGTCAGCGTCCAGGGTTCATCTAGCAGGAGCTCCGCTTCGCCCAGGTCAATTTGTCCTGAAAGGTAATTGCGCAATTCGCTAAAGTCAAATTCGTCAGCCATTCAGGCGCTCCAGGCAAAAGTTCAAAATCGTCTCGGCCAAATCGACCTTCTCGCCCATGGCGAGGGGTGGAACGGGCTTGCCCTTTTCCACCAGGGCGAACCGCACGCAGTCGCGGCCAAAGCCGGAATCGGCGGCTACAGGCGCGTTCAAAAGCAAGGCGTCGGCGCCGCTCTTGGCAAGTTTTTCGGCGGCGTGTTCTTCAAAATGATCTGTTTCAAGTGCAAAGCCCACAATCACCTGGTCATCGCGTTTTTGCGCAACGCTGTCCCGCAAGATATTCGGGTTCGGTTCCAGCTCCAGAATCAGCTGGCTGCGGCTATCCTTGATCTTTTCGGTGGCGGCCACTTTCGGGCGGTAGTCGGCGACGGCGGCGCAATGAACGAGCACGCTGGCGCTCTTCATTCGCTCAAGGACGGCGGCGTGCATGTCGCGGGCGCTTCTAATCTTGGTCACGCGAACGCCCTTCGGGAATTCTGCTTCCATCGGGCCTGCGACCACTTCGACTTCAAAACCGTTGGCGTAGAACACCGAGGCAAGTGCCACGGCGGTCTTGCCGCTACTGCGGTTGCTGATGTAGCGAACTGGATCGATGGCTTCTTCGGTGCGGCCTGCAGTCAAGAGAACTTTCTTGCCGTGGCCAGGGAGGCTTGCATCTTGTGTCGGCGGAACATCTTGTGCCACAGGGCATGCGGGGGCGTTACGGGGGGTACCCCCGTTCGATGGGGTAGCGGATGCTGCGCCAGCGGCAGAAGCGAGGGGCAGGCTTGCCCCTTCCAACCATTCCACAATCTGTTCAGGCTCCATCAGGCGGCCTTGACCGACTTCACCGCAGGCGAGTTCACCCGCAGGGGATTCTAGCACGGTGGTGTCTTCGAAACTCCGCAGAATCTCGAGGTTGCGTTTAACCGCCGGAGAATTGTACATGGCCACATTCATGGCGGGCGCAATCACTCGCGGGCACGTGCAGCTCATAAAGCAAAGGCTTACCGGATCGTCGGCGATACCGCAGGCGAATTTACCGATGACGTTTGCAGTTGCGGGCACCACCAAATAGAGGTCTGCCCAGCGCGGAAAATCGATATGCTGGAAAGGGCGTGCTTCGACGGCGCCATTCTTCAGGTACACAGGACACTTGCTCAGGCTTGCGAAAGTCAGCGGCGCCACGAATTCGGTGGCCGCATCGGTCATGCACACGCGCACTTCGGCGCCCTTCTTTTGTAGCAGGCGCAACAGCTCGCAGCTCTTGTAGACGGCGATGCCGCCCGAGACTCCGAGAAGGATTTTCTTTCCAGCGAGGTTCATGCCGTTTAAGATAGAAATTTCGAGACCCGTTTAGTAGCCCAGTCGCTGACCAGTTTCAATATCCATGCGGCAATCATGATGGCTAGGAGGGTGCAGGCGAGGAGCGCCGTTACATTCCACTGGGTAAAGCTCCAGTGCAGTTTCTCGAAGATCTTGATAAATGCTCCTTGCGCCCAGACGATTCCCACGTGTTGCACAAGAAATACGCAGTACGAAAGGGCCGCTAGCTTTTGAAGGGGCTTGCTTATCGCATTCAGGCGAAGCAGGTGCTGCGCCAAATAAAATACGACGACGAAAAGGGCGAATGCGGCGAAGGTGCCGAGGGCGTCGGCGTTGATACGTCCCGGAATGTTTATGAGGGTTATTGCCATGAATGGAATTCCAGAGGCAACGGCGATGCGCCAATCCTTGAACCGCTCCAGATTTTCAATCAAGGCGAACCCGACAACAAACTTGAACGCGAGTGTGGCTGGGAGGGCGCTTAAAAGGCTGTGGTATTCAACGGGCAAAGCGTACTGTAATGCGTACAGGATGGCAAGCGAAAGTAGGGTGCCTACAGGAAGTTCCCTGTAGCACTTGGCCAGTAACGGATACAACAGATAGAGTAATACGATGGCGCCTACAAACCAGTCTCCGCAGAAAGCGTAGGTGTTTACACCGAAGATCTTGAAATATCCGTCAAAGCCGATAACTGTCAGCAACAGCGAAAAGGGGGTGCCTAAAAAGAAGGCGTTCCCGTCGGTTATCAGATGCCGAATCATCGACAGGGGAATGTAGAGACTCAAAATCCAGAAAGACGGGTAAATGGCCTTGATGCGCTTTGCGTAGAAGGTCTTGAACTGTTCTTTCGCATTGTCGGTGCCGCCAATGACGCCGTATTTTTTATAGAGCAGACCGCCCGAAAGTGCGATGAAAATCGTGACGGCGATGTTCCCGAAATCGTAGTTGAGCGTCTTGTTCAACAAATTAAAACAGGGAAGTCCTGCCACCGTGTATTCGTAACCAAAATGGTAGGTGATGACAAACAGCATCGCGAGGACGCGCAGAACATCCAATTCCTGAACCCGTTTTTCCATATAGATAAAATAGAAAATAGACCGCTCGGTCAGATAGAGCCGAGCGGTCATTCTGTGAACAACAAAGCCCCTGTTATTAAACAGGGGCGGTTGTGAGAGCGAGGCGATATCACATTCTTGTTAGTGCGATAGAGCCGAGCGGTCATATAAGAAATCCCGCGACTTTCATCGCGGGATTCCTTAAGCTTTAGGCTTTGAACAACAGAAGCTGATTAAGCTTCGGCTTCAGCGTCAGCCTTCTTCTTGGTGGCCTTCTTCTTCGGGGCAGCGGCTTCACCGATGGTGGTGCCAGATTCGCCCGGCTTGTGAGAGTCCATCCAAGCCTTGAGCTCGGCGGATTCACGGTTCTTGAAGTAGTCAACCACAGAGAGGAAGATCTTACGGTTGTTCTGATCGATTTCGGTCACGACAGCCGGAACTTCGTCGCCAACCTTGAATGCATCGGCCGGAACCTTGATGTATTCAGCGGTGAGCTTGGAAACCGGGATGAAGCCTTCGATACCGTCAGCGAGTTCAACCACGACGCCGCGGTCGAGCATACGAACGATCTTGCCCTTCACTTCGGAGTTAACCGGGTAGGCAGAGTCGATGGTATCCCACGGGTCTTCGGTGAGGTGCTTCATGGACAGAGAAATGCGGCGCTTTTCCTTATCGACAGCGAGCACGACGCATTCGACCTTGTCACCCTTCTTGACCATTTCGTTCGGGTGGGTGATCTTCTTGGTCCAGGACATGTCGGAAACGTGGATGAGGCCATCAACACCTTCCTTGATTTCGACGAAGGCGCCGAAGGAAGCGATGTTGCGGATTTCACCAACCACGCGGGCACCCGGCGGAAGTTCGGTTTCGATAGAATCCCACGGATCAGATTCGAGCTGCTTCATGCCGAGAGAGATACGTTCTGCATCTTCTTCAACCTTGAGAACGACAGCTTCGACTTCCTGACCAACGGTGAGGATCTTGGACGGGTGCTTGACGTGCTGGGTCCAGGACATTTCGGAAACGTGGATGAGGCCTTCAACGCCGCTATCCAGTTCAACGAATGCACCGTAATCGGTAATGGAAACAACCTTGCCCTTAACGATAGCGCCTTCCGGATAACGTTCGGCGATATCCTTCCACGGATGCGGCTTAAGCTGCTTCATGCCGAGAGAGATACGTTCCTTCTTGTCGTTGAAGTCGAGAACCATAACTTCGACTTCCTGACCAAGCTGAACCATTTCGGTCGGGTGGTTGATGCGCTTGTAGCTCATGTCGGTGATGTGGAGGAGGCCGTCTACGCCGCCGAGGTCAATGAATGCACCGAAGTCGGTGATGTTCTTGACGATACCCTTGCGAACCTGGTTCTTTTCGAGGGTTTCGAGAACGTCGCCACGCTGCTTGTTGCGTTCTTCTTCGAGAACGACGCGGCGAGAAACGACGATGTTGCGACGAGCCTTGTTGACCTTGATAACCTTGAGGTCGTATTCCTGACCGATGAGGGCGTTGATGTCCGGGATCTGACGGAGGTCGATCTGGGAACCCGGGAGGAAGGCGTCGATGCCGAACAGGTCGACAACCACACCGCCCTTGATACGCTTCGTGAGCGTACCACGCACGACTTCGTTGTTTTCGAATGCAGCGTGGATGCGATCCCACACGCGAACGAAGTCGGCCTTCTGCTTCGAAAGGATGAGACGACCGTCTTCATCTTCGAGCTTTTCGACAAATACTTCGATTTCGGAACCGATTTCGAGGGAGTCCGTGTCCTTGAATTCGTCACGAGCGATGACACCTTCGGACTTGTAGTTCACGTCGATCAGGACTTCCTGGTCGTTCACCTGGCTAATCTTACCGGTGACGAGCTTGCCCTGTTCGAGGCAATCCATGCCGGCATAAACGTCAGCGTTAGCCTTACGGAAGTCGGGGCTGCATTCGCCCTGAGCGGCGAGGATTTCAGCGAGATCTTCAGCGGTACCGAATTTGAGATTTTGAGACATATTGTTTTATTTGGGTTGCGGAACAAAAAATTCAGGCTACGCCACTACACCTACGTAGTCGAGAATCTTTTGAACCTGTTGTTCGATTGAGATGTGTGTAGTGTCAATTTCAATAGCGTCTTCCGCTTTCTTCAAGGGGGCGTTTGCGCGGGAAGAGTCCAGGCGGTCGCGTTCGACCAGGTTGTTCAGGACTTCTTCGAGCGTCACCTTTTCTCCCTTTTCAAGGAGTTCCTTGTAGCGGCGTTCGGCGCGGACCTTCACGTCCGTCACCATGAAAAACTTGTACTTGGCATCGGGGAACACCACCGTGCCGATATCGCGGCCGTCCAGGATGCAACTCTGCTTCTTGCCGATTTCGCGCTGCTGCTTGGTCATGGCGGCGCGGACCGACGGGAGGGCGCAGTAAATGCTCACATTGCTCGACACCTTCATGCCGCGGATTTCGCTTTCGCGAGAAACACCGTTGATGAGCACATGGTTTTCGGAGTCGAACCCGAGCGTGAGGCCGGCGAGCAGTTCGTCCATGGCAGGGCCTTCTTCGGCAGGCAGACCCTTTTCGAGGGCTGCAAGAGTCACGGCGCGGTACATGGCGCCTGTATCAAGATAGGTGATGCCGAGGGTCTTTGCCACGATCTTTGCGGTGGTACTCTTACCGGTACCCGAACCGCCATCGAGGGCGATAACAAAATTTTCTGAACTACTCATGAGTGGGGCTAAAAATAGAAACTTGATGCCCCAACGTCAATCAATAAAGGTCGTAATAGTAGTATGTGACGTACCCGTTGCGGTTGTCCCAGTAAGCCATGGTCATGCCGTCCCTGTAAAGGGTCAGTTCGTCATCGTCCTGGACGAAGTTGAAGTAACCGCCGAATTCTGCATCGTAGCCTTCGGTATATTCCGATTCCAGGTAGTAATAGCGGTCTCCGTCCAGGTTCAATGAGGCCAAGCCGTCGCTGTCGATTCTAAGGCTTACGGTCATGGAAGGGCTCAGGGCGCGGATGGGGCCGCAATCGTAGGCGCCGAAGGCGTCTGCGCGGCAGTCCTGCACGTAGTAGTAGCGAAAGTGCCTGTTGAAGCGGTATCCGTCTGCGGCAGGATCCGGTCCCAGGTCGCAGGCGGTGAAACTCAATAAGACAGCAAGTAATACTGCAAAAAACGACGCCTCTGGGAGCGCCGTTTTCGCAAAAGATTTCGGAAGTGTTTTCATCTTCTCGTTACGGATTGTCGTAATCACCGCCGTAGATTTCTTCTTCGGCTTCCTCGGTGTTTTCATCCTGGAAAGCTTCCGGAGCCTGCAAGTCGCGGGTGCTGCCGTACTTGCGCTTTTCTTCGTCGGTCAACTTGTTGGAGTAGACGATTTCTTCTTGTTCCTGGTTAGCAGTTTCTTCTTCTTCCTGTAAGATCTTCTGGCCCTGTTCGATGCGGCGCTTTACGCGTTCGTCTTCCATCTGCTTCAGGTTCGTACCGACCTTGGCCTGTTCTTCGGACATCACGTAGCGGCTATTGGCTTCGTCCATGGCTTCCTTGATGCCGACCAGGCGACCGCGACCGTCCACTTCAAGTCCGGCCTTGCGGAGTGTAGAAAGGGGCAGACGGCGAGCTGCAGTCTTGTATTCGTCCTTGAATTCGTAGCCGTCGGAAGTGGCGATGGCGTCAGCTTCGCTGGGGGTCACGTATTCAAGAGCTTCTTGCCAGCGGGAACCCTGCACGCAGGAGGTGAAACCCACGAGGGCGTTATCCAGAGCCTCGGGGTCGTCAGACCTAGAACCTGCACAGCCAGTCAGGACCAGCGCTGCCAGAGAAAAATAAGCCAAAAATTTTTTCATAGGATTAAACCTCCGAAAAATATAATTTCCGTATAAATATAAACATTTTTTGATAAAGTTACAGAAAAAGGATATTTTTTTTCAATTTATGCCCCTATTTCTTGCTATCATTTATGTTGATGAACGAAAAATCCGACATTTGCCGCATTATAAAAGACGATAGAGAGTTTATTCTAATTGGTACAGCCCATATTTCCCAGGCGTCCAAGGACCTGGTACGGGCGACAATCGAAGCTGAAAAACCGGATACTGTTTGTGTAGAATTAGATGAGGGCCGCCTGAATTCCATCAAGGACCCGGACCGCTGGAAAAAGACAGACTTGAAGCAGGTCATCAAGAAGAAGCAGTTGGCGACCTTGATTGCGAACCTGGTGCTGGGGTCTTACCAAAAGCGCATGGGTGCCCAGACGGGGGTCAAGCCGGGCTCCGAACTTAAAGAAGCGGTTGATGTGGCTGGAGAAAATGGTGCCGAGCTGGTACTTGCCGATCGCGACATCAAGATTACCCTCAGGCGTACTTGGGCCTGCACTCCGTGGTACCGCAAGCTGAACCTGCTGGGCGGTCTTATTGCAAGCATCTTCGACAAGACCGAAGTCAGTGAAGAAGACCTGGCAAAGATCAAGCAGCAAGATGCCTTGAGTGCCATGATGCAGGAATTCGGAAAGTCCTTCCCCGAAGTCAAGCAAGTGCTTATCGACGAGCGCGACCAGTTCCTGGCGAGCAAAATCAAGAACGCTCCGGGAAAAAAGATTGTGGCTGTTGTCGGTGCCGGTCACATGAACGGTATCGCAAAGATTATCGAAGAAGACCGGGAACTCCCCAGCGAAGAATCTATCAGTGTCATTCCCAAGAGTTCTCCCATCTGGAAAATTATCGGTTGGGCAATTCCGGTTGCAATCATCGCAAGCATTATTGCCGTGGGCGTGCATACGGGTGCCGAAAAGGCGGGCGAACTCAGTCTTCAGTGGGCCATGCTTACCGGCGGTGGAGCCATGCTGGGTACGATTGTCGCAGGTGGTCATCCGCTGACGGTTTTGGTGGCACTTATCGCGGCTCCGTTTACGGGTCTTACTCCTCTAATCGGTGTGGGCTTCTTTACGGCCCTTACGCAGGTCTACATGAGACCTCCGCGGGTGTCTGAAATGGAAACATTGTCTGATGACGTGTGGCAAGTCAAGCGCTGGTGGAAAAACCGCGTGACCCGCGTGATTCTCTGCTTCTTGTGTCCGGGAATCCCTGCCATCATCGGCAAGATTCTCGCCATCTTCAAGATTTACCAGGCCTTTTAACCTACTTAAGTCGAACGGGTAAAGCAATTAAAAAAGGCTTTCGGAAATTTTCCGAAAGTCTTTTTTTGCACAAGATGTTTCTATGAACAAAGAATAAATCTTATTCAGCGAAGAGTGCGGTAGAGAGGTAGCGGTCGCCGGTATCCGGGAGGAGTGCGACAATCGTCTTGCCCTTGTTTTCCGGACGCTTGGCGAGTTCCTTGGCGGCCCAGAGAGCGGCCCCAGAAGAGATACCCACGAGCACGCCTTCTTTCTTGCCGATTTCGCGGCCGGCTTCGAAAGCAGCTTCGTTTTCGACAGCAATCACTTCGTCGTAGACCTTGGTGTTCAAGGTTTCAGGAATAAAGCCTGCGCCAATGCCCTGAATCTTGTGGGCGCCAGCAGTACCCTTGGTGAGCACCGGAGAGCTTGCGGGTTCAACGGCCACAATCTTCACGTTCGGATTCTGGCTCTTGAGGTATTCGCCAACGCCAGAAACCGTACCGCCCGTACCGACACCGGCCACGAAGATGTCCACCTTGCCATCAGTGTCTTCCCAGATTTCGGGACCGGTGGTAGCCTTGTGGGCAGCCGGGTTTGCCGGGTTCACGAACTGGCCCGGAATAAAGCTGTTCGGGATTTCCTTGGCGAGTTCGTCGGCCTTGGCGATAGCGCCCTTCATGCCCTTGGCACCTTCGGTGAGCACGAGCTCGGCACCGTAGGCCTTCATGAGCTGGCGGCGTTCCACGCTCATGGTTTCGGGCATCACGATGATGATGCGGTAACCGCGGGCGGCAGCGACAGAGGCAAGACCGATACCGGTATTACCGGAAGTCGGTTCGATAATGACAGCGCCCTTCTTGAGCTTGCCGCTCTTTTCGGCGTCATCGAGCATCGCCTTCGCGATACGGTCCTTCACGGAACCTGCGGGGTTGAAGTATTCGAGCTTCGCGAGGATCGTGGCGCCGAGACCTTCTTCGACGTGGGTGAGTTCGAGAAGCGGGGTGTGACCAATCAGCTGGTCTGCAGAAGTATAGATTTTAGACATGGTTTTTAATCCTTATCTTTGAATTGTTTTTTCCTGTTAAAATTTACAAAGCTAACGTCAAGATGTCCTTGATAGCGGTAGCATCTAAAGGCACATAATGCCCGACATTGCCGTTTCTTACAGCTCTTGCGGCCATGGCGTCAAAATCCTTGTTGTCGATCTTGAGTTCTGTCAGGGTCGTTGCGAGGTGTAGCTTCTTGAAGAACTTCGTGAGTTCTTCAGACAAAATGTATGCCCTTTCGGTTTCGCTGTAGTTATAGGAATCGGCTCCGAAAACTCGGCTTGCCAAAAGCGCAAGGCGCCAGGGTTTCTGCTTGGCCATATATTTTGTCCAAGTGACGGTGACAACGGCCATGCCTTCGCCATGGGTAATGTTGTATTGGGCAGAAAGCTCGTGCTCGATTCGGTGGGAACCCCAGTCGGCACGACGGCCTGCATCCAGGAATCCGCCATGGGCGACGCTGGCGAGCCATTGGATTTCGCCGCGGGCGTTAATGTCCTTGGGGTTCTTGAGAAGTTTGTCGGCGTTAACCAACAATGCCCTGATAGCACCTTCGATCAGGTAGTCCGTGGTGTCGGAATTCTTTTCGTCCGAGAAATACCTTTCCAGAAGGTGAGACAATACGTCGGCAATGCCTACGAAAGTCTGGTATGCCGGGAGGCCCACGGTGTATTTGGGGTTCATGATGGCGAATTTCGGAATGATCCTGTCGTCTTCAAAACCGAGCTTCCATTCTCCGCTAGAAAGAATTGCCGCATTGGATGTTTCAGAACCGCTAGAAGCTGTCGTTGCAATCACGCCAATGGGTAACACTTGCTTGGGAGAAACACCCTTTTCAAAGAAATCCCATACATCGCCTTCGTAAGGAATTCCAAGAGCCACGGCCTTCGCCGTATCGATGGAACTTCCGCCGCCTACGGCCAGTACGAAATCGACGCCGTTCGTCTTGCCCTGCTGAACGAGTTCGCGGACAAGATCGATAGAGGGATTCGGCACCACGTTTCCGTTTTCAGAAAAACGAATACCCAGTTCCGCAACGGCACTTTTGATGACATCATAAATGCCGAGGGTCTTGATAAAATCACCGCTATAAACAAGCTGGAGCGACTTTACGCCATACGAAGCAAGCAAAGATTTTAACTTCTGCTCACTTTGTTCGCCAAAAACAATTTTTGCTGGATTATAATACTCAAAGCCTATCATTGCACTCTCCGAATAAAACAAATAAGCTTATTCAAAACGATTGCCGACAATGGATTCATTGTCAGCAATCATTCTGAGTTCACAGAGATTTTTAGATCGCGGCAAAACCGTTTTCGAGGTCGGCGATAATGTCTTCGTAATGTTCCGTACCAATCGACACGCGGATGGTTGCCGGGGTAATTTCGGCAGCGGCGAGTTCTTCAGCAGAAAGCTCGGCGTGGGTGGTGGTGTACGGGTGGATTACGAGGCTCTTCACGTCGGCAACGTTAGCCAGCAGGCTGAAGATCTTCAGGCTATCGATGAACTTGAAGGCTTCTTCCTGGCCGCCCTTGATGTCGAAGGTGAAAATGGAACCGCCGCCATTCGGGAAGTACTTCTTGTAAAGTTCGTGGTCCGGATGGTTCGGGAGGCTCGGGTGGCTCACGCGGGTAACCTTCGGGTGCTTGGTGAGGAAATCGATAACCTTCTTGGTGTTTTCCACGTGGCGATCCAGGCGGAGAGAAAGCGTTTCGACACCCTGCAACAGGAGGAATGCGTTGAACGGGGAAATAGCAGCACCTTCGTCGCGGAGGAGGATGGTGCGCACGTAAATCACGTAAGCGGCTGCACCCGTTGCGGTGAAAGGAATGCCGTAGCTCGGGTTCACTTCGGTGAACTGCGGGAACTTGCCGGAAGCTGCCCAGTCGAACTTGCCGCCATCCACGATGATGCCGCCGAGAGTCGTGCCATGACCGCCGATGAACTTGGTAGCGGAATGCACCACGATGTCAGCGCCGTGTTCAAGCGGGCGAATCAGGTACGGAGTACCGAAGGTGTTGTCGATGACCAGAGGAATCTTGTTCTTGTGGGCGATTTCGGCGATAGCGTCGATATCCGGGATGTCGGAATGCGGGTTGCCGAGCGTTTCGATAAAGATAAGCTTGGTGTTGGGCTTCACGGCAGCTTCAACACTCTTGAGGTCGTGGGTATCAACGAAAGTGGTTTCGATACCGAAGTCGCGGAGCGTGTGCTGCAACAGGTTGAAAGTACCGCCGTAAACCGTGCGCTGGGCAACCACGTGATCGCCCTTGCGAGCGAGAGCCGTGATGGCATAGGTAATGGCTGCTGCACCAGAAGCGACTGCGAGAGCGGCGACGCCACCTTCGAGGGCTGCGATACGTTCTTCGAGCACGCCCTGAGTGGAGTTGTTGATACGGCCATAAACATTACCGCCAGCCTTCAGGGCAAAACGGTCGGCAGCGTGCTGTGCGTTATGGAACACGTAAGAAGAGGTCTGGTAAATAGGAACTGCGCGAGAATCGGTTGCGGGGTCTGCCTGTTCCTGGCCAACGTGAATCTGAAGAGTTTCGAAATGGAGCTTGTTCTGTGTAGTCATTGTTTAAATTCCTTTTTTGATTGTTGTCCCCGGTGGGACGATTAAATGGTTTGTTGTTTTTTAGGCCTGGCTTTTCCAGGAATTTTCAGTTCTATTACACATTCGACAACTCATAGGCTATCCTACCTTCGCGACTCTTTCTCGCATTGTCATTCCGGACTTGATCCGGAATCTGTTTTTTCTTTGTTAAACCTTTTGGGGCGGCTTGTTCGCCCGACAGGTGGTAAATTAGAACTTAATTCCCACCATTCCAATAGGAAATTGACTGGGTATGCAGGAAAAATGCTTACATTTTTCTTACTAATAGTTTTAAACTATAACTAGTATTCGAAAAAATGCGGTTTAAACGCTATAAACCGCAATTCCAAGATTTTCCGTTAGGAATTTTGCCCTTTACTTTAGGACTGTTGCGCTTGAATTGGTCGAGTTTGACGCTATCCAGGTAATTTCTGATAATAGAATTAAGCTCTTTCCATACGGGCAGCGTAATGCAGATGTCGGCGCGCTCGCAGTTGTTCACGTCGTCGTCAAGGCAGGCGACTGGTGCAACGGAGGTTTCTAGAACCGAGAGAATTTGCCAAACGCTGCATTCCGAGGGCTTGCAGTTGAGCTTGTAACCGCCGGCTTTGCCACGGGCGCCCGTCAAAAGCTTGCCGCGCACCAGAGATCCCAAAATACCTTCCAGGTATTTTTCAGAAATTTGCTGACTTTCGGCAAGTTCTTGCAATTTGACGTATTCGTCCTTGCGTTCAGCAAGTTCGATCATCACACGGAGCGCGTAGCGGCCTTTAGTTGATATTCTCATACTAGCCCAATTATAACAAATGCTTGGAACTCAGACCATAGATTCTAGAAAAAATTTATATCAAGCACGGTCTTTTTACGGCCTGCGGGCTCAATGACTGCGGCCGAGAACTTGGCGGCAGCGAACAGGTGGTTCGTAATTTCGACAACCTCGTCTTCGGTCATGGCGTTGATTGTCTTTTCGGACTGTTCCATGGTGCGGAATTCGCCCAAGTGCAGCACTTGTTCGGCCATGCGTACCACGCGCTTTTCGGGACTGTCTGCACCCAGGTACATGCCGCCCAATATGTTTGTCTTGGTGCGTTCGAATTCGCCTTTGTTGAATCCGCGCTTCAAGAAGTTGCGGGTTTCGTTCAGTGAAAGGTCAAGTGCTGTACGCAGTTGGTGCGGCTCGGTGGCGAGCGATACGCCCCAGTCGGTGCAGTCGCGGTAAACATCGGCGGTAGAATACACGGAGTAGGCGAGGCCCTTGTCTTCTCGAATTTTCTGGAATAGGCGGCTGGCCATGCCGGCTCCCATCGCCACGTTGAACAGAGAAAGGGCGCAACGGGTGCGTTCGTCTACCAGGGAACGGTCAAAACTTAAGCCCCAGAAAAGGTTCGATTGGGCAATATCCTGCTTTTGTACGACCTTTACGCTATTGTGGGCCTTGTAAATGTCGCAGGGGGTGGTGCCGTTGATTTTCTTTTGTGCGAATTTTTCGGCACAAATTTCTACAAGTTCTTCGTGGTTGACTTTGCCCGAGGCACAAATCAAAAGCGGAATCTCGTTGATGACCTGTTCCTTGTACTTGAGCATTTGCTTGTGGGTGAGGGCCTTGACTTGCTTGATGTTTCCGGTAATGGAATGTGCAATGCCGCAACCTTTAAAATGGATTGCGTTGAATACGTCGCCCACGATTTCTTCGGGAATGTCATCGTAGCTGTGGATTTCTTCGATAATCACACGGCGTTCTTTTTCCATTTCCTTCTTGTCCATGCGCGGGTGCATGAGCATGTCTGCAATCACGTCTACGGCGAGCGGTAAATGGCTGCGCTCGATTTGGGCGTAAAAGCCTGTTTCTTGGCGGGTGGTGTAGGCTTCCAGATTCCCGCCCTTGTCTTCGATGGCGCGGGCAATTTCAAGGGCGCTGCGGTTTTCGGTTCCCTTGAATACGAGGTGTTCGTAAAAGTGGCTCAGGCCAAATTCATCTTTAGATTCGTGACGGGATCCGCGCGGAATCCATACGCCCATGGCCACCGAATAGGCGTGGGGCATGTAGTCCGTCAAAATAGTAATGCCGTTATCAAGTTCTGTCTTTTTAACAATCTGTTTCATAACTAGTTCTTTAAACCTCGATGGCTCGCGTATTCGCGGTGCTTCGCCTTCACTTCTTCGCTCACGTTCATGCAACCTTGCAGCTTGTAGAAAAAGTCTTCCAGCTGTTGCATGGTGTAAATCGTCTTTCGGCTAGTGATTTTCTTGAGCAAGGCGTCTTGCAGTTCGCTGCAGTGGACAATGCTCCAGACATTGTTGTCTTTAGGAACTTTTCGCAGGGTGCAGCGGTCGCTGAATACCACGAACGAAATAAAGTGTGCCTTTTCGTGGCGGATTTTCAAAAAGTGCTCCAGCGCAAGAATGTGCCCGATGTTCTGGCGGATGGGATTGTGGAAAGTGTGTTCGGTATGCTCGTTCAAGTGCTGCGTCCAGCGTTCGCTTTCCAGGTCGCCTACGATTTCACCGGAAAGATTCTTACTTTCAAGTACGTAGATTCCCGACTGGTGCAAAAGCAGGGCGTCGATTTCGGTGTAACCTGCGCGGGCCGGAATGTAGAGGTTGCGCATGAGAACATATCTGCGCTTGTCGGTGTCGCAGACGCGGGCAGTCAATGCCATCATCGCCGCTTCGCCGAAAATACCCCGCGGATCGTTGGCGATGCGTTCGTCATTGAATTTTGGGTCGGGCTTGAAGAAGTTTTCGCTTCGGGTGGGGGCGTGCGTAATGCCGTAGCCACCCAATTCATAAGGCCTGTCGAATTCTAGGGGATTGCTGCCGCCGAATCCTTGGCGCCTTTCCTGCTCAAAGTCTTTGAAGGTTTTGCGACGACCGTCGCTGTGGTACATTTTCCGGTTCTTTTTCGGCGCTTTTCCCTTGATCTTAAAGAAGATTAGGGCGAGTAACAAGATGAGGCCGATAAGAGTCGAAAAAGTCATGCCGCAAGTATAGAAAAAAGCCTAAATTGCGGATTTATCTGGATACAAAAAAAGCCGCTCTGGTGGGTTTGTCTCGTCTAGAGACCTGCGGCTCACATCCTGCGACCTACTCGCTGGGCGACGCCGTTTGCCTTTATCCACCAGAGGGGCTCAATGATTAATATACCACTTTTTTCTAAAAGTGGTAGAAATTTTTTTGAAAACCTTATTCCAAGTTGGAATATTCGGTACTTATTTTGTATTAACCCTGCAGGAAACTATGGGGCTTGAAGCCGAGCCCCTTTACCAGCTCGAAGTCCTTGCAACTGTTAACGCCGGCGGTGGTGAGCATGTCGTCGGTGATGGCGGCATTTGCGCCGCTCTTGAAGGCTCGCTTGCCGTCGTCGCCTAGGACGCCGCGACCTCCAGCAAGGCGGATGAATGCCTTCGGGTTGATGAATCGGTAAATGGCCACGATACGGCAGAATTCGTCGTTGGTGAGTTTCGGCAGGCTTTCGTAGGGCGTGCCGGGGATGGCGTTCAGTACGTTCACCGGTGTGGACTTGACGCCGAGTTTACGGAGGTCAAGGCACATGTCGATGCGGTCTTCCATGGTTTCGCCCAGGCCCATGATGCCGCCGCTGCAGATTTCGAGGCCTGCGGCGAGAGCATTTTGCAATGCGCCGATTTTATCGTCGTAAGTATGGGTGGTGCAGACGTCTGGGAAGTGCCTGCGGTAAGTTTCCAGGTTGTTGTGGAAGCGGGTGAGGCCCGCTTCTTTCAACTTGTCAAACTGTTCGCGGTTCAAGAGGCCCGCCGAGAGGCACACGGAAAGCCTTGTCTCTTTTTTGAGACGGCGAATAGCTTCGCTAATCTGTTCCACGTCGCGATTCGAAAGGGTGCGGCCCGAAGTCACGATGGAATAGCGCGGAATGCTTGCGGCTTCTTTCTTCTTGGCGTCTTCTACAATTTCGTCGGCGCTGAGTAACTTGTATTCGGGGGCGCCGGTGTGGTAATAGCTGCTCTGAGCGCAATACTTGCAGTTTTCGGAGCAGCGGCCGCTGCGGGCGTTCACGATGGAGCAAAAATCAAAATCGTCGCCGTGGAATTTTTCGCGGATCTCGTTTGCGGCGTCACAAAGTTCCTGGAGATCTTCGCTCAGCAGTTTAACTGCTTCATCGCGGTTGATTTCATAACCGCCTAAAACTTTTTCCTTAAGTTCCTGGATAAAAGACATATCTTACTCCTTGAACAATTTTTCGCGTGCAAATATAGAAAAGATATGTTATATTAAGAAAGTAAACATCTAATCCGTAAAAGGGAGATTTATGCTCAAGAAACTATTCCTGCCCGCCGCTGTGATGGCCATGGTCTTTACTGCTTGCGATTCCGACAGTTCTACGTCGCCGAAAACCGATGACCAGCCTCAGGGAACCGGTACGGAACAGTCTGGTGCAATAAATGGAGATGCCAATAATAATACCGTTGTGAAAACAGATCCGGCTTCTGCGAATGCTTCTTCGGGGGCTCCTTGTACCGTAGAAAAACTGTCCGCAAATTCCTTTATCATGACAATGAAACAAGATGGTGCGGTGACAAAGGTTACGACTACAATTATTGGTGACCGGGCAGAAATCGATTACGTGAGCGTGTACGATGAATCTGTGCCGCTGGCAACGGTCCAGTCTCTGTGCGAATCGAACAAGCAGGAGGCTCTAGCAGAAGAAAATGCAACTGTGACATGCGAAGGCCGGACCATGACGGCTCACGAAGTCGGCGATGCGGAAATAGGCTTTGGTGGTGCGCTACAATCTGCGGAAAATGCTTGTAAAGAGATGAATGCGTACTTCTCGGATAACAATCCCGATCAGACGGATCCCGGTCAGAATACGGACCCGGTGATTGACAATCCGAACCAGACGCCCGGTTTGGATCAGGGGTCGGGTAGAGCAACTTGCCAGATTACGGAAAATTCGACAAACATGTTGAAGATGGTTGCTGTTCAGCCGGATTCGGGATCAATTTATACATCGTATGAGTATAAAAATGAAACTCTTGTGACTGAGATTCGTTTTGAATTCCTGCCGACAGTATCGTTGAGTGAAATTAACGAGTTTTGTGCCGAAACCAAGGCGGATGTCGTTGATATGTTTGAAGAAGGCGCTGTTGCCGATGTGGACTGCGATGACCATAGTATGACTACAGTCATTACCGAACCGTCTTCGATCAATGTACTTCCGTATCTTGCTAAGGAAATGGTCGAATACTGCAATGAAATTCAGCGGACCGGTGTGATTCCTGAAGATGACGAAGACGATTTCTAACAATCTTTAACAGAAAACAAGAAAAGCTCGGCAATGCCGAGCTTTTTCTGTATAAAAGGAGATGCCCGCTCGGAGGCGGGCATGACAAGGGAAAAACAATTTTGACTTAGAAACCGTTTTTTTCAGAGAATGATGCTTGGATACATTTTGTTAAAGAAACGAGTGAGACAAGGCGTCGCTCGCCCGTAGCGTACGAGATTGTACGTGAGGTGCGAGCGCAACGAAGTATCACGAAGTTTATTTAGCAAAAGGAGGCATCACCTGCCAAAGCACGGCCTTATGAGCATGCAGGCGGTTTTCTGCTTCTTCGAAGCTCATGTTCACGTCGAGGTTGTCCATCACGGAGTCGGTGATTTCTTCTCCGCGGTGTGCCGGGAGGCAGTGGCTGACCTTGCAGTGAGCCGGAGCGAGCTTCAGGAGTTCGTCGTTGATCTGGAACGGCAAGAAGTGAGACTGCTTCGTTGCCTTTTCGCCTTCCTGACCCATGGAAACCCACACGTCGCTATAGAGAATGTCGGCATCCTTGACGGCATCCTTCGGGTCGTTGAACACGCGGTACTGGCAACCGTGCTTCTTCAGGCCTTCCTGAGCTTCTTCTACCACCTTGGCGGGCTGTTCGAAACCCTTCGGGCAGGCCAGCGTGAAGTTCATGCCCACCTTGGAGGCGAGGGCGAGGAAAGAGTTGGCGACGTTGTTGCCGTCACCGATGAAGGCGACTGTCTTCGGCTTGCCATCGGCGTTCTTGAAACCGCCGAGGTTTTCGCAAATCATCTGAGCGAAAGCAATTGCCTGGCACGGGTGATAGTCGTCGGTCAGGGCGTTCACGACGGGCACGCTACCGTATTCGGCGAGCTGTTCCACCAGGTCCTGCTTGAAACAACGCACCACGATGGCGTTCACCCAGCGGCTAAGGCAACGGGCAACGTCCTTGACGCTTTCGCGCTTGCCAAGGCCAATGGAATCGGGGGCGAGCAACACGGCGTGGCCGCCGAGCTGGTTCATGCCCACCTGGAAGGTGGTGATAGTTCGCAGCGAGGGCTTTTCGAAGAACATGGCGATGTTCTGGCCGTGCAGACGGTCAGAGACCTTGCCGGCGTGGACTTCTGCCTTGAGGCGAGAAGCGATTTCGATAGTTTCCAGGATTTTTTCTTCGCTCCAGTCCATGAGGCGGAGGAAGTGCTTGTTGCGATCAATCATTTTTGATTCCTTTGGGCAAGCCCGTAAAACAAAAAAAATTAAAAAACGGAGCTTTTACACTCCGTCTTTAACAGGAAATCACAATAGAATGCTAACGGATATTAGCGAAGTTTCTTTTTGTGACGGTCACGACGACGGCGCTTCTTACGCTTGTGAGTCGCAATCTTCCTGCGCTTTCTTTTCTTTCCGCAAGGCATGTTGTTTCTCCGTTAAGGGTTAAACTTAAAAATGTGCCTCCAAATAGAGAAAATTTTTGGGGCTTTGTCAAGGCAAAACGCCCCAAAACACATAAAAATATACAAAAAATGCATGCAAAAACCCCCGACTTGCGCCGGGGGCCGGGGGGTTACCCCCATTTCGGGTGTGTGGAGTTTTATTTTTATATACCCAATCCCACACTGGTTGCCCTGGAGGCAACCGCCGTATGTATGGGTAAAAATATATTCGTTTATTCTAAATAGCTTAAAGGAAACTATTAATCCGTTGTTCTTTTATACAACGGTCGATGCTTGATTACAAGCCCAGTTCGCCGAAAATCAGCAGGTACTTGGAAATGGTTCTACACCATTCGTAATGGAATCCGCTGTAGGCGTTTACCACGCACTTGTCCCAGTCCTGTACTTCGGTCTTGTAAACGTGCACGGCGTCTTTTGCACAACGTAACATCTGGTGCGGGGCGTTGGCGTCGTCTGCCAAGAAGGCGTTTGCTTCGCCGGCGGTTTCCAGCGAGTAGTGGGTGAGCATCGTAGATACGCCCACGGTACGGCCCGTAATGGGGAGCGTGCCTGCAGCCATCGCCTTAAGGATGATGGACGATGAGGGCTCGCGGAGGTTTGCCGCAAAGAGGGCGTCGGAACCGGCGAGGGTGTCTCGCAGCTGGAACGTGCTGTCCAGTTCGCTGTCTAGGTCCTGCACATACATGACGTCCGGATACTGCTTGGCGAAATCCTTGTAGTAGGTCCATTCGCTGTTTCTGGACGAAATGCCTACGAGAATGAAAATGTCAAGCCTGGCGATGTCCGAAAGGATGGTGGCCAAAGTTTCGGAGGTGTTGCCGGCTTCTTCGTCCAGGTGCACATAAAGAACCAACTTGCCGTCGAAGTCTACGCCCAGTTGAGACTGTAACTGTGTGCGGGCCTTGGCTTTAGCTTCCTTAATGGGAAGGTTGTCCTTGTTGAAGTCCCAGACTTGGTAACTTACGCCGAACTGTACGCCGATGAGCTTGTCGGCGTTACGGTTCAAGAATCCGCTGATACCGCCGGGGAGGTTGGTGTTCAGCATGGCGTCGCGGTAACCGGGCGACGGGAACAGCACCTTGGTGGCGTACAGAATGCCCACCTTAAGCAGGCTGACTTTACCCCAGAACTCATAGCCGTCCATATTGTAATCCTTGCGGGGGAGACCGATCTTTTCGATTTCGCTGGAAGAAATATGGAAGTCGTAGGTGATGTTGTGGACGGTAAAGAAGAACGGAATCTTGTATGCAAAATCCCTGTAGGTCGTCTTGGACAGGGCGCCTGCAAGAGCGCCGCCCCATTCGTGGCCTAAGATGGCATTGCATTCAAACTTGGTTTCTTCGGCATAGGCGAGTGCCGCCGATGCGAGGAATGCGAACCTGATATGGTTGTCGGAGTACGGGGCGCTCTGGGGAGGACCGTACACAAAGGGCCTGCCAAAATACTCTTCGTTGTATATATAAGTATGCAGGGGGTCCTTTTCGGAAACCCAGATCTCGTAGGGCTTGCCCTGGAGTTTTTCGACGCCGCTATAAATACAGTGGTAGCTGTCTACGTCGACCATCAGGTTCTTGAAAAACGGCGAGCAGGTAAGGACCGTGGTTCCGGCGCTTGCGAAAGCGTCGGTCATGCGGTTGACCGCAGTTGCCAGTGGGCTGGTTTTTCTCCAGTTTCCGGCTTCGGGACTTACGACGAGGATGTTCATTCCTGCTCGGTTCTCCAAATAAAATTTTACTTATAGATAAAGTTTAACATAAATTTATTTAATTATTTTTAGAAAGTATAATCCTGGGGAAAATTTTCCTAGGAAAAAAGGTATTATTACAATACAAAATCACTTAGTTGAAGGAAAATCAAATGAAAAAACTCTTTATCGCCTCTCTGGCTGCCGCCGTCGCATTCACGATGGTGGGCTGTAAGGGTACTAACGAAAAGCGCGGTGACGAACACCTTAAGGAAGGTCGTTATCGCAACGCTATCAATTCTTACCTCGAGGCTAAGAAGAAGGGTAGCATGTCCGATGAATTCTATGATAACTTCACTCTCGCCCTGGTTCGCGCCGCCGAAACTGAAGCCAAGAAGGATTTGAACAGCGACCTTATCAATGGATACTTCGACAAGGTTTCTGTGAACATGGCTGAAGTCCAGAATGCTGAAGTCATTCAGGAATACGTGACCACCCTCGCCAACATCGGTAAGATGCAGGCCGCTCAGGATGGCATGGACTACGGCACCATCGTGAACGCTTTCGCAAAGATTGACACCGCTCTTGCAACAGCCAAGGCCAAGGGTGCTGGTGAAGCTGCCGTGAAGGCTATTCGCACCGAAGCTGAAAATGCTTACGTTGCCAAGAACCTCTCCGAAGCCGTGGGTGAATCTGACCCGGTGGTGAGCGAATACCAGATTATGAAGATTGCCGAAATGGCACCGGAAAATGCCGACGTGAAGGCCGCTCTGAACAAGAGCCGTAAGGGCACTCGCGGTTACTTCCTGATCTTCGGTGAACAGATCGGTGAACCGGTGAGCCGCCGCGTTGACAAGTGGGGCTACGTCATGGCTATGCCGACCCTCAAGATTGCTCCGGGTTCTCTCTCTGCAGAACTCCAGTTCTGGGCCTCTACGGGTAACAACACTGAACTCGACCCCAGCAAGATCAAGCTCGTTTCTACCGACGGCAAGGAAGTCTTTGCCAAGGGTAACAGCGGCTGGTGCGAAGCAGAAGTGCTCGTAGGCAAGAAGGGCCAGGAAAAGATCGAAAAGAAGAAGCAGAGCTTCAAGGGCAAGGGCAAGCTGATGAACGAATTCCAGTGCTCTGTGAACGTGAGCTTCTCTTACGCCAAGGACTTCGTTCCGGATTACATCGAATACAAGGATGAATTCGGTATCGGCCGTAAGTACCTCGGTCAGTAATAGACCGCTCGACTCTGTCGCAAAAAATAGAGTGTGACTTCGTCTCGCTCTCGCCAACGCCCTCGGTTAACACCCGAGGGCTTTTTGCTCACGTATAGACTTAGTTCGAAGAACCAAGTTTCGAAATTATGAAAGGCGAGAGTAATCTCGCCTTTCTTTTATGCTATAAGTAGATTCTTGTAAGGGAAAATAATGAAGGCTTGTTTTGAACTAGATTGTGCAGATAAAAACTAGCTGAGTGATGTTTTTTGATTAGTCTAGGATAGGCGTCTGAGTCTGTTTGGGGAGGGCCTGGCGAAAGCCTGGCCTCAAAGCGAACATTAGAGGCCGAATCCATGTGAGCGTGCGGAGCAGGCTGAGACGGAACGTTATGTAGCTGAGTAAAAGGAAAAAACCGAGCTTGTCGCCCGGTTTTTAAATCTTTGCGCGGTTGGGCGCGAGCGGTCTTAAAAACTAGCCTTGCCGCTCAAACCGAGGGAGAACCTACCCTTGCCAAACGGAGTGTTGTCGGTGTCGGTAAAGTTGTAACCGTACCAGATAACGATTTCCGTATTCATGGTGGGGTAGAGGTAGTGGTTCATGCCCAGGAACTGGAAGTCGTCTTTGTGTACTTCGCGGTCCGGATCGTGGTATTCGTAAGAGACGCCCAAGGTGTACTTCTTATGAATGTTGAAGCTGGGCTCGATAGCGAACAACATCTGGTCGTCGGTCATGAGCTGTTCTTTCGTAGGATATTCCTTGTCTACGATGGCGTAGAAGAATGTTGCTGCCAGGTTAAAGATGGCGTAGTTCATGCTGGGTTCCAGCAAGAAGGAGTGGGTTCCCTTGCCCTTGTAGGGGTGAAGTCCCCAAACGGCGTAGATGCCGTAGTTGAACTTTTCGAAGCTCTTGGAGTAGTCCACTTCGGTACCCAGAACGTAGGTGTAGGGGCGGTTGATTTCCTGGCCGAACACCCAGTCGAAGCTCGGCTTGATAATCAAGTGCTCATCGGTGTGGTTCAAAAGCGGGAAGGCGTAGGTGGCGAACATGGAGAGTGTATGGTCCGTGTCGTCGGAGGCGCCCAAGTAGAAGGCTCCCTGGCCATACTTTTCGTTACCCACTTCGGCGCCGAAACCGCGGAGGCTTTCTTCGCGGGTGATGACGGCGTAGCGGGAGGCATCGCGCCAGAAGTAATAGTTGAACGCACCGGCGCTGTAGGTCATGTCACCGAAAATAAGGGAAACCTGGTGGCTCACGTCCCAGCGGAACTGGACTCCGTCAAAATCGAAGGAGTTGTAGCGGCCTTCCGAACCCATAGCGGTGGAACGGGCTAAACCGTGGCGGATTTCAGATGCCTGGAGGTCGCCGTCTTTGTTAACGTAAGTGCTGTGGGTGGTTCCCATGACGACCACGGAGAGGTTTTCGTCGAGGTGGGCGTGCAGGGCAAGGTCAATGTCCTGGTTGCCGGCATTGGTCGGATCAAAATCGCTGTCAAAATAGCTGGCGTAGTCCATGTTCACGTCGCCGTGGACTTGAATGTCGGCGGCGAGGGCCAATGTGGCGGCAGAGGAAATGGCCAGTGGCATAATCAATTTGCGCATATCTGTTTCCAATATGATTTGAAATTTCTTGTGCAAAGATAGAAATATCCGAAGGAAAAAGCCAATTCGAACGTGTACGATTTTTGTAAATTTGCCCATATTCCTATTCATGAGGTCTTTCGATGTTCAATCCCGTTAGGTTTGTTAGGCTGTTTGTAATTTTAACGCTCCTGGCCGTACAAGGGGCTTTTGCCATTACCGCTGACGAAGCTATGGAAAAATCCAAGGCCTGGTTCAAGTCGGGCAAAGCCTGGAATCTTGATTTCAGGGTGCAGGTCTTTTATGCGGATTCCCCGGACGTTGCTGCCCAAAACGGAAAGCTACTGGTGGCCGAAGGTGACCGCTTCGTGCTGGATATGGCGGGTATCAAGTTCTATAGCGATGGCGAAAACCTGTGGCAGCACAATGTGGAACAGAAACAGGTGCTGATCAAGTCGGTAGAAGACTTGTCCAGTTCCCTGCATCCGTCGGAACTCCTGTTCAAGTACCTGAACTGCAAGGCCAAGGAAATCTCGGAAGGTGAATTCAACAAGCAGAAAATGTGGGTGCTGAAGCTGGACCCTTCCAAGTACAAGGGTCAGTTCACTCAAATGGAAGTCTGGCTTTCGAAAAAGGATTTTTCGCCGAAGCGCCTTTATACGGTTGATCCCACTGGAAACGGTTCCTGGTACAATATCGTGAACCTTTCGGTGGTCAAGTCCTGGAAGGCGGAAGATTTTAGGTACAAGCCTGTAAAGGGCGTCGATGAAATTGACATGCGGTAATTTATGAAACGGACTCTAAAAAAATGTTTATGGCTTGCGCTGTTTGCGCTTCCGGCCTTTGCTGCAGAAACCCTGTTCAGTAACTACACCCTGAATGTCAATTCTACGGGTAAGACCGGTAGCCTTTGGGTGTTTTCTCACGGGGACATCTATAGCGGCGTGACTCTTTTGAACTTGAATGTGGGCACGTCGGGAGTTCAGATGTCTGACCCTAAACAGGAACAAGTGTCTGATACGATGACGGCGAGACCTTCCGGGATGTTCAGCGATGTCCTTGCCGAACACCGCCGTATTCCTTCGGTTTATGCAGGCAAGCTTGGCTACGTGCTCCCCATGATTGGCTTGGATGACGATGGTTATGCCACGCAGCCTGCCGGGTTTTTCTCGGTGCGCGGAATAGATAATGTGATTGAAACCCCATTGAAGATTCCCGATGCGTTCCAGGAAATTGATACGGCCATGTACTATGCCGTAAGCGGTTTTGCCTTTGATTCTACCAAGAAACAGCTTTGGTTGGCTCGCGGTATTGCCGGTCTTGGACTTTACGACAATTCGGGTAGTAGTTCCAAGCAGGGAATGTATCAATTGAATTTGCAGACAGGAACCCTTGATTCAGCCAAGATGAATTACAAGTGGAAGGACAAGGTGAATCCCCGCATTTTTGACGTGAAGTTGCATCCGGTTACGGGAGACCTGTGGCTGGCTACCTCCAAGGGGCTCTGGAAGCGCTCTGCCGATGGCAAGGTTTCCAAGGCGTCTACGGCCCTTGATACCAATGCCCGCGTTACGGGACTCTGGATGGGTGGTGACCCGCTGACGATCGTTGCCGAAACTTCACGCATGGAAAAGGATTTGATGAAAGGTGCCCTGTGGGTGCTGCGTAAAGGCTCCAAGGATTTTTCGAAGGTAAATTTCTTGGATACGGCTGGCAAAAAGCAGAAGAAAGATGTTTATGACGATGGCGATTATACGATAAGCAACGTGGCCTTTATTGCCAATGTGGCCTATGTGGCCGTCCTTGGCCCGGGTGGTGGCGTAAGTGGTTACTTCAAGCTGGATTCTGCCGGAATCCGCGCCTGGGATATGGATGATGACGGCAAGAACCAGTGGCTGTACGGTTACGCCACGGGTGCTACCGACCGTGATGCGGCTATTACTTCTATCTGTTCTTTCCCGCTGGACAGTAAGACGGAGGGCTTAGCCATTTCTACTTACGGCAATGGCATTTCAGTTTCTGCGGATTCGGGCAAAACCTGGAGTACCATCTTGAACCGCGCCAAGCTGGGCGGAAACCTGGGGTCCATTCGCATGGTGCCGTCGGTGATTACGGCGGGTGACCAGTCGCTGGTTTCTTACAAGGTGAGCAAGGAATCGAAGATTACGATCGACGTGTTTAGCTACGACATGCGTAAAGTCCGCACCATTGTCAAGGATGTCCACCGCGATGCCGATGCCTCCCGCAGCACGAACCCGAAAGAAGATTTCTGGGACGGTCGCGACAAGGCGGGTAGGGCCTGCACCATGGGCGTTTATTATGTGCGCGTCAAGGATAACCACGGCCATATTGGCTGGGGCAAGGTGATGACCTTGGGAGGGCACAAGTAATGAAGAAAATTCTGTGCATGTTCCTTGTCTTTATGTGTGCCGCCTCTGCTTTTGCGGGCAAGAAGGCGACGTTAGGTAGCTTTGACGGCTTTGTGGAACGTATGGGTGCCGGTACCCGTGAATTGGGCCGCGGCAACACGGGCTCTGCCGATACGGCCTCTATGCCGGCGGCTTACTGGAACCCGGCCATTCTCGGTTTCCGTGACAACTTTGCGTACACCCTGAACGCCGAAAAGCGCGACCTGGACCGTGTGGGCGGATCCTTGGGCCTTGAAACCAAGGTGGGCAAGCGCATGGGTGTGGGCTTTGCCATGCTTTACCGCGGTGACATGAATTTTGACGTGATTAACGAAGACGACGAAACCATGGGAACGGCGACGCCCTACTTTACCATGATGTACTTGGGCTTCGCTTACCGCGCCACCCGTCGAGACGCCTTTGGTCTTTCTCTGTCCATGAGTTACGATAACATGGATATTTCGGAATATTACGACGGCATTGAACTGGTGGACGATTACCGTAGCCCGGTAACGCTCAACCTGAGCTGGCTCAGGCAGTGGAACGACAAGTGGTCAACTTCGGTGGTTGTCCGCAATTTGAGCTTTAGCGAAAATCTGTCTGCAAAGTGGAGCAAGAATACCAGTACCGACAACTCTGTGGAAAGTACCGATGGCGTGCGCCCGAAGGTTCTGCAGATCGGTCTTGGTTACCGTTCCAAGGTCATGGGGAAGCCTGTTTATGCCTGGATGGAAGCCCTTGATTATCAGGTTGCAGATACCCTGTTGGCCTTCGATCCGGATTTACATGTATGGACGGGCCGCGTGGGTTTTGAATGCGAACTGATTCCTGACGGCACGCTCCGTTTGGGTATGGATGACTTGGACTGGACGGTGGGTGCCGGCTACAAGTTCAAGATTCGCATCGGTAAGAAGAAGTATCCCTTCGATGTGAACTACGCCCTGATCTACGAAACGGAAGCGGGAATCTGGACTCCCCTTAGCTTTGGCCTGCGGGGCTCCATTCCGTGATTTCAAAAATCTATATAGATGGCGTGCGCAGCATTGCCGGGTTTGAGACTGAATTCGGGCCCGGCATTACGGTGGTTCATGGCCCCAACGGCTGCGGAAAGACCTCTATACTGGAATCTGTACATCTGCTTGCCCAGGGTTTTTCTTTCAGGGCCCGGGATTTGAAGGAGATGATTGCCTGGAATGGCGATGAATTTATTTTGCGCGGAAGCTTTGACGATTCCGATCAGGGCGTGAAGCGCGGAATTCGCGTGGGACGTCGCAGCAGCGATGTCCGCGAGAATGGTGAAAATCTAAAATCGCCTACGGCCTTTTTCGGGCGTATGCCTGCCGTGGTGATGCAGCCTTCGGACATTGAACTTTTGCGGGGCGCCCCTGAAGTGCGCAGGCGCTGGCTCGATGAAATCCTATGTTACCGTTCCCAGGCGAATGCCTCGGTATTAAAGCGCTACCGCCGCGTACTGCAACAGCGTAACCAATGGCTGCGCCAATACAAGCGAGATGGTGTCGCTACCGGCGGCGAAGACCTGTTCCATGTGCTTACGGAACAGCTGGTGGATTTGGGCGCAAAACTTTGGGCCACCCGCATTGAACTTTCCAAGGAAATTTCTCCGATTATTACGGGCTACTACCGCAAGCTTTCGGGCGGTGTAGACGAAATCGCCTGCGCTTACAAGAGTTCGATTCTCAAGGAGCTGGACGCCCTCGATGGCGCGGAATTCCTGGACGATTCCGAACTGGACAAGGCTGCCATGGCGGCTGATAGGAGCGGCCTCTATATTGCGTCGGACTCGGGAGAATCCGAAGACGGTTCCGTGGACGAAAACGCCTTGCGGGAAGCTTACCGCCGTAAGCTTGCGGGTTTGGAATTTGCCGAAAAGATTCAGGGAATTACGCTGTCGGGCCCCCATAAAGATGACCTGGGCGTTTGTATAGGCGAAAGCGAAATGCGCACGGCCGGTTCCCAGGGGCAGTGCCGTTGCGCTGCGGTGGCCATGCGCTTTGCCGCAGTAGATGTGGCAACCCGTTACTTGAACAAGCCGATTCTTTTGCTTGACGATATTTTTGCGGAACTGGATGTCAAGCGTCGTGATGCGGTGGCGAACCTCATTGGTGAAAAGGCCTGCCAGGTGATTATCGCAACACCGCAGCTAGAAGAAATGCCATTTACCCCGGATGCGGAAATCGGGCTTTCCCATAAATAAACACACCTCAGAAAAATCTGAGGCATTTATCAAGTGAACCTTGAAATTGTGGATATGGATCCTTCGACTACGAGGCTTGAGCCTCATAGCTCAAGATGACTTCTGCGATTACTTCTTCAGCAAATCGCGGATTTCTGTAAGGAGCTTTTCTTCGGCAGACGGTTCAGGAGGTGCCGGAGGAGCAGCCGGGGCTTCTTCTTTCTTGCGCATATTCTGCATGAAGCCGAGGAACTTCTTCATGACGATGAACACCACGATGGCGACGATGAGGAAGTCAACGATGCCGCCGATGAAGTTGCCGTAGGGAATGGTCACGCCTTCGGCAGTCGTAAAGGCGAGAGACTTGAGGCCTTCGCCAGCATCCTTGCCGCCGCCCATGGCGATGATTGCCGTAACGGCCGGCATCACGATGTCGTTTACGAAGGAGGTGACGATTTTACCGAATGCACCACCGATGATCACACCGATAGCCATATCGACGATGTTGCCCTTGAATGCGAAGGCTTTGAACTCTTCGAGAAGGGACGATGCTTTGCCTTTGATACCCATATTGGATCCTTTTGTTAAAGTTAAGATAAAAATATGTTTAAAATATCGCTTTGGCAAGAGGGTTTTCTAAATTTTGCACGCTATGTCATGGTTCGTTTTAGCTCTACTTTCGGCCTTCTTTTTGGGCTGTTATGACCTCGCCAAGAAGAAATCGGTGCAAGACAATGCTGTCCGTGTGACGTTGTTCTTTTGCAGTGCCTTTTACGCCCTCTTTATGAGCCCGCTCCTTTTGACGGGGCATTGTGAATCCTTGCCTTTGCAAAGCCATGTTTATTTGTTTGGAAAGGCGGCCATTGTAGGCGGCAGCTGGATTCTGACCTATAATGCGCTGGCCCATTTGCCTTTGAGTATTGCTACTACGATTCGTGCTCTTGCGCCCGTATTTACGATTTTTATAGCGGTGACTTTTATGGGCGAGCGCCCCTTTGCGCTCCAGTGGGCGGGTGTTGCCATCTGTATTTGCTCTTACGTGGGGCTGAGCCTCGCGGGCCGTAAAGAAATGGGACATTTCTTTAGCAACGGCTGGGTGATTTGCATGGTGCTGGGAACGCTCCTGGCGGCCTGCAGCGGTGTGTATGACAAGTTTATTTTGCAGCGCATGAACTTTGACCCGCTTACGGTACAAGTCTGGTTCAGCATTTATATGGCTCTCTGGCAGTTTGCCATTTGTGCGGTCACTTGGTTCCCGACGCGGCATAAGACCACACCCTTTAAATTCCGCTGGTCTATGCTTTTGGTGGCCGTGCTCCTGATTATTGCGGATCGTTGCTACTTTGTGGCAGTGAGCGATCCCGATGCCCTTATTTCGATTATCACGGTGTTCCGCCGTTCCAGCGTGCTGATTTCGTTCTTTGCGGGGCTTATTTTCTTCAAGGAACGCAAGAGCAAGATGAAATTCGTTGCCCTGTTGGGAGTGATTCTCGGTATTTGTCTGATTGCTTTCGGAAAATAGTCTAGCTTTCTACTAAATTTATCGGTATGAAAGGCATTACAGGAACAATTGGTGCAGGAAAGTCCCTTGTTGGCCGCATTTTGCGCGACAAGAAGATTCGCGTGATTGACGCGGATGTGGCGGTGCATCACTTGTACCGTGACAACAAGGCTTTGCGTGCTGCCATTGCCAAGGAATTCGGCGAGGACATGCTGACAGAGAAGGGCGTGAGCCGTACTCGCATGGCGAATCTGGTCTTTAGTGATCCGACGGCGAGAAAGCGCCTGGAGGCCCTTGTGTATCCGGCCCTTACGGAATACCTGTTGCGGGCAAACCCGGCTTTTGTGGAAGCGGCCTTGTTCGAAAATGTTCCTGAACTGGTAAAGCATCTGGATGAAATCTGGGTAGTGAGCGCAGCCCGAGAAGTCCGCAAGAATCGCCTGATTGCAAATCGTGGCTTTAGCGAAGAAGATGCGGATCGCCGTATCGATTTACAGTCGGCAAAAGATTCCGAAGAAGAATGGATTCGGCTTTTCCCTGGGAAGAGATTACGTTTTATCGACAATTCGGGCGACGAGGCCCAGCTGAAAAAAACGATTGAAACCCTTCTATAAAAAATGCAACGTCGCGAGGACGCTGCATTTTTTAGGTGGTATTGGAAGGATTTTGTTTGGAAGACTGACTAGCGGATATGTTTTCCGCCAAGGTTGAAGTAACGGACGTTGCCCTGGGCGTCGGTTTTCTTGACTTGGACAGCCCCGTTACGGATAATCAACTTGTTTCCTGCTGCGGGCTGCTTTGCGAACTGTTTGCTCTTGGAAATCTTGTTGACTTCGTAAGAGTGACTGGGCAGTTCCGTGATGTCGTAGCTCTTGCCGGTGGCGGCGATTGCCTGCAGGCTTCCGGCAAGGTAAGCGAAAGGTGCGTTCCAGTTGATGGCCACTTCGTTGGTGGCGTAGCTACAGCTGTTGTCGTAGTAAGACTTGGCGACTGCATCCAGCTGGACATATTTCTTTGCGCAGTCATTTGCCGTGTAGTTCGGTCCGCCTACGAGCATTCCGGGGATAGCTTCTTCAATGCCGTCGGCTTGACTTGGACGGTGGTGCGGATCTTTTGCGGAGTTGACACCGTAACCGGTGAGGTAAGAAATATCCATGGGGTTTCTACCCAGCAGGTAATCGAGAATACCCGTAGCTGCATCGAGATATTTCTGTTCCTTGGAAAGAATGTAGGCATGGACAAGTATCATGCCTTTGTTTGCGGCAAAGCTGTTGGAACCCCAGTTGAAGTCTTTTTCGACGAGGGAGACTCCGTAGCCGTTGTTTTCCAGGTCTCCGACATATTCATCGGCGAGGGTGAAAATGCAGGCTCTTGCAGAATCCAGAATGTCCTTGTCAAAAATTTCGGGATTGGTGGCGATGGTAAAGGCGGCCAAGGCGTACGTGGTCTGCCAGCTTTGCAATACCCAGCGGAAACGCTTGAAGGGGTACTTCTTGAATACGCTGGCAAATTCTTCGTTCTTGGAAATTCTGTAAAGTTCGGCGTTGGCCCAAATTTCTTCATCGATGGGGTAGCCGTCGATGTAGGTGCCTGTATTCACGCCGGCCGGCTGTTCGAAATAGGCGGCTTCGTTGTGCATTGCCCACCATCTGGCCTTGGATGCGGCTTCTGCGCACTTGGTGGCGAATTCAGAATCGTAGGGACTGTAAATTTCGGCGGCCAGGGCGGCGACTGCAGCGAGGTTCCATGCTGCGGTTACGCTTTTGCCGATGGCATAGCGCTTGGCAACATCCTTTTCGGGCATGACGGTTCCGCTGAACTTCAGCGTAGTCAGCTTGTGGAATACGCCGCCGTCAGTGGGGTCTTGCATGGTCAGCATCCATTCCAGATTCCAGCGGATTTCGTCAAGAATGTCCGGAACATCGTTGTTGCTTTCGGGAATGTTCAGATTGAGCTTTTTGAAGTATTCCTTGTTCTGCTGGTAGAGCTGAAGCAAGGTGTAGGTAGAAATGCCAGAGTTGACAATGTATTTGCCGTAGTCGCCGGCATCGTACCAACCCTTGGATCCGTCAAAGGTGGAGTCTTCGTTGGTAATGCCTGTAGATGCGTGATAATATACGGCGTTGTCGGGGTGGCCGGCGGCTCGTGCATAGATGCCGGCGTATTTTTCTTCGAGAGCCGTTGAAGAACGCTGGAAATAGAAGAACTTCAGCGATGCCTTGGTGGTTTCTTCGAGGGCGTCGTCCGCAATGATAATGGGGTGACCGATGGCTTCGTCGCCCAGGTAGGCCTGGTAGGTGCCTGCGGTCTGGATTTCGGAGAAATCTACCAGAGAGGCAGCCGTGTCGCCGGCCGGAGCCCAGGTCTGTGCCTTGGGAGCGGTAACCTTGAGGGCTTCTTCGCCACTTTTATTCTTGAAGACAATTTCTTTGCCTTCGGCTCCGATGACAGCCATTTGCTTTTGGCTCTTTGTCAAGAAGCCGACCTGGTTCTGATAAGCCGTAGCGGCAAAAAGTCCCGTGGCGCTAAATGCGGTAACGGTAAGTGCCGATGCGAGAGTAGTGCGGATTTTATTGTTGATTCCCATACAACCGTCCTTGTGTTTTTTACAAATCTAAACCATTATGGGCTCACTAGGTAGGGGGGCGGAACTAGAAAGTGGTTACACCTGAAAACTACGCAGTTATCTATATTTGTGACGTGAATTACGAACTCCGCATAGAAAAAATGGTGCAGGGCGGCGAAGGTATGGCCCGCCTGCCTGATGGTCGCGTATGCTTTGTGCAGGGGGGCCTGCCAGGCGAATTGTGCAAAGTCGAACTTTCGCAGAACAAGAAAGATTTTACGCGGGGTCGAGTTGTTAAAGTTCTTGAAAAAAGTTCCGACCGCGCGGAACCGAAATGCCCGCTTTTCGGAAAATGTGGCGGCTGTAGCCTGCAGCATTTGGCAAGCGAAAAACAGGCGCCATACTTGGAGCGGGTCGAGCGTGAAAATTTCAGGCGCTTGGCCCATGCGGAATTGCCCGAAGATTTCAAGATTCATGTCGGCCCGGCATGGGGCTACAGGAATCGCGCCCGTGTAGTGATTGCTTCTAAAAAGGAAGGCAAGATCGTTTACGGTTTCCGTATGCAAAAAAGCAACGGAATTATCCCTTTTGAAAGTTGCCCCGTGTTGACACCGGCGTTAAATGAATTCCTGAAAAAGAACGCCAAGAGAATTTTTGATTCTGCCAAGAATCGCGGCCCCAAGGCCTATGAACTGGACGTGAATCTTTTTGATAACGGCAAGGGCGAAATCAGCTATTATTACAGAGGCATGCCTGCCCAGGAATTTGAAAAAAATGCCGTTAGCGTTGTAGATATTGCAGGCTCGCAAATCCGTTCGGACGCTTCGGTGTTTTTCCAGAGCAATTTGGCTCTTTTGCCGGAGCTTGTGCAGTCGGTGCAAGAAGCCGTTGATGCTGGCTTTGCAAATGGCGAAGCTAGCGACGCCTGGCTGATAGACTTGTTCAGCGGGGTAGGGTTCTTTGCCGCCCTGTTGAAGGACCGCTTCAAAAAGATTACCACGGTAGAACGTGAAGAAGGTTGCCTTAAGCATGCCCGCCTGAATTTGAACGGGGGCGTTACGGGGGTGTCCCCCGTCCCCAAAAACATAGAGAACGTCTCGGCGCCTGCAGAAGAGTGGCTTGTGAAAAACGTGGTGGATGTACCAGCCACCTTGATCGTGGACCCGCCCCGTACGGGTCTCCCCGTAGAGGCTCTCGACGCCATTGTGAAAAGTTCTGTTAACAGACTGGTCTACGTTTCTTGCGACCCGGTGACCCTTGCCCGCGACTATGCGAAATTCGCCCAGGCCGGGTTTAGCCTCAAAAAAGCGGAAGGATTCGCCTTTTACCCCCAGACGCCCCATTTGGAGATGATGTTCATCCTTTCCCGATAGCCGAGAAAAAGAGTTTTTTCTAGTTTATTCGGTAAGCAATGGAGGCGAGTATGAAAAAATGGTTGTTTGCAATGATGATCGCATGCCTGTTTGCTGGGTGTTCGGTCGAAGAGACCGCAATTGTTTGCGGTAGGGAATGGAACCCTGCGCTAGAAGTAGTGGCCGACACCATGAGCGAATTCGAAATGAGGGATCCCATGATCGTTCAGTTCCGCTATGGCAAGAACTTCGATTTCGCCACGCTGAAAACTACCTTCTACGAAGGGACGATTGCCCATAAGGGTGAAAAGATTTGGGACCACGAAGTGGCCGTTAGCGAAAAGATGGGTGTCTACACGTTGCAAGGCAAGTCCCGCCATCATAGCGGCGTGATGAATGCCCGCGAACTATGTCGTAAAAAAGAACCGGGCCCGGTTGTCATTGAAGTCAGTGGCGATGGCAAGGTGCTCATGTCGAAACAGATTCTCCTTACTAAAAATCGGTAACTCATGAAGAAAATTTTATGCGCTGTCACAGCTGCCCTTATCCTTGGCGGTTGCGGTGAATCAAAAGTCAACGTCAGCTACAAGGTGGACGCCCCTGTTACGGTAGAACTTTATGCCGAAGGCTATTTTTCGACCATAGACCTGAAGGGCGAAGAGAAAATGGGGACGGTGACTGCCGCCTATGCGAACTTGACCTATTCCAATTCGGGAGATACCCTGAAGGTGCACCGTGACTACGTGATGGACAAGTCTCGCGGCTACCTTAAGAACTATATGCCCTCGGAACTGGCTTGGCGTGTGAAGTCGGTGGACATGACGGCCATTGACCGTGAAGTGAAAAGCGTGGATGGCCTGGATAACGGCTACGATTCTTTGCTGGCCCGCATTCCCATGCCCGAAGTCTGGCGCAAGCAGCTCCTGAACCCGGAATACAAGCCGCACTTGAGACGTCTTGAAAAGCACCGCTGGGAAATGGATCACATGCTGGTGGGTGATGTGCCGGTTAAGGGCAACATTACGCAGATACTCAAGGACCAGGGCCGTCTGAACTTCGCTTTGATCCAAGTGGATTCCGTGGTGGTGAAGGGCTTTGAAAACCGTGACCACCGCCGTTGCCTGGATTACGTCGTGTACTTGTGGGAAATGGAAAGTTTCCCCTATTACATCTGGGAACAGCACGTCAATAGCAATATTGTCCCTGAAAAGTTCAAGCACTACAACAAGGGACTTAAGGCCGAATACCAGACTCAGTTCGAGGTGATGATCGACCCGACGACGGGCATTCCTTGTCAGGAACGCGAAGTGAAGGTCGGTACCCATACCATGGTGAACCCTGAAACCAAGGATACCACCACCTTCAAGAGTCAGATTACTCTGGAAAGACTTTATACCGTGAAGAAACCTGAAGCGGAAGAAGCCAAGTAATGATGAATAAAGCCTTCTGCATATCCCTTTGCCTTGGTGCATTCCTGATGGTGGGGTGTACGTCCCACCCGTCGCCCCAGCAGACCATGGTGGATGACCGTTATATGGTCTACAAGGAAATGGAAAAGGCTTACCGTACGGCAGAAGAAGAGTACATGAACCTGCTCTTTAACATCGAGCGTATGCCTGAAGAAGAAGAGCTGTGGATCATGAAGCGTGACAAGATGCTGGAACTGATGCAGCTGAAGGAACTCATGCTGAATGCCCGCGCCGAACTGGACCAGGCCATGCAGGAATGGGAACGCCACATGGTGGACTTGCAGGCGGAACAGAAGAAGGCTCAGGTCAAGCCGTATAACCCGAACTTTACGGGCAGAGACGGTCAACGCACTAGTCCCGGACAGTTGTTGCCCGGCGAAGTCAAACCCAAGCAAAAATACGGCGAACTTTAGAAACAACTACGGCGGGTTTTCACCCGCCTTTCTTTTACTGCAAAACTCCTGGCCTATTGCCATGAATTTGTGACTTCGCCCTAAGGCGAATGCTGCAGCCATGCTTGCATGGCTATAGCTGAGCCGTCGGCGAAGCGGTTAATAGTTGGCTACTGCCATGAATTTGTGAACCCCATTCCAATGGAGAATTTGATTCTCGTGGGGGCGATGCTTTCGGGAATGCCCGGAACGTCGATGGGCGAGAGCTTCTCGCCGCCTTCCAAATTGTCGTCTTCGCCGATGCGGTTAAGGCCGCGGGCCAGCGTAAGCGAGATGTCGAACGGGGTGCCGTAGAAGATACGGTTGCTCATGCGGAAGGATAGACCTACAGAACGGTCCCAGAAACGGTGGTCCGTAAGCTTGTCGGTATCGAACCACTTGGAGTTCCAGGCGGCGCCCATCTGGGCGAATCCGTCGATGTAGAAACTGCGGGTCTCAAAGATCCACAGGGACTTGCGCCAGTCATCATAGACGGGGAACAGGTAGTGGAGTTCTGCGATGGCGGTGCGCATACCGGCGAGCGTGTAGCTTTCGGAGTTACGCAGGTAGGGGTAGCCTTCGAGGAACAGGGCGTCGTAGTAGTAAGAATCGAGCGTGTCCTGCTTGGCGTCGGTACTCCATTTGTACACGCCTGCAATTTTACCGCCGGCCGCAAGGCGGGCGCCGGTAAGCGGGCTCTGGATGCTTCCGTAAAGATTGACGCCGAGTTCGTTGATGTGGAAGTTGCGGTACTTGGGCGTGATTTTGCCGTTTGCGTTAATGGTAAAGCTTTCGGCGAATGTTCCCGGACGGTACAAGTCAGAAGTAGACGATTGTAGGTACAGGCGCAGTCCGTTCCCTTGCCCGGTGATTTCAGAGCCTTCGGCATGATCGCCATAGAGGCCGAGGGCGATGAGCAAGCTCAGGCGTTTCTGGTAAGTCCAGTCGAAGTTGTCTTCGTAGAGGTTGAAGTTTGCCCAGTCGTAGCTGACGGCGATTTGCAGGGTGTCGATGCTCTTGAAAATGCTGTAGCCGGCTCCGGCCATAATAGCCTGCATGGGAATGGCATAATGGCTTGTGTGAAGGCTGTCGCCGTTGTTGGCTGCGACATCTTCGTTGCGGACTGTGTCTTTGCTGGTGTAATTCGCGTAGGTGTAGCTGAGGGCGAGGTCGAGAGGCGTGCTCTTGTTTTCCCAAGAAACGAAGAATTCCTTTTCTTGTTTGGGATTCAAACCGTCACCGTTGATGTAGTCAAATCCGGCGCCAATTTCCAGAAGCAATCCGATTTGAACGGTGTTCTTTTTGAGAGGGTCCGAAAGGATGGCGGCTAGCCCGGCCTTTGCTTTCAGCTTTCCTTCGCCATAGACCGTAAGGTCGGGGGCGTTTTCGCTGAAGACCACCATGGGTACAAACAGGGGAACGAAGGGGATGGGCTTGTAGTCCCGTTCGATGCCAGCGAATTCGATGTCTGCGATTTCGATGGGCTTCTTGATTTTTTCAATAGGTGTACCGCGGAGCGTGATGGCCGCGGGGGCGGGTTTTTGCGTAATGGTTTGCGAGGTGTCTGCAACCTTGATGACTGAATCACGGGAAACGATTTGAGGGATGCAGGGCACTGAATCTGTGGATTGCGTCGCCCCTTCGGGGCCCGCAATGACGTTAGACGTGTCGGTCGGAGCAACGCAGTTTGTATCAGCGATTTGGATGGTGCTGTCCCGTTCTGTAATGGAAACTGTCGTGTCGTTGACCATGGGAACGGTGGAGTAGGGCATCTTGTAGAGCGAGAAACCGTCCTTGTCGTATTCCGTGAAGTAGAGCGTGTCTCCGGCCAGAACGGGGGTGAATGCGCCGCCGACCACGTTGGTGAGCGGGGTTTCTGCGCCGGTGGTCAAGTCTTTCTCGATCAAGTTGAAAATGCCGTTGCGGTTGCTGGCAAAGATAATCCTGTTGTTGTCAAGCCAGTTTACGTCGCGTTCGTCGAATCCTTCGGTGCTGACAATCTTGAAGTTGCTGCCGTCGCTATCGATGATGGCGATTCCGCGGGTTACGTCGTCAAAGAAACTAAAGGCGATGTGCTTACCGTCGGGGCTGAATTTCGGACTGTAAATGTTGTAGTAGTCGAATTTGGCGTCGGGAACGTAAATGTCTACGGGATCTTCGGAGGTATAGTCGTTAATGTCTTTGGGGTAAGGAACCTTGGACAGCTTGAAACGGGTGCTATATGGTTCACGCATGGCGAAAATAATGGTGGTTCCCTGGGCGTCGATGGCGGGGTAGACCGCATCGGCCAGGTATGTCACGAAAATCATTTTCTTGTTGGTATCGCTTACGGCGATGTCGAAGTGGGCATGGCCATCCTTGTCGCGGTTCTGGTAGCTGACATAGGCGAGAAGGGGACCCTGGGTGCTGTCTTCATGAACACCAATGCCTTTGTCGAGCCAGGCCTTTTTGAGCTTGAATCCGTGCTTGGCGTAGTCGCCGATTTCAATGGTGCTGTCTTCGCTGTCGTTTTCGACGGTGATTTCGCCGATTTCTACACCGTCAATGACTTCGTCTTTCTGGCTGGAGTCCTTCTTGTCGAGAGGCATCTTGAAAAGCCCGCCGTCAAACCAGAGCCCGCCGAAATTGGATACGCCGTAGAGGGTCTTGCCAGCCACAATGGGGAAATCTTGCCAGAAGGAGCCTTCTGTCATCTTGGTTCCTTCTACAAGGGGACCGAGGCTATCGCGCTGCGCCTTGTAGGCTTCGGTGATTTCTTTTTTCCAGTTATCGTAGAGTTGCTGTTCGCTGATGCCGAGAACTTTCTTGATCGCACCGTCGAGAGTCATGCGGTGGTATTTGGACAGCTCGTGCCAAATCTTGGGCATGGCGTCTTCGCCGTACTTCTGGCTGATGTAGCGTACCAGCGAAAAACCCTGGGTGTAGGGGCCCAGTTCTGCAAAAAGCGAATTGTCCGAGAAGTCGTGCATGTAGGGGAGCGTGAGCAGACTGTCGTTAAGGGCCGCCACACGGAGCAACATGTCGCGATGGCTGTCCCAGGCGTCAAAGCCCATGCGGCTAGATTCGTACTGGGCGGTACCTTCGGCGAACCAGAGCGGTTGCAGCGTAAAGGGGATCAGGGTTGCGAAATCCTGGGTGGTTCGCTCGTTGTAATAGTCGGTGTAGCTGAGCTGCAAGCCGTATATGCTGGGCTTGAACTTGCTTGCGTTTTCGATGCTGACCAGGTGACTGAATTCGTGGGTCACCACGTCCGAAAGCCAACCATGGCTACTGCGGATTTTAAAGTCCCAGTTGGTAAGCCAAAGATTGATGGAGTTTTCACTGGGAATGGCGTTGCCATTGCTGTAAAGGGCGTTATTGAGGGTCGCATTCACGCGGCCGGGCAAATCGTGGTGGTAACGGCTTACTACGGAGTCGTAAACGGCTTCGGCGTAGGCGGAAACCTTCGATGCGTGGGAAGAATATTCGGCCGGGTAAATGAAGTTGAAATGATCGGTGCCTGCGGCTTTCCAGTGAATGTCGCTATTGTTGCCGTAAAAACCGTTGGCGAAAGCTACGCCAACACAAAAAAACACAAGGCTCGAAATATAGGCACGCATAAGTACCCCACAATATACAAAATGGTGAACCGAAATATTAAAAATGGCGAGTCTCGACGGCAGGCAAAAGGGCTGCCGTTGAGGCGAAGGGTGACCTATGACAAGCCAATCCTTTTGGAGTTTTCATACATCTTTGGTCGCTATAATAAAAGACCGCCCTTAATGGGGCGGTCTTCTATGATTATGGGAGTAGTTTCTGATTACTTAAGGCCGTAGGCTTCGTCCATGCCTTCGATGAGTTTGGAGCCCTTGACGCCATCTGCAGCAGATTCGAAGAGGGAGAATCCGCCAGTGTAACCCCAGTGGGTGAGCGGAATTTCCAGCGTGTCGCTGATTTCTCTCATGGCGGTCATGTAGTTCAGCACAGACTGTTTGTCGGTCTTCAGGTTATAGGCACCGAATTCGTTAATGATCACCGGAACATTGTTCCTAGCGGCCCATTCCTTGGCGGGGAGGATCAGATTAAGAATGTATTCCTTGTTAGCGATTTCGTTGTAGCTGAAGATGGCATCCTTGTACCACTTGGGGAGAGACTTCGTAACACCGAAATCTGCGCTGTATTCGGACCACTTTTCCTTATCGTAGGGGAACATCAGGTTCTTCACGCTCTTGAGGTCCGTCCAGTTTGTGCTCTGGTGAGTGAATACGAACGGTTCGTAAGTGTGAATGGCGTAGACGATGTTGTCGTCATTGAGTGTTGTTCCCTTGGCGAGGAGCTTGATGGAATACCATTCAGCATCGCCGAAGATAAGGGTGTGCTTCTTGTCGACGGTGCGGATGGAGTCGATGATTTCCTGTGCAGCCTTGCGCCAGTTGGCGGTGCTGACCTTGCCGTTTTTCATGTCGGGTTCGTTCAGCAGTTCAAAGAAGATGTCTTCGCGGGCATTTTCTGCGTAGTGGGCTGCAACGTGCTTCCACACTTCGGCCATCATCTTGGTGTACTTGGCGTTGATGGCGGTCTTGGTGTTGTAGCCGTTGTCGTATTCGTGGTAGTCGATGACGAAGGACATGCCGTATTTAGCGGTCCATTCGTCAAAGGCATCGAGGACTCCGAAGAGGTTTTCGTCGTCGAATGCGAGGGCGACCGTGTCGGCAGCGTCGGCAACGAAGGCGTCACGGTTGGTAGCGTAATGGTCAAGGTCGATGGGCAGACGCAGGGACTTGATGCCGTTTTGGGCCATGAGCTTTACGTCGTCCTCGTCAAACTTGAATTTGCCATTGAATACTGCGGAACTGTCTTCGAGCCAGTTGGTAATGTTGATACCCTTGTTCAGGTACTTCATGGCCTTGGCCTGAAGAGGATTGGAAATGGCGATGTCACCAATGGTGACTTCCGGAATGACGGGGTCCTTGATTTCCATGTCGGCGACGTCTTTTTCCACTTCGCTGGTATCTTGCAGGTAGACGTTGTCGATGAGCAAGGAGTCAATCTTGCCGTTACCCTTGGCCTGGAAACTGATGTTTGTAATGTTGGCCGGGTTGAATTCCACTTCTACACCGCCCCAACCTTCTTGCGCCAGGTCCTTGAAGCGGACCACAGCCTTGGTCCATGTGCGGGAGGCCTTCATGCTCATCATGTGGACGTCGTAATTGGTCACGTCGGAAGTTTCGACGCGAACGGTATGGGCACCGCCCTTGTACCAATAAGTGAGGCCACCGTATTTGGTGTAATCGACTTCGGTATCCACGGTTACGCCCCAGCCGACGTACGGGTCGTACTTGTATTCACCCTTGTCGAGAGCGTAATAGACAGCCCAGACGTAATTGGTGCCATTGTCGGACTTTCTTGCGGTGGTGTAACCGTCTTCATTTACGGGAGACTTGATTTCGGATGCGCCGTCACCATCGTCGCCGCCATTGTTGTCATTATAGTCGTACCAGTAGAATTCACCCTGCAGGGAGGCATTGTCGCCATCTTCAAAGTCGTCGATGAGGAGGCCCTTTCCTTCTTCCTTGGGAATGGTAACTGCGGCTACGATGTCCGTTGCTTCGGGCGGCATGACAACCTTGCTTCCGCTGGGTTCCGTGGCCGTAGAATCGTCTACAGCGGGAATCGAATCGGTGGGGGTAGATGCTGTGTCTGCAGGTGTGTTGGCAGAATCGCCGGGAGTCGGATTGTCGTTAACTTGAGTGGAGTCGGTTACCGGGAGATTGTCGATAGGGGTATCGACAGATTTACTGGAGGAGTCGTCACCGCAGGCGCTCAGGAAAAAGAGTGCCGCTGCGGAAAGAGATAGACTGGTTTTGGCTTTGAAGTTCATCTTGACCTCTCATTTGAGTTTTATGTATTCTAAAAACTATTTTGCTGCGAGGTGAAAAGAAAGGATTTTGCTTCAATTTGCGTTTACGCGAGTAAACTCGGAAGTCTCCATTTTCACCCTTTTACCCTAAATTTATCACCGAAAAATCAAAGCGATTCTGACTAAATGGCTTGTTTTTGTGTGAGTGTAGTAGGTGTATCTTTGCGTTTACAGCCTCTATAAACTGGATTTTTTACTACCTTTTGATTGATGCGTTTTTTTTCTGAAAAATATCACAGTTCCGTCTGCTTTGTTCGCAAAGAAAAGCCTGCAGACTTGTGCTGGGAAACGCAGAAGATGGTTGACCGACGTTACGTTGGTTGCAATCGGATTGATTTAAAGAAAGAAGACGTCCCCCCTTACGGCTATGTTTCTGGGGACAAATTAAAACCGGTCAAGGTTTATGTGGTGATACGTGGGCGCTCGGTGCCCGATGGCGTATACACCTACGATGGCGCTGGTCAAAGTGCAGTGCCCGATGTGGCGGGACAGCTGGTGCGTATTGGCGGCAAGGACGAAATGAAAAAAATCGTGGCCGCCTTTCCGGATAAGGACTTCGCAGGTGAAGCTCCGCTGCTCTACATTTTTACGGGGCTTTTTGAACGTTCCGTTTGGCGCTACAGGGAATCTGCCTATGCGCAAGTGACGCAAGACGTGGGCGCTTGTGCGGCTAGCGTCATGCTGCATTCCAAGGCCAAGGGTGCCAAGGTTTTCGCTTTGAGTGGTTTTGTAGATGACGAAATTGCAGTAGCGTTGAATCTGCCTGCCACAGAAATCCCGCTGGCTGCTTTGGCGGTGTTCCCGGAATATAGCGAATTGGCTTTTGATTCTGTTGACGGCGGCGTAGGCGAAACGGCTTATTCTAATCGCGGTGAAATGGAATCGGAAATAGATTACGATGCATCGCGATACCCGTCGCTATTCATGCGGCAGAACCGTGCAGAAAATATAACGGACCTTTCGAAGTGTATCCGTATTCGAAGGCTTGCGGCCCAGGCATTCCCGGGAGACGAATTCCCGCTGACTCCGGCCAAGTTCGACGCGGCTCATTACCTCGATAAAATCCAGGACATCGAAGAGCCCCTGAATAACCGCTTGCCCTTTAGGAAGGCGGGGCTTGACTTGGATGATTTTTCCAGTATACTCCGTTGGCTGGAGGCCGGACAGATCAATTTGTTCGGCGCAGGCCTTTTGAGAATCTGGATAGTCTCTTTTGATGTGATGTTTGTTTACCCGGGTGTGTATCGATACGTGCCTGTGCGCAAATCGATTTACATGCAGTCGGGAATGTTGAATGTCAAAAAGTTCGCCAAATGCCATTTGTCTCCCGAAGTGGCGGATAATACGGCCCTTGCGGTGATTTTGACGGCGGACTTGAAAGAATCCTGCAATCTGCAGGGAGAACGTGCCTACCGGTACATGAACTTGAATGCGGGTTATTTTATTCAGTCCATGACCCTGTCGGCGACACTAGTCCGCAGAACTTTGCGTAGCGAAAGGTTCTTCTATCACGATGAACTTAGAACGCTATGTGAAATTCCCGAAAATGAAAGCATTATCGCCGAGATTCTGGTCGGCAAAACTTAAGCCATCAGCTTTAAGATAATCGGCGTGACGATGGCGGTAAATAGCCCGGCGAGGCCTATGGATAGGCTACTCATGGCTCCTTGAATTTCTCCCATTTCCATGGCCTTGGTAGTACCCAGTGCATGGCTTGCGGTACCGATGGCGATTCCCTGCGCGACCTTGTGCTTGATGCGGCAGAACCTGCATACGGCGGGGGCTGCGACCGCACCCGTGATTCCCGTGACGGTAATCGCGATAATCGTTACCGAGGGAATGCCGCCAATCTGCGCCGAGATGACGCTACCCATGGGAATCGTGATGGACTTGGGCAAAAGCGAAAGCATGAGCGTATCGCTGAGGCCGACGAGTTTGCTTACGACAATGACGCAGGCAAGCGAGGTGAGGCTGCCCGCAAAAATTCCGGCGAGAATCGGTTTCCAGAATTGCTTGAGCTTGGAAATTTGCCTATAGAGGGGGACTGCAAGCACCACGGTAGCGGGCGAAAGCATGACCGAGATGTAGTCTCCGCCCACATTGTAGCTTTCAAGGCTGATTCCTGTAGTAAGCAGGAATCCTACAATTAAGATGTTTGCAATCAGGAGCGGGTTCAAGAAGGAATACTTGAATTTTTTGCTGATGGTGACGCCGATTTCGAAGGCGACAAGCGAAAGCATAATTCCGAACAGGGGAGAATTGATGATGGCGTTCATTTTTCGCCCCCGTTTGATTCGTTATGAGGAGCTCGCTTGGTGAGGCGTTCTGCACGTAATGCCAAATTTTCGCGGTATTCCTGCTTGCGGATGAACAATTGCGTAACGCGGCCGCCGACAGCGATGGTGACGAGCGTGAAAGCGATGCACAAAAACAGGAGTAGGGGCCATTTCGAAAGGACGTCGTCGCCGACGGCCATGATGGCAATGCTCGGTGGTAAAAAGAAAAGTGCCAAGTGATTCAGGAAAAAGCTGGAAACGCCCGAAATCTGCTCCGGCTTGATTGCTTTTGTACAAAGTAAAATCAGAAGCAGGACCATGCCGATAATGTTCCCCGGGAGGGGTACGCCTACGATGCGGTGGAGGAATTCCCCGGCCACACAAATGGCGAAAATGACGGCAAGTTGGAGCGGTATTCTCATTTCGGGCGTAAATGTAGAAAAGTATATTCTATATTTCAAGCTATGAAAATCGTATTTATGGGAACGCCGGAATTCGCGGCCTGTTTTTTGAAGCATCTCAAGGAATCTGATTTTGCAGACGTGGTGGCTGTGGTGACTCAGCCCGACAGGCCTGCAGGGCGCGGGCGCGTGTTAACGCCGCCGCCAGTCAAGCAACTGGCGCTCGAATACGGGCTGCCCGTACTCCAGCCGACCGACTTGAAGGCTCCCGAATTCGAGAGCGACCTGCGCGCCTTCGATGCGGATTTGTTCGTGGTCGTTGCCTATTCGATTTTGCCGAAGAATATTCTGGCTGTCGCCAAGCATGGTGCGGTGAATGTACACGGTAGCCTGTTGCCCAAGTATCGTGGTGCCGCCCCCGTGCAGCGTGCGATTGCTGACGGCCTGCCCGAAACAGGCGTGACCGTGTTCCGCCTGGATGAAAAGATGGACCATGGTCCGATTCTTGCCCAGAAGACGGTGGTGATTGACCATCAGGATACGACCGCAAGCCTCTTGGAAAAGATGGTGGCGCCGGGCTGCGAAGCGCTGGACGATGCCATTCATCAGTTGCTTGAAGGCCGCGAAAAGGACTTGACGCAGGACCATGCGCAGGCCAGTGGCGCCCCGAAGCTTAAAAAAGAAGAAGGCTTGATTGATTTCAATTTGCCGGCAAAGGTGATTCACGACCGTATTCGCGCCTTTAATCCGTGGCCGGGTGGCTATGGAAAGCTGGGTGGCCGTATGGTTTACTTGCGCAAGACGGATACGCCGGAGAACGGCCCGAAACTGGCCCCGGGCGCGGTGGAATTCAAGGATAACCGATTCTACGTGGGCACGGGCGAAGGCGTTCTTGAAGTGATTGAAATTCAGGCCGAAGGTAAGAAGCCGATGCCGGTGGCCGACTTTATGCGCGGAATCCAGAAACGCGAAGGGCTCGCTTTTGCTTGATGAATCGCTGAAAGAGAGAATGGATGCGTTCCGCGTCCTTGTGCTTTGGCAGAAGGACGGTAGCTTTATCAAGGAAAGCGGACTTTCGCCTTTCGCGATGGAACTTGCCTTGGGCGTATGCCGTAGGCATTTGTACCTGCAATACTTTTTAAAGACCCTCGTCAAGAAAATGCCGTCGCTCGAAGTAGCGACCGTGCTTGAGATGGGACTCTTCCAGATGTTCTTTATGGAAATCCCGGACCATGCCGCCGTTTCGACAAGCGTGGAGCTTGCGAAGGCGGCGAACCTTCAAGAAGGTTCCGCGCGGCTGGTGAATGCCGTGTTGCATGCCGCGCGCAAGTCCGGGCTCCCGGCGCTCCCCCCTCAAAAGGTGCGGCGCGTGTCCATCGAGAATTCGGTGCCCGAATGGCTGGTGCGCAGGTGGTTCGATATTTATGGCGGCACACGCGCCGAAGCGCTCGCCAAGGCGACGCTTGAGCGCCCCGTGGAATGGATTCGCGTGAATCTCCAGAAGACTTCTGCTCCGGTGATTGCCCAAAAGCTGGGAATCACAGGCGCAAGCATTCTCTACGACCGCTACATTCAAGTACCCGCCGATGCAAAGCTCAAAACGATTCTGGAATCGGAATCTTTTGCGAAGGGCGAATTCAGCATGCAGAACCCCTCGGCTTACGAAGTCGTGAAACTCTTGGACTTGAAGCCGGGCCTTAAAGTGTGGGATGCCTGTGCTGCTCCCGGCGGAAAGGCCGCCTTGATGGCCGAGATGGATGCTTCCCTCGATATTCTCGCCAGCGATGTGTCTGAATCCCGCGTGCTCAAGATGCGCGATGTGGTGGACCGCTTGGGACTCACGAATGTCCGCGTGGAATGTGTCGATGTACTCGGGGGCGTTGCGGGGGCTCTCCCCGCTAGAGAGGGTAGCGAGCAACGGAAACGTGCGAGCGAGGGAGAGACATCTCCCTTTGACAGAATATTGCTCGATGTCCCGTGCAGCAATATGGGCGTGATTGCGCGCCGTCCGGAATCGGTATACCGCATGACGCCGGAGTCGGTCAAGGAACTGGCGGAATTGCAGTACTCGATTTTGCAGGCGGCCTCGGCCAAGCTTGCTGTGGGCGGAATTCTGGTGTATGCGACTTGCAGCCCTGATCCGGAAGAAACGACCAAGATCGTTAACCGGTTCGTGAAAGAAAATTCTGGATTTGAAAAGGTTGGCGATGCGGTGCTTCCGGGTGCCGAAGATTCGCGTTTTGATGGATTCTTTGCTCAGGCCTTGCGCCGAAAATAACAAAAGGTTTTTATGGGGAAATTAAAGAAAATTTTTTTGCTTGTGGCGGGCGTGGCGTTGTCTGCGTTTGCCCAGGAACCGCAGAATGTTGAAGATGTGGCTTTCTCGAAGGCCTATATCGGAATCGAAGGCGGTGAAATTTATCCGTTCGGCGATTTGATCGATGCTGTTTACAACACCTATTATGGCGGATTCAATTTCCGCTATTCCTACTGGGAAAATGTAGATGGCGTCGTGATGTTCCATTACGCCTACTTTGAACCCCGTCCGGATGCGGTGCCTTATGACGGTGTGCACCAGGCGTCCGGAAAGCTGGGTTTTGATTGGCATTTCCCGATGATCCATCCGGTTAGTTTGGGTGGCGGCTTTGCTTGCAACTGGACCCGTGCCGACTTGGATGATGGCGTGAATAAAGACTCAATTTACAATAAACTGGGTGGAACTTTGACCGACAACGAAACCGAATTCGGCTGGTATGCCCGATTGAACTTGATGATTTTGAATTTGGAAAATTACCGCGTCGGTGTTAACATGATGTGGGAAGAAATTTGGACTTTGCCCAAGCGTTCTGATATGTTGTATGTGGGACTGTATATAGAAAGGAAGCTTTGGTAATGAAGAATTTTGCCCTGATATCTTTGTTATGGGGAGCTGTTGCTTTTGCCCAAGTTCCTGCAGAAATGGAAGGTATGGAATATGAAACCCGTGCCGATGGAACTTTTTTGATTGGTGGCCCGACATACGCCTTCGATAGAGTGATGGGCGCTGGTGGCGTGCATTCTGAAAGCGAACTCTGGACTCCTGCGAAATTGCGTGACCGTATTCTGTTCAACCGTCTGTCGGGAACGCCGGACTGGACTCCCTTGGATCCCGCTGTCTGGGTCAAGACGGGTAACGAACTAGGTGACTTGATTTATCAGGATTTTATAACCGAGACCCATAGGCCTGAAAACAGGACTCCCATTTTGGAGGGGGGCTTCCGTTCTCCGAGCTTTATGGGCTTTTGGGCGACGGCGAGACTTTTCCAGGATGACCATTTTTGCAGTGGTGCGTATGCCTATCGCCGAGACGCCGTAGAAGGAAATTATTCTCATTTTGGAGAAAACTGGCCGATGTTCAGTTCGGTATACGGAGGCTTGGGCTATACGAATTCCCTGGTGAACGCCTCTGTGTTGGCGGGCGAAGAATACCTGTGGTTCTATACGGAAAGTTCCCGCTGGATTCCGGCGCATTACAAGCCCCGTGTAGAGGCCCGTGCCGATGTGGGTAATGTGTCTGTAACCCTGGCTTATGAAGATATTGAATACCAGTACAAGCCGAAAAAAGAAGAAGGTTCCCGTAAAGAAGTGAACGGCTCCGTTTACTACAAGTGCGGTAAGGCTTGCCAGCAGGGAATACTCCAGATTTCTGCCGGTATGGCATTCCGCGCCGTCGATGACGAAGGGACCGTCTACACCGAACTTGAAGAAGATCGTGTGGCATGGCCGTTCATGGAATTGCGTGTACAGCCGGTGCAACGCTTAACTGCCGATGTGACCTTCGGCGTGAATGAGAGGGATTGGCTTGTTCAGGATAGCGTGGAATACTTGGCCCCTGCTCCCGAAAATATGGGCGTTGTGGTTGGCGTCAAGAATATTTCGGGTTCCCGCCTGAACCCGCTTGCCGACACGAAGGAATTCTACAATGGGCACGAAATTGACTTGACCGCCGATGGACAGATGAATTTGGTGCAGGCCTATGCCGCTTATGTGGATACTCTGGGCGGTTTTGTGTCTATTGGCGGCCGCGGTAGTTTCTGGGCTGAACATGGTGCTGAAACTTTTGACGTGGAAGCCTACGAAGTTGATGAAAAGAAGGGGGTGAAGCTCCGCTATGGCGATGTTTCCCGTATTAATCACTGGATTAAGGGCTTGACCGCTGAAATGTGGCTTAATACCTGGTATGGCGACATGTTCAAGTTTACCGCCATGACGGGCTTTGAACACATTGATGGCCCCGTAGACCAGGCCGAAGTGACTCCTGTCGAATTCTATTCGGGCTTTATGGGGGACTGGCTCCTGAATAAGACCTTCAAGGTTTCCCATTCCTTGCGCTACAGAAGCGATGCCAAGTGGAACCTGAGATCTTCTAACCCCATGGTGGTCAAGGGTGACTGGGTATGGGATGCTTCCTTCTCGCAGATGTTCCCCAAGTACGGTATCACTTTGACCGGTACCTTGCTGCATGTGCTTGCCGATGAAGTGGCTGAAACGGTAAATGGCGGCTACGATCGTGTCCGCTTTATTTGCCAGGCGAAGAAGACTTTCTAGTTAAAGTAGGGCGAGGGATTTTAAGCAGAAGCTGTTTGCGAAGAAATCGCTGGCTTCGCTGCGCTTGACCCATCGAAGCTCCGGAGCGGAATGCTGCGGGGCTTTTGTTTTAAGGCAAATGTGCAGAACATCGCAGTCCATTTTGTGGACGGTGATGTTGTGCTTGAAGTTACCCACGTGTTGAACGCTTGTGACCAGGTCTGCGTCAATGTAGGCTTCGGCCTGGGCGGGCAGGCCTGCAGTCGCATGGCGGGGCGATTCAAAGTGGGGTAGCGTAAACTGGTTCTTGAAAAACTTTTGCCCGCCGTGAACCGCAAGAATCTTATGGTCGGCGCTTTCGATAACGAGAACGGTTCCGTGCCAGTCCTTTTGAATGTGCTTCTTGGCGGGCGGAAAGTTGGCGGTGCATTTTTCGGCAAAAGCCTTGCAGGCCCCTTGAAGGGGGCATTTTTCGCAGTCAGGATTCTTGATTTTGCAGACGGTGCGGCCCAGTTCCATGAGGGCCTCGTTGTGCATGTAGGCTTTGGGCGAGTCTGCAATTTCCCGGGCGTAATTCCAGTAGATTTCGGAGGCGCTTTTGCCGTCGCGCTTAATCTTGTCGGTGGGCAAGAAGTCCAGGGCGTAGAGCCGCGAAAAAATGCGTACCAGGTTACCGTCTAGAATGGCTTCCCGCTGGTGGTAGGCGAGGCTCAGGATTGCGCCGGCGGTGTAAGCGCCGATACCCGGCAACGCTTCCAGCTCCTTGCGGGTCTGCGGCATTCTTGCTACGAGGTCATCCTGGAGCCGTTGGCGACGGGATCCATACATTTCTGTTTGGCAAATTATCTTAGCTGTTTTCAGTATATTCCTTGCGCGGCTGTAATAGCCCAAACCCTGCCAGTACTTGAAGACTTCTTCTTCGGTGGCGGCGGCGAGGGCTTTAATGTCCGGAAAACGCTTCATCCACCTCACGAAATAGTCGCGGACGGTAGAAACCTGGGTCTGCTGGAGCATGGTTTCGCTGATCCAGACGGCGTAAGCGTCTCGCGGAGCGTCCAAGTCGGCTAAACGCCACGGAAGTTCCGCGGCGTTCTTTTTGAACCATTCGCGCAGGCGCTTGAGGATGGCGTTATCCATTACATTCCGTAGGCTTCGCGCTTCAGTTTCCTGAAGAATTCGAACTGGGCCTTGGTGGAAGACTCCATGGTGTACTTGAGGCTGCGTTCGTGGGCCACCTGGCGCATCTTGGCGTAGGCTTCGGGCTGTTCCATGTACAGCTTGCGGCATTCTTCCAGCGCATTCAACCAGGCGTCTTCATCGATGGGCAGAATGCGGCCGGCTTCGCTATCCATCACGATATCGTGGGGACCGCCATAGTTGCTGACGATTGCGGGGGTGCCTGTAGACATGGCTTCGACCACCACGTTGCCGAAGGTGTCGGTAACGCTGGGGAACAAGAAGAAGTCGGAATCGGCATAGAGGCTTGCAAGAGTTTCGCCGCCCTGTTCGCCTGCAAAATGCACGCTGTCGTTGCCTTCGAAGAACTTCTTGATTTCTTCCAGGTACCAGCCGTAACCCACGTACATGAGTTCCACGTCGCTATGCTTGGCGGAGAACTTTTTCCAGACGTTGTTCAGGAATTCCAGATTCTTTTCCTTGGAAATGCGGCCGATAAAGGCGAAACGTACCTTGCGGTTGCCTTCGCTTTGGACAGCTTCGGTAGAACCGTTGTACTTTTCCCAGACGCCCTTGCCACGCAATTCCATGGAGAACTTTTCCAGGGGGAGTCCGCGGGGCAGAATTTGCACCTGGTTGGCGGGAATCTTCAGCTGAGAAGTCAGGATGTCGGCGTAGTCCTTGCAGGGGCTTACCACGGGCTTCGTCATGCCGTAGAAAATCTTCATGAGCCAAAGCACAAAGTGGAACATCCACTTGGCCTTCACGAGCGTCTTGGTGTAAGTCGGGACGTCGGTGCGATAATGGCTAAAGACCTTGATGCCTGCAACTTTTGCGCAGAAGCATACGAGCCATGCGCCAGGACTGGGCGTTTCAAATTCAATCAGGTCAATGGGGTAACGCTTGAGCAGGCGAAGAACCGGGCCTACGCGGGGAATGGCCAGTTCGCTGTTGGCATACCCAAGCTGTTCCATGCTGAACATGCGGGGAAGCAAAAGGCAATAGCTGTTTTCTACCACTCCGCATGGGCGGGTGTTGAAGGCGTTGCCTGCCAAAAAGGCGTTCATGCCGTGTGCCCGCATGTAGGGAATCACGTTCCTCAAGTTGTTGGCGATGCCGTTGGTTTCGTCCAGGTTATCCGAATAGAAAAGAATGCGGACGTCGTCGGCGGGGTGTTGCTTGCGTTCCTTTTTCAGGTAAGCGCGCAACTTCAAAAGTTTGGGAATGTTTAAAATCAGCGACCCGAAAACGATGGGCGGAATCATGCCCGTGCGCAGGTTTCCAGGAGGCTGGTGCTTAAAGCCGAACATCTTCTTGAAGGTGCTCGTGACCTTACGCCCGAAAATAGCGGGGCGTGTGTCCAATGCGTCGGTTGCCTTAAGCTTTGTTGAATTTGACGCAGTCGGCATACTTCACTCCTTTTCCACCGAACAGGTCCAAAGCCGATCCGATGGTGAGGTCTATCGTTCCGTTTGAAATTTGCTTACAGTGTTTCAAGTCGGCAAGCGATTTGGCGCCGCCGGCGTAGGTACAAGGAATGGGGCTGTGTTCGGCAAGGAACATGATGAGTTCGTCGTCCATGCCCTGCTGCTTGCCTTCCACATCGGCAGCGTGAATCAGGAATTCGTCGCAGTAGCGGGAAAGGTCTTCCAGCGTTTCTGCGTTCACTTCGATGTCAATCAAAGTCTGCCAGCGGTTAATGGCGATTTTCCAGCGGGGTTCCTCTTCGGGGGCGCTTACACGCTTGCAGCTTAAATCCAGAACCAGATGGTCCTTGCCAACGGTCTTGGATAACAGTTCCAGGCGTTCGCGGTCCAGCTTGCCTTCCGGGAAAATCCAGCTGGTCACAATCACATGGCTAGCGCCGGCATCCAGGTATTCCTTGGCGTTCTCGGCAGTGATGCCGCCGCCTACTTGCAGTCCGCCAGGGTAGGCGGCAAGGGCGGCCTTCGCGGCTTCGGTATTGCCCTTGCCCAACATAATCACGTGCCCGCCCGTGATGCCGTCTTTCTTGTAGAGTTCTGCGAACCAGGCCGGGGAACGGTCCGTTTCGAAATTGGTCTTGAGACCGGCACCGCTGTCGGAGAGCGAACTGCCCACAATCTGTTTTACACGTCCATCGTGCAGGTCAATGCAGGGGCGAAACTTAGTCATTAGTCTTTAACTCCGGTAATGCTCCAGTCCAATTTCTTTCCGTGGCTTGCTTCGCTGCGGCCCCTATAGAACAGGACTTCGCCGCCGGTGACAATCTTGAAGGCCTTCTTGGCGAACCAGCCGTCCACCTTGTCCAGGAGGCTAGCCTTCTGCAGGGTCTTTGCCACGTTGAACTTGAGGACCGGAATACTGGCGTCTTGCCATTCAAATGTCATGTCGCCCTTCGCAAACTTCTTGCCGCTATAGTCGCTGTCGCCTTCCTTGATTGCCTTGGGCTGTGCAACCTTGATTCCGTTTTCGTCGTTGTAGAGCGCATAGCCGAAAGGTTCTCCATCCTTGGAGAGGGAAACGCGGCCTGCGAACAACGGGGATTTTGCACTTGTGCTAAAGTTGATGGAACGTGCGGCAATATCGATTGCCTGTACGGTTTGCCAGGTTTGGTCCATGTAGGCGTAGCCCTTGACGGCAATGGTGTCTTCGTTGTAGGCAATCTTACCCGAAACGCGACCGTAGGGAATATGAACGTATTGTCCAAAGGATTCCTTGCCGATTTTCCATACGCCATTGCCCGAGACCTTTCCGACTACGGCCGATTCAAAGGTCACGTCAAGCAGGAATAGCCCACCCTTGTCTGCGGTAAAGTAGACGCGGTGACCTTTGCCGGGCTTGTGTTCCATCTTGTATTCGCCATTGATGTCGATGGAGCCTGATGCCTTGTCTGGCTGGAGGCGTTCAGGCGGATATTGGCGGCCGACAGTGTATGTCTTGCTTTTGAAATTCCAGAAGCTCATGTCGCAGGTGACCTTGTTGCCTGCACCCGGAATGTTCAGCGTAGAATAATTGATAAAGGCACGGGTGCCGTTGTCAAAAACGAATTGGTAACTCCAAGTCTCGTTAAAATCCTTAGCGCTGTTCTTGTGGGGCATGAAGTCGTCCACAGAAACGTTGCGCACGGCCCCCTGCGGTGCAACAACGTCGCCTGCAAATGCAAAGGCGCAAATGCAGAGAATGGCGAAAGAAATATGTTTTAACATCTTGAAGTACATTGTTTTTAATCCTTGATTCCGAAATCCGTTTTTTACAGACGCAGATCCTGGCCCATACCCATTTTAAGTTCGGTACGGCGGCGGAGCACCATTTCGTTGAACAAGTCGGTCAGGCAGTCTTCGATACTGATCATCGGCTTCCAACCCATGTTCATGGCCTTGGTGGGGTCGCCAATCAGGAGCGGAATGTCGTTGCTGCGTTCGTAGCCGGGGTCGAATCGGAAGTCCACGCTGACGCCGGCGATATCCACCAGCATTTCGGTGAGCTCGCGGAAGGTGTAAGACTTGCCGCAGCATAGGTTGTAGACTTCGCCCGGTTCGGACTGGTTCAAGAGCTGGATCATGCCGCGGGCCACATCGCGCACGTCCACGAAGTCGCGGCTGATGTCGAGGCTGCCCGAATAGATGGTGGGCTCGGTTCCGTAATACTTGATTTTGACCAGCTGGTAAGTAATCGACGGAATCACGAAACGGCGGCTGTGATGCGGACCCGTAAAATGGAAGGGGCGCACGAATACCACATGGAGCCCGTAGGCGTTCTTGAACTGGTTGCCCAGAAGTTCCATGCAGGCCTTCGACGTTGCGTAAGGAGTCAGCGGGTTCGGAAGGTCCGTCTCTTTGTGCAAGTAGGTAAGCTGGTGGTCGGTGCGCCCGTAGATTTCGCTGGAGCTCAACAGCATCACTTTTGCCTTGGGGCAGTTCTTGCGAACATTTTCCAGCAGGTTCTGCGTACCCAACAGGTTGATGTTCAACGTTTCGTAGGGTTTCTTGTAGCTGAGGCCTACAGAAGACTGACTTGCCAGGTGGTAAATGTGGGTGGGCTGCACATGCTGGATCATTTCCTGCACGTCCTTGAAGTTCAAAAGGTCTCCGTTCAGGTATTCTACCCCTTCGACCTTTTGCCAAGGCTGCGGCTGCTCATCACTAAAACTGAACAAGTCGTGGGTGGTGCCCACCAGGCTTGACAGAATGTGGTAGCCTAAAGCCCCAGTTCCACCTGTTACAAGAATACTCATTTTATACACACTCCTATGGTATTACTTAATAGCTCCCCAGCTTTGTGCAATAATGTCTTTGTCGATGTTTACCACCTTTTCCACGGCTCCAATCTTCGTGGGCAAGATGTAAACGCGTTTCCCCTTTTCTGCCTTCTTGTCAACAGCCATGGCGTCCCATGCGGCTTCCACGTCGATATCGTATTTCTTCGGGAATCCCAGGTCGTCCAAAAGTTTGTTCTGACGAGCTTCTTCTTCGGCGCTGATTTTGCCCAGGAGAACTGCCGCGCGGGCGGCCACGCGCATGCCCAGCGAAACGGCGATGCCGTGGGTGAACATGCTGTAATGCGTCAGGTTTTCGATGGCATGCCCGAAGGTATGCCCGTAATTCAAAATAGCGCGCAGGCCTGCTTCCTTTTCGTCGATGCCGACGACTTCTGCCTTAATGGCGCAGCTGCGGTAAATCAGGTGCTTGAGCACGTCGAGGTCGTGAGCCTTAATCTTCTCGACGTTTTCTTCCATGTAGCGGAAGAATTCTTCGTCGTAAATCACGCCGTACTTCACGATTTCGGCGAGGCCCGCCAGGTATTCCGTTTCGGGCAACGTGCTGAGCACGGCGAGGTCGCAAACTACAGCCTTGGGCTGGTAGAAGGCACCGATCATGTTCTTGCCTTCGGGGTGGTTCACGGCAACCTTTCCGCCCACGGAACTGTCGACCATGCTAAGGAGCGTTGTCGGGAACTGGATGAACGGAATGCCGCGCTGGTAGGTGGCGGCACCGAAGCCTGCCATGTCGCCTACGACGCCACCGCTGAACTGCAAAAGGCAGCTCTTGCGGGTGTAACCGCGGTGCAGCATAAAGCTGAACAGCTGGTTCAGGTTGTGCAAGGTCTTGTTCTTTTCTCCGGCCTGGAACTTGAAGATCGGGCAACGTCCGGCCTGGCCTCTCAGTTCGCCGAGCATCTGGCTCTGTACCTTGGCAATGTTGGTGTCGGTGCAGACCAGGAATTCGTGGCTCGGAGCGAGCTTCAAACATTCCAGCAGTACGCCTGCTTCGGGAATGATATTCTTGCCGATAAAGATGGGATAGCGTCCGCCGCTGCTGGGGCACACGTCCAGGGCGTGGCTGTTCCAGAAGTTCAGGATGTACAGGATGCGTTCGATGACGTGGTCTTCGGTGAATTCGTCGGAGCTTTCCACGCTGAAGTCGGCGTTCGCGTAATTCTTTTCGCGTTCCTTGAGCATCACCTTGATTTTTTCAAGGCGTTCTTCGTCGCTCAGGTTGGCAAGCAGCGGGCGAGTGTTCTTGCGGCCAATGCGTTCCGAAAGCACTTCGGGCTTTGCCCACAGGCGAATGATGGTGCCGTTTTCGCGGATGACCTTCAGGTTGTCCGGCTGCGTGAGTGCGCCACCGCCCAAGGAAATAATGTGCGGGGTTTCTTTCTTTGCAAATTCGGCAACGACGTCCCGTTCCATTTCGCGGAACTTGGCTTCGCCGTCCTGCTCAAAGATTTCGCTGATGGTCTTGCCAGCGCGTTCGACGATAACGGCGTCGGTGTCCACGTAGGGGCGGTTCAACCGTTCTGCCAGGGCGCGTCCGGTGCGGGATTTTCCGCTTGCCATGAATCCGGTGAAAAAGATGTGCTTGTTCATGTTAGCCCTGCATTCCTTTACGCATAATCTGTGCGAGTTCGTCGTTCGTCTTGTTTTTAGTTTCTTCGGGGAACCATTTTCTAAAGCTTTCGATACCCTGGTGCACCAGCATGCCTTCGCCGGTTACCACCTGGCAACCCTTGGCCTTTGCGCTTTGCAAAAGCTTGGTCATGGGGGGCGTATAGACAATGTCGCACACGGCCTGCCCCTGGTGGAGAGCTTCTTCGCCCAGCGGCGACTGGTCCACGTTGGGAGTCATGCCTACGGAGGTGGCGTTGATAATGATTTCAAAGTCCTTGGAAATGGCCGTGAATTCGTCGAATGTGGCGACTTCGACTTGCGGCGCCTTGCCTGCGAAGAACTGGTTCAGGCTGTCAGCCAGGGCTTGACCCTTTTCTTTGGTGCGGCAAACGATGGTGAGCCTGTTCTGCATTTCTACCAGGGTGTAGGCGATTGCCTTGGCGGCCCCGCCATTTCCTAGCAGGGCGACTTTCTTGTTAGAAGGTTCGACTCCGGCCTCTTGCAGGTTGCGAATGCATCCGTAGGGGTCGGTCGTGGTCCCGCAAAGGGTTCCGCCCACCTGGCCGTCTTTCCAGTACAGGGTGTTTACGCTACCGGTGAATTTCGAAATGTCCGAAAGTTCGTCTACCAATTCCATGACGGGAGTCTTGTACGGAATGGTGACATTTGCCCCGCGGAACTTCATGGCCCTGAAACCCTTGATGGCATCGGCCAGGTTTTCGGGCTCCGGAGCGTAGGGCAGATATGCCGCATTAATCCCCAATGCCTCAAAAAGTGCATTGTGCATTAGGGGCGATTTACTATGACCAACTGGATGACCGAAAATACAGAGAGTTTCGGACTTCCCATTCAATTTCAACTGGCTCAAAAAAAACCTCTTTTTTTACACTATAAAGATATATAAAATTAACGGACTCGTATGCAAATTTTTCTATATTAGACCCCGTTCGATAAAGGGGGCTCCTATGCTCAAGAAGTATTACAGAATCGAATCAGGGCGCCTCGCCAGCGCTCCGAACGAAGACGCAGCCGACATCGTGATGATGGGTTCCTTGAGCCAAGAGCAACGTAGTGTGCTCGTGAAGGAATATGAAATCACCGAACATACCATAGCCTCTGCATTCGACTCCGACGAACTTTCCCGTATCGAGTACGACGACGATTTTACCACCATCGTGTTTAAGAAGCCGAAGAACTATTCGGCTAGCGACAATTTCCAGTTCCGCGTAGAATCTTTCGGTATCTTCATTTTTAAGGACTGGGTGTTGCTCCTGACTGACTCCGACATCCCGGTGATGGACGAAAAGCGCTTTTCGAAAATTGACAGTCTGAACACCTTTGTGCTTCGCGTGTTGAGCTACGCCATCTTCCACTTTAATGAACACTTGAAGATTATCAACCGCATTAACGATGAGTTGGAACAGAAACTGCGTACCGCCATGGAAAACAAGTACCTGCTTTCCATGTTCAGCTTGAACAAGGGCTTGATTTACTACGTGAGCGCCCTGAACAGTAACGATACGCTCCTCAAGAAATTGCAGATCGGTCGCAGTCTTAACTGGACCGAGGGCGAACGGGAACTGCTAGACGATATTGTTATTGAAAACCGCCAGAGCTTGCAGCAAGCTGAAATCTACGCCAACATTTTGACGTCCATGATGGATGCCCGCGCAAGTGTCATCAGCAACAACGTGAACACGCTGATGAAAAACTTGACCATCGTGACGATTTCTATTTCTCTCCCGACGTTCTTCGCTAGTTTGTTCGGCATGAACGTGAAATTGCCCTTCGGCATGAACGGTGATGCTACGGTGGGTTCGCCCATGGCCTTCTGGCTGATTATTGCCGTGTGTATTCTTTCGGTGGTTGCGTTCCTCGCTTTCTGGATGCGTCGCAAATAGACTTGTTCTTGGGAAGGAGGAAACATTTTGCGGAAAACTTTTAGAGTATTCTTGCTGTCAATTTTGTGCGCGTTGTTGCTTTCAGCGTGCTCCGGTGAGAGCAGTATCTTGAATAACGTGAATACCGCGGAAACTCAAAGCAGTGATTCCGAGTCGGATGACATTACCGTGACTCCCATCGTCATTTCTGAAGATGATGACATTCCCGAAGCGGAAAATGGCGTTTTGTACTTTCGAAAGCCGAAGTCTTCCGGTTCCAGGTTCGAAAGGATGTCTTCTTCTGCCCAAGGTCCTTTTATTATAGTAGACTACTCTTCCAGTAGTTTCCGAAACCCCTTCGTAATCGTTTCGCCGGAATCTTCCAGTAGCGAGGAAAGTTCCTCTTCTGTCGTGTCAATTTCCGACCCGGAATCTTCTAGCGGTATAATCATTAACGTATGGGATTGGAGTCTTCCGATTGAAGAATATTTAAATCCCGATATCGTTTACGAAAGTATGGTGGACGATCGGGACGGGCAAAAATACCACATCGTAAAAATTGCAAATCGCTGGTGGATGGCCCAAAACTTGAACTATAACGGCGAAGAAGTTGAAGGCGAAAATTGGTGCTACGGAAATTCAGAACAGCATTGCGAAGTGACTGGACGCCTTTATACGTGGGACGCTGCAACGGTTGCGTGCCCCGAGGGTTGGCGTTTGCCTTATCCGGCTGAATGGTCGGTGCTAATTACTTATAGCGGTGGATCCCAAAACGCAGGCAGAAACCTGAAATCAACGGTTGGGTGGTTTAGTGGCTTGTACGATAAAGATGGTAACGGGACGGATTCTTTAGGCTTCTCGGCTCTTCCCGCTGGGTGGAGAACTCGTGAAGGAGTGTACGATGAATTAGGCAAGAATGCCTATTTCTGGAAAAATTCTGGCGATACCTATGGTTCGTATGTGTCTATGTATTATGCAGATAGGATCGATGATTCTTACCATTACAAAAACATGGGCTTTTCAGTCCGCTGTATAGAAGATTTGGTTTATTGATACCCAAAAGGAGAACGTGATGTTCAATAAATTTAGTTTCAGTGTGTTAGCCGTTTCTATGGCTTTTTTGTTTAATCTGTCTGCTTGTGGCGATAGTGGATCCAACAGTAATCCTGAAAATTTGGAGGAAATTGACGGAAAAGGAAATTCCTCTGAAAATGAGGGTGAATCCAAGGGCATTCCTGGCGACGAAAAAGAAGGTGTGGAATCCTCTGAGTCCGCAGAAGCCTATTCGTCGTCATCGGAGGCCGAAGAGTATGCCGAGCCAGAATCTTCCAGTTCCGAATTTGTTTATGCGGATAGCAGTTATTACTATGCGGAAAAGAATATGCTGATGGATTTCCGCGATGGCAAGACCTATAGGACCACCTCTGTTGTCGTCACGACGGAAGAAGGTGATGAGACCCAGGTGTGGATGGCAAAGAATTTGAACCTTGAGTACAATGAGGGCTCGGCGAAGTCTTTTTGTCGCGAAGATGATCCTGAAGACTGCATTGTATATGGTCGTCGGTACCGCTGGAGCGCCGCCATGGACAGTGCGGGATTGTATTCCGAAGCTACCAAGGGGTGCGGTTACAACCTGCTGTGCAAGGCAACAGTACCTGTGCGCGGCATCTGCCCCAAGGGATGGCACTTGCCCACTTCGAATGATTTTAAAGCTTTGATTGAAATGGCGGGTGGAAAAAATGAGGCGAAAAAATTGATGGCTACGTCTGGATGGGAAGAGCGGAAAGTCGAAGGTACGGACGACTACGGATTTACTGCACGCCCTGCAGGTTCTTGGGACCGCTATGAAAAGCCTGCCGACGTGGGTAGCTTTGCGTATTTTTGGACTATGGTCCAATATGTGAATGTCGATAAGCCGGTTGTTGGTGAGTCTATCTCTAATGAAGCCGGCGCAATGAAAATTGATGGCTACGGCATGACGACTTATTCTTACTCTAAAGAGATGGCACTCTCCGTCCGTTGTTTAAAAGATTCGGAATAGTTGATTTCTATACAAATGTTCACTAATTATTAGACGGCTTGGCCGTCTTTTTCTATATTCGGGCGCATGACAAAGTCTATCGAAATACGCGACGCCCACGAGCATAACTTACGCCATGTGAACCTTTCCATTCCCCGCGATTCTATCGTGGTGGTGACCGGTGTGTCGGGTTCGGGCAAGTCGAGTTTGGCTTTTGATACGGTGTTCCAGGAAGGCCAGCGCCGCTTTGTGGAATCGCTTTCGGCTTATGCCCGCCAGTTCATTGGCCGCATGAAACACCCAGAAGTGGAAAGCGTACGCGGTATTTCGCCGACGATTTCGATCGACCAAAAGACGGTGAACCGTAACCCCCGCTCTACGGTGGGTACGGTGGTGGAAATTTTGGATCATTACCGCTTGCTTTTTGCACGGCTCGGCGTGCCGCACTGCCCCGATTGTGGCCGCGTGATTCAGGCACAGACAGTGGACCAGATTGTCGATAATTTGTATGTGAGCGACGAAGGCAAGCAGATTACGGTGATGGCACCCATTGTGCAGGAACGCAAGGGTGAATACCGTAAGGAACTAGCCGAACTCAAGGAAAACGGATTCGTGCGTGCCCGCGTGGACGGCACGATTTATCGCCTGGAAGATGTCCCTGCTCTCGTGCGCTACGAGAAGCATACCATTGAAGCGGTGATTGACCGCTTGACGCTGGAACGCAAGAACATGAGCCGCCTGCGCGAAGCGCTGGAAGGGGCGCTGAAGCTGACTGATGGGAAGCTGGTGAGTTTTTTGCTGGCGACGCCGAATGCGGGCGATTCTGCGGCAAGTGCGCCGGCGAAGGAAGAATATCGCCTGCAGGGTACGCTCTTGGCTTGCCCCAAGTGCGGCATTTCTATCCCGGAACTGGAACCGCGATTCTTCAGCTTTAACGACCCGAAGGGCCGTTGCCCCGCCTGTAAGGGTATGGGTGAAAGCTACAAGTTCGATTTGGACTTGATTATCCCGGACAAGACGAAGTCCATTAAGGACGGCTGTATTGCCACCATCAAGAAGGATGACGGAACGCTGATTTTTAGTGACTTTGGCCGCCGCAACCTGCGCAATATCGCCAACGAAATGCATTTCTCGCTGGATACGCCGTGGAACAAGCTCAAGAAGGCGCAACAGGACGCCGTTCTGTACGGTACGCCCAGCGAATCGGAACGCGGCATTATCCCGATTATGCAGGAATTGTGGGATATGTGGCACATTTACCACTTCCGCAAGTACATGCAGATTGGCGTTTGCCCCGAATGTCATGGCACGCGTATCAACCGCACGGCGAATGCGGTGACCTTCCATGGCGTGAATCTGACCGAGATGACGGAATGGTCGGTGGAAAAATCGGTGGACTTTTTCAATAAGCTGGATTTGTCTGAAAAAGAAAAGCGAATCGGCAAAGAGATTTTGAAGGAAATCCGCGGGCGACTTTCGTTCCTGAATGCGGTGGGGCTTGGCTACCTGAATATCAACCGCAAGGCTTCTACGCTGTCTGGCGGTGAGGCTCAGCGTATAAGGCTTGCGAGTGCCGTGGGCGCTGGGCTGCAGGGCGTGTTGTATGTGCTTGACGAGCCGAGCATCGGGCTCCACCCCCGCGATAACGATAAATTGCTCGGAATGCTGGAGCATTTGCGTGCGCAGGGTAACAGCCTGATTATCGTGGAACACGACGAAGACACCATGCGCCATGCGGACTGCGTGATTGACGTGGGGCCGGGTGCCGGCGTGGAAGGCGGCCGCGTGATTGCGGCGGGTACTGTCGAGGAACTGGAAAAGAACAAGGCTTCGCTGACGGGTGCGTACTTGAGCGGTCGCAAGGCCATTGAAATTCCTGCGACCCGCAAGAAGATAGATAAGAATACGCCCAAACTCAAGATTTGCGGTGCTGCCGAAAACAACCTGAAGAACATCGATGTGGAAATCCCGCTAGGTGGTGCGTTGACGGTGGTGACGGGCGTTTCAGGCTCCGGCAAGAGTACCCTCATCAACCAGATTCTCCGCCGCGAATTGGCTCGTGTATTCTACAACGCCGAAGAACCGGTGGGCAAGTTCGATCACCTGGAAGGCCTTGAGAATATTGACAAGGTGATTGAAATCGACCAGACGCCTATTGGCCGAACGCCGCGAAGCAATCCGGCGACATACACCAAGATTTGGGATGATATCCGCGACCTTTTTGCCAGCATGGAAGAAAGCAAGATTCGCGGTTACAGCAAGAGCCGTTTCAGCTTTAACGTGAAGGGCGGCCGCTGCGATGCCTGCGAAGGTGCAGGCGTGAAAATCGTGGATATGCACATTTTGCCCAGCGTGCAGGTGACTTGCGATGTGTGCGGCGGCAAACGTTTTAACGATGCCACTCGCGAAGTGTATTACAAAGGCAAGAATGTTTCTGAAATTCTGGACATGAGTATTGCCGATGCGGCGGAATTCTTCAAGGATATTCCGAAGGTGGCTCAACCACTGAACTTGTTGGTAGAAGTGGGTCTCGGCTATTTGACTCTGGGACAGCCCTCGACAACGCTCAGCGGCGGTGAAGCGCAACGTATCAAGATTGCGTCGGAACTCCGCCGCCCGGGTACGGGTAAAACGCTCTACTTGTTGGATGAGCCGACGACGGGTCTGCATTTTGAAGATATCCGCAAACTCATGGACTGCTTGAATCGCTTGCGCAGTCTCGGCAACAGCATCGTGATTATCGAACACAATCTGGACGTCATCAAGTGCGCCGACTGGATTATCGATTTGGGCCCGGATGCGGGTGTTCACGGCGGTAAAATTATTGCCACGGGAACGCCGGAGCAGATTGCCAAATGCAAGAAGTCGGAAACGGGCCGCTACTTGGCACCGGTGCTGGCGAAAAAGCATGGCGAAAACAGTCACTTTGATCGCACGCTCAAGGGTGGCGAAGACTTGTCACTTGACATCGAGGTGCATGGCGCCCGCAAGCATAACTTGAAGAACATCGATGTGACGATTCCGCGCCACAAGCTCACGGTGGTCACGGGCGTTTCGGGCTCTGGAAAATCCAGCCTCGCTTTCCATACGCTGTTCAGCGAAGGCCAGCGTCGCTTTGTGGAAACCTTAAGTACGTATGCCCGCCGATTCCTCGGACGCCCCGACCACGGAAGCATCGATTCCATTTCGGGCCTTGCACCGGCAATCGCCATCGACCAGAAGAGTGCGAGCAAGAGCCCGCGCAGTACGGTGGCGACCCTCACCGAAATTTATGACTACTTCCGCATTTTCTGGGCGAGGGTCGGCACCCCGCATTGTTTGAAATGCGGAAAGCCCGTGGCTTCGTACAGCGCGGGCGACCTGATGCAGCATGCCTTTGACCGCGACCTCAATAAGAAAGTCACGGTACTTGCCCCGTTCGAAATCAAGGATGTTCTAAAGCTTTCCAAGATTCTCACCGAGAAGGGCTACCGCAAGGTTTACCTCGGTAACAAGCTGGTGGAACTCCCGCTGCCGAAAATCCCGACCCGCGAAAAGCAACTTTTTGCCGTGGTCGATACGGTAACGGTGAAAGAAGAATCCCGCGCCCGCTTGGTAGAAGCCTTTGAACGCGGCTACCGCGACGGTAACGGAATCCTGTATGTGGAAAACGAAGCGGGCGAGCGCCTCGCTTGCTCCGAAAAGCCGGGCTGCCCTGATTGCGGCTGGTACATGGATTCGGCTTTGAACCCGAAACACTTCAGCTTTAACACCCACTGGGGCGCTTGCGAAACCTGCCTTGGCCTCGGACACTTTAAGGATGGCGAAGTCTGTCCGGATTGCCATGGCGAACGCTTGAAACCGGAATATCTTGCCGTTAAAATTGGCGACAAGAATATCATGGATGTGAACCACATGAGCATTTCAGAGGCTCTGGAATGGTTCAGCAATGAAAACTTCAAACGCGACAACTTCAAGAACGACAAGAATCCTGATGGCAAGATGACGGTGGCGGAACCTCTGCTCCGCGAAATTGTTGGCCGCTTGAACTTCCTCAAGAGCGTGGGTCTCGGCTACATTGGCCTTGACCGTGCAGGCGACACGCTGTCTGGCGGTGAATCCCAGCGCATTCGCTTGGCTAGCCAAATCGGTAGCGGCCTTGAAGGGGTGCTCTACGTGCTCGATGAACCCACCGTGGGCTTGCATGAAAGCGATACCGCGATGCTCCTGGATACTCTTTACCGCTTGCGCGACCTCGGCAATACCCTTGTGGTGGTGGAACATGACATGAAGATGATGCAGGCCGCGGACCATATTATCGATATGGGCCCGGCAGCGGGCGAGTTCGGCGGCGAAGTGGTTGCCGAAGGTTCTCCGGAACAGCTTTCTAAACCCTATGCCTTGCAGCAGTTCCCCCGCAGTGAAACGGTCAAGTACTTGACGCATACCATCCCCATGGCCAACGAAATTGCCGCAAAGCCCATTACCGATTCTACGGAATTCTACGAATTCGAAAAGTTGAATCACAACAATCTTAAGAATTTGTCTGTAAAATTCCCGAAGGGTGCCATCAGCGTGGTTTGCGGTGTGTCGGGTTCCGGCAAGAGCTCCATGGTCATGGATGAAATCTACCCGCGCCTGAAAAAGAAATTCCAGGCCCGCGGGCGCAAAAAGCAGAACGGTGAAGTCTTGCTTGTGGATCAAAGCCCCATTTCGGGCACGCCTCGCAGCACGCCTGCAAGCTTTACAGGCGTGTTTGACGATATCCGCAAGCTCTTCGCCAAACTGCCGCAAGCCAAGTTGAAGGGCTTTGATTATGGCCGCTTCAGCTACAACTTGGCTCGCGGCCGCTGCGAGGCCTGCGAAGGCCGCGGCGCCGTCTCGGTGGAAATGCACTTCCTTTCGGACGTGTGGGAAGTCTGCGATGTCTGTGGCGGCAAGCGCTACAATCAAGAAACCCTCACCGTTACCTTCAAGGGCAAGAATATCGCCGATGTGCTGGACATGCGCGTGGCCGAAGCCTGCGAATTCTTCAAGGACCAGCCGAAAATTTTGCCGAAACTGGAATGCCTGCGGGATGTGGGCCTCCCGTATGTGAAACTCGGTCAGTCTGTGACAACGCTTAGCGGCGGCGAATCCCAGCGCCTCAAATTGGCGGCGGAACTTGCCCGCAAGCCGGCACAAGAAATGGTCTACCTGTTGGATGAACCCACCACGGGTCTCCACCTTAAAGATATCCAAATCCTTTGGAACATGCTCCGTAAGCTCTCTGCCCGCGGCGATACGGTAATCGTTATCGAACACCACCCGGACATTATCCGCCTTTCTGACTGGAAAGTGGAACTGGGCCCTGTTGGCGGTGAAAATGGCGGCCATTTGCTGAAAATGGGGGTGAACCAAGGTTAGAAACGGCGATGTTGCGTGAGAAAATTGAAATATTTTTATATTTTAATTTGATATGAAAATAGGAGAAAATATGTCCTTTACACGTATGCTTCCGCTTTTGTTGCTGTTGCCGATGATGATTTGGGCGGCCGACAGCGACAAGAATTTCAGGGTTGCCCCCACAATGTTTAAAGAGGGCGTTCTGATGGAGCCTGTCGCCAACATGGCGATTGTCAAAAAGGAATCCATGATCTTGTCGGAATCTCCGATGGTTCCCCTCCGCTCGAATATCATGTTCATGCGTCACAAAAAGGGTCCCAAGGAATATCTTTGGTTCTCTGGCCCCATTCATGTCCAGAATTTTGAAAAGCTCCATGCCTTCAGTCTGGCCGACAACTACCTGAAACCTGCTGAAGTCATGCTTATGCGCTTCTACGGTTCCCAAACTTCCAGGGCCTTCCAGGACGAAGCCGATATCTATTTTGACAAGGAATACCTCTATTCTCCTCGTGTTCCCAAGCTCTATTTCAAGAAAAATGGCCAGTGGCAGATGATTCAGGAAACGGAACGTCCGGGCGTCATTTCTCTCAAGTCCGATATTAAGGACCTCGAAGCTGTTTCGCTGACGGTCCCCATGAAAAACGTGCCGTCCCTGATGTACCCCATCAATGCGGGCGTATACGCCTTCTCTTTCTCTGCTCCAAACCACCTGCCCTATGTGGACGCCATTTCTGTTCCCGGTGGATCCATGGTGGAACTTAAACCGGAGTTGCCGGTTGCAGATACGGCCTCCAAGGTCAAGGCGACCACTTCCGTTACCCTGGAAGCGGTGGCTGCTGCCAAGACTCTCGAAGAAACTGAAGCCCTGTTCGACATCTTGGCCAAGGATGTGCAGACCAAGATTGAAAAGGTCGATACCAACGAGTTCGACAAGATTTACCCGAAACTCCGCAAGCCACTGGCACTCGGTGTGTCGGGTGACGATAGCGTCTATATCAAGTACCGTCACCGCTACGAGGGCAAGCGCGAAGAAGCCAAGCTGAACTGGCGCATGAACAGAATGGGTTCTGCCAGCGCCGTGAATGTGGCCGTCCGTCGCAAAATCGATAGCCTGCAGGCCATTCCCCATCGCGTGTCCCTTGTACCCAGTTCCGTTGAACCGATCTATGACGAAAACCGCTGCGAAGAGGTGATTGATACGGTTGCAACACAGGAACAGGCGAAGCCGGATTCCGCTGCAACGGCAGCGCCCAAGGATTCCGTGGCCAAGGATTCCGTGGCCAAGGAAACCGTGGCAAAGGATTCCGCCGTTGCTCCCGCTCCCAAGACAAAGATTGTCTGCAAGATGGGTGCCGTCCGCATTATGTATGGCAAGCAGGGTGACCGCTATGATGTCTCCTGGGTCGGTAACGCCGAAGGCTATACTGCCGATTCCCTTTATGCCCTGCTTACTTCCGGAGCTTCTGTCCGCGCGTTCATGTCCATCGAAAGGAACAAGCCGGTGTGGATTTACCATGAAGGCGTCTTGACAGGCCGTCACCATTACCGTTACGAAAAGATGGAACTGGTGGTGAACAAGGTCCAGCTCATGACCCATGGCGCCTTTGAACTCCCGCAGTATATTTACGATGACCCCGAAGTTCAGGAATGGCTGAACCGCCCGGTCGAAGAAACCACCCATAAGGTTCAGGAACCCAAAGCCAAGGTGTTCAGGGTGGACGATAGCGGCGTAACCCTGGATGTTTCCATGAAGGTTCCTCGTGTCATCCGCGACCGCGAACGCGGTACTGTCGCCCTGATCGATTCCGGCTCCTTCCGCTATAAGGGTAAGGTGGTCGCCATGTCTCCCTTCGCCATCCATACTACCGAAGTGACCCAGCAGTTCTTCAAGGATGTCATGGCCAAGCAGGATTCTACGAATCGCATCAAGGATCGTTCCACCTATACGGGCCCCCGTCATCCGGTGCACAACATCAACTGGGAAAATGCCCAGGCCTTCTGTAAGGCTATTGGTGGCGACCTGCCCACCGAAGCCCAGTGGGAATTTGCCGGCCGTGCCGACAACAACGAAGGTGCTCTCTGGAACCTCGACGAAGACCCGAACCCGGGTGTGTACGCCATTTACAAGGCCAACTCCTATAGCCGCGGCAAGAAGAGCCCCGAATATGGCCCGCAGCCGGTAAGCACCAAGAAGTCCAATGCCTGGGGCATCTTCGACATGTCGGGTAACGTGGCTGAATGGACCAAGGACAAGTACTTCATGTTCTCTGTCTGGGTCGAAAGCTCCAACCCGACGGGCGCCATGATGGGCACCGCTAGAATTTATAAGGGCGGTTCCTGGAAAGACAAGGAATCTCTCTTGAACCTGACGGAAAGTGACGACGAAGATCCGCGCTACTGGTCGGATTGGCTCGGCTTCCGTTGCGCATTCCCGAGAAACCTCTTTGAAGGTCAACAGAAATAATGAATGAACGTCCTATGCGCCTTTTTAAAAGGCTGACCGCTATACCCTATTTGCTGGTTATCGTTGCTTTGCTCCTGCCTATGGCTAATGTTTCTTGTGCCGAAAAGGATGTGGTGGCAGAGCCTAACCTCTATGAGCTCGCCATGGGCCTTGACCTGGAACAGGAACTGAAGGAACCTGCCTTGGGCATTTTGAAGAAGATGGAAACCGGGAACCCCACCGCCATGGAGAAGTTCCGGCAGACCATGCCCCATTTCCCCAAGATGGAACCCTTGCCCTTCCTCTACGCCATTGTGGTCGGTGCGGTACTTGCGGGCCTGTTCGCTTGGCTGACTCCGCTGGGCTCCATAACCATGGGCATGCTGACCATGGTGTCCATGTGGTTCTTCCTTTCGAGGCTGGCGCAAATCAATTCTGCAATGGGGGTGCCCCTGTTGCAAGTTGAGCCCGGCCCCGGAATCCATGCGGCTTCGTTCATGATTCTGATCGGCACCGCGATGAACCTGGCTAGCATCATTCGGCCTATCATCGATGAAATCAAGGCCAAGCGCGCCGCCAAGAAAAAGCAGTAACCATTTCAATGAAGTCCCGGATCCAATCCGGGATCTTTTTTTTGTCAAAAAAGGGAACGCACTGCGTTCCCTTTCAATTTTCTATAAAGCTTGTCTATTTCAGCTTAGCCGAAAGCATTACACGTTGAACAAGAAGTACATGATGTCGCCATCTTGTACCACATATTCCTTGCCTTCGGTGCGGACGAGACCGGCTTCCTTGGCGGCGTTCCAGCTGCCATGCTTCAGGAAGTCTTCGTAGCTCAAGGTTTCGGCGCGGATGAAGCCGCGTTCGAAGTCGGTGTGAATCACGCCTGCGCACTGCGGGGCCTTGTAGCCGGCGTGGAACGTCCAAGCGCGGCATTCCTTTTCGCCAGCGGTGAAGAAGGTGCGCAGACCGAGAATTTCGTAACCCTTGCGCACCACGGAATCAAGTCCCGATTCCTTCATGCCGAGTTCCTTCAGGAATTCGGCCTTGTCGGCGGGTTCCATGGCAGAGAGTTCTTCTTCGATCTTGCCGCTGATCATAATGACTTCGTGACCATTCTTGGCGGCGTATTCTTTCAGCTGGTCCACGTAGGCGTTACCGGTGAGGATGTCGTCTTCCTTCACGTTTGCGCAGTAGAAGAGCGGCTTGGCGGTAAGGAGGGCGAGGTCCTTGACAATGCCTTCCATTTCTTCGCTGTCGTGCATCACGGTGCGGGCAGCCTTGCCTTCCTGGAAGGCGTCGCGGAGCTTTTCGCAAGCGGCGAGGCGGGCCTTGGCTTCGGCGTTACCGGTGCGGGCACCCTTGGTTTCGGTAGCGATGCGCTTTTCGACAGAGTCCAGGTCCTTCAAAATAAGTTCGGTTTCGATGATATCCACGTCGCGGACTGGGTCCACGGAACCGTGCACGTGCACGATGTTTTCGTCGTCGAAGCAGCGGATGACTTCCATGATGGCTTCGCATTCACGGATGTGGGTCAGGAACTGGTTGCCGAGGCCTTCGCCCTGGGCGGCACCCTTTACAAGACCTGCAATGTCCACGAATTCTGTAACGGCGGGAACGATGGATTTCGGATTGTAGACCTTGACCAGTTCGTCGAGGCGGCTGTCCGGCACGCTCACCATGCCCACGTTCGGTTCGATGGTGCAGAACGGATAGTTGGCAGCTTCTGCGCCGGCGTTGGTGATGGCGTTAAAGATGGTGGACTTGCCCACGTTGGGGAGTCCGACGATACCGCATTTAAAACCCATGATAATCTCCGTTTTATGTTGGCCCGGTTTGGCGGGCCACTTTATTTTTGCGATGTAAAGGTAGAAAAATGCCCTTGTAGGCAGACCCATGAAAATCTAAATTTACGCCCGTTTTTAAGGTGCTATCAAGGAACTTATGGCAGGGCTATCGTCAAAGTCGAATATCGATATGCTGAATGGACCCCTCGGGAGAAAAATCCTGAGGTTTGCCATTCCTATTGCCTTGAGTAGCATTTTCCAGCAGATGTTCAACATGGCAGACGTGGCCGTGGTGGGGCAGTTCGCTGGCGACAAGGCCTTGGCGGCCGTGGGCGCGAACACTTTCGTTATCAACTTGCTGATCAACCTGTTCGTGGGCCTTTCGGTGGGTGCGAATGTGGTGGTGGCCAATTCCATTGGCGAGCGCAGCTACCGCTCCGTGACCCGCAGCGTGCACACCTCGGTGATGGTTGCCTTCTTTAGCGGCATCTTCCTTTCATTCGTGGGCATCTTTTTTGCGCGGCCGATTCTTGAATTGATTTCAACGCCGGCAGATGTGTTGGACATGGCGGTGCGTTACCTGCAAATCTATTTCGCGGGCATGCCCTTCGTGATGGTCTACAACTTTGTGGCCGCAGTCCTGCGTAGCAAGGGCGATACCAAGCGCCCGCTTTACGTGCTCATGGTAGCGGGCGCGGTGAATGTGGTACTGAACCTGATTCTGGTGGCGGGCTTTGGCATGGGCGTGTCGGGCGTGGCTATTGCCACGGTGTTTGCAAACGTCATCAGCGGCATTACTTTGTTCTACCTGCTGTTGCACGAGGTGGGCCCCTTCAAGCTGGAATTTTGGAAGCTGCGCATTACGCCTTTCTTCTTGAGTCGCATTCTGCGGGTGGGGATTCCCACCGGGCTTCGCGGCGTCGTATTCTCGTTTAGCAATGTGTGCCTGCAGTCGGCTATCAATAGCCTGGGTTCTGCCACGGTGGCGGCCTCGGCCATTGCCCTCAATTACGAATTCGTGGTGTACTACTGGCTCAGCGCCTTTTCGCAGGCCTGCATTACTTTTGTGGGCCAGAATTTCGGGGCCAAGAATATGGATCGTTGCCGCCGCTCGGTCCGTTGGTCACTCCTGCTGGGCTGTTCGTCTACAGTCGTGCTGAGTGCGCTTTGCTGCATTTTTGCCCGCCCCATGCTTTCTGTGTTTACCTCTAATACCGAAATCATCGAAATCGGTACGATTCGCATGCAAGTGGTGGTGGGCCTCTTGGCCATTAACGTGTTCCTGGACGTATTTTCGGGGGCCCTTTCGGGGATGGGCAAGTCCTTGGCTCCGGCGCTTACCTGCATGGCGGGGGTCTGCGGTATTCGCATTCTCTGGGTGATTTTCGTGTTTCCCAAGTACAAATCCTTCGCCTCGCTCATGGTTGTGTACCCCATAAGCTGGATTCTTACGATTTCTGTGATTATGGGAATCTATTTCTACCACGTAAGGCGCACCAAGTTTTAGTATATTTCGGACAATGGGTTATTTAAAATTTGCCTCGTTGTCTATGTTGTTAGCTCTTTCGGCTTGCGTTTACGAGCCGGAACAGTATACCGATACAAAATTCTCTGGCGGGAAATCGACGGATTCCGAAATCGGAACCTTGTTCGACGTGAATGGTGGAATGCAGATTTGCAATCCCTCCGTTTCCCAGGATATGGAAAATTATCCGGCATCCATGCTGTGGCTGAACTTTGGCGGCACGCTGAATGTTGATGCCCCCGATTCCGTGTATACGACTTCGATGGTGGAACAGCATGACCGTCTTACGGTGTCCGATACGGCGGGAAAGGTGCTTTGGTACCTGATGCGCGATACGGCTGCAGGGGATTGCCAGTTCCAGGATCCGGAATGGAGTACCCATCCGAATTACGTCGTTGCTCTCCGTGCCTACGACATCAAGGGCCGAAAGGCTTGCGAAGATCTGGATTACGGTCTGTTTGCCGTCCGCATGGCCGACAAGAAGAAGTTCTTCTTCTACGACAAGGGTATCGGCGAATTGGCGACTCCGCACTTGTGGGTAGATCCCGAAGCCGTTCGCGATTCCTCGGCAGACGATTCCAAGGTGGAAGGCTTCTTCGGTACAAAACAGGTTCGTCTGGTTTACGTGAACCAGAAGAACCAGATTGTATTTGCTGATTTTGCCAACGGTGGCCTCAAGAAGGCCAAGACTCTCAAAAAGCCCTCTGGCATAGATGGCTGGATGGTGGATAGCCCGCTGATTTCCCCGGACGGACATTTCGTGGTCTACAACGCCATTGATCCTTCGTCGGGCTGGAGGTCCTTTATCCAGGAACTTTCCGATAACTCGAAACCCATTGAAATCGAGATGACGGGCGACATGGTTTCGCGACCGGTGCAACCCCATTGGTTCCAGTACAAGACAAGACTGTTCGTGATTTGGACCGAGATTCCCAAGGAAGTGGAATTCGGGAACAGGAGCGATTTGTCGTCGCCTACGATACAGGACGGTAGCGCCGGCCGTACGGTCATGCGCGAAGTTTCCCTTGCTTACGGAATGCCCTCTGACTTGGCTTTTGCCTGGGTGAGCGAGGCGAAGGAACTTGCCCCGATTCCTATGATTGGTGGCCGTTCGCCCGATGGACGTTTCTTGGCTACAGGAACCAGCAAAGGCTATTTGCTTGAACTCCCGTGAGGTAATGGATGAAGAAGAATTTATTTAGCGGGATTTTGTCTGGCGTAGCTTTGGCTGCTGTTGCAGGTGGCGCTTTTTATGTCGGTTTTAATTCTCCTGTGGAGCTTGCGACTCCGTGGGAATCTATTGGTGGTTGTGGCGCCGGTGGTTCCGGTGGCGGTTCCGGCGATGGCATCAAGTGGATTGGCCAGGGCGTTTCTGGTGGCTACCTTGAAGTCGAGGCTTTTACCAAGTATACCGTCGGTCAGAACTTCTCGGGCGTCACGTTTACGCCCCATCTGTCCATCAAGCCCACATGGTCTACCAAGCTCGGCGTGTCCATTCCGTGGATGAGCCATAGTGGCGAAGTGCAGTACCGTAGCAACCAGTCTCCTGCAGACCGCACGACGGGCGGCGTGGGTGACGTGTCCTTTGATTTCAGCAAGACCATCGGTAGCGGGGGAGCTGCATCCCTTTCTGCAAGCCTTACCATTCCGACCGGTCAGTATGATATCAAGCGCGGTTCCGATTCCGGCAAGGAACTCTTGCCCAGCAGTTTCCAGAAGGGCTCGGGCCTGTATTCTCTTACCCTGGGTTGGGATTACAGCCGCGATACCGACAAGGGTATTTGGCTTTACGGCCTTAGCTACACTCATCCCTTTGCCATGCACCTGATTTCGGGCGAAAACGAATTCAACGATTCTTACTGGAAAGACCTGAATCATGAGGGCGACCGCTTCGAGTACCGCTTCAAGCCGTATGGCGAAAACGACTTGGGCGCCTACACTCCGCCTTCTGTGGGCGGCTCCATTGCTTACGGTTACCGTGGCCGTCCGGGAATCGTGCAGAGTTTTGGCGTGAACTTCTCGGTGCCCCTGGGCGTGGCCTGGATCAATTCCGAAAAGGTCGGGACCTACGATCCCCGCCCGGACCCCGATCATCAGGCATGGTCCGTGGCTTTTGCTTACGGCATTGAATTTTCCGATGCGGACTTCCCGGTGTTCCTTGCGGTCTCCTTGCCGCTCCACGACAAGAGCAACGCCGCCGACCCCAAGGACGAATACGACGAATCGCCCATGCGCGAGTGGGACGCTCCGGACTGGTCTGATTTTGGCCAGCAGTGGACCATCGCCGTCGGCATCAAGGGAAGTTTCTTCTAGTAGTTATGCTCGCGGGTGGGTCTTCTTGAAGGCGGCCCGCAGGCGTTCTGCATTTACATGTGTATAAACCTGAGTGGTGGAGATGTTCGAATGGCCGAGCATCTCTTTTACGCTCATGATTTCGGCGCCGTTTTCCAGCAGATGGGTGGCGAAACTGTGGCGCAGTACGTGGGGACTGGCCTTGCCTTCCCAGCCGATTGCGCGCAGCAAGTGTTGAATGTCGTTGCGCAGCGTGCGCAGGCCGAAGGGCTTGCCGTCATCGCTCAGGAACACGTAGCCCGTAGCGGTGGGCAAGTGCCCCGCCTGCATTTGCATCTGCTTGTAAGTGATGATGCGGGAGACAAAACTTTCGGTCAGCGGAACGATCCTTTCCTTGTTACCCTTGCCAAGAACGCGTACCAGCAATTCCCTTTCGTTGATGCGGTCCCAGGTGAGGTTCTGGCATTCCGAAATACGCAGGCCGGAGCCGTAGATCAGTTCCAGCAAGAGGCGGGCGCGTACTTGCTGTAACGTCGGGTTTTCTACTTCTGGGAATTTTTCTTCGGCCAAGTCCTTTTGCCCCAGTACATTCACCAGGCGCTTGGGGCGCTTGGGCATGGGCACGTTTTCGGCCGGGTTCTTTTCGGTAATCTTGCTCTTGACCAGGTACTTGCCGAAGCTTTTCAGGGCCGCCAGGTGTTCGCAGATGCTTGTGGGGGCTAGTTTCTGCTTCATCTTCAAGTCCCACACGAATGTCTTGACGGTGGATTCTGAAAAGGCGGAAAGGGGAGAGTCTTCTTTGTTCAGCGCGGCCTTCAGGTACTCCAGGTATTTGTCTAGGGACTTGCGGTAGGTGTCCACTGTGCGCGGCGAAAAACGGCGCCTGTCCGCGATATACTGCAAATAGCCTGTGATGTGTTCAGAAAGATTCATTTAATGCGCTTTTCTTCTGGTCTGCCAACCAAAAATAATCTATCTTGAACCACAAAGTATGACATTTGCGAGATTTTTTGTTGGTATAGCTTTGTTGTCTGCCGCTGGCTCCTTTGCTGCAGACCGTGTGGTGGGCGCAAACGCAACCCTGGACATTGAACCGGGTGCGCGATCTGCTGCATTGGGTTCTGCCACCATGGCTGTAGATGGCGATTACCTGGGGCTCATGTCTAACCCCTACCAGCTTGCAAATGTGAATTATGCCTGGGCTTCTTTTTCGCATACGGAATACTACGAAGATACCAAGTATGACTTTGCGTCGGCGGTAGTCCCGCTGGGTGAGGGCCAGGGCTTGGGTATTTCTTTTTCCAGGTTCGGTGCTGACGATATTCCTTACATTAAGGAGGGGGAACCTCTGCCCGAAGGCTCCGACTACAACACCCTTTCTATTGCCGACTGGGTGTTCTCGGCTACCTTTGGCCGCAAGTTGACCGACCGCCTGGAACTGGGTATCGGATTCCATGGCCTTTACCGCGATATGGACCAGACCGGTTGGGGCTTCCGTGGCGATGCAGGACTTCGTTTCCGGGCCGTAGATGAACTTTACGTGTCGGGCCTCTTGAAGGGCTGGACTTCTTCGGCTACCAGCTGGGAGTCGGGGGAGTTTGAATATTCTTCGCCGGAACTTTATATTGCCGCAAGTTACGGGTTGCCCATCTCTTACCTGTATGGCAGGCTGAACCTGTTCTGGCAGGGTGCCGAACTTTTGCACCGCGAAGCCCGCGATATGGAATTCGAGACGGACAAGGATCGCGGCAAGCGCGTTTGGGAAAGTCCCCTGGATTGGCTTTCGGGCGGTCATGGGGGCCTTGAATACGTCTTTGACTTTGGACTTTCGCTCCGGGCGGGTCTTTCCAGCTTTACCACCTTCAAGAGCGTGACCGCAGGTGCGGGTCTAGTGATTGCGAAGTTCGTGAAAATCGACTATGCTTTCGAATCTCACCCGGTACTCTCGCCGGTGCACCGCGTAAGCGTGAGCATCAGCCCCTACCTGTTCTCCCATGTTCCTAAGCAGGGGACGCCGGAGGCTGCGACTAGCCGCAGGGCGATTCTGACCGAAGAACCCGACAACGACACCGCCTACGAAGAAATGGAACGGGAAGCCTATGACGGTGCTCCCGAGGCTCCCGCAACGGCTCCTGCCGAAGCTGCCCCCGTGGCTGTAGAGGAGTCTGCCCCCGTTGAACAGGGACAAGTGGAGGCTCCTGCAGCCGCTCCTGTTGGCAAGGCGGTAATCGAAACAGACGACGAAGTTCTCGAGTAAAATGCGGTTTTTTCGTCTTTTTTTGGGGATAAAGCATTCATTTTAACAAATATTAGTCTATATTTTCTAGTATGCCGCAATTAAAGAACTATCGCGAAGTTGGAATTTTTGATTTGATGTCAGCCCCCTTGAATCCGATTGGGGCTTTCGATGCTGAACAGTTTAAAAAGGATGTTCGCGCTTTACTCGCTGAAAAAACAGACGAAAAGTTCTTGGCGGTCGACTTGACTGGACTTGACTTTGTCTACAGCGACGCCTATAACGCTTTTATCCAGTTCCAGCAGGAAATGGAAGACCGGAAGGGAATGTTCGCCGTTCTGACCAACAACCAGACCATTATCGACGGCTTGAAAAAGGCCGGTCTCGATAAGAACATCCGGGTTTTTGCTTTTGAAGCCGACATGATGTCCTTCTCCCTGCAGGCTCGCAGTCCCGAAGGCGCTGCCAGTGCGGAAGTCATTGACGAACCGTCGTCTGCCGTTGCCTCCCAGAATGTGGGTTCCATCGAAGTTGCTCCTTCGCCCCACCTGGATCGCCGCACTACGGGTTCCCATCGTCGCTTTACAAAGAGCTTCAACGCCATTGCCAAAGAAGAGTCCAGTTCCAAGAAAAAGGGCCTCGATGTTCCGTTCGACGACGAACCGTCTTCGGCAAAGACCGTGATTATTGTGTTCCTCTTGTTGCTTGCAGCTGTAGGCGGACTTCTCGCGTTCTTCTACATCTAGTCCGATGCCTGTCGAGTTTCAAGAATACAAGCGAAAGGGCAAATCTTTCAATAATCAACATAAGTTTCCGTTAATCCGGTTAACGCTTGTAGCGGTAGCCGCCTTTTTGGCGTACTGGTCGGGGCTTGCCTCCAAGATTGCCAATGCGCTCCCGCTGCCGGGCAACAACGAAGAAGTCCCCATCGAAACCTGGGATTCCCGTTGCTCCGCTTATGGCGGTACTCCCTTTGAACTGAAACAGGGCCTTGCCCAGTGTTCCTGGGTCCTGGTGGATTCCATTCCGCTGGGGCGTCTGCCCAACCCCTTCTTGCGCTACGTGGCCGGGCTCCGCAAGTCTGAAAAGTCCAAGCTCCATTGGATTGCCCCGGTGGCGAATTTCGAAAATCCCCTGCTGGTCATGCACGAAGATAGCGTGCCGTCGGTTTATTTACGTTATATGAAACCCGATTCCAGCTACCTGTGGGTGTCCAAGGGTACGGGCTGCAAGTTCCCGGGGGTGTGCCCGCGGCTACCGCTGGAATGGTCTGCCTTGGCCATTGGCGAGGGCTTTGACTTTGAAGGCCAGGAATCTTTGCTGGCCATGGATGTTTTCAGCGGTATTGGCGAGGCTCCCATTTATCCGGTGCTTTCGGGCCGCGTTCTTGAATCGGGCAAAGATTCCCTAGGTTACTTTGTTGAAATTGACCACGGCTATAACGTGACCAGCAAGACGTCGGGCATGGGTTCCTTGAACGATTCCCTGTCGGTGGGCGATACCGTCGGCGTCATGTCGATGCTGGGCAGGCTTTCTCCTAAAGATAGTGCGACCTTCTTTTTGTCGGTTCGCTTGAACGGCCAGTTTGTGCGTTGGAACGAATTTTACGCTTCGACCCATCCGGTCTCTCCAGATTCCCTTGCGGCATTTGAAAAGTTGAACGGTTTTTAATACCTTTGGTCTCATGAACCGCCTTCGTTCTAAATACATGGTTTTTGGCTTGCTGTGGATTTTGTTTGCAGTGGTGTTTTTTGCCGGCTGCGAAAAAGATACCGACGGCCCCATGAATGTTTCCGATAAAGATTTTAGCTACGATGGCGAAGGCTTTTTTGCCTATGCCAGGCTGGATTCCGGCAGGGCGATTCACCTGTCCAAGGATACCCTGTATTTGGAAATGGGGAAAATGTGGACCTTCTCGAACTGCGCCTTGCAGGGGATACACCTGAAATTCGTCAAGTCCGATTCGGTTCTCTGGATTACGCCGAAGCTTACGATCCACGCCACGGCTGAAGATTGCCCTGCTCCCTATTACCGCCCCGATACAACTCTCAAGTTGCTGCTTTCTTCGGAGCAGATTGCTGGCATCGGCATGATCAAGGTGAAAAACGATGGCGATACGGCGCTGGATTCCATAACCCTCCGTCGCGGCGACATTTCGAAGGATACTTTTTACGTGTACATGGATTCCTCCTTTGCGGATCCCCATGCCTACCCGTTGCGGACCAAGGATAAGAAGAAGGGCAAGGCTATTCCCCAGATCCTTCGCGTTCTTGATTCCCTGACGCCTCGCGTATTTTACTGGCGTACCATGAAGTCTACTTGTACCCATCGCGTGGACATGTGCAAGAAGACTGTTGCCGATACCGTTTACCCCAGCTCCTGGAATATCAACGATACGAACCTGGTGCCGGTTCATTATGCCTGTGCCGATTCCGATTCGGTGTACTGCATCAATTCCAAGTGGGAAAACGACTCTACCGAACTGGGCTCGGTTCAGGAGCGCCCCGATACCATTTGGCATTACAGCACTTACTATACCGAAAAGATTCCGGAGTGCGGAACCTATAGTTCTTTTGCGGTCAGCAATTACACTCTGGGCGGTCAGGTACGTTTTATTCGTGAACTGTTTACCCCCGATAAGGAAGAATCGTTCTGTGGCCCCAATTCCAAGAAGGATTGGATGGTCTACAATCTGTCGGGAAACAAAATGGTTGTCGATTCCGATACGCTTGCCGTTTTAGATAGTTTGTCTAAAATCTGGAAAAAGGCGACGGTCGCTCCGGATACCTTGAAAGAAAAATGATTGAATATACCTATTCTCCTGAAATTGCCGAGGCCGACCGCCCCATTATCCTTGAATCCCGCATTTACAAGGATTGGCTTGAAAAGACCCAGGAAAAATTCGTTGTAACCAAGGTCCACTTTTCGTCGGTGGATTTTTTGTGTAAAGGCCGCCAGCCGTTATTTATAAAGCTTACTGCAACGGCCACCCTTCCGGATGGTCGCCCGGTGCATGGAATCGTGCTGGTGCGTGGCAATGCTGTGGGCGTTTTGGTGGTGCTCCGTTGCGAAGGCAAGAAGTATTTGTTGCTGGTGAAGCAGCCCCGCTTTGCCATTAGCGAACAGGCTTCCCTGGAAATTCCGGCGGGTATTCTGGACTGGACGGGGGATTACCGCAAGGTTGCCCTAAGCGAGCTCGAAGAAGAAGCCCAGATCAAGGCGGAAGATTCGGAACTCATCGACCTCATGGACTTTTGGTACAAGGGCAAGAGCGATGGCTTTGCCGCCAGCTGCGGGCTTTTGGATGAACGCATTCGCCTGTACGCCATTGAACGGGACGTGACTCCGGAACAGCTCAAGGCCATGGACGGCAAGGATCAGGAATACACCGAAGAAATCGAATGGATCAAGACGGTGGTGCTGCCCTACGAAGAGGCTGCCCGGCAATTTATCGATGGAAAGAATTTTATTGCGCTCTTCTTGTACGAGCGCTGGCTCGATGCTCAAATGTGAAATGTGGAATGTGTGATGTGAGATGAATAATTAGTCATTACACATTAATTGATTCTTACCAATTGCCTAGGTTATTGATGGTCAATCCTAGGAAGAAAATCGTCAGGTAGCCGTACCAGAGGCCTGTGAGGACGTAGTTCAATTTACGCTTGTAGGCCTTGGGTTCTTTCTTGTTCTTTTCGCGGATGACAAGGATATTCTTGCGCAAGAAATAGGCGCAACCGGCAAGACCGATTAAGGTAGCGAGAATCAAAAGTACGTAAGCCATGCGCCAAATATATAAATTCTGCGTTGTGAACGGCTTTTACCCCCTTATTTTTATAAATCCGGTTGCCTAGACCCTAAAAAATTTCTCTATTTGGTATGTCTTGACGTTCGTGGACCCGATTTAGGCTTAAATGAGCAGATTTCGGGGCCGTATGCGAACGCCGTTTATTATACGAGGTCTATTTGGTAGCCCAGAAATTGGATACACTTATCGCCCAGGCGTGCGAAGCCGCCGGCGTCACATTGGTGGAACAGGACATGTTCCGTGCAGGCAAACGCAAGACGCTCCGCCTATACATAGACAAGCCCGAAGGGGTGACAATCGACGACTGCTCTAATGTGAGCCGTCACTTGTCCGATGCCTTGGACCTGGATCCTGAAATTATTGAAGGTGCCTACACTTTGGAAGTGTCGTCGCCGGGGTTAGACCGCCCCCTGAAGTCGGTTGCCGATTTCACCCGCAATATTGGACGATTCCTGCGGGTGACTCGCAGTACCGGTAAGCCTGTGGTGGGCAAGCTGGTCTCTGCAGACGAAGAAAATTTGACGCTCACCCTCAAGGGAAACGCTGGCGATGTTGTTGTGCCGCGTTCTGAGGTGCTTGTAGCGAAAGTGGATGTACAAATATAATAGGAAGGTCATTTTATGAAGAACGAACCGAAAGTTAACTTGCTCGATGTGCTGAAAGAAGTGGTCGAAGCCAAGGATATGGATGATTCCATTGTAATCAACGCCTTGAAGGAAGCGTTGGTGACGGCAGCACGCAAGTACTTGCACATCGAAAAGAAAATCGATGTGGATTTCGATACGGAAACCAACGAAGTCCATGTGTTCTTGCGCGTGGCCGTGGTGGATGACTATCCGGACTACGACCAGAACATGACCGCTGCCGAAGTGGAAGAACTCGACAAGGGTTACATGCTGGTGGAAGAAGCCCGCGACTTTAACGAAGATGCCCAGCCGGGTGACTTCCTCGAAATGGAAATTCCTATTTCTGCCTTTGGTCGTCAGGCCATCCAGACTGCAAAGCAGCTCCTGAACCAGCAGATTCGCGATGCCGAACGCCAGAAGATCATGGATACCTACCGCAGCCGTATCGGTACCATGGTGAGCGGCGAAGTGCTCCGCCTTGAACAAAGTAACATTATCGTGAAGCTCGGCAAGCAGACCGAAGCCATGATTCCGGCTCGTGAACAGATCCGTCGCGAACGTTGGGCTCAGGGCAATTCCATCAAGGCCGTGATCGCCCGCGTGGAAGAATCTTCCAAGAACGGTGCCCAGGTGGTGCTTTCTCGCGCCAATGGCGACTTCCTCAAGGAACTCTTCCGTCAGGAAGTGCCGGAAATTTACGAAGGTACTGTCGAAATCAAGGGCGTTGCCCGCGAACCGGGTTTCCGTGCCAAGATTGCCGTGTACTCCCGTGACGAAAAGATTGACCCGGTGGGCGCATGCGTCGGCATGAAGGGTGCTCGCGTGCAGACCATTGTCCGCGAACTCGGTAACGAACGTATCGACATCGTGCAGTGGAATCCGGATCTGGATACCTTCATTACCCGTGCCCTCACTCCGGCTAACGTGATCAAGCTGATTCACGTGCCCGAAACCCGCCGCACGGTGGTGATTATCAGCGACGAAAATCTCGCTTTGGCAATTGGTAAGAACGGCCAGAACGTGAAGCTTGCTGCAGAACTCGTGCAGCGCAACTTGGACGTGTTCGGTGAAAACGAATGGAACCAGAAGGACGACGAAACGAAGGCTAAGATTACCTCTCCGTCCGCTGCCGATTTGAACCAGAACCGTAAGGCTGCTCGCTAATTTTTAAAAGGAACATTGGAAGCTATTCATGGCTAATGAAGAACAAATTAAACCAGTAGATTGGGCGAAAGAACACGGAGTCAAGAGCGACCTCGTGATGAAGCTTTTGCGCGAGAACGGTGTCAAGGTTTTGACACAGGTGTCCAAGGTCAATGCCTCTGAATACGAAAAGATCGAGGCAACCGTCGATGCCGAACGCCAGAAGGCCGAAGCCCGCAATAAGAACCTGAAAAAGGCGTCTTCCGCCGAAACTTCCAATGCCTCTTCTGACAAGAAGAAAGAGTCCGCTTCGACTGGCGATGGCAAGTTGCTGAAGGCTAAGCTCATCAGGACTACGACCAAGAAGACGGCTAAGCCTGCCGCCTCCGCTGCTCCCGCTGCTGCCGCACCGGCTGCAAAGCCTGCCGCAGTGGTGAAGCCCGCTGCTCCTAAGGCAGAACCGAAGGCTGAAACGGTTGCCGCTCCTGCCGCTGCTCCTGCACCGGCTGCTGTTGAAGCTCCCGCCGCCAAGGCTCCTGAAGTGAAGCCCGCCGCAGCGCCTGCTGCCCCGAAGGCAGAAGCCGCTCCCGCAGCCGCTGCTGAAAAGCCCGCTGCTCCGAAGGCCGAACCGAAGCCCGCTCCCGCCGCTCCGGCTCCCGCAGAAGTGAAGCCTGCTGCTCCCGCTGCAAAGCCTGCCGCGCCGGCAGCTCCCGCAGCTCCTGCCGCAGCCAAGCCTGCCATGGTTACCCCGGGCATGGAACTCAAGCAGCCTCCGATGAAGGCTCAGGTCTTCAAACCCGACGAAGCTATTCTCGCCCGTATCAAGAAGTCTCAGCAACAGGCTCAGGCTACCCGCGGCGGACACCGTAACAACAACGGTAACCAGCAGGGTTATACGGGTACATTCGGTCGCCTTTCTAACAACAATGGCGACAACCGCAACGGCAATCGCCGTAACGACAACCGCAACGGAAACGGTGGCCAGAACAATAACGGCGGCCGTACCTTTACGGGGCGAACCGGTGGCTTTACCGGCAGTTCCATGCAAGATGCCTTCAATGCTAGCAATGGTGGCGCCCAGGGATTTGGTGGCCAGAACCAGGGCGGCAAGGGTGGCAAGCAGCAGAACGGTCGACATGGTCAGAACGACAAGAACCGTCGCGGCAATGGCAAGGACCGTCAGGACCAGCAGAAGGAAATCCAGCAGGAAGTCGTTCGTCAGAACGTTTCCCGCGTGATGGCTGACCTGTCCAAGAAGCCTGTCAAGAAAGTTTACCGCAAGGAGCATAACGACAATACTCCGGGCGAAGAAAAGAAAATCCTCAAGACTTCCGACTTTATTACCGTGGGCGAACTCGCTGGCCTTATGGACCAGATGCCGGCCCGCGTGATCGCGAAGTGCATGGAAATGGGCATGATGGTGACCATCAACGCCCGCTTGGATTTTGAAACCATCCAGCTCCTGGCCGACGAATTCGGTTACGAAGCCCAGTTGATGGAAGAATACGAAGAAGAAGTGCTCGGCGTGGAAGAAGAATCTTCCGAAAACCTGAAGCCGCGTCATCCGGTGGTGACGGTGATGGGCCACGTTGACCACGGTAAAACATCTTTGCTCGACTGGATCCGTAAGACCCACGTGGTGGCCGGCGAATCTGGCGGTATTACGCAGCACATCGGTGCATACGAAGTCACGACCTCTCAGGGTAAGGTGACCTTCCTCGATACCCCGGGTCACGAAGCATTCAGTGCTATGCGTGCTCGCGGTTCTCAGGTGACCGACGTGATCGTGCTGGTGGTGGCAGCTGACTCCATGGTCATGCCCCAGACCGTTGAATCTATTGAACTTGCCAAGCGTGAAAAGGTGCCGATGGTCGTGGCTATCACGAAGATCGACCTTCCGACGGCAAACCCCGACAAGATCCGTGCCCAGCTCGCCGAACGCGGCGTGGAAGTGGAACAGTGGGGTGGTTCTACCAGCTGTATCGAAGTCTCTGCCCGTACGGGTCAGGGCATGAACGAACTTTTGGAAACTCTCGCTCTCGAAGCCGAAGTTCTGGAACTCAAGGCCAACCCCGATGCTCACGCTCGCGGCGCCGTTGTGGAATCCAAGCTCGACGTGGGTAAGGGTTCTATGGCCACGATCCTTGTGCAGAACGGTACGCTCCATGTGGGTGACCCGTTTGTCTGCGGTATTTACGCTGGTCGTGTCCGTGCTATGTTTAACGAACGCGGTGAACAGATGAAGGAAGCTCCTCCGTCTGCTCCGTGTCAGGTGCTCGGCTTTGACGGTACTCCGCAGGCCGGTGACGACCTCATTGTGGTCGAAGACGAAAAGACCGCACGTGAAATTGCCTCCAAGCGCCGTATGGCTGCCCGTGAACGCGACCTGCGTTCTCGTAACGTCAAGACCTTGGAAGATACCTTCAACGATCGTAAGGAAGGCAAGCTCTCTGAACTCAATCTCATTGTCAAGGCTGACGTGGGTGGTTCTGCAGAAGCTCTCGCCGCTTCGCTCGAAAAGCTTACCAACAAGGAAGTGCGCGTCAACATCATCCGCAAGGGTGTGGGTACCATTACGGAATCCGATATCTTGCTGGCTACGACCGCACAGGCTATCATTATTTCCTTCCACTTGATGCCGTCGCTGTCTATCCGCGAAATGGCCCAGAAGGAAGGCATCGAAATCCGCAACTACCGCGTGATTTACGACTGTATCGAAGATATCACCAACGCTGTGGAAGGCCTCTTGAAGCCCACCATGCGCGAAGAACTCTCCGGCGAAGCAGAAATCCGCCAGGTGTTCAAGATTCCGAAGATCGGTCTCATCGCAGGCTGTATGGTTACCGACGGCGAAGTCGACCGCACCAGCCATGTGCGCGTGTACCGCAACGGCGTGGAACTCGGTACGACCGTGGTTCAGTCTTTGAAGCGCATGAAGGACGACGTCAAGTCTGTCGCTCGTGGCTTTGAATGCGGTATCGGCCTTAAGGGTTACGATGATATCAAGGAAGGCGATAGCTTGATCTTCTTCAAGGAAATCAAGGTTGCCCGTACTTTGAAGGATGTGGCCCGCGAAGAAGCCGAAGAAAAGGCTAAGAAGGCTGCTGAGGAGTCTAATGAGTCGTAGAACAGACAGATTGGACGAACAGTTCCGCGAGGAAATCGGCAAGCTCTTGCAGAAGGGCTTGAAAGATCCTCGTGTGAGTAGCCTCGCTAGCATTACCCGCGTCACTATTACCGATGACCTGAGCTACGCAAAGGTGATGGTCTCGGTGATGGGTTCCGACAAGGAAAAGCGCGATTCGCTGATTGGCCTCAAGAATTCCGCCGGGTATATCCGTACGGTTTTGGGCAAGGCGCTCAAAATCCGCAAGATTCCCGAACTGAATTTCGTTCTGGACGAAAACCTGGAACACGCCATGCATATCGAAAGTATCTTGGCTGAACTGAAGCAGAAAGGGGATCTCTAGTTGAGCAATTCCGGCTTCGTTCTCTTGGACAAGATCGCTGGCGAAACTTCTTTTAAGGCCCTTTTCCCACTGAAAAGGGTCTTTTCTACGAAGCGCGTCGGCCATGCGGGCACGCTGGATTTGCGTGCCTCGGGCTTGATTATTGCCGCTACCGGTCGCTGCACCCGTTTGCTGCCCTTTGTAGAAGCGAAGGACAAGTGCTACAGCTTTAGGCTGCACCTGGGCTACGAAACCGACACCCTGGAATGGGACGGTGAAGTGGTGGAGCAGGGCGAGCCGGTAGCAATTACCCGCGAAAAGCTCGATGCAGTACTCCCGCAGTTTACGGGCGATATCGAACAGATTCCGCCGAAGTACTGTGCCGTGAAAATCAACGGCGTGCGTGCTAGCGACCTCATGGAACGCGGTCGCAACATTGAATTGAAACCCCGCAAGATTCGCATTAGCGAACTCAAGGTCATTGGCGAAGGCGAAGTGACCGAAGGATGCTCCGGCAAGGAATTTGCGACCTTCGACTTGATTTGCGAATGCTCCAAGGGAACCTACATTCGTGCGCTTGGTCGCGATATCGGCCGGGCCCTCGGGACCTACGCCTGCGTATCGCAGATACGCAGACACCGCATCGGCAATGTGACTTTGGATAAAGCCGTGCGCGGCGATGCGTTGACCCGAGAAAATCTGCTCCCGGTGGATGCGGTGCTCGACTTCCCGGTGGTGCGCCTCACCGACGAACAGGTGGCTACCATTCGCCAGGGCAATTGGCTCCCCTGGAAAACTCCCGTCGAGGGCGTAGGCCCCGAGGGCAATGTGTTTGCCGCAAACGAACAGGGCGAAGTCTTGAGTTTGTGCTTTTATGAACCGGGTCGAATCAAGCCGAAGTTCTATCTCGGGGAAGATGATTAGATTCCGGCTCGCAGGCCGGAATGACGTTGGAAAAGGAATGTGAAAATGAAGCGTGCTGTGACAATGGGTAATTTTGACGGATGCCACCTGGGACACCAGGCGCTTTTCCGCACGCTTAAGGCCGTTGCCGAAGTGAACGGCTGGACTCCCACGGTCATCAGTTTTGAGCCCCATTCCAACTACGTGTTGCGCGAACCGGGCGATCCGCTGCTTTTGACGACCACCGAAGAAAAACGCGAATTTATTGAAAGCCTTGGTCTAGAGTTTTTGGTGCTCCCGTTTACGCCCGAAGTGGCAAAGCTCCCGTTCGATGAATTTGTCCGTACCGAACTCATCGAAAAGCGCGGCGTATGCTCCATGTTCTTTGGACATGACCATTGCTTTGGCGCTGGCGGCAAGGGCAACTACGAAACCATTACGGCGGCTTTCCCGGAACTTTCTACGGCCATGCTTTCTATTGTGCTCCACAAGGGCGAACGCGTCAGTTCTTCTGCCGTGCGCAATGCGCTCCTGAACGGTGATGTGTCTCGTGCGCAGACTTATCTGGGACGCCCCTATCGCTTGTCTGGAACCATTGTAGAAGGCAAACGCCTTGGTCATACCATCGGTTTCCCGACTGCGAATTTGCAGGTGGAAAAGTATAAGTTCCTGCCCAAGCACGGCGTGTATGTAGCGACCGCCCGTTTGCCCGATGGCAACGGGGGAGAACGCTCCTTCCGTGCTGTAGTGAACATTGGAACCCAGCCTTCTACTGGTAACCAGCGCCTGGCTATTGAAGCCTACTTGCTGGACTTTAGCGAAAACATCTATGGTCGCCCCATGGTGCTTGACCTGATGGCCTTCTTGCGCCCCGAACAGAAGTTCCCGAGCCTCGACGATCTGGTTCGCCAAATCGGCATGGATGCCGATACCGCCCGCAATTATAACGGTAATCACTGGGCGGAATAGTAATCCCTAAAAATTGATTTTCAATAAATTATAGAGTGAACAAATGTTCACTCTTTTTATTTCGGACCTGGGGCCGAAGTATGTTTTTTGTATGCTTTGGGTGCGAAAAATGCGCCCCTATCTTGCCAAAGTGGTAGAAAATGGTAGATTTGTACTGTGTTGTGGTAAAATGTGTCAAACTAGTATGAACTTTACGTCTTTCATAGGTCAAGCCCAAACGGCTATCGATGGAAAGGGAAGGTCTTCCTTCCCCAGGGAATTCCGTCGTCAGCTCGGGCCGACCGAGGGCGAAGAATTCGTGGTCACTCGTGGTCCGAATCGCACGCTCCGGTTGTTTACCTTGCCGGAATACGAAAAGTTCATGGCGGACTTGGACTCGAGGTCCGACCGCCGTCAAGCTGACCTAGTTCGGAGAGGCCTCGCGCCCGCAGTAGTGGAGCTCGATGGTCAGAACCGCATTTTACTTCCAAAGATTTTGCTGGAGTATGCTGGTCTTAAAGGAGAAGTCCTTTACGTACAAGCTAGCGGAAAAACTCTTGAACTATGGAATCCTGAACGTTACAACGAAAAGTTCGGCTTGCAGACTGAAGATGCAATTGCCGCCTTCGATGCCGCGTTCTATGGTGAAAGCTTGACGGAGGGGTCCGATGGCAACAAATAGCCTCCGCAAGAATTCATTACAGACAAATGAAGTTTTGAACGGCCGCGCTACGGCAGCTCATTCCGAAGCAGCCCTTGCCGGTGTCGAGAACGGCGTATTCTATCACGATCCGGTGATGCTTGCGGAATGCCTCGAAGGCCTGAACATCAAGCCGAGCGGTACTTACGGTGATTGCACCCTAGGTGGTGGCGGACATTCCTACGCGATTGCGAACAAGTTAAATGAAGAAGGAACGCTTCACGCTTTCGATCGCGATGAAGAAGCAGTTGCCTTCGCTACCAAGCGCCTTGCCGGTGTGAAACCCAAGTTCATTGTGCACCCGGTTCGCTTCGGTGAACTGAAAAACGAAATTGCGCCGAATACCTTGGACGGCATTCTCTATGATTTGGGCATTAGCAGCCACCAGGTGGATGCTTCTGACCGCGGCTTTACTTTTGTGGGCAACAATCCGCTGGATTTGCGCATGGACCGCCGCGAAGGCGTTTCTGCTCAGGAATGGCTCAAGACGGTTGACGCCGATACGCTGGCAGCCGCTCTCCGCAAGAATGCGGATATGGATCGCGGCTTCAAGCTGGCGACCCGCCTTGTAGAAATGGCTGCCTCCAAGGGCAATCAGGAAATTTTGCCTTCTGATGTGAAGGCTGTGGTGGAATCGGTATTCCCCGACAAGCGTCGTGAAGTCAATGGACTTTTGGCTCGCGTGTTCCAGGCTGTACGCATGGAAGTGAACGGCGAACTCAAGGAAATCGAAGATAGCCTGCGTGCTGCCGTGGACTGCCTGAAGGTGGGTGGCCGCCTGGTGGTGATGAGCTACCACTCCGTGGAAGACCGCTGCGTCAAGGAAACGGCCGCTGAATTTGAAAAGGCCTGCATTTGCCCCGAACATATGCCTGTGTGCGTGTGTGGCGGCAATCACCAGCGCCTCAAGAAGGTGAATCGCAAGCCGATTCTGCCCTCTAACGAAGAAATTGCAAAGAACAGCAGGGCTCGCTCTGCAAAGCTTAGGGTATACGAACGCGTATGAGTGAATCGAATAGAAAACCTCTGTTCAATTCTAACCGCACCATTGTGTGGGTGTTCGTTGGCGCCGTGTTGGTGGCCGGCCTTTTGCTGATTTTGCCTTTGTATATGCAGAACTGCCTGACCAAGCTTTATTCCAAGTCCAATGAGCTGACCTATGAGATTGGCCAGTTGCAGCGTCAGAGGACTTTGCAGGAACTTGAAATCAACAAGTTGTCTTCGCTGGAAAACTTGGCGGGCTTTGCAGACAGTGTTGGTCTTGACTTGAATGGCGTACCTACCAAGGTGCGCGTAACGGGGGCTCCATGAATATTGTGAATATGGATGCTCTCTCGGTGGCTAAGATGATCGTGCTGGGCGCTATTGGCGTTCTGGCTTGGCAGACCTTTAACATTCAGGTGCTGAACCGCGAAGTGTACCAGAAGGAAACCAAGGACCAGACGACCCGTACCAAGAACATTTACGCCGAACGCGGTGAAATCTTGGATAGGAACGGCGTGGTTTTCGCAAAGAACCTGCGCGATACGGGCAAGGCCGAAGATTACAGCCGCATCTTCTTGCAGGGTAAGCTTGCTTCCCAGATTGTGGGCAAGGTGAATTACGACGGCAAGGGCAGCATGGGCATGGAACGCATGTACGACTTGCGCTTGCGCGGTAACGAAGGTTTCCGCGTGGGTGTGAAGGATGCCCGTGAACGCGAAATTCTGGGCCGCTCCGAAAACGTGGCTGAAGCCAAGCCGGGCAAGAACCTGGTGCTGACCATTGACCGCGACATGCAGGAAATCGTGGAAAAGGCCTTGAAGGACGGCGTGATTGAATTCAGCGCCGCCAGTGCCTCTGCTGTGGTGGTGGACCCCTACACGGGCGAAATCCTGGCCATGGCAAGTTATCCGACTTTCGACCCGAACTCCAAGAAGCAGGGCGTGGGCAAGATGGCGAAGAACGACATTGTGGCCATGTCCTTTGAACCGGGCTCTACCTTCAAGGTGATTACGGCTGCCGCTGCTCTTGAAAACGGCTCTGTGCCCGAAGACACGGTGTTTGCGAACGAGGGCAAGTGCTGGAGCTGGAGTGCAAGGGCTGAACGCATTTGCGATACCCACATTTACGGCGATATGGATATGGCCGAGGGTATGGTGCAGTCCTCTAACATCGTGTTTGCCAAGGTGGCCGACAAGGTGGGTGCCGAAAAGCTTTACCGCATGGCCCGCAACTTTGGCTTTGGCATGAAGACTTCCGAGAACCTGGCTGGTGAAGAAGCCGGTCGTCTGTACATGCCTTACGAACTGACGCGTGATGACCGTACCCTTAAAACCATGGGCTTTGGCCATGCCGTGTCCGTGACTCCCATTCAGATGGTGATGGCCTACGCCACGATCGCCAATGGTGGCACCCTGATGGAACCCATGATCGTGAAGGAATGGCGCGATTCTGACGGTAACCTGGTGGAAAAGAAGGAACCGGTGAAGGTGCGCCGCGTAATTTCTGAAAAGACGGCTGCCTCTATCCGCAAGATGCTGAACCGAGTGGTGAACAGCGGTACGGCAAAGCGCGTGGCTAGCAAGAAGATTCCCGACGTGATTTTTGGCGGAAAGACCGGTACGGCTGAAAAGTACAACCAGGAAACCGGCAAGTACGATCGCGAACACCAGGTGGCATCGTTTATTGGCCTTGCCCCGGTTGAAGATGTGCGCTACGTGTGCATGGTGCTGGTGGATGACCCCAACGCCGACAAGCTTTACGGCCATACGGGTGGCGCTACGGCGGGCCCTATTTTCCGCCGCATTATGGAAGGCATTTATTACCACCCGAAGCTTTCTCCGGCCTCTCATGAGCTTGCCTTTGTGAGCAAGAAGTCGGCATGCGAAGGTGACTATGTGGGTATGCTTGCCCAGACGGCAAAGTCGGTGGCAGCAAGCAAGAAGTGCCCGGTGGTTTTTGAAGGTGAAGGATCCCGCGTGCTCTCGGTACGTAGAGACATGACGGATTCTGTTGGACTTGTTCTTAAACTTGGCGATGTTGACGCCTCGACGATGCCCGACTTGAAGGGGCTTTCGCTGAAAGACGCTCTTGAAATTGCCGGTAACATCCGTATGAACGTTGAATATACCGGTATGGGCCGCGTGGTGTCCCAATCCCCGAAGGTGGGGGAGACGCTTCACAAGGGCCAGATTTGCAAGCTTACGCTGAAGGAGAAAGGCTAGATGATTTCTGAAACATTGATGCAGAAATTGAATGTGCAGGGCCTGTGCGACGACTCCCGCCGCGTGAAGGCAAAAGATTTGTTTTTCTCGATGCCGGGCGAAAAGTCCGATGAATTTGCAAGATCTGCGGTGGCTGCCGGCGCAGTGGCTGTGGTGAGCGAAAACGTTGCTCCCGAAGGACTGACTTCCAAGTGGATCCAGGTGGCTGACGTGAAGGCCGCCCGCCTTGAAGCCGCAAAGATTTTCTACAAGGACCCGTTTGCAAAGCTTAGCGCTCATGCGGTGACGGGTACGAACGGCAAGACCACTAGCGCATTCCTGATGGATGCCATGCTCACGGCTGCCGGCCACAAGGTGGCTCTCCTCGGAACCATCAAGAACAAGATTGGCGATACCTCGGTGCCTGCAACGCTCACGACGCCGGGCCTTTTGGATTTGTATGCCTTTGCCGCCAAGGCGGTGGAGGCCGGTTGTACTGACTTGGTAATGGAAGCGTCTTCCCATTCTCTCGATCAGGGCCGTATGGCCGGGGTGCTTTATAAGAGTGCCTTGTTTAGCAACCTGACGCAAGACCACCTCGATTACCATAAGACAATGGATGCCTACTTTGAGGCAAAGAAGCTTTTGTTTACGCGTTATCTTGCTGATGATGGCGTGGCCGTTGTCAACATCGATGATGCGTATGGTAAGAAACTATACGATTCCCTAGCCGGGATTGGAGCGGACCGGAGGGTGGCTGTCTCGCGTCTAGGGGTCGTTAGTGCCCTTGTAAAGCCCGAAGGGGCTGTGAAGAATACCGAAGATGGTCTCAAGATGTTGCTGCCCGCTATTAGCGCAGAAGCTTTTGAGACTCCGCTCTGTGGCGACTTTAACGTGGACAACGTGATGCTGGTGCTGGCTTGGGCAAAGGCGATCGGCCTTGCCGAATCTGCCATGCGCAAGGCTCTGGCAGAAGTCCGCGTTCCGGGCCGCTTCGAAAAAGTTTGGAACAAGAATGGCCGTCACGTGATTGTGGATTACGCCCACACTCCCGATGCCCTCGAACGCGTCCTTACGACGGCCCGCAGCCTCTGCCGAGGCAAGCTTGCCTGCGTATTCGGCTGCGGCGGTGACCGCGACAAGACCAAGCGCCCGATTATGGGAGCAATCGCCGAACGCATTGCGGACAAGGCTTGGCTCACTTCCGACAATCCGCGCACCGAAAATCCGACCGATATCATTAACGATGTCCGCGCCGGCATGAAGACCGACAAGTTTAGTGTCGTGGAAAAGCGCGAAGAAGCCATTGCCAAGGCTTGCGCAGAACTCAAGGACGGCGACTGGCTTGTGATTGCAGGCAAGGGCCACGAAGACTACCAGATTGTGGGTAAGACCAAGCATCATTTTGATGACCGCGAAGAAGCGGTGAAGGCGATGGAAAATGTATAAGCTGGATTTGAAAATCAAGGAACTCTTGGAAATCCTCGAAACCTACTCGGTAGGCGTTGATGGCCGTACCAAGAATCGCAAGGTGAACCTTTGCATGGATTCTCGCGAACCTGCCAAGGGCGTGGTTTTTTGGCCGATCAAGGGCGCCCGTTTTGACGCCCACCAGTTTGTAACACAAATGGAAAAAAATGGAGCATTGATGAGTGTCGTGAATGCTGATGCCGAAGGCATTGAAAACTTCAAGATGTATGCGCCCGTCGACGATACGACGAAAGCGCTCCTCAAGCTCGCCAAGGGCTACCAGAAGAACTTCAAGGTAAAGAAGGTGGCCATTACGGGTAGTAACGGCAAGACCACCACCAAGGAAATGGTGAAGGCCGTTCTTTCGCAGAAGTACAACACCCACGCTACCGCCGGTAACTTCAACAACCACATTGGCGTGCCCATGACGCTGTTCCAGCTGAAGCACAGCCACGAAGCCGCCGTTATTGAAATGGGTACCAGCGGCCCCGACGAAATCCGCCCCCTTTCTCTGGCGGTGGAACCCGATGTGGCCGTGATTACCAACATTGGCGCTTCTCATTTGGAACGCCTCAAGGATTTGGACGGCGTGTTTGCCGAAAAGAAGACGATTGTGGCCGGCCTCAAGAAGAACGGCGTGCTCATTGTGAACGCCGATGATCCGCGTCTTTGCAAGTGCCGCAGCAATACCAGCTACAAAGTGGTTACCTTTGGCGTGAAGCGTGGCATTATCAAGCCCGAAAAGCTGGAATGGAACGAAGACAACTGCGCTACCTTCTTTGTGGACCGTACCAAGTTCACGCTGAACGTGCCGGGCATTCATAACCTCTATAACGCTCTTGCCGCTATCGCCGTTGGCCTGCAGTATCGAGTGCCCAAGGCCGAAATCGCCAAGGCTCTTGCCAACTTCCGTTCCACCAACATGCGCATGGAAATCAAGAACGCCAACGGCTTCAAGATTGTTTCGGACTGCTACAATGCAAACCCGTCTTCTACCAAGATGGCTCTGCAGACTATTGGCAACATGAAGGTTTCTCGCCGTATCGCCATCCTCGGCGATATGCTGGAACTGGGCGCTCAGACGGATGCCCTGCACCAGGAAATGGGCGCCATGGTGCCCGAAATGAATTTCGATATGCTCCTGACCGTGGGCGAAAAGGCAAAGCTTTATGTGAAGGGCGCCAAGTCCAAGGGCATGAAGGCCGCTTACCACTTTGCAAGCGTTCAGGAACTGATCGACACCCTCACCGAAATCGTGGCTGAAGGCGACGTACTCTTGATCAAGGGCAGCCGCGGCATGCACATGGAACAGGTGGTGGATGCCATGCTTAAACTCACGAAGGTCAAGGCTTAATTTAGGACTCACGAAGGAATGGAAAACACAGTCGCAAATACCGGCATGAACAAGCTACTCCTGGTAGTAGTGTTGGTGCTGATTTGTTTGGGCGTGCCTATTGTCTATACGGCATCGGCCCATTTCGCTGTGTCCCATGGACTTCCTGCAGAATACTACTTGCAGAAGCACTTGATCAAGGCCGTGTTCGGCTTGATTCTGATGCTTGGCCTGGCTCGATTCCTGGATTACGGTCATTGGGTCTGGCTTGGTCGCGTGACCTTCTTTGTGGGCGTAGTCCTTACGGTGGCGGCCCTGGTGGCTGGTCACGGCGTCAAGGGCGCAAACCGCTGGATTTTGGGCATTCAGCCCTCTGAAATCATGAAGCTCGGCATGCTGATTTGCATTTGCGGAAAGTTCTCCCAGGCTGGCGATAACATCAAGAGTATCGCTTGCACCCTGGTGCAGCCGGGTATCTTCTTTGGCATTACGGCGTTCCTGCTGATTATGCAGCCTAACTATTCCATGCTCATGATGCTTTCGATGATCGTGATTTGCGTGATGCTGACGGCTGGCGTAAACTACAAGTACCTGGCCATTACCATTGGCGCCTTGATTCCGCCGGGAATTGTCATGCTGCTTTTGACTGGGCATTCGAGCAAGCGTATTCATGCGTTCATGGCTGCCGAAGGCGAAATGGCCGCTTCTAACTGGCAGGGTGAACATGCCTTGCTCGCTTTGGGTAACGGCGGTTTCTCGGGAACGGGCTTTGGCTTGGGCGTGCAGAAGTTGGGATACTTGCCCGAAGTCCATAAGGATGTGATTTATGCGGTGGCCGGCGAAGAGTTCGGGTTCATGGGAACCTTCTTCTTGTTGGCTTTGTATGCGGTTTTGTTTGCGCAGGGCTTCAAGATTGCCCGCCAGTCTTCAACCCGTTTTGGAAAGTACCTGGCCGTGGCTCTCACGTTCTCGCTTTTCTTCAACTTTTTGGTTCACGTCTGCGTCTGTGTGGGACTTTTCCCCACGACGGGCCAACCTCTCCCGTTTATCAGCTTCGGCGGAACCAATTTAATTTACAGCTGTGTGGCAGTGGGAATCCTGTTGAACATTTCTAGACCCAATACGGGCAAGATGATCAAGGAACCGTATATGAGCGGAGCCTCGCTGGAAAGCAGTGCCTACAGAAACTATGAATTTTCAAGGAGTGGCGTATGAAAAAGTTCCTTTTCGTATGTGGCGGTACCGGCGGACATATTTTCCCGGCCGTAGCCATTGCAGATAGCCTCAAGAAGATGGGCGTAACTGATATTACTTTTGCGGGCCGTAAGGATTCTATGGAAGAACGCCTTGTGGCTAAGGATTGGCCCTACGAATACATTTCGGCCGTCCCCCTGCATCGTGGACCGTTCCTCAAGAATTTGGCACTGCCCTTCAACCTGTCCAAGGCTTTGGTTCGCGCCAAGAGCGTGATTAAGAAGGTGAAGCCCGATGTAGTTGTTGCTACCGGTGGCTATGTGTCGCTCCCCATCGTGCTTGCCGCAGGTACCGCAGGCATTCCCGTTTATCTGCAGGAACAGAATGCCGTGGCCGGTGTCGCCAACAAGGTGGGCGCCCGCTATGCAAAGACCGTCTTTGTGACTTCGGATGATGCCGCTAAGTATTTCCCCGCCGAAAAGTGCATGATTTTCGGAAACCCGGTCCGTGAATTGCCCGTGGGCGATTCCCTTGCACGTCCTGCTGAATTTGCTCCGGGCAAAAAGGCCGTGTTTATTGTGGGTGGCTCCCAGGGTGCTGTGGGCATCAACAACAAGATTGAAGAAAGCATCAAGACCATTGCTGCCCGCGAAGATGTGTCCGTGGTGTGGCAGGTCGGCGTCAAGAATGTGGAAACTATTAATAATCGCATTGGCGAAGTGAAGAATGTGGCTGTTCGCGGTTTCTTGGATGGCATTTACGCCTACATGAAGCATGCCGACCTGATTATCAGCCGCGCCGGTGCTTCGGCTTTGGCCGAAATTCTTGCCTTCGGCAAGCCCTCGATTCTTTTGCCCTTCCCGCATGCAACCGCTAACCACCAGGAACATAACGCCCGCGTGGTGGAAAAGGCTGGCGCTGCCCTTGTGGAACTGGATGCCGAAGAAAATCACCTGTGGGAAAAGGTGGAACAGCTCTTGGCTGACGAAACTCGTTTGAATTCCATGGCTCTCGCGGCTAAGAAACTCGGAATGCCCGATGCTGCCGACCAGATTGCTCGTGTGATCCTCTCTAAGGAGAATGATTAATGCAGATTAATGATTGTAAGCGTGTCCGCAAACTTCATTTTGTAGGTATCGGTGGCGCCGGTATGTCCGGTATTGCCGAAGTGCTTCACGACAATGGTTTTGTGGTGAGTGGCTCCGATACCGGCGAAAGCCAGGTGATCGATTACCTAAAGGGCCTCGGCATTAAGGTGTTCTCGAAGCACGAAGCCTCTAATGTGGAAGACACGGACTTGGTGGTTTATTCTTCTGCGGTTCCGCATGACAACCCGGAACTGGTAGAAGCCCGCAACCGCCGTATTCCGGTGATTCGCCGTGCCGAAATGCTGGGCGAACTCATGCGCATGAAGTACACGCTTTCCATTGCCGGTACTCACGGCAAGACCACCACGACTTCTATCGTGGGCCAGATTTGGGAAGAAGCTGGCCTTGACCCGACCATTATCGTGGGCGGTGTAGTCAAGGGTAAGGGCAGCGGCGCCAAGGTCGGTAAGGGTGACTACCTGATTGCCGAAAGCGACGAATTTGACCGCAGCTTCCTTTCCATGATGCCGTCTTCTGCAATCATCACCAACATTGACGCAGACCACTTGGATACCTACGAGAACATCGAAGACATCAAGGATGCCTTTGTCCAGTTCGCCAACAAGATTCCGTTCTACGGCCAGGTGATTGTTTGCTTGGATGACCCCAACGTGCAGCAGATTTTGGCTCGCCTCAAGAAGCCGGTGATTACTTACGGCTTTACTCGTCAGGCCAAGTACCGCGTGGATAACCTCCGCTTTGAAAAGGGTTACCCTGTATTTGAAATTTTGAACGACGGTGAAAGCTTGGGCGAATTCAAGCTCCAGATTCCGGGCCGTCACAACGTGCTGAATGCAACCGCCGCCGTGGCCCTCGCTATTGAAGAAGGCATCTCTGCCGATGTCGCCCGCAAGGCCTGCGCCGAATTCGAAGGCGTCAAGCGCCGCTTTGAATTCATCGGCGAAAAGAATGATGTGCTGGTATTCGACGATTACGCCCACCATCCGACCGAAGCGACTGCAACCTTGCTCGGTTTCCGCGATGCGTTCCCGGATCGCCGCATTATCGTTGCCTTCCAGCCTCACTTGTTTACCCGTACCCGCGACCAGCACGATGCCTTTGGCGGTGCCTTTGCGAACTGCGATGTGCTCCTGGTGACCGACATTTACGCCTCCCGCGAAAAGCCCATTGAGGGCGTGACGGGCGCTCTCGTGTCTAACAGCGCTTCTGACCGCGGCCATCGTGATTCCCGCTTCGTGGGAGACCAGCTGAACTTGCTGCCCATTCTCAAGAAGGAACTGCAGCCGGGTGACGTGGTGGTGCTCATGGGCGCTGGAAACGTCTGGAAGCTGGGCGAAAGAATTTTGAAGGAATGCCTGTAGGAATATTGGGAGAGAAGATTGACAGGTCGTAAAACCACATTGCTGGGCCGCCGTATTGGCACCAACGAGCGCCTGCGCAAACAGGAACGTGTTCGCAAAGTGAAACACGGTTTTGGATGCGTGTGGTGCTGGTTTAAGCGCCGTGGCTGGATTTTGGCCGTGGTTCTGGTGGTTCTTTCTGTCCTGGCGATTCACAACCGTTTCTACTTGCAGCGTTTCAACCCGCTGGAACTGCGTCACTTGCAGTATGTGGATATCGAAGGCAACCGCATGCTTTCTTGGGAAGACGTGATGCAGGGTGCCCAGGTAGAAACGGGCATGCTCATGTCGGAACTGAATGCCGATTCCGTGGAAGCGGCTCTGGCACAGCTCCCCATGATTTTGTCGGTGAAGGTGGAAAAGAAATTCCCCTCTTCGCTTTCTATCAAGCTCCACGAAACATCCCCGGTGCTTACGGTACTTTCGGAAGGTCGTGCAACGATTTACTCCGAAATGGGTTACCCCCTGCCGTATTCTGTGGCGACTGCCATGAGGCTCCCGGTTTTGGATGTGGCTTCCATGGAACACGTGAAGTCGGTAACCCAGTTCCTGGTGGAAATGCGCAAGTGCGATATGGAACTCTACGATCGCGTTTCGCAGGTTTCCTGGTCCGACGAGGATAATTGTATGAAGGTCTATTTCAGGGACGTGGGCTTTACCGCGCTCTTTAAGGACCGCGAATCCAACAAGGATCAGTTTACGCTGTACAAGTCCTTGGAAAATGGATTTGCAAAAGATTTGCTTTGTGCCGGTGAGGTCGATATGAGGTTTTTAGGCTTTGCCTATGTGAGAAATTATGATAAGAGGTGCGTCAATGGATGACAATAAACTGGACAAGAAAAAAGACGAATACATCTTTGGCCTTGACATTGGGGCTTCAAAGATAAACCTGTTCGTGGGTGTTTCCGAAGGCGAAAACGTTCGCGTCGTGGAATGCGGCGATTTTCCGCTGAAGAACGCAGACGATCTCGACTCTGTCGTGGAAACCTTGCAGCAGGCAGTCCAAGTCATTGAAAATACGACCCGTGTAGATGTACACGATGTCTATGTGGGCATTGCCGGTAAGCACGTGCGTTCCTTGGATACCCAGGGAATCGTGACGCTCCCCATGGGCGAAGTTCGCGAAGAAGACATCGAGAACGTAACGAAGCAGGCAAGTACCTTGCCCACCCAGGCCGGTGAAATCATCCACATTTTCCCGGGTGAATACTCCTTGGACGACGAAACCCATATCCGCAATCCGAAGGGCCGTTCCGGCCGTCGCTTGGGAGTGGATGTCCAGGTGGTGACCGCCCGCCAGAACGCTTTGCAGAATCTTGCCAAGTGCGTGAACCGCGCAGGCCTCAACGTGGCAGGTTTCGTGCTTGAACCGCTCGCAGCTGCCAGCGCCGTGCTTACCAATGACGAACGCGAACTTGGCGTTGCCCTTGTAGACATCGGTGCAGGAACTGCAGATATTGCCGTATTCGTGAACGATTCCGTGCGCTTTACCACCTCTATCGATTATGCCGGAAACGTCATCACCAGCGATATCAGCCGCTGCCTCAACGTGCCTATCGCTCTTTCCAAGGCCGAAGAAATCAAGAAGAAGTTCGGCACCTGTACCATTAGCAATCTTATCGAAGACGAATCCTTCCCGGTGCCCGCCGTGGGTAACCGCGGAGACGTATCTTGCTCTCGCAAACTGCTGGCCGAAATCATCACGGCCCGCGTGGGTGAAATTTTCTCCATGCTCAACGACCAGCTCAAGGCTCACAAGCTCGATGCCATCATTAACGGCGGTATCGTGCTGACCGGTGGCTGCTGCGCACTGGAAGGCATTGAAGATGTGGCTTGCAAGGTATTCGGAAAGCCGGCTCGCATTGGTCGCCCCAAGGGCATGAGCGGCATTCAGGAAGCTTACCAGAACCCCTCTTACGCAACGGGTATCGGGCTTCTGTATTACGCGAACAAGCAGTATCGCGAAAAGAAAAAGAGTGAAACGGGAACCCAGATCGCCGTATCTGTCAAGAAGGGCTTCCAGCGTTTCATCGAAATCATCAGGACTTATTTATAACAAACACCAACACTCAACATCAGGGAGATAAACACATGAGTGAAATCGATAACTTCAACTTCGAGGTAAAGTCTCGCATTATGGGCGAGGAACCATCCTTCAACAACGCCAAGGTCAAGGTGTTCGGCGTCGGCGGTGCCGGCGGTAATACCGTGAACCGCATGAAGCGCATGAACATTGAAGGTGTGGAATACTATTCCATCAATACCGATGCAATGGCTCTCGACTTGAGCCTTGCTGACCACAAGATTCTCATCGGCGAAAAGACCACCAGAAATCTGGGTGCCGGTATGGACCCGGAAATTGGCCGTAAGGCAGCAGAAGAAAATCTGGACGACATCAAGGAAGCCATGAAGGGCGCCGACATGGTGTTCGTGACCGCCGGTATGGGCGGTGGTACGGGTACGGGTGCTGCTCCGATCGTTGCAAACATCGCCCGCGAACTGGGTATCCTCACGGTTGCCGTGGTGACCAAGCCGTTCCGCTTCGAAGGTAACGCTCGTTCCTCTATCGCACAGGAAGGCATCAACGCCCTTCGTGCTGCTGTGGACACCATCATTGTTGTGGAAAACAAGAAGCTCTTGACTCTCCTCCAGGCCTCTAACCAGAAGGCTACCATGGATGAAGCTTTCAAGATGGCTGACGAAATTCTCGGTAACGCCGTTCAGAGCATCTGCGGCATCATGTTCCGTCACGGCCTCGTGCATGTTGACTTTGCCGATATCCGCAAGGTCATGCTCAAGGGTGGCTCCGCTCTCATGGGTACCGGTTACGCTCAGGGCGAAAACCGCGGTATCATGGCTGCTGACATGGCTCTTGCCTCTCCGCTCCTGGAAGACATCAACATCGAAGGAGCTTCTGGCGTTCTCGTGAACGTTGCCCACGGTGAAAACTACTCCTTGCTCGAACATAGCGATGCAATGGATCACATTTACGAAAAGGTCGGCGAAGAAGGTAATCCGAACATCATCATCGGCGATATCACTGACCCGGCTCTCGGCGACAAGGTTTGCATCACCATTATCGCTACCGGTTGCGGTGGCACTGCCGTGAACCAGCCCAAGGTCAGCTCCGCTGGCTTCGGTTTCGGTAACTTCACTGTTCCGCAGACCGCCCCGGCTTCTGCCCCGGTGCAGCAGGCTCCTGCCGCTCCCGCAACTGTTCAGCAGGCTACTCCGCGTCCGACCGGTTTCAACGTGTTCGATTTCCAGACTGTCAAGACTGACTCTCAGGAAATGTTCACCCGTCCGCAGTACACGCCCGCATCTCAGACGGCTCCTGAAGCTACGACTACTTCCATTCCGTCTCTGACCGAAACCTCCGTGATGAGATCCGTGAACGCAGCAATGTTCAATTCTCCGGAATTCAACGCTGCCGCTCCGGCCGAAGAAGAAGTGGTGTCCCAGGGTTCCGAAACTTCTGAATTCTCTGCAGTTGCCGAAGAAGACCGTATGAACGGTGGTCGTGGCGGTGTTGAAACTCCGTCTTACGATGCTCAGCAATACGATCTGCCTGCTTACGCACGCAATGCTGCTAATGGCGCTACCGTGACTATGGAACGCCCTGCTGCAACGCGCCAGGAAGTTGTTGAAGAACCCGTTGCCGCCGCTGCTCCGTCGGCTATCGACTTCAGCCTGCCTGCTTACCTGCGTAACAGGAACATGAACGCAAACAACTTCTAATGAGTCTTGCTGAAAGAATCAGCAAGATCTGTTCCGCGGCGAAAGCCCCGGTGGGTTTTGCTGAATTCCCCAAGAATTAAACACACACACAACGAGTGCGCGAGTGCGCACTCACCACAACACAAAAGGGTCACCTGGGACTCCCTGCCTGGGTGATCCTTCTTTGTCCGCAAAGCTCTATAGTTTTCATGAAAATGTGATATCGCTTTGCTCTCGCCTTCGCGCCCAACTTTCGTTTGGTCGCTACGGCTCACGGAATTTTTTTTCAGTCATTCTGGAGCCCCAAAGGGGCGACGGAATCCATACATTTCTTGATAATTTATACATTTGCTTTATGTTCTTTCGGAAGATTTTAGTTGCTGTTGCTTGTTTGATGTCCGTGGCTTTTGCGGAGTTTTCAGATTCTGCGGCGTACAAGGGCTATTTCCAGATTGGTACTGATTTCAATTTTGGATTTAACGGTGGCCCGACAGACCCGACCTTTGCTGTGGATACCGTGGAGCGTTATGGAAACAATTGGCGCGGGCTTCGCGTGCCTCTTGAAAATGCCCGTAGCTACGAAGAACATATCGAACCCTTTTTCATGCTCAGCTTCCGTGCGGGCTACAAGGATTTCCATTTCTTGATGGAAGCCCCGCTCCGCAAGGATATCGAAGCCTGGTACGATAGCGACCTCAAAACCAACTTTACCTACAAACCCAGCGAATTAGACATTGGCGTGCCTATCAATGCCTACGCCTTGTGGAATAACCCGGTGGGCTATGTGCAATTGGGCCGCTTTGACCCCGACTTGAAGGTTTCTCCGAACGACCTTGCATTGGGCGGCGCTCCTTACCATGATGGTTTGCATTGGAAGTTCAAGGCCGGTATTTTCCGCTATGACTTCTTGGTGTCATCTTTGAATGCCTGGCTCTTTGACGATGTCCCGGGCGCTGCGGACGAAGCGGGCTGCGTTTATCCGAAGGGTTCCGAAGCGGCTGAGCAAAAATGCCCGGAACACGGCAAGCAGGCTAGTAACCAGCGAGACCGCATTTACGATGACAACGTGAAAAATCTCGTGTATCACCGCATCGGTGTTGAAACCTCTCACTTTTGGACCTACGTTATCGAAGAAAGCATGGTGGGCGGCAAGGAGTTGGAGTTCCGCTCCATGAACCCTTTCATGTTCCTGCACAACAACTTTGCGGGAGGCTACACCAAGGCGGTGACGACTCTAGAACTCGGCTTTACTCCGATTCGCGGCGCCAAGTTCTATGGCCAGATCAACATGGAAGACATCAACAGTCCCGTGGGCGAGGATGACGACAAGGGCACCAACCGCAGCATGATTAGCTACATGGCGGGCTACTATCAGGAAATCCCGACTCGCCGCTACGGCAATTTCTCTTGGCGCTTCGACGTGGTGCGCACAGACCCATTGCATAACAACGGTCGCTTGCCCTTGCTGGAATATTCTAGCCGCCGTCTTTACCGTAGTAACTACCGTGAACAGGATGACCCCGATTATGCGGACATGCTCTTTGTGGATTATCCCATCGGTTACCGCCGCGGCTCCGACGCATTGGATATGTGGCTTGATCTTGGCTGGAAATGGGGGAGACATTCCTTCAAGATGACGCTTGCCTGGCTGCAGCAGGGCGACAAGGAACTTTATACCGATTACGATGTCGCCATCAAGGAAGAAAAGGCCCCGTCGGGCGTAAAGGAATCGCAAACCTTGGTGGATGCGCTCTACTCGCTACAATATAACAGCTGGTTCGGCATTTACTTGGGTGGTGGCTTCCGCAAGTACGACAACTTGGCTCACGACAAACACGAAGACGGTGCCGATGGCTGGATCCGTTCCGGCATCAAGATGACCTTCAATCCGGTCGACAAGAAGTTCTAGTTTTTTTTATTAGATTTGCTCTCACAAATTTTTGGGAGAAAATCTATGGGAAAATATCTTGTTCCTCTGTTCGGTGCAGCTTTGTTCTTTGCTGCATGCGGTGATGATTCTAATACCTCTTCTACCAATGCAATCGCCGAGACTGTTTCGGCGTTTGAAGATATCGGCGAGTGCGATGAAGATGCCGTGGGCAAGCTTGTCTATGTGTCCGATTCCGTTAAGGTATTCGCTTGCACCGATGACGGCTGGTCTGCGATTTCCGGCGTAGCTGTCAGTGGAAGCAACGGAAGCGATGGCCATGATGGATCTGATGGAAAGGATGGCTCTGACGGCAAAGACGGCTCCGATGGAAAAGATGGCAAGAACGGAACTAACGGCAAGGACGGCACTAATGGAAAAGATGGCACCAATGGTAAAGACGGTGCTGACGGAGTCTCTTGTACGGTTTCCGCTTTGGCAGATTCTTCTGGCTACAAGGTGATTTGCGGTAAGGATTCCGTGGGCGTGTTGAAAAACGGTGCTAAGGGCGAACCAGGTGAACCTGGCACTCCTGGCACTCCTGGCACTCCTGGTACTCCGGGTACTAATGGTACCAACGGCACGAATGGAACATCTTGCACGGTTTCCGAAAATAAGGAGATCAATGGTTACGATGTTTTCTGCGGCGAAAAGAAAGTCGGAGAACTGAAGAACGGCAAAGACGGCACAAATGGAACCAACGGCACAAATGGTACGAACGGTACCAATGGTTCCAATGGCGCAAGCTGCAAGATTGCTAGCGACAAGGATGGCGTTGTTCAGCTCCAGTGTGGCGAGGGCGAAAATGCAACGACGACAAAGCTTTACAAGGCGATGTGCGGCACGCAGCCTTATGACCCAGAAACGAGCTTGTGCAAGGAAGGACAAGTTTATTTCAAGTGCGGTAATGATACTTATGATCCTAAAAAAGAATTCTGCTACGAAAATCAGAAGTATGATTTCTGCGAAAATGACGAATATAATCCGTCTGAAAAATTCTGCGTTGATAACAAACTCTATGATCTTTGCAATGGCTCGGACTATGACCCGGTAGAGTACGAATGCAAAAACGGAGTTCCTGTTCAACGTCCTGATGTATGTGGTGGAATTACCTTTGATCCTGATTTGGCTTTCTGCGCTGAGTTTACAACGTCTGGAACAAAAGTAAAGCAGGTTTATAAGAAGGTTACCATTACCATGTTGGATGATCACGATTGGGTAAATGTGGTGTATTCAAAAACCTGGATGAAAGAAAACTTGAAATATGATACGGAAGGAGGCTATTGTTATAAGAATACAGCAACAAATTGCGACAAGTATGGAAAACTCTATACATGGGATGCCGCCAAGAATGCATGCCCTGATGGTTGGCATTTGCCGAGCAAAGAGGAATGGGAGTACCTTTTTAAAAGTATAGGTGGTATTGGATCTGCGGGTACAACCCTTAAGGATTCGCTAGTTTGGAATGGTATGGATTTATATGGCTTTAGTGCTCTTCCTGGTGGTGAGTTTATTTCGAGTGTATCAGATTATAGATATATTGGGGATAATGGGGCTTTCTGGACATCTGATGCTGATGGTAAGTCCAATGCGTATGGCGTTCTTTTCGCTACCGATGTAAATAAAGCTGTTATAGAAGCTCACTCAAAGAACAATCTTTTTTCAGTTCGCTGCATAAAGGATGAAAACCTTGTGACGGAATAGTCGCAAAATCCATTGAATTCTCAATGAAGCTCTGCTCCGGCAGGGCTTTTTTACTTGTCATGCCCGCCACGGAGCGGGCATCTCCTGTTTTGAATAGTTATATTTTGATGGAAAATCAAGGAGTATTTTATGGCTGAAATCGGTACACCTCTAAGTTCTAGTGCAACCAAGGTCCTGTTCTGTGGAGCAGGCGAACTGGGCAAAGAAGTTATCATCGAAATGATGCGTCTCGGCGTCGAAGTGATTGCCGTAGACCGTTACGCCAATGCTCCCGGTATGCAGGTGGCTCACCGCAGCCATGTCATCAACATGCTCGACGGTGCCGAACTTCGCCGCGTGATTGAACTGGAAAAGCCGGACTACATCGTCCCTGAAGTGGAAGCCATTGCGACCGACACGCTTGTGGAAATGGAAAAGGAAGGCTACAACGTCATTCCGACGGCCAAGGCCACCAAGCTTACCATGAACCGCGAAGGTATCCGCCGCCTGGCTGCCGAAGAACTCGGCATCAAGACCAGCCCCTACCGTTTCGCCGACAACTTTGAAGATTTTAAGGCGGCTGTCAAGGAAATCGGTATTCCTTGCGTGATCAAGCCGGTCATGAGCTCTTCGGGCCACGGCCAGAGCGTCATCAAGACCGAAGCCGACATCCAGAAGTCCTGGGACATTTCCCAGCACGAAGGCCGTACGGGCCACGCCAGCCGCGTGATTGTGGAAGGCTTTGTGCCCTTCGATTACGAAATTACTTTGCTTACGGTTCGCCATGTGGCGGGTACCAGCTTCTTGGAACCCATCGGCCACCATCAGGTGGGCGGCGACTATCAGGAATCCTGGCAGCCGCAGCCGATGAAGCCGGAACTCCTGGAACAAGCCAAGGTGATTGCAAAGAAGGTGACCGACGCTCTCGGCGGTCGCGGCATCTTCGGTGTGGAACTCTTCGTGTGCAAGGATGAAGTCTTGTTCAGCGAAGTTTCTCCGCGTCCGCACGACACCGGCATGGTGACGCTCATTTCGCAGGACCTTTCTGAATTCGCCTTGCATGCCCGCGCCATTCTCGGCCTCCCGATTCCGAATATCGCTTTCCATGGCCCCAGCGCCTCGAAGGCTATCGTGGTGGACGGCAATTCCGACCACGTGAAGTTCGGCGGCTTGGAAGAAGTTCTGGCAGAACCGGATACGGGTCTTCGTTTGTTCGGTAAGCCGGAACTCAAGGGCCACCGCCGTCTGGGCGTCCTCTTGGCTCGTCGCGATACCGTTGAAGAAGCCAAGGCTCAGGTCATGGCTATGCGCGAAAAAGTCAAAGTGACTCTTTAAAGAATCTTTCCGAGCGCAATGACTGCGGCGGTGCGTGCACGCAAGCGTGTATTGCCCAAATTCAGCAAGTGGACCTTCCCGTTGCGGAAGGCCTTTATTGCTTCTATCTCCCGCGGAGAGAATCCGCCTTCGGGGCCGACCAGCAGGGTGACGGGCGTTGCATCGTCCGAACCGCTCAAATCCAGATGGCGTTCACCATCGATATCGCAGAGAATCAAGTCACCCTGGTAGGTGGCGAGCCACTTGTCGAATTCAATAGGGCCTTCGATGTTTGTAATCCAGGCTTTCTTGGACTGCTTCAGACTCACGAGGCTCTTGAGCTCGGCGCGGCGCACCGTTTTCTTCAAGTCAGAATTCTTGGGTTCCTGCGAAAAGTCCGTGCGCAAAAAGATAATCTTGTCGATTTCGGTTTGCGCCGCATGGAATACGACTTCTTCCAAGGCGTCGTCCTTGAGGCACGCGATTCCCAGCGACACCTTGGGTCGCGGGCGCTCCGCCTCAATCACTTTGTCCACCCGAACAACGCAGGCCTTTGCGTCGGCCACCTCGATGACTGCGTCAGCGAAGTGCCCCACGCCATCGGACAGCTGCAAAACATCGCCTTCGCACGCCCTGCACACGCGCACCGCGTGGCTGCTTTCGTTTTCGTCAAGCGTGATATTTCCAGTCTGAATTAGGGGGCAAAAGAAACGGCTGTCAGGTGTTTTCATGCGCCTAAAAATAAAAAATATGCTATATTGATTAGCGTGAAAACCCCTGTAAAAGCTGTTGTATTCGATCTCGACGGAACTCTTTACCTGAGTGGCCGCCCTTACCCGAAGGCGGTCAAGACGGTTTGCCGTGTTGCCAAACAGGTGCCTGTCTACTACTTGAGCAACAATACCAGCAAGTCGCCGGTCTTCTACGAAAACCGCCTCAAGGTCATGGGTCTCCCGCTCACTGACGATGCCATCATCTCGGCTTTGTACCTCTCGCTGGACGCCATTCACGAAGAAGGCATCAAGAACGTGTTCTTCTTTGCAAACCCCGAAGTTACGGAATGGTTTGCCGCCCAAGACCCGACGCTGAACCTGCGTCCCGATGTCAAGGACACCGAGCTGGTGCTCATTGCCTACCATAACAGCTTCGACTATCGCGAACTTTGCGAACTGTCTTTCCGCGTGCAGCGCAAGATTCCGTTCTGGGTCACGCACACCGACTTTGTCTGTCCCGATGCCAACGGCCCCGTGCCCGATATCGGAAGCTTCATGGCCCTCCTTAAGACGGCCTACGGTGTAGAACCGGAACGCAGCTTCGGAAAGCCGAACCCCGCCATGCTTTCGGGCCTTTTGAAAAAGTTCAAGCCCGAAGAAATTCTGTTCGTGGGCGACCGCCTGTATACCGACTTTGAACTGGCCAAGCGCAGTGGCTGCCGCTTTGTGCTCCCGCTCTGTGGCGAAACCAAGCAGCAGGATTTGGACAAGCTGGCCGAGAAACCCGAGTTCGTGGTGGACATGGTAAGCGATATCGATTTTGAATCCTTCTTCAAGGGTGAAATCTGATTTAAAAAAATGGAGAAAATATGATTAAGAAAATTGCTTTAGCCCTTTTCCCCGCTATTGCACTGGTGGCATGCGGCGATGATGATTCCGGTTCTGGCACAATCGATTTCGAAGATTCGTTCGAAATGGTGTTGAACAAGGCTTCCTACGAGTACGATGACGAAGATTCTACGTTCAAGTTGATTAAGCCGGTTTGCAAGGTGGAGCGTCCGGGCAACTTGATGGGTCCCGAAGATGTCGATGAATGGGATACCACTACTTACAAGGCCCGCGAAAAGAAAGGGTTCATCACCTTGACGCACGATAAGGAAGAACTCAAGTTTGTGCTTGACAAGGATGGATCGTTCCCGACGGGGCTGTGGACTTGGGATGTCGAGGGTAACGGCTCGAAGAATATATACGATGCCGTCCGTCTTGAGAAGAATGGCTTGCTCAAGTCCGTTATCCGCTATGACGGCGTCTGCCTCATGAAGGATTTCTATTCGCAGCTGAGCAAGGAAAACGCCGCTATTTCGGATATGGAAAATTCCTTTGTCAACTTCTACAAGCTGTTCTTGCAGAACGACAAGGCCTACTCCGAAAGGGACATGCTTTCTGATGTGCGCGCAGTCGATTGCGATGAACTGTCGTTGTTCAGCGGGCTTCTCTCTCTCAAGGTGTCTGATTTCAACGAATCTTCTGGAACGATTTCGGTTGGGTTTGAAGAACGTACCTGCGACATCATGTTCCAGATGCGCTATGCCTACGACCAGGATGATTGCGAAGAAGCTTACGAAGACTTCAGGAACGATCGCGATGCTGCCAAGGAATTCGATTTCGATAAGTACAGCTTTGACGTCACCTACGATGGCGACAACGGTGCCTACTGTCTGGATTACCTGGTGGTTCAGCTGAAGGAAGAAAAAGGTATTCCGACTCGCAGGACTGGCCTCAAGACAAAGGACTTCGCACGCGGAATCGTGAACCTGGTGATTGGCGGACTTAAATAAAAAAGTCATGGCGGATAGATCCGCCATCCATAAAGCAAAAAAGGCTCCCTTGCGGGAGCCTTAATATTTTTACGGGTAAACGTTATCGCAGGTCAGCAACGCAGCGCACGTAGAGACCTTTAGAAAGGCTTTCATCGGTGCGGTTGATGCTGCGGCCGGCGCTACGGAATTCCCAGGAGCGGGCGGTATTCTTCTTTACCTTGGAGGCAGACCAGTAGTGACCGGTATTATCGCCTTCGCAGTAGCCGTCCCAGTCCTTGCAGCCGCCCTTGCCCAGGTTGTTCCAGTCAAGCTTGGACTGGTCTTTCTGGTAGTCGCGCCATTCGCCGTCGTTGGGGAGGTGCCAACCGTTGGGGCATGCCTTGGAGGCTTCCTTGTGGCTGTAAAAACGTCCGAATTTCTTGCAGTTGCCTTCGTCTTCCAGCAGGCACTGCTTGGGGGTAGAAAGGCTAAAGGAAAGGTTGTTCTTCATCCATGCCTTGTCGCCCCTGATTTCAACTTTGTAAATCTTGCCGTCGCGGGTATCGGTGAGCGTGCTGCCGTCTTTAGAAATATGCTTGCTTTCGAGAGCCATGGCGAAAAGTTCTTCTTCGCTCAGGTTTTGTTCGGGCTGTTCAATCTTCGCGGCCTTACTCTTGTGCACCAGGTGTGTTTTCTTGGCCGAAACCTTGGTCATCTTGTGCATGCCCATTTTGGCGGGGGCAGCAAAGCTTGTGCCGCAGCAGATGGCTATGACGGCAGTTGCTGTAACCAGACGATTGAAGTTGATTCCGAACATTTCACACACTCCCTGAGGCATTTTGTTTCGCCTACACTTTTGAATATATACAGGAGTTTTTGAAAGCGAATCTTACAATTTTATGTTATATCCAAAGTGTGATGCCGGCAACACCCGGCCCAGCCCATACTGAAAAATTTTCGTTACGGTCGAGGTGCATTTCAAGGATTCCGAGGCTTACGCCCGTACCGACTAGAGCTCCGACGACCACGTCCGTAATGTAATGTTTACCTGCCGCAATGCGAAGGACGCTTTCTAGCGTGGCCAGCGAATAGGCGCTGGCTCGCACGATTCCTTTGTAGGGGGAATTCGGATAAGCGGTCCTGAACCATTGGTCGGTAAAGGTGGCTACGGTAAAGGCGGCGGTGGCGTGTCCCGAAAAGAAGGATCCGTAAGCTTCGGCTTTTGCGTTTTCGGCCTTTTCACGACCTTCGCCATCTTCGGCGTACATGTAGGGCCTAGGCCAGATTTCAAAGGAACGAAGGGCGAGGTTGATTCCGTTTCCGATGCCGATGGCCTGGAAAAACATCAGGGTGAATGTGGCGAATTCTGTTCCGCTGGAGCTTCCGTCGTGCCAGGCGATGCCTCCTACTACCAAAGGGGCCACTGCGAGAAGGGAACCTACGTCGCTTGCCTGGTCGGCTGCCTTGCTGTAACGCCCGGCCTGGGGCTTGTCCCAGGGTAAAAGTTCGTCTTTGTCTTTAAGGGGGTCGGAAGAGTCCATGCGGGAATAAAGGAACATGCCCGTCCCGAACATGCCAAGAGAGGTCAGGGAGATTGCAAGGTCGTTTTGTAAGTCGAGTTTGTATGAGGGGCGCCCGCTATCGCTTGCCTGGGCCAACCCCATGAGTAGTAGGGTGGCTATAATCAGTGACCTTTTCAAAATCCTCATACAGCCGTCAAACTAAAAAAAATTATATTGCTTTAAAGAAAACGTACGGAGTTTTTGTGTCTAATTCTACCAATTTGCGTGATTTGGGTCGTGAACCGATTGTCCCCAGCATGGACCTTTTTGGAGCCATTTCTGACGAAATGCGCCTCAAGATTTTGTTGCTTTTGGACCAGGCTGAATTTACGGTCAACGAAATCAAGGACATTCTCGATATTCACCAGAGCAACGCTAGCCGACATTTGGCGAAGCTTTCGGCATGCAACTTGCTGAAGGACCGCCGTGACGGTATTAAGGCCTATTACCGCTTGAGCGAGGAACTGTACCTGAGCTCCCGCATGCTGACCATGATCCGCGAAGCCTACGAAGAACTCCCGGACAAGGACATTCTCAAGTGTCGTGCCGCCCAGGTGCTGGAAGACCGCACCGACAAGACCAAGGGCCAGATCCATAAGCTGGACCAGGCTGGCGGTAGCCTCAAGGCTCAAATCAGCCTGTTCAGCCAGCTCATGAATCCCTTCGAAAACGCCGTGGACGTGGGTTGCGGCGAAGGGGGAGACCTGACGCTCATGCTGTGCAACCGCTGCAAGCACGTGACCGCCCTCGATTGCGACCCCAAGGTGATTTCGGGCCTCCAGAAGATCTTGAAGCAGAAGAATATCCAGAACGTGTCGCCCAAGGTGGCTGACATGGTCAAGACCGGTCTCCCGGATGACTTTGCCGACCTGGTGCTTATGAGCCAGGTGCTTCACCATGCCATGGATCCGCGCCTTGCCATCAAGGAAGCCGTTCGTATTCTGAAACCGGGTGGAACCCTTGCCCTGCTGGATTTGGCTCAGCACAAGGAAGAATCTTTCCGTACCACCCACGGACATATTTGGCTTGGCTTTGATCGCAACCAGTTGGAATTCTTCGTGAAGGAATTCAACTGCAATGTGGTTTCCAGCGAAATCATTCCTAGCGAAAACGAGGTGGACAAGAAACTCCCCGTCATTTGCATGATTTTAAAGAAAAAGTAAAAATACCATTGCTTTCTAGAAGAAAATTGTATATCTTATAGAAAAAATCGCTAGGAGCATTTTATGGGAAAGATTATCAAATATGTTGCCATTGCCGCTGCATGCATCATTTCGGCTTTTGGCGTGTATTGCCTTGTAAAGTATTCTTCCGTCGACAATAAAGACGAAGAGTAGTTTAAAACAACATCTTTTTTAACGAGGACGGCTGTATTTCCAGCCGTCTTTTGGTGTATCTGCAAGGCTGATTTACTACATTGTTGGCATGAATTTCTTAAACAAGAAGCCTGCTTTCTTTGTGGCGCTTTCCGCCATTTTCCTTGGAATTTTGCTGATCGTGTTCCGCGATTTCGCCTTCGACAGCAACCAGCTCATGCTCAACAGTGACCAGCTGAACGGTATCGGTAGCCGTATCTTGCGTGCCGAAAGTGCCGTGGTCACGGAATGGGACGATTCCCGTTTGGGCGGCGTGCCCACCATCGACGCCCTGTTTGCCGATGTCTACCATCCTTTGGTATGGGTGCAGTTCCTGATGGATCCGGCCCGTGCCGTGGGCTTCAAGTTCATTCTGACCTTGTGGGTCGCCTTCATGAGTGCCATGGCTCTAGCCTGGAACCTCACAGGTAACCGCTGGTGGGCTGGGCTTCTCGGTTTCTTGTACGCCTTCTCGCCGGAATTCTTTACTTACCTGTATGGCGGTCACGACGGTAAGATGATGGTCTTTGCCATTGCCCCGCTTGCCTTGCTTGCCATCCGCAAGGTGGTGCGCACGGGTAGCATTCCCTACATGATTGTGCTTGCCCTCTCGGTGGCCTGGATGATTCTGGGATCCCACTTGCAGCTCACTTACTTGTTCCTGTGGGGCGCCGGCCTTTATACGCTTTACGAAGTTGCCTTCCATTGCGATGCCCTGAAGACCCGCGGCAAGCGCTTGGGTCTTGCTGCAGTGGGCCTTGGCTTTGGTCTTGCGCTCTCTTGCTTCCAGATTGTGCCGCCCTACATGTACACCACCACGCAGTCGGTGCGCGGTGACGATAGCCATACCAATTACGGCCACGCCGTGAGCTGGTCCTTGCATCAGGAAGAAATGGCCCAGATTCTTTTGCCGGGCTTTGTGGGCGTAGACGTTTACGAACAGAACGAAAAGACGGGTGACTTGGAAGGTTCCTCTTTCGTGAGCTTCTCCATGGATGAATACCGCAAGCTGCAAGGCGGCTCGCCCTTCTATTGGGGCCACAATGCATTCAAGCTGGACCACAACAATGCGGGCGCCTTGCTCACCTTCCTTGGGTTCCTTTGCCTGTTCCTCCCTGGCAAGCGCCGCTATGCCGCCTTCTGGGGCCTGGGCGCAGTTGTCGCTTTGAGCTATGGCATGGGTGACCATTCTCCGCTGTTCAAGCTGTGGTACAATGTGCTTCCCGGCGTCAAGAACTTCCGCGCTCCGGGTATGGCCCTGTTCTGGTTGCCGCTGTTGCTGGTGATGATGGCGGGCCCGGTTCTCAAGGCCTTGACCGCCGACGGCAAGACTCCCGAAGAAGCCGCCGAAGCAGAAGATAACCGCCGAGCCCTGTTGCATGGTTCGGCCATGTACGGCGTGCTCCTGGTGCTTGCTCTGATTGCCCGCTTTGCCTGGACGACCTTTATTGGCCCCGTAGGCCTGGTGGTGATGATTCTTTATGCCGCCCTCTGCCTCGGTGTCATGAGTCTCGATGACCAGAAGAAAAAGCTTACCGTTGCAAACTTGACCGAAGCCTTCCAGAAGGGACTTCCGGGCACTCCGCGTGCACTGCAGGCCTGCATCTTTATCGGCTTTGCTTACCTGGGCGTGATGCTCATGAGTGGTCAGAAGCTCTTGGAAGATTCCGTTACGGCTCCCTACTTCAAGCCCCTTAACGAAATCGTGATGAACGCGACTGCCGGTAAGGTGATTCCCAGTTTTGTACTTGTGCTGGTGATTGTGGCGGTGACCTTGTTCGTTGCCAAGTGGAAGGCTCCTGTTGCCCATAAGGCGGGCGTGCTTGCCCTTGCTGCAGCTGTTGAGCTATTCTTCATTAACGGCGCGTTCATCCAGAATGTTCCGGCAGGCGAATACTTGCAGCCTAACAATGCCGTCGTGGCGGCCATCAAGGCTCCTTACAAGGCCGATTCCTTGAATACGCCTCGTGTGCTTTCTCTTTCCCGCAACAAGGCCCTGGGCGGAAACGCTTTCCCTCAGTACCACTTGCGCAATGCGGATGGTATCCATGACAACGAACTGGCTAGCTACCGTGCTTTCCGCGGCGGCCAGAACGATGCGAACTTCTTGCTGAATATCAACGATCCCGAAGCGGCCCATCCGTTCCTTGACCTGATGAACGTGGGGGCCATCATTTTCGATAGCCGCCAGGGTACGACTTACATGCCTATTCCTACGGCCATGGGCGAGGCCTACCTTTATGGCGAAGCCGTGGTGATGGATGACGACAAGGCGATTGAATCCCTCAAGAATGGCTTTGCTTACCGCGAAAAGGTTATTTTGTCCGAAAAGCCGTCCCAGGGCGGTAAGGGCCCGATCCAGGGTTCTGCAAAGCTGATTGCCAGCCCCAAGATGGACACCCAGGTGTTCAGCGTGAAGGCTGACCGTGCAGGCTTCATGGTGGTGGCGGGTAACTATCACCCCTACTGGAAGGCTTACGTAAACGGTAACGAAGTCAAGGTCTACAAGGCTTTCGGTACCCTCCGTGCAGTCGAAATCCCGGCCGGTAATTCCGAAGTCCGTATGGAATTCCGCAGCGTCCCGTTCCACAAGACGATTTGGGTGAGCCTGGTGGCCGCCTTGGCACTTGTGGCCCTCGGTGTTGTGTCCTTCGTGCGCAGCAAAAAGAAATAAGTCCAGCTTCGCGCTGAACTTACCGAAAAATTTGTCCCCGGTTATGCCGGGGCTTTTTTATAGAGACGCTTGTAATCAATTAGCGCTGTCCGCGGTTATCGGTACCGCGGGGCGTTTTTAGATAGTAGATCACGCACGGGATGATGATGCTCAGACAGTAGCAGGCGCTCATGAAGTGGTTGAAGGAGTCGCTCATGTAAAGGTTTTCGGGAACGAGGAAGGCGTTTACAAGCATCAAGATGCCAGCGACAATGGCTCCGACCAGAATGTGTGCGATAAGTTTGCTCATACCTTGAATGTAGTATTTCTTGGGGTGCTAGCGGGAATTCTAAAAATAATTTTGCTAAATTAAGGGCATGAATATCCGAATTTCTGCGATTGCGTTAGCATGTTTGGTGGGTCTCTCCTTCAGTGCCGACCCCCGAATGGAACAGGGTGCCCGTTTTGAGGCGAAAGGTGATTTTGAAATGGCCCTCGGCGAATACCGCGCTGTCTTGGCCGAAAATCCTAGGAATGCCGAAGCATACCTGGCCGCTGCACAAGTTCGCATGAAGATGAAGGATTATAGCGGAGCCCTCGCCAATTTCCGCCTGGCCTACAAGTTTGAACCTACTATGAGTGCCGCCTACGAAGGCGCCGCCAAGGTTTACGAGGCTCTCGGCCAAAAGGCCAAGGCCGATGCCGAACGTGCAAAGGACCCGAAGAACAATCCGGTGGTAGAAACTCCGATTGAAGCGACGACCGTTGCAGAAGCCCCAGCACCTGAGCCGGCTCCTGTGGCTGAAGCCCCGAAGCCGGAACCGAAGCCTGTCGAAGAGGCCAAGCCGGCTCCCGCTCCAGAGCCGAAGCCTGTGGAAGTTGCAAAGGCTGAACCAGCCAAGGCTGCCGCTCCTGCTGTTGCAGAACCTGCAAAAGCAGAAGCCGCCCTTCCGACGGATCCCTTTGAAAAAGGCAAGGCCCTCTTTGCCGAAGGCAAGTATAAAGAAGCTGCCCCCATGTGGCGTGAAGTCTTGCGTAAGCAGCCTGGCCATGCCGGTGCCTATTTCTATGCGGGCCTTACCCGTTACGAACTTGGCGAATTGGACAAGGCCGAGTTCAACTTGAAGAAGGGTCTTGAATACAAGGAAGAAGGCAACGACGCTAACTTCTTCTTGGCAAAGATCGCCCAGAAGAACAACAAGCCCGAACAGGAACTTAAGTTCTTGGCCGCCTACATGAAGAAGGCCGCTCCCAGCGCCAAGTATCGTGCCGCTGCCGAAGCCCGTATCGCCGAAATCAAGGCTGCCAAGAGTGGCAATGTTGCACCGGAAGCCGTGAAGGCAGACGTGAAGACTGCCGAAGCGAAGGTTGAAACCAAGGCTCCCGAAGCCGCTCCGGTGGTGGCAAGTGCCGCTCCCGCAGAAGAAGTTGCCCCTGTAAAGGACTTTGCCGACGCACCGTCCAATACGCCGACTCTTGCCAACGCGAACTTGCTCTTTGGTGCCGGCAGCTACGAATCTGCTCTCCAGATGTACAAGGCCTTGCTCGAAACGGAACAGGACCCTGAAGAACGCTACTTTACCATGCTTCAGGTGGGCAATATCTATCGTGAACTCCGCGACTTCCATAGCGCCGTGGTGCGTTACCGCGAAGTAGTGCAGCAGTTCCCGGATTCCGACTGGGCTACCGAAGCCGAACGTGCGTTGGAAGATGCCGTGTGGCTCGAAAAACATGCCTCCGAACTGCCTCGCAGAACTAGATAATAAAAGCCGTTCGGCTCTATAGCATTCCTATTTTAATTGTCTTCCCGGCCTTTGACCGGGCGGACAGCACTTAGCACTTTAGTGCTTAGTGCGCATGGTCCCCGAATGGGGAGACCTCCTTTTACGGCTTTCCAAAACGCTTGTAAACCTTATTGCAGTCTTTCTTTTTGCCCCTGCTATAAATTTTTTGCTTTGTAAAACCGCACCTTGAAAGTATATTTAAGAAGCGTGTGTTGGGTGAGGATTGGATATGAATAACGTCATTGCGAGTGTAACGAAGCAATCTATAGCAGTTTTGTTCTTGGCCTCTTTGGTCATGGCGGATCCTCCCGCTAATTTTAGCGGTTGGGAAAAAGTGTTTGAAGACAATTTTGATGGCACTTCGCTCAACAAAAAGAAATGGAACCCGACTTACAACTGGGGCCCCACTCACAACCACCGTGCCTATTGCGCTGAAGAGAACGTAATCGTTTCCGACGGTACGCTTAAGCTTAAAGGCGAAAAGAAAAAACACCCGGATGCCAGCGGCAGAACTGCCAAGTTCAACGGCAAGGAAATTCCGGTGGACTATACGAGTGGTGCCATCGATACCAAGGGCAAATTCGAAGTCAAGTACGGCTACATCGAAGGCCGTTTCAAGGCTCCGTCGCAAAAGGGAACCTGGCCTGCCTTCTGGACTTTGCAAGACGGCTGGCCCCCGGAAATCGACATTCTCGAAATTCCCGCATCCCGCAAGCAGCATCATTACTATTTGCATTACACGGACCCCAGTTGGTATAACAGTCATGGCTCGGCTTGGGACCATGAGGCTTCTTTCGGCGGCCACAAGGATGACAATGTAGACCGTTCCGCAGACTTCCACAACTATGGCGTGGAATGGGATGAATCTACTCTCAGCTTTTACTTTGACGACAAGAAGTTTGCAAGCTACAATCGTCCGACCGAAATCAAGCAGCTCTCGGCGCAGTACATCATCGTGAACCTGGCCATTGGCGGCTGGGCCGGCGACGACATCGACATTACAGCCGACAAGCCCGCTTATTTTGAAAGCGACTGGGTGCGCGTGTGGCAGGCCAAGCCCGCGAAACCCGATACGGTTCGCATCTTCTCGATGAACTTCGGGAGCTGCATGGTTCGTACTGCCGAAGACAAGCTTGCCCTCGGCGATTGCCACGGCGACGATGCCATCGTTGTCATTACGCCCCTTTCTTCGAACACCTATCGCTTCAACTTTGGCGAAATGTCGATAGACGTTCCCAATGAGTCGAAGGACGCTGGCGTGACCATGGGCCTTTACAAGTGGAATGGTGGCGAACACCAGAAGGTCGTGATGGAAAAACAGTCCGGCTACGAAGGCTCCGTGGTCCGCATGAAGATGCTGAACAGCGGCATGTACCTGCGTGCAACGACCGATGGCGAACGCGTGGTGCAGAGCTGGGCTGACGACTGGGAATGGAATCAGATGTGGCGTCTGCTTGCAAAGGATGACAAGATTCCTTCGAAGGATACGTCCACCACGGCGCTGGGCCAGATTACGAATCTCTATGGCACTTCCGTTCATCAAATGAATAATAATTTGTATGTAGAAGTGGGAAGCGGGTTCAAGAAGGGAGCCTCCATCCGTATTCTTGACTTGCAGGGCCGCGAAATGGTGCGTCAGCAGGCTTTACATAGTGCCACTATAGATATAAGGGCGCTGGCTCCTGGGCTTTACCATGTAGTGGTGAGCGATGGGGTGCGTACGGACGTGAAACGCTTCAAGAAATAACGGGGTTTTCGGACCGTTCGGCTCTATTTGAACTGGTTTTCTGGGAACCGGTAACTAATATGTAATGTCATTTTACTATCTTTGCGCGCAAAACTTACTGAATAATGCCTTATTAAGGGATTACAAATGAACAAGAAAAAATTCGGCATGCGAGAACTCATTATTCTCCTCGTCATTGTTTTGTCGGCCTACACTGTATGGCCTTCTATCCAGGTACACACCAAGAAGGGGGCTGAAAAGCAGACCTTCCTCAAGGAAAATCCGAAGCTGGGTGCAAAATCCATCAATTTCGGCCTTGACCTTGCCGGTGGTACGGCTATTACGCTCGAAATCGACAAGTCCGGCATCAAGGGTGAAGATATTAAGGACGTTCAGGAACAGTCCCTCGAAATCATCCGTAACCGCGTTGACCAGTACGGTCTTTCTGAACCGCAGATTTCCCCGTCCGGCGACGACCGAATCGTGGTTGAACTGGCAGGCGTGGATGACTCCACTGCAAAGGCTCTCGTGGGTTCTACCGCTAAGCTGGAATTCAAGATTCTTGCTGAAGCTGAAAAATTTACCCAGGTGGTTGGCCTCATCGACCAGTACCTGACCCGTCAGACCACCGATATCGTGGCCGACTCCGCCGCAACGGATTCTACTGCCAAGGACTCTACGGTTGCCAAGGCTGATTCCGCCAAGGACACCACCAAGGCCCTTTCTGATGACGAACTCCTCGGTAAGGCTCCCGCTGCTGCCGAAGTTGCCGCTACCGATTCCGCCAAGGATTCTGCTGCGGTCGAGGCTCAACCGGCATCTGAGGTCGGCGTTGCCCTTTCCGCTTACTACATGAGCTTTGGTAACGGCGGCTTTATCGCCGAAGAAAATGTGGAAAAGGTGAAGAAGCTCCTCGCCACCGAAGGCGTGCAGAAGCTGATTCCCCGCGATGTTGCTTTCGCTTTCGGCAGCGGTCTCGAACCGGTGCAGCGCGATTCCAAGATCAAGGCCAAGCGTCTTTACTTGCTCAAGCGCCGTGCCGAAATGGCCGGTGACGATGTGGTCGATGCTCGCCCCTACCGCGTGTCCGATGGTGTGAGCGCCGGTGAAGTGGCCGTTAGTCTCAAGTTCGGTGGCATCGGTCCGAAAAAGTTCTCTGCCGTGACTGCCGCCAACATCGGCAAGCAGATGGCTATCGTTCTTGACAACCAGGTGATTTCCGCTCCGGTGATCCGTGACCGTATCCCCAACGGCGAAGCCCAGATTACTGGCCTCGACGACATGGCTGAAGCTAACCGCCTCTCTGTCGTGCTCCGCGCCGGTGCCCTGAAGGCCCCGATGAAGATTATTGAAAGCCGCAGCGTGGGTGCAACCCTCGGTGAAGAAAACATTGTGCAGGGCTTCGGTTCCGGTGCTATCGGCCTTATCCTCTGCTTGGTGTTCATGGTTGCCTACTACCGCCTCGGTGGTCTTATCGCTAGCTTCGGTATGGTGATCAACACTCTCGTGACCGCCGCCGTGATGTCCGTGTTCAATGCTACTTTGACTCTCCCCGGTATCGCAGGCTTCATCCTCGTGGTGGGTATGTCTCTCGACGCCAACGTGATTATTTACGAACGTATCCGTGAAGAACTCAAGAACGGTCTTACCGCTCGCGCTGCCGTGGCCAAGGGTTACGAACGTGCTTTCGGCGCCATCTTGGACTCCAACTTGACCACCGTGCTTACCGGTCTTATCCTCTATAAGATTGGTACGGGTTCTGTGAAGGGTTTCGGTCTTACTCTTACCATCGGTATTCTTACTTCCTTGTTCTGCGCTATCACGGTGACCCGCTCCATCTTGGATTGGAAGCTTGCCAAGCGCGACGCTACCACCCTTTCTATCGGTGGCGGCTTCAAGGCTATCAACGAAGCTAACCTCCAGATCATTCCGAACCGTCGCCGTTTCGGTCTCATTTCTGCAATCCTCATTATTGCTTCTATCGCCTTCGTCGCAATCAAGGGCTTTGACTTCAGCATCGACTTCACTGGTGGTCAGGTTTATACAGTGCAGTACCAGGATAGCGAAAAGCATGAAAAGGATTTGAGCAAGGCTCTGTCCGCTGCCGGCATCTCTGGCACGAAGGTCCGTACGCTCGGTGGTACTTCTGCTAACTCTTACCAGATTAGCATGCGCGCCTCTGACGACGCTCAGTTCGAAGTCAAGATGGCTCAGGCCTTCGAAAAGGCCGGTCAGAAGTGCGAAATCGTGGCTAAGGACAATGTGGGTCCGACCATTGGTAAGGAACTCCGCTTCAACGCAATCCTCTCCGTGATCCTCGCCTGGCTCGGCATCTTGATCTACGTGTGGTTCCGCTTCGGTAAGTTCGGTCTCGGCTTCGGTGTCGCTGCCGTGCTCGGCCTTGTGCACGATACCGTGATTACCCTCGGCTTTATCTCCGCTTTCGGTCTCTCCTTCGACGGTGCCTTGATCGCATCGCTCCTTACGATGATCGGTTACTCCGTGAACGACACCATCGTGAACTTCGACCGTATCCGTGAAAATACCGCCGTATATGGTTCCAGCAACTTCGCCGAAACCATCAACAAGTCTATGAACCAGTGCTTCAGCCGTACCATGGTGACCTCTCTCACGACCTTGTTCGTGTGCGTGATCCTCGCTGTGATGGGTGGTTCTTCCATCCGCGACTTCGGCTTGGTCCAGTGCTTCGGTATCCTTATCGGTACCTACTCTTCTGTGTGCATCTGCTCTCCGATCGTTCTGTGGTGGAGCAAGCGCTTCAAGAAGGGTGTGTAATCCTTTTTGAGGGAAGTTTTGAAAATCCCTGGCTTCGGCCGGGGATTTTTTTGATGCTTAAATCACATTTTTTTATAAAGTTGTTTAAACGATAATCTGTTTTTTTGAATAAATTGTATATTGTAGAAAAATTGGAGGTCTCTATGAATATTCGCAATGTTTGGCGTCTGTGCTGTGTATCGGTTGCATCTCTGTTTTGGGCGAGTTGCGATAGTGACACTAGTACGCAGGCTCCGGAAATTAATGATCCTGAATCTCCGGAATCTTCGTCGGCGGAACCGACCTCTTCTGAACAGTCTCCGACAAGTTCCTCATCCCTGGAATCAGATCCCGTTTCTTCGGAAACGCAGTCTTTGTCAAGTGCCGAAGTGGAAAGTTCTTCGTCTGTCAATGAACCCGGTTCTTCAGAATCTTTGGAATCGTCCAGTTCTGAAGCGTCTAGTTCCTCTAGTTTAGAACAATTTGTTCTGGCGAAAGATCCTTCGGTGACTTGCACGAAGATCGATTCTTATGAATCTGTGTGCGGTTCTACTACTTCTTCAAAATCTACTACTTCTTCAAAACTTTCTTGTATGGATTTACAAGAATTTTTGAAAGCGGATACGGCTGTACATTTTTCGACAAGGATGGAATGGGAGAGAAAACTGGAAAATTGTGGGGCCATTGAGGAAGCAGTTGCCCTCTATGGTATCGTATACGATCCCTGCAATTCGTACCGCACTGTGACTAATCTTAAATGCTCCGATGGCTTGACCTATAAGTGGTTCAAGGTAGAGGATGGCGTCGCCTATACATCCGAAGAGGAATATAACAAGGCCAAGGGAATCAGCTCGAGTTCCGAGGTCGAAAGTTCTAGCTCCGAAGCGGAAAGCTCGAGTTCCTCTTTGCCTGAAGGCTATGTCCAGTGCTCGTTAGATGGTTTTGCCTTGTTTGCGGATATTCTTGCCGAAGTACAAAAAGAAATCTATCGGAGAATATCCGCGTTGTTGGAAAATCCGGAATCTGGCTTGACCGATGCTCAAAAACAGTTCTATGATGAGTTGCTGGATAGTGAAAATGAAAAATTGCTCGGGAATTTTTCACCCTATTATGTGGGTGGCGATGACTTTGATGTCGAGCATACAAGTTTAAAGTATACAACAGATCTGTGGTTCGATGGCTATATTGCCAAGACCTATACTTGTGCGGGTGGAACTCTTACGACAAATGAACGCTATCAGGAAAAGTACGATAAAATCCTTGAAGAGTGTTTAGATATAATCAATAAATCGTTACCTAAAAAATAGCCAATCAGAGAAGCAGAGGATCTTGAAAATAAAAGAGCCGATTGCAACTGCAGTCGGTTTTTTTTATACAAAGGCGGTGTTTCCCGCGGATTTATCGGCCTAAGGTCTCGCGGTAATTGTGGACGGCTGCCTTGTAGGTGCTGACCGCTTTTGCGACGCGTGTGGCAATGTCTTCTTGTGCCTTGGTCGTCATCATATAGGCTTCTTCCTCGGGGTTGCTGATGAAGCCGATTTCAAAGAGGACTGCGGGCATGAGCGCACCTACCAGAACCATGAATCCGGCACCGCCGACGCCACCGCCCTGACGCTTGATTTTGCCGTCGTCAAAGGCCTTGAGCATTTCTTCGGTGAACATGTAGCTGTTCTGCTTGTACTTTTCGAGGCGGGCTTCCAGCTTGAACCATTCCAGCGGGGAGAGTTCTTCCTTGGCGTTCTTTTCGCCGTAGAGGGTGGCCACCTTGTTTTCGCGGCGGGCAATGGCCTTGTCTTCTTCGCTTTCGGGGGCGCGGAGTACGTAGACGTGGAAACCCTTGATTTGCTTCTTGCGTTCGGCGCTGGCGTCGATGGCGTTGCAGTGCAGGCTAATGAAGAGGTCTCCGTCCCATTGGTTGGCAAGGTTTGCGCGTTCGCCAAGTTCGATGAACACGTCCTTGTCGCGGGTCATTTTGACCTTGAAGCCTTCTTTTTCCAGTTCCTTTTTCAGGAGCTTGCCGACGGCGAGCACGATGTCCTTTTCGTTGGAATTCTTGCCTTGGGCGCCGGTATCTTTGCCGCCGTGGCCGGGGTCGATGACGATGGTCTTGACTTCGCGGGTGCCGGCGGTTTCGTTTTTAGGCGTGGCGGGTTTTGCTGCGGGAACGGCTGCGGCCGTTTTAACTGGTGCGACAGCTGCAGAAGAGGCAATGGAACTGCTGCTTGCCGTTTTTGCAGACGAAGAACTTTCTGCCTTGTATAGGCCTGCCACGTCGGCAGAGTCTAGAAAGATGTGCCCGTCAATAATTTGGGGGGCGCGCTTGAGTTCTATGGACTTGCCGTGGCTGCTGACGTAGGGGAGCCCGATGGCGAATTTAAGCGTGTCGTTGGGGGAGGCCAGGAGAAAAGTCTTCTGTACCGGGAACCAGTGGAAGCTGGCGTTGTGTTGCTTGGCGAAGTCTTCGGCGTCAATCGTAGGGGAGGCCCAGGCAGAACCTGCAAGAGCTGCGCAAACGAAGATGTTCCGAAGACCTTTCAGCATTAGCGGTGAGCCTTTGCCGCACGGGCCATTTCGAGTTTTGCGTCGCGGTTGATGATATCCTGGCGCTTGTCGCGCTGGTCTTTACCGCGGCAGATTCCCATTTCGAGCTTGGCGCGGCGATTCTTGAAGTAGAGCTTCAAGGGAATGAGGGTGCAGCCCTTTTGTTCCTTCGCCTTGCGCATTTTGGCAATTTCATGGACATGTGCCAAGAGCTTGCGGCGCCTTGCCGGAAAATGGTTGAATCGGTTGGCGAAGAGGTATTCGTCGATGTGCGCACCCACGAGCCAGATTTCGTTCTTGGTCTCGTCGATGTCAATCCAGGCTTCGCCCAAAGTACACTTGCCGTCGCGGATAGATTTCACTTCCGAACCGATCAGCATGATTCCCACCTCGAATGTCTCGTCGACAAAGTAGAGGTGGTTCGCCTTGCGGTTTACGATGACCGGTGTGCTCTGTTCTTTTTTTGCCATGCGTTAAGCCTTCTTTCCCCATCCGCTCTTTTTGGCGGTGGTTTTGGAGCTTGCGCTCTTTGCTGCTGAGCCGGCCTTGCTCTTTGCGATTTTCTTGCCGGTGCCGTCGATGCCGGTGGTGGCGCTGCTGAGTTTCTTGCTTTCCCAGCCCACCTTCTTCTTTTGCACGTGGGGCACGGCTTCGTCCAGAGCGAGCGTGAGTTCCTTGCAGCCTTCGCCGTTCATGGCAGAGGTCACGATGACTTTTTCCTTGTGGGCCTTGAACTGCTTGATCGCTTCTTCAATGCCGAGGTCAGCCTTGTTCAATGCAATCACGTAGGGCTTCTTGGCGAGCTTCGGGTGGAACGCCTTGAGTTCTTCCTTAAGGACGGTGAACTGCTCGTAGGCGTTTTCTTCGTAGCCGTCGATGACGAACAGCAACGTATGGGTGCGTTCGATATGCTTGAGGAACTGGTGGCCGAGGCCCTTGCCTTCGCTGGCGCCTTCCAGAAGACCCGGAATGTCTGCTACCACGAAGCTGTGACCGTTCAGCTGCACGATGCCCAGCACCGGTTCAAGCGTTGTAAACGGATAGTCGCCGACTTTCGGGCGACCGCTAGAAATCTTGTTCACCAGGCTGGACTTGCCTGCGTTGGGGAATCCCACCAGACCCACGTCAGCCATGAGCTTCAGTTCCAAGAACAGTTCGCGCTTTTCGCCCTTTTCGCCGGGGGTGCACTTGCGGGGAGCCTGGTTGGCAGGTGTTGCAAAATGCTGGTTGCCCATGCCGCCCTTGCCACCGCGGGCTGCAATCCACTTCTGGCCGGGTTCGGTCAGGTCTGCGAGAATGCGGCCTTCGGCATCCTTCACGATGGTGCCGCGAGGAACGCTTACAATCAGGTCTTCGGCGCTACGGCCGGTGCAGCGCTTGGCGCCGCCGGGCTGTCCGCTTTCGGCTTTGTAGACTCGGGCGTTGCCCATGTCGAGCAATGTGGAGAACTGCTCGTTCACCTGGAGAATCACATGACCGCCGCGACCACCGTCGCCGCCGTCCGGGCCTCCCAGGGGTACGAACTTTTCACGGTGGAAACTGCAGATGCCGTCGCCACCCTTGCCAGAGCGCACTTCAATCGATTTTTCGTCTAAGAACATTAAAGGCTAATTCCTTCGTCCAGTCCGAGGGCGATGTTCATGTTCTGGATGGCGGCACCGCTGGCGCCCTTGCCCAGATTGTCGATGATGGTGGTCACCTGCATCACGTTTTCGTTGCCGAACACCTGGATGCGGGCGTTGTTGGTGTCATTGCAAACAGTGGGGTCGAGGCGGCCGTTGAACAGCACGGGGGCTGCTTCATAGGGCATCACCTTCACAAAGCGGGAGCCTTCGTAGTGCTTTGCCAAGATTTCGGTGAGGCCTTCGGGGCCAAGCTTCTTGGTGAGCACATTCGGGAAGATCGAAACCGTCACGGCCATGCCCTTGTAGTAGGGGCCAAGCACCGGGTTGAAGAACGGCGTATTTTCGAGTTCGCAGTACTTCTTCATTTCGGGCAGGTGCTTGTGGGCGAGGGCCAGGGCGTACGGAGCCGGAGCCATGATTGCCTTCGATTCACCGGCAGCATGCGAGAGGGCTGCGGCTTCTTCGTATTCGGCAATGAGCTTCTTGCCACCGCCGGAATAGCCGGTGATGCTGTAGGCAGAAACGTTGGCGCTCTTGGGGAGCACGCCGGCGGCAACCAGCGGGTGAACGCCGAGGATGAATCCTGTGGCGTGGCAGCCGGGGTTTGCAATGCGCTTGCTCTTGGCGATGGCTTCGCGCTGGGCAGGGCAGAGTTCCGGCATCCCGTAGGTCCAGTCGGGGTTCACGCGGTGAGCCGTAGAGGCGTCAATCACGCGGGTGTTCGGGTTTTCGCAGAGGGCGGCACTTTCGATAGCGGCTGCATCGGGCAGGCACAAGAATGTGACGTCCGACTCGTTAATGAGTCGCTTGCGTTCGTTAATATCCTTACGGAGTTCGGGAGCGATGCGCAACACTTCGATGTCGTTACGCTTTGCGAGTCTTTCGTAAATCTGCAGGCCGGTAGTTCCTGCTTCGCCGTCAACAAAAACTTTGAACATGTCTTTCCTTTAAATTACTTGCCAGCGCCGCAGCACTTCTTGTACTTCTTGCCAGAACCGCAGGGGCACGGATCGTTACGGCCAACAACGGGACCTTCGTGACGGACAGTTTCCTGCTTCACGGCACGGCCGTCGTAGAAGAACCATGCGCCGCCCACCTTGTGGAATTCGCCCAGCTCGTGGTGGTTGCGGGTGATGTTGCCCTGCTTGAAGCGGGCGATGAATTCGACCCAGCCGATGTTCTTTTCTTCTTCGGTCTTGGTCTGCTTGATTTCAATGCCGAGCCATTCGGATTCCTTGCTCCATGCAGTCACGCTGGCTTCGTCGAAGTCGCTGCGCTGGGTAGCTTCCAAAGAGTCCTTGAGCCATTCAATTTCCTGCTTTACGTAGGCGGTGTAGCGAGAACGCATCAAAGCTTCGGGAGTTGCAGCGAGAGTCTGCTTCTTGATGATGGGTTCGCAGCATTCGCCGTAGGCTTTGCCAGATCCGCAGGGGCATAAATCTTGTGCCATATAAATACCTTAGTTCCTTGTGTTGTTCATCAGGCGAACTTGCCGCCCGGTTTGAGTAAAAATTTTAAGTAAAAATAGAAAAAATTCGGGGTTAAAAAAGTGGGCGGCTTTTCACCGTCCACCTTTAAATGTAGCGCTTTTCGCAGGAACGATTACAGGCACTTTTTAAGGAGCCAGATTTCTTCCTTGCCTTCGCGGCCGGCGATGCTGTTCACCGGCTTGATGCGTTCCACCACATCGAACACGCCGCCGAGACGAGCCATGAGTTCGCCTTCGCTGGTGGCATGGGGAGGACCCTGAAGGGTCTTGCCGTTCATGAGGGGGTACAAGAAGAGAATCAGCAGGCCGTCGTCCTTCATCATCTTGTAGCAGACTTCGAAGAATTCGTCGCGGCGACCCGGGTGAATTGCCGTAAAGCCGCAATAGTCGTAGACGATGTCAAAAAGCTGGCCGCCACGCTTGTCGTCCTTGGGAGAAAGCGAGAACAGGTCAAGGTCCAAAGAACGCAGGTTCTTGTGCTTGCGGCTCAAGTGGTCCAGTTCGTCGACGGCAGAGGGGGCAAAATCCACTGCCAGTACGTCGTGACCGCGCAAAGCCCAAGCTTCGGCGTCGTAGCCAAAGCCTGCACCGGGAACTAGAACGGAGCCTGTGGCGGGGCAGGAAGGATGCTTGAAGAATTCAAGGAGGGCGGGGGTTGCCTTCTTGAGATTCCAGTAGTCCTTACCTTCGGCGTAGAGGTTGTCCCAGAAATCCGGGAGGTTTTGTGTCAACATGTTTTACCATCCTTCTTTTTATACGCGAGCTGTCCGCAGGCTGCGAGAATGTCGCGGCCGCGCGGATTTCGGATCGTTATTTGAATTTCGGCTGCCCTAACCATAGCCAAAAAGTCTTCAACCTGTTCCGGCGTGGGGGCATGCAGCGTGGGGTCGTCGCCGTCGTTGAGCACGATGGCGTTCACCTTCACGCGGCGGGGAGCGCAAATGCGGATGAGCTCCTTGGCTGCCTTCGGGGTGCAGGTAATGTCCTGAATCAGGACAAATTCAAAGGTTACGTAATTATCGGTTCTGCGGATGTATTCGTCAACCGCTTCCAAAAGTTTTTCGATGGGCCAGGTCTTGTTTACCGGCATCACGGACGAACGGTATTCGTTGTTGGTGCTGTTCAGGCTGACGGCAAGGCAGCAGGGGGTGTTACGGTCTACCAGTTCCTTGATCTTGGGAACTACGCCACTGGTGCTTACGGTCATGCGTTTTGCGCCCATGTTGAACAGGCTCTGGTTATGCAGCGTACAGCAGACGCGGTGCACGTTTTCCAGGTTGTTCAGGGGTTCGCCCATGCCCATGAAGATGATGTTGGTGACCTGGGCCGTTTTGCCTTCTTCGTTCAAGAGGCCGGCTTCTTTCAGGTACCAGTTCACGTTGATGATTTCTTCCAGGATTTCGCCGGCTTCCAGGTTCCTGGTAAAGCCCATCTTGGCGGTACGGCAGAAGGCGCAGTTCATGGCGCAGCCCACCTGGGTCGAAACGCACACGGAATAGCGGCCGTTTGCGGGAATCATCACCGTTTCGATATGGTGGTCGTCATGTGTCTTGAAAAGCCATTTGACAGTTCCGTCTACCGATACCATGCGCTGTTCTTCGGTCAGGGCACGGAGGGTAAACTGGTCTGCCAATTTTTGACGGAGGGCGGGCGAAATGTTGCCCATTTCGTCATAGGTCTTGACCTGCTGACAAAATAACCATTTCTGAATTTGGCTAGCCCGGAACGGCTTTTCGTCCACGTCCCGGAGCCATGCCTTAAGCTCGTCTTCGGTGAGCGTTTTTATGTTCTTCGGCCATTCCATCGGGGGCAAAAGATAGCAAAAAAATACATTTTTGTTAAGGGTCAAAATGGCTGTTATTGCCCCGGACAATTTCCCGATGGAGGTGGCTTTGTCGATGCGGAATCCTGTTGTTTTTGGGCGTTATTGATGTATTCTATCAATTTTTGCCTTGTTTCCGCGGCAATATTTGCCGGGATTTTAAAGGGTCGCCTCTTCTTCTCTATCAAGGGGTAAAATCGGTCCACCTCGTAAAACAGCTGGGAAAGGCTTTTGTTGTAGGCGTTCGCCAGCGCGCAAATGGTGTTGATTGAAGGGAGCCTTTTGCCGACCTCGACTTGCGATATGAATTGCCGGGTGATATTTGACCGAAGGGAAAGCCCGTTTTGGGTAAGCCCCCGTTGTCGGCGACTTTCCAGAAAGACAAGCCTAATGGCTTCACTGAGAATGTGATCCTTGTATTCCACAAACAACCTCGAAAAACGTGGATTACCAAGCACTCTCTGGGGGCCAATTTTAGAATTAGAAGGGGCGGGTGCGTGCAAACAAGTATTTGCAGACTTTGAAAAAATATCTTAACGATAAATGGGCGGATAAAAAAGAAAGGTTAATCTTTCGATTAACCTTTCCTTCTGCGGGTGCCAGGACTCGAACCTGGAGCCTTTTGGTTCGTAGCCAAACGCTCTATCCAGTTGGGCTACATCCGCTTGATTGATGGCCCAAAGATAGTTTAAAGTGCGGGTGTTGTCAAGGGTTTTTGTTGAAAAAAAACAAAGAATTTTTGATTATTATGTCAATCTAGGGCTTTTGCGGGGGTTTTGCCGCGGTGCTAAGAAAAAGTGTGTCTTATAAATAACTATCTTTCTTGCCAAATTTTTTAACGGTATTGGACCATGGATAAAGTCAAACCCGTATTACTTTTGGTTCTGAATGTCTTAAAGAGCTGGTTTACTGATCGTAGGATCATTAAGTGGCTCATTATCTTTGCTGTTCCTGTGGTGGCCGCTTTTATTGCTGTCGTTGCAGTGTACAACCACTTCTCGCCGGAGCTTCCGTCCCTTTCGCAGTTGGAACAGATCAACCCGAAGTTGGTTACCAACATCTATGACATGAACGGAAAAATTGCTCACGAATATTTCGTGGAACGCCGCGAATGGACTAGCTTCGATTCCATTCCCGAAAATGCAATCCATGCGGTGATGGCCACCGAAGACCGCGCCTTCTATAGCCACTGGGGCATGAACGTGTGGGCGATTCCGTCGGCGATTATGGAAAGCGCCTTGACGGGCAAGAAGCTGCGCGGTGCATCTACCTTGACCCAGCAGCTCACCAAGCTTTTGTTCTTGACGCCGGAACGTACCATTTCCCGTAAGATCAAGGAAATGATGACGGCCATCCGCATCGAGCAGACTTATACTAAAGAAGAAATTCTTGAATTCTACATGAACGAAGTCTACCTGGCTGGCGGTAACTACGGTTTCCAGGCTGCAGGCAAGTTCTACTTCGGCCGTCCGCTGGATAGCCTTACGATTCCGGAACTGGCCGTGCTGGCCGGTATGTTGCAGCGCCCGGAAGCCTACCGCCCGGACCGTCACCCCGAAGCTTCTCTCGAACGCCGCAACACGGTGCTTTATGCCATGCGTGATGCCGGCTATATCAATGATGACGAATACCACGAATATATCAAGACGCCCATTGAACTGGCGAAGAAGGAAGTTTCCAACGAATCCGGCTTGTATTTCTACGAAGAAATCCGCAAGTACATGGAAAAGAAGTATGGCGAAAATTCCCTCTATGCCGATGGCGTTTCTATCAATTCGACCATTGATCCGGACATTCAGGCCTATGCCGACAGCGTGGCCCGCGTGCAGGTGGAAAAGGTTCGTCGTCGCGTCAAGTACCGCGCCACTCGCCGCCTTTTCCTGACCAAGAAATTCGACATGCCCGAAGATAGCGTGGTGGCCCACTTCGACAGCCTCTATACGATTTTCAAGAAGGACTACCTGGCCGATGACTTGAAGCGCCCCGCCGACAAGCGCCGCTTCCCGGACTCCATCCTTTATCACCATCCTGAAATTGCTGCCATCCTGATCGAAAACGAAACGGGCGCCATCCGCGCCATGGTGGGTGGTTCCGACTTTAACCAGTCCCGCTGGAACCGTGCGGTGCAGTCTTTGCGTCAGCCGGGTTCTTCGTTCAAGCCCATCGTTTATTCCACCGCCATGGACAACGGTGCTAGCCCCTGCGACTCCGTGAACGACCAGCCGGTGAGCATTCCGGACCCCGATGACAAGGACAAGAATAAGGTCTGGCGTCCGGCCAACTTCGAACATGACTTCGAAGGCATGATGACGCTCCGCCGCGCCCTTTACCGTTCCAAGAACTTGCCGGCTATTTTGACGGGTATGAAGTACGGCCTCAACAACGTGGTGAACTACGCCCGCAAGTTCGGTATCGTGCGCGCCCCGCTGATGGCTGTGCCTAGCTTGGCCCTGGGTTCCGTGGGAGCAACCCTTATGGAAATGACTTCTGCCTATACGGTGTTCCCCAACGGCGGTAACCGTATCGAACCTTACATGATCGAATCTATCGTGGACCGCAACGGCGAAGTCATCGAAAAGAATTCCAAGGTGGAACACGAAGTGTTGCGCCCGGCATCGGCCTACCTGATGGTGGACATGCTGAAGGACGTGAACATTCGCGGTACTGCTGCCCGCGTGTGGGCCAGCGGCTTTACTCACCCCAGTGGCGGTAAGACCGGTACCACCAACGATTACACCGACTGCTGGTATATCGGCTTTACCAAGCAATACACCATGGGCGTGTGGGTCGGTTCCGATAGCCCGGGCACCTTGGGTGCTGGCCACACCGGTACCGAAGACGCTCTCCCGGTCTGGATGGCCGTGATGAAGCAGCTCCACAAGGATTTGCCCCGCAAGCCCTTCCCGGTTCCGAGCGGTGTTGTAAGCAAGGGCGTTTGCAACCATACGGGTAAGCTCGCCGGTGAATTCTGCTCCGAAAAGACTTACTGCCTCTATACGGCAGGCTATGCTCCGACAGAAACCTGCGACGGTAACCACTTCGAAGTCAAGACCAAGTCCGCCGATGACGCTACACTCTTCAGTAACAAGGGTGCAAGTGCTGCTCCCAAGCCGAGCAGCAGCGGTAATGGCCCCGCCAAGAAGAACACCCGCAAGATGTTCTAAAACAAGTTCCAAGTGCAGCGCCCTTTCGGGGCGGGCAACAATAAAAAAAGGCGCCTGTTGAGGCGCTTTTTTTCGGCTTTTTTTGTGGTCTTATAAAATTTTTATTTGAGCATTTCATTCAACGTGGCGCGCATGTGGTTCATGTTCGCCTCGTTTAGCGTTTCGTAACGGTAGAAGGTTCCGTCTTTCTGGACGATGTAGACGACGGGAATGTAGCCGGTACCGTAAGCGGGGCCGAACTTGTAGTCGCTATCCTGGAACACGGGAATTGCTACGTGGAACTGGTCGATAAAAAGACGGATGTCGTTCTTCTTGATGCCGCCGCCAAGTCCGATGGCGATTCCGGCAAGGCCCTTGGGTTCGTATTCCTTGACCAGGTTCTGGATTTCGGAAATGTGGCGCTGGCAGTGGGGGCACTTGGGGCTGAAGTAGTAAATCAAAAGGGGCTTGTTTGCAAAATGGCTGAAAAGAATGCCCGGATCGCTAATACCCGAAAGAGGCTTGGAAAAGTCCATCTTCATGGGCTGGTTGGTAGTGGAATCCTGCATGAGTTTGACATCGGCCATCTGGGGGGCGGGGGCAAGCTGCGCGAATGGGGTTGTCGCCGCAATTGTCGCAATACTTAAAATTTTAGAAACGAAATTCATAACCCTTAAAATACGAAAATATAGCCCGAAAAGACACATTTACTGAAAAAAAATGCCTTAAATTGAAAAAAATCACACTTTTGGCTGCCCGAGAAGGCTACCTAACTACAGGCTGTAAGTGGTGATAATCGAGTAGTGGGGTTCACCCTTGCGGACGCCGTTCAGGGGGATGCTCACGTCGAATTTGTTGACCAGTCTGCTGATGGACTTGGTCTGTGCAAAACGCACGCCGAATCCGGTGAGGTAGATGAGGTCCTTGCGGTTAAGGTCCCAGAAGTCCCAGGCGGTTTCGCCGACGCTCTGGAATACCACGAATACGGGCATGAGGGTGGCGATTTCAAAGTTCGTGAAGTAGCGCTGTTCCAGGTTGGCGAATATTCGTGCCTGGCCTGCGTAGAATCCGGTGGGGAAACCGGCGAAGCCGTTTACGCCGCCGAGAGTGAGTTGCTTGCCGTAGCGGGCGTCTTCGTAGAAATCAACAAGGCCCGAAAGCGCGGTGGCGAATGTGTTGGTGGGGTGGAAAATGTATTCGCCGGACATTCTTCCGTAGTAGTCATGCCTTTCGCCGTGGTCCAGGTAAAAGTTCATCTCGGACTTTAGCGTCAGGTGGTGCATATTGCGACCAAGCATCAGGTTTGCCCAGAAGTCGAGGCGGATGTCGTTGTCGGCGGCACCGAGCTGTTCGTAATTCTTTGAAATTTGAGCCTTGAGTTCGTAGCCTTTTTCGATGTCTTCGGTCCACTTGGCGTTATGGAAATTCTTGATCTTTTCGTAGCGGATGTTTGAAAGGGTCAGGTAGAAACCGAGACGGGAATCTTTCTGCTCCGGAAGCCATTCGTTGACTGCGGTTGCCGAATCGATAAAGTAGGTGGTGTCGCCGTCGGTGAATGCGTAGGGGTAAAGCTTGCCTTCGCTGGCGGTGGTGTAGCGGTAGTTGTAGGTGGCGCCTGCATAGAGCTTGCGGTAGGTGCCGCCGAAGGAACGGCTGATTCTGAAACTCAGGGAGTCGTCGATAAAGTCCTTGACGGCCAACAGCTTTACGACTTCGTTGCCGTTGTACAGCGGGAATGAGTCAAGCAGGGCTTTTTTGTGATTGTAGATAGGACTGTCGCCGTATCTCTTTTGGGCGTCGTAGACGGTGGCGCCGGGGGGCAACTTTCCGCTGCCGTAAAAGTAGGCTTCATGCTTGTTCTTTAAGCCTTCGATTATGTATGCCCACTGGTTTTGGCTTCTGCTTAAGAACGGAATGTACATTTTGCCGTAGGCCAGGTAACCGTCGGTGTTGTAGCTATATAGAAAGTCCAGGTGGTTGTAGCGGAACAGGAAGTGGGGGTCGCCGTATTCCACTTGCCACATGTCACGGAATTCGTTGTGGCCGAAGTAGAAACCCAACTTTTGCCCCAGGCCAAGGAAGTTGCTTTCTTGAACGCCGATGCCCCAGTTCAGGTTTTTATAGTTGTATTCTTTTCCGGCAAAACCGAATGTAGTCGGAATAGAAAGCGTCCAGTTGTCGCTGGTCTTGACGTTTGCAATGTTCTTGCCGTCTTCGTTGGTAATCTTGATGCTTGCGTCCGAAAGGAAGTTCTGGCTGCGCAGGAATCTTTCTGCCTCTTGTACCTGGATCGGTGTGACGGTTTCGCCTTCATCGAAAAGGAGCAATTTCTTGACGGTTACTTCGCGGGTTTCGAAGTGAATCAAATTCAACAAGTCATAGGCCCACTTGTCGTACTGCGTGTGGTACTTGGAATCGTCGAAGGCGTCGCCGATGTTGTAACGGATGGAATCGATCTTGAATGCACCGGGGGTATCCTGTGCAAAAACGATACTTGCTAAAAAGACGACAAATAAGATAATAGGCATTGCGTGGAAAATATAGAAAATATGCCTTGCCGTAAAATGCTATACTTTGCCCGAATAAATTGATTTGGGTTTCTTGGAGGTACTTTGTGAAAATTTTTAATTGCGCCATAGCCTTGTCCGTACTCCTGACCATGCTTGTCGCATGTGACGAAGGTTCGTCTTCTACGAGTGTCACCCTGAGCGAAGTCGAAGGGTCTAGTTCTTCGGTCGGTAGGGAAAAGTCTTCTTCGTCTGTAAAGTCAGGTGATGATACACAGAAGAGTTCTAGTAGCAAAAAAGGTAACTCGAGTAGTTCTAACGGTGAGGGAAACTCTTCGTCAAGTATAAATGATGCTCGTTCGAGTTCCAGTGGCTATGTGTTGCGGGATTCGCTTTGCTCGAGTGAATATGAGGGCGGAACAAAATACATTTCTCAATATAACATCAAATATCGTTGTATAGATGGTTACTGGGTTCTCCAGTCGAAAACTTGCACCAGTGAAAAAGAGGGCGTTGAAGCCTATATTTCGCAAGAAGAAAGTTGGTGTGTTTGCACGAATGGATTTTGGATTCCTGTATCATCCAGCTCTACAGAACCCTCTTCGAGTAGCAAGTATTACGATATGAGCCGACTTTTTGAAAATGAAAATGGTTATAGTTATGGGGAATTTACGGACCCCCGTGACGGTCAGGTGTATAAGACGATTCGCTATGAGCTTGGTTACGAGATCTTAGATTCCATAACCTTTTTTGCCCAAAATTTGAACTATGGCAAGATGATTACGGGGGGAACCCAGATGACCGATTCTACCAAGTTCTGCTACGATGATGACCCGTGGTATTGCGATAATGGTTTTGGCGGCCTTTACACCTGGGCTACGGTAATGAGTTTTCCTGCGGCATGTGATAGCTTTGCCATGGGTAGTACCAAATGTCCGGTAGAGTATGATTTGACAAAAAATCATGTTTTCCCAAATAAGTTCAATTATGTTTTCCACCAAGGAATCTGTCCTGAAGGTTGGCATGTGATGAGTCAGGAAGAATGGGCTATGGTGATGAAGGGTAGCGGGTCAAGAGATGGTGCAAGTTATTTGGGGGCTGTTTTGTGGGGCTCCAATCAGCGAGGATTCTCCCTTTTACCGGCGGGAACGCTTACAACGCAATGGGGTAATTCCCAAGAGAAATATATTGCGTATGAGAATATGAGGGAGTATACTGTCCATTGGATTCCTGGTGATTATAACGGCAGTCTGGTGAGAGATTCTGCGGCGTCATATGGAAATACTGTTTTGATTACTCGAGATCGTATGGATCGAACTACAGGTGCTAAAAAGGTCTATGGTCTTTCAGTCCGTTGCACAAAGGATTATTAATCCTTAGTTAACCATCCAAAAAGGGTTAATGCTTTCGTAGGAATGCGGTCGGGTTTTCAAATTTTTACTATATTTGGGCCGTACAAAATCTCCAAGGAGTAGCTCAATGCTCAAATCTACACTGCAACAGACCGATCCGGAAATCTACAACATCATCCAGGAAGAAGCCGAACGCCAGGAATATGGCATCGAACTCATCGCTTCCGAAAACTACACCTCCAAGGCCGTCATGGAAGCCATGGGCTCCGTGCTGACCAACAAGTACAGTGAAGGTTATGTGGGCAAGCGTTACTACGGTGGTAACGAAGTCATCGACAAGATGGAAGCCCTCGCCATTGAACGTTGCAAGAAGCTCTTTGGTTGCGACCACGTGAACATCCAGCCGCTGTCCGGTTCTCCGGCCAACGCCGCTGTTTACTTTGCCGTGCTCAAACCGGGTGACAAGGTCCTCGGCCTCAAGCTCGACCACGGTGGACACCTTTCTCACGGCCATCCGGTGAACTTCTCCGGCATGCTCTACAACTTCGTTCAGTACGAAGTCGACAAGGAAACTGGCCGTATCGACATGGACAAGGTCCGCGAAATCGCCCTCAAGGAAAAGCCGAAGATGATCCTCGCCGGCTTCTCTGCCTACAGCCGTAACCTCGACTGGAAGCGTTTCAAGGAAATCGCTGACGAAGTTGGCGCCCTCACCATGGCTGACATTTCTCACATTGCCGGTCTCGTTGCCGGTAAGGCTATCGACTCTCCGGTGCCGTACTTCGACATCGTGACCACCACCACCCACAAGACTCTCCGTGGCCCCCGTTCTGCTATCATCATGTGCAAGGACCGCACCATCCAGAAGATGGTCAAGGGTGAACTCAAGGATGTGTCCCTCGCCAAGGAAATTGACAAGGGCGTGTTCCCGGGCATGCAGGGTGGTCCGCACGACCACGTGAACGCCGGTAAGGCCGTTGCATTCCTCGAAGCTTTGCAGCCGGAATTCCAGACCTACGCCAAGAACGTCATCAAGAACGCTCAGGCCATGTGCGCCGAAATGCAGAAGCTCGGTTACAAGGTCATCAGCGATGGCACCGACAACCACCTCATCGTGGTGGACATGACCTCCAAGGGCGTTTCCGGTAAGGAAGCTGAAGTGGCCATGGAAAAGGTCGGCATCTCCTGCAGCCGTTCTACGATCCCGTTCGATCCGCGCAAGCCGATGGATCCGTCCGGTGTCCGTCTCGGTACTGCCGCCATCACGACTCGTGGCTTCGACGAAGAAGACACCCGCGAAGTGGCTCGCATCATCGACCGCGCCATCCAGGCCAAGGACGACGAAGCCGGTCTTGCCAAGATCCGCGAAGACATCGTGGCTCTCTGCAAGAAGCACCCGCTTTACAAATAAGACCGCTCGCGCCCAATCGTACTAAGTACGTACCCCGAGCGCTCGCTCTCGCAATCGCGACCCGTTAACACCGGGTCGCTTTTTGCTCACATAAGACCGCTCGCGCAATAAACGAGCGCGACTGTTAACAGAAATTTGCCCCGGCTTTTGCCGGGGTTTTCTTTATGTGCTGCTCGCATTCCTTATTGACATTTTGTCTATGATTCTTAAAACGGGCGGCTATTTTGGGGCCTAAAAAAGAGTATTTTACTCCGTAAGGAGTAAATTATGGAATGTTTCAAGGTTTCGCTTGCCGCGGCGTTTTCGCTCGTAGCCATTTCTGCTTTTGCTGGCCCTATTACCACCGTTCCGTGGAATGGTCACAAGGGCGCTGCCACTTTCACTTTTGACGATGGGCTTCATTCCCAGACGAGTAACCTGACCTTCTTGGACAATATGCCCGATGTGTCGGTGACGTTCTTCGTTTGCACGGGTACGATGGACTTTGCGACCAACTCGGAGCCCCATTTGAACTATGCAAAGAAGGGTCATGAAATCGGTAACCATACGGTCAATCACAAGGACTTGACCAAGGAAGGAAACCCCGCCTCGGAAATTAGCAATGCCACTTCAAAGCTGAGAAGCATGGGCTTGGAGGCCACCTCTTTGGCGACTCCGTATTGCGCCCAGAACGCAAACGTCAAGAACGCCATTAACCAGGAACACTTTATCAGCCGCGGTTGCGGTGGCTCGGGCCTTACGGGCTGGGACAACGAACCGGACTGGATGCAGATCGATTCCCACTACTGGCAGGGCTCTAGCAATGTGGCGACTTTCAAGGGAAGCCTCGACCAGGCAGCCGGTGGCAAGTGGCATGTGCAGCTGAACCACGGGGTATCTGGCAACTGGGATATCATTTCTGCGGCCGATATCAAGACGCTGATTGAATACGCCGTGCAGAAGGAACTCTGGGTGGCCAGTTTCTCGACGGTGGGCGCTTACCTGCGCGCTCATTTTACCATCGACAAGGCTACCGCTACGAATACCTCTACAGGATTTACGGTCAAGTGGACGTCCCCGCACGCCCACATGCCCAAGAGCGTGCCGCTGCGCGTAAAGATTCAGGGCGCCCAGGGTAAGACCGTGAGCCAGAAGGGTAAAGAAGTCAAGCCGAATTCCGATGGCACGTACACCATTGAATTCATGGCGCTGGAATTGGAAGTTTCTGGTGAACCCATCGAAGTCAAACCCTTCAAGGGCGCCATTGAAATTCCGGGAACTCTGGAAGCCGAAAACTATGACACTTACGCCTACAACGATGCAGACGGCAAGAGCGATGAAACGGGCTACCGCAGCGACGATGCCGGCATTGTGAAGGCGGGCAACGGTTACGCTCTCGGCTATACCACCGCAGACGATTATTTCGAATACACGCTGGACGTGAAGGCCGCCGGCAAGTACAAAGTGGTCATTAACGGTGCTACGGGAAATTCCACGGCATCTAGCGTGACGGTTTCTGTGGGCGACAAGAAGGTTCAGGCAGAAATTCCTTCCATGGGCAACTGGGAAACTTATTCCGAAGTCGAGGCAGGCGAATTGGAGCTGGTGGCTGGCAAGCAGACGCTCCGCCTCACCATCAACACGAATTACATCAATGTGGACTGGATCAAGTTTGAAAGCGAATCAGCGCCGCAATCTTCTGGCTCCGTTGAAGGGGAGTCTAGTTCTTCGACGACTGCGATTGCTCGGCCCCTCGCTTTCGAAAAGGGCGCTGCCGTGTTGCACTGTCAGGTGTTCGACATGAACGGTCATCAGATTAAGTCCATGAACGTGATGGCGGGCTCGGTAAGCGATGCCTGGAATAGCGTGAAGGCTGGCTTGATGAACGGCGTGTACATGATGCGCGTCGGCGAAGTTGGCCACAGTGATATGCGCATGGTCAAGGTTAAAAAATAACGGCTCTACTCTCTCTCATAAAGTGTGATATCGCCTCGGCTTTTCGCCGAGGCATTTTCTATAAAGACCGTTCGGCTCTGTCGCATAAACAAGAATGTGATATCGCCTCACTCTCGCAAATGTCCCCGGTTGACGCTCGGGGACTTTTTGCTCACAGAAGAACTTTCTATATTCTCATTTATGGCAATCATCAAAGTGCAAGATGTGACTTTCCGCTATCCGCGAGCCAGCGTAGATGCGCTGTCTTCGGTGAATCTCGAAATTCCCGAGGGTTCGTTCTTTGCATTGCTGGGCCCCAATGGTGCCGGAAAGACGACGCTTTTGCGACTCTTGTGCGGGCGTTTTGCGAAGTTTGCGGGGACGCTTGATATCGCTGAGAATTTGCGAGGCAAGAATGGTTTTCTCGACCCATGTGCTTGCGGAATTTTGCTGGAAAATCCGGGCGTTTACCCGAAGCTTTCGATTGCGGAATATGTGGATTATTTTGTGGGCTTTTATGCAGCGCACAACCCCGAGTGGAATGAATCCGCTGCCCGCGAGCGCATTGCCTTGCTAGCTCAAAAGCTGGAACTCCCGAGTCTTGATACGCGCATGGGCAAGCTTTCGCTAGGTAACCGTCAGAAGGTGCAATTGCTGCGTGCCATGGCGCCGTCTCCCAAGCTCTTGATTTTGGACGAACCGGTGGCAAACTTGGACCCCATGGCCCGCGAAGCCGTGTGGGCGCTTCTAGCCGACTGGCGCAAAAATGAGGGCGGTACTGCCATCGTGTGCTCCCACATTCTCGCCGAAATGGAAGAAGAAGCCACCGACTACGCCATCATTGACCGCGGACAAGTCCTGAAGAGCGGGCGAGTGGCCGATATCGCTGCGAGTTCCGCGACATTCAAGATTGACGCTCCTGTAGGAGTGTCGCTTGAACAAGTCCGCGACGCCCTTGCTGCTGCAGGAATCTCTGCAGAGGTCGCCCGCGCGCAGGCTGGTCTTTCGAAATTATACCGCGAAACGGTTTAGAATGTCTGCGACAGGTCGAAGGCGAATCTGCCCCAACCGAAGCTTTCCATGTTCCAGTTGTTCAAGTCCTTCTTGAACGCATAATCCAGACGGAATGTCAAGAACTGCCAGCGGTAACGGATACCGAAGCCAAAACTTTCCCGTTCTTTTTCGATGTATTTAGAGTTTTCGCTATCGGTGACTTTTGCCCAGTCGTAGAATTGCACGATTTGCCAGCGTTGCCAGGATTTCCACGGCAATGTCCAGCGGATTTCTTCGTTGAATCTGAAATAAAGCGGTGTGAGGCCGGTGTTGATGACGGTGTCGATGACATCGTTGCCGTCGCTGTCGGTGGTGTTTTCGTAGGTCGTATCGCTTGCAAAAATACTGCGGAATCTGTAACCGCGTACGGAACGTGTACCGCCCTGGTAAAAGATTCTGGCATCGTCTTCAAGAGCCTTTGCGAAGAACTTACCCACGCTTCCGCTAACGGCTCCGTTAAACGTCCAGAATAGGGGATGGTAAAGGTTGACGGTCATTTCACCGTAAGAGTAGGGGTCGCCCACCATGGTCAGGTTCTGGATGTTGGCTCTCCAGTTTGTGCCGGCACCCAATGTGGGGGCCAGTCGGATACCCGTTGTCGGATTGAAGTAGTCATCGGTGTAGTCGAACGTGAGGGCGGTTTCGCCTTTGATTTTGAAGAGCTTGTCTTCGTTCTTGTTCACGTATCGGGTATCGAATGTTCCGCGGAAACGGATATGCTTTGTAATGCCGAAGGTCAAGTCTGCACGGTTGATGATTTCGTAGCGTTCTTCGAGACTGTCTGGGTAGGCCGGCGGGTTGATTTTTTCATGGTTCAGCGTAAAGCGGTCTTCAAAGCGGATAGCCGTAGGAATAAAGCTGAAGGAGGTTCCGAACAGGAGCGGGTTTGCGTAACCGATAGATGCTTCCTGTTTGTGCTGGGCAATCTGGGCGCTGGTCGAAAATTCGTGGAGCCTTCCGAAGAAGTTCTTGTGCCTGGCCGAGGCCTGGGCGCCGAATCCATAAATTTCTTCAAAGAAGAACCCGTAGCGCATTTCGCCGGGTACGCGTTCGGTCACGTTCAGGTAAACGTCCGAAAGTCCGTCTTCCCGGAGGGAATCGCTCATCTTGATCTGGGTAAACAGCTGCGTGGAGAAAAGCTTGTTCCTGAAGGTGTTGTACTGGTTACCGTCAATGATTTCGCCTTCGGGAATTCGCCACAGGCTCGAAAGCCAAGCCGTATCCGTAAGCCCCGTTTCTGTAACGGCGATGTTGTGGTTCCGCTTGTCCTTGGTTCGGTGGCTATAAGAGACCATGTTGCCCATGACGACCTTTGCGCCGGGGTCGATGGTGATTTCCACATAGATTTTCTTTTGCGTGGTATCGATTCTTTCGATGGAAGAAAGGGTGGTGTGCAGGTATCCTTCGCGGCGGTATGCCTTTTGGATATCTTCCATGTCTTCGGCGATGTCTTCTTGGTTGTAGAGGTGGTCTTGGGCGATGTTTAACTTGGATACGTCGATTTCAACCTTGCGGTCTTCGGGTACAATCAGCTTTGCGCCGTTAAATCGGTAACGCTCGCCGTCGCGAATGGTAATGTAGTAGCCGCGAATGCAACTGTCCTGGGCGACATAGTTACGCTGGATGTCCATGGTAAGGCTGAGGCTGTAGTAACCGCGGGAGTAGTAAAGGGCCTTGATGTTTTCAAGGGAAAGGCGCATCATGAAGTCTTGCTTGGTGGTATCCATTTTACCGAATTCTTCGGGAATGTCAAGCTGTTCTTCTAGCTGGTAATTCGAAAACGCCTTGTTGCCCTTGATGTCCAGGTACCAAGGGTGTTTGTCTTCTTCGGCAAAGCTAAAGAAGGTCAGGGCTAAAAGAAGGAGTAGGATCTTTTTCATTTAGAATCCTCCTTTTGCTTTAAAGACGGCGCAATGGATTCGCATCGTCCAATGCCCAGTAGACAGGGGTTCCAGAATCGGTACACATAGTTGACACCGATGTTCTTTTCTAGACGGTCGTTGCTTCCGGCCCCAGTGCTGGTCAAGTATTGCTTAGATGTCAGCATGCCGTTCAGGTACAGGGTGGGCGACAGGTGGTTCTCATGAGAGTAGACGTCTTCCTGGAATACCGGCAACGTGTAGTTGACGCCGAACTGGAAGGATTGATCGTAGGTGGGGCTTTCGCTCTGGTCCTGGGTGTAGCCGAAAATCAAGCTCAGGTTCTTTACCCAGCGGTCCAGGGAAATCGGGATCTTGAAATAGCTGGAATCCTTGTCGCTGGTCGTGTTGTTGTCAAAGAACATCACCTTCATGTCGATATCGCCGATGTAGTCGCCGCCCAGGGTCTTGTTTGCCGTTGTGGTAATCACCTTTCCGATGGCCTTGCCGGCAATTTTGTTCCAGTCTGCTTCTTCGCCATTGTCTTCTGCGATACATCCGAGCAAAATGTTGTAGTAAATGGCTGCGGTAGAAGCTTCTGTACCGCAGTTAGACGACGGTTTGGCTTGCAGGTTCGAAATGGTTCCTTGCAAGTCCAGGTTGATGGGGCAGGTTTCTTTGTCCGTTTCGTTGGTTTCGGAGCAGTAGGGGAGTTCCTGGCTGCTGGTGACGTCTACGGTTCCCTTTTGCCACGGAACGTCGTTCCATGAAATCATGAAGGAATTGAGTTCGAATTCGTAAATGTCCTTGACACCGATAAAGCCCGTGTTGGTGTTGGTAATGTCTCCGCGTAAAAGCGGCCTTGCGGTGTTGCCCAGCACCCTGATGTCTACGGTGAAGGGGAAGGTGGCAAACGGCGTCACGATAGCGACGGAGTCCATCTGCGAATCGCTGATGTGCATGGAAAGGTTGATGGGGCTTGATGCCGAAAGCTTTTCTTCCTGGTTTCCGCTCTTGCGCAACTTGGCCACAAAGTTGTTGAACATGGTCAGGTACTTGTCGAGAGCTGTTGGCGTCACGTCGATATCCACTTCTCTGTAGAATACCATCTTGTCGATAGAAATATCGCCCGTAATGGTGTTGTTCTTGATGATACCTTCTTGACTGTGGGGAATGCTGAAGCCGATGTTTCCGCGGGCAATGGCTTCGGCCTCTCCGTAGAGGGAATTGTTGAACTTGTACGAAATCTTGGGAATGTTGGCGGTAATCAGCAGTTCCTCTTCGCTGTCGGTCATGGTACTGTTGATGTCTTCGAGCACAAGGTAATGGGAGGCGGTCTTGATGGAATACCTGTCCGAATGCACGTTGATGGAATCCAACCTCATGCTGTCGAGGTTGAACTGCAACGTACCCGAAATAACTTCATCGTTTTCGTTTCGGGTCCTGCCTTCGTAAATGTTGAGTAAGCCGTTTTCTATATGGCCGCGCATGTAAATGGGGAACTGCACCTTGGTCTTGGGCGGTTCGTAAATGGTAGAATCAAGGCTGATGTCTGCAGTTATGCCGGTAAGGCCCTTCCTAAGTTCTGCGGAAATGTCGATGTGCAGGTCGGTGTTCTTGATTTCGCTGACGGTCTTGGGAATGTACCAGGAACCGTTGGCGTCTACAGTTCCCTTGAACACGAAGTCATTGTCGATAAAGCCCTCGGCCCAGAGTGTGCCGCCGTTGTCGCTACCGTGAGAGAAGCTGACATGTCGCTTGTCGCTAAAGACGTTGTCGATAATGATCTGGGTGTTGCCGGTCCAGCCACCGCCGCCGATGTCCAAATAGGAGTTCAGCTCGATCTTGTCGTTTTCGGCAAAGATGTTCAGCTTGCGGATGTTGAACAGGTCCGGCGGAATCTTTCGGAAATTGATGTCGGTAAAGTTCAGGTTTCCGATAAGCTTGTTGCCCTGGTTGTAGGTCAGGTCGCCGTTCAGCATACCCGAGGTCAGAGTACTATCGTTAAAGCCTTCTAGCAAAAGGGGAATGCTGAATTCATGGGACGAGATGTTGGCGTACAGGACTTGTATCGGCAAGAAGGTGGTGGGCTTGAAGTCTGGGTTGGAGTCGTTGGGCAAGATGAATACGGTGGCGGCGGTTACGGAGTTCTTGTTGTGGATCGCCTTAAAGTTGTCGATGAACATGGTATCGCCGTCTGCGCGGATCGATGTCTCCAGGTTCACGTTGAAGGCGTCCATGCCGCCATCTACGGCAAGGTCCAGTTTTCCGACGCGGTTGTCGAAGTCGTGGTGCCATTCTCCGCTCACCATTCCGCGGATGTTTCTACCGAGCTTGATGTCCGAGAAGGGGATGGTCTCGAAGATAACCTTGTCCGCTTCTACATCGAGGGCGATGGTATCGCCGATATGGATGTAGGCCGAAGCCTTGCCGCCGTGTTGCTGTCTGACATTCCACGAGGTATGGGGGTGCTCGTCGTTCCATTTCACGTCGCCGTCAAAATCGAAGGTCTCGTTGGGAGTGTAGATGGTGCCGTTGGAGAAATCGATACCCTTGCTGTTGATGGCCAGCATGACTTGCAGGGAGTCGGCGGTAATGTGGTAGGCGTTGATGATGGAATTGATCTTGGCGAGAATCTTGAGGGAACGTCCGTCAAAAGATCCGTAGGCTTTAGAACGGGCGCCCAGGGTCAGGTTGCCCTGAGTCCAGTCTAGGGCCCATGGTTCGTAAGGCGAAATGTCTCCGGTAAAGGTGAGGGAGAGGGAATCCTTGAAGTTGATGTTGGCGTCCACCAAGGTGCCTTGCCTTGTTTCGACAGAAACGGTGAGCTCCTTGTCGTAGAGTTCGCCCGATCTGATTTCCATGTCAAGCGGCATCATCTGGGGACCGAACTGGGCGCTCATGTGCTTTACGCGGCCGCTAAAGAAGGCGTTCATTTCTTTGTCCAGGGTTCCGTTGAGCTGGATGCTTCCGCCTTCGTCGTTTTGCAGCAAGACATCGGCTTCGATGTTGTTCATGTCGCCGGAAAGGTCCACGGTCACATTTTCGGCCAGGAGCGGCCAGAAGGCTCCTACGCGGGTCTTGATGTGGGCGTTATAGGTGGTGCGGTTCTTTTGCAAGTCGATATTGGCATTGGCGCTCACCTTGACCTTTCCGATTGTGGGGACGGCGGCGGGGAGCTCAGCCGGAATCCAGTCTTTTGGATTGTCGATGGTCAGGTCTGTTTTGGTCTTGATGCGTCCCAGGTTGTTTTTGGGGGCTTCCACGTTCAAGACCACGGAATCCTTAGGTGTCTTGACTTTGCCGGATACCTTGATAATGTCGTTGCTGAAGTCGGCGTCGAGCTTGAAGTTGGCCGGTGTCGAAATGTAGTCGCCGCTGATATTGTTCGCCCTGACCGAGAGGGCTCTTTCTCCGCGGTTTTCTAGATGCACGTTGCTGGCTTGCCATCTCTTGCCATCTGAAAGGGCCACCCGGGCTTCCTTGACGTCAACCTGTACGGGTAGCGGGAATTTCAGCTTTTCCGGGAACTGGGGAATTTCTCCGGATTTCTTCTCCGTGGTGCTTTCTTCTGGAATCTTGATCTCGGCAATGACCGAATCCGATTGCAGGTTGATACCCTTGGGTTCTCCCAACAAGGTTATCTCGAGATTGGGATTTGCGACTTTCAGGTCGGTGCCTTCGAGGGAAACCCGAATGGAGTCGAAGTGATGGGTGAGAAGGTCGTCCATCCTGTGGCCATAGGGGCTAATGGTTATCCCTGCAATGGTATGCGGTGTGGACAGGAACCGTTCCAAAAGTGCATGCAGAGACCAGACGCCAAGGGCAATGGCGCCAACAACAGCCGTGGCGAAGGCGGCTGTTCCAAAAAATGTCGTCGGTCTCTTGATCAACTTGCCCATAATTATAGAAAATACGCGGATTCTAGTCTGGAAAATTTTTGAAAATAAACGTGTAATTCGTTGTCTGTCAACGACTTAAGCCGTTTTCTGTATGACGGTGTTTGACGACGGAATTGTGGATGTGTCCCTATGAAAGTGAAAGGTATGTTTTAGTGAACGTTTGTGTATGTAATTTGTATTTTTTTAAAGGGGTGATTTTTTGATTTGACATTTAGTGTCAAGTTTGCGATAGTATATTTGGAATATGAAATTGATACACACCGCCGACTGGCATTTAGGCAATTCGATGCACGACATCGATAGGTTAGAAGAATCCAAACTGTTCCTGAATTGGCTCAAGGAACGTATTGTAGAATTTGGGGCGGAATGCCTTGTGGTGGCGGGCGATATTTTCGATACGACGAACCCCTCTGTGGAGGCTCGCCGCCTTTATTTCCGTTTTTTGGCCTCTTTGCTGGATACCTGCTGTAAAAATATCGTGTTGGTGGGCGGTAACCATGATTCTGGCGCCTTGCTGGATGCCCCGCGGGATTTGCTGGAGGCTCTCAATATCCAGATGGTGGGCTCCCTTGGAGACCGCCCGGTCGAAGAACTGGTCAAGGAATTGAAGGACAGCTCGGGCAATGTGGTTGGTGTCTGTGCCGCCGTCCCTTACGTGCGCGAAATGGAGTTGCGCCGCTTCAAGACCGAAGACAATGGTGATTTTGCCCAAAATACGTTCAAGGGGCTTTATAATACGGTTTACGAGGCTGCCGAAAAGGTTCGCGGCGGTCGATCGGTTCCGCTTCTGGCTACGGGCCACCTGTATGCGGCCCAGCTGGAAGGCCGCCCCGATAACGATAACGGTAGCGATGCCAGGGAACACGGCATGCGGGACATTGTGGGCAATCTGGGTACCATTCCGGTGTCGGTTTTTCCGGAGGGTTTTGACTACGTGGCCCTGGGGCATATCCATTATACCACCATGGTGGCTAAAAATCCGAAGGTCCGTTATTCCGGATCCCCCTTTGTGCTGGGGTTTGATGAGGCCGAAAGGGCTCACCACGTTTTGCTGGTGGATTTGCAGCCGGGCGTGGCCCCTGCCGTAGAAAAACTGGAAACGCCACAGTATTACAGCTTTAAGCGGGTTTCGGGTCCCATTGATGGCATAAAGGAACAACTGAAACTTTTAAAGAAAAATCCTACGGAAAAGCCCCTTAAAATTGAAATTGTCTACGACTATACTTCGGGCGTAAACGTTCACGAGGCCCTTTCTGGCGTGCTCGAAAATGCTGCCTTTGAGGTGGTGAGCTGGAAGGTGAATCGTGCCGCCTCTTTGGGGGCTGAAAGTTTCTCGGATGAAACCCTCGAATCGGTGGATGTCTTGGATGACGAAGAAATCTTTAGGCGTCTTTTGATGAGCAAACTCGGTGTAACCGAAATGAATGATGACATCAAGAAGGACTTCGAAAATTATCTCCCGCTATTTAGGCAGGTTGTTGAAGAAGTAAAAGGCGAGGAGGCGTAAGCATGAAGATTTTGAAAGTCGAATTCGAAAATATCAATAGCCTTGCCGGTGAATGGTGTATCGATTTTACGGATCCTTCCTATAGCGAGTTGGACCATAGCCTTTTTGTCATTAGCGGAAAGACGGGTATGGGTAAGACCAGTATCCTCGACGCGATTACGTTGGCCCTTTACGGGGCGACGCCTCGCCAGGGCTTGGTCTATAACGGCAATGACGGCAATGCGGTGATGACATCGGATAAGGGGAACTGCTTTGCGCGGGTGACGTACCGCTGTAAAAAGGGAACCTTTGTTTCGGAATGGAACCAGCGTCGTGCCCATGACAAGGCGAACGGAAACTTGCAACCGGCTCAGGGCGAAATCTATCCCGTAGACAATCCGCAACAGAAGCTGTTCAGCGGAAGGACGGGGGCGAACGGTGAACTGGGTAAGGCCAATGCCGAAATAATTCAGTTGGATTATTCCCAGTTCTGTCGCTCCATTATGCTGGCTCAAGGAGAATTCAGCAAGTTCTTGATGAGTAACGAAAGGGAACGTGCCGACATCCTTGAAAAACTGAATGGAACGGAAAGGTATCGCCGCATCGGAAAAAAGGTGGGGGACCACAGGAGCGAAGCCAGGTCCGCAAAGGATAGTGCGCAGACCGCATTTGACACGTTGAATAGCGCCATGCCCAAGGCAGAAGAAATCGCTGCCGACGAGGCCTTGCTGGCTGAATTTGCAGAAAAGGAAAAGGGCTTTTCTGCAAAAAGGCTGGAACTGGAATCGAAAATTACCTGGCGAAATTCCTTGGATAACGCCCTGGATCGTATGAATAGGGTCGAAGGGGAACTGGCCAAGGCAAAACAGGGTAAGTCGGACTTTGCCGAAAGCGAAATTTATCTTGCCCGTGCCGAGAAGGCCAGGGAATGCGTGTCCCTTTATACGGAATTGAAGGGTCTTCGCGACCGCAAAGCTGCCGACGAAAATGTCTTGAAGCGGCTGCAGGCATGCCTTCCTGATGCTTCGGAAAAAATGAATAAGGCTACCGCCCAAAAGAAAATAGCCGAAGAAGAAAAGGCGGCGGCGGAGCAGTTCATTGCAGAAAATGAACCGGTTTGGAATGAAATCCGCAAGTTGGATGAAAACCTGAAAAGCTCGCAGAAGCTTGTGGCAGACGCCAAGATGCGCAAGGAAAAAGCGGCGCAGGAATTGGCCAGTGCCGAAGGTGAATTCAAGAAGGCTAAAAACGATATCCTCACGCTGGAACCGAAAGTCGGTGAACTTAAGGCGATTCAAGAAGCGAACGCCAAGGATGTAGAGCTGCGCGGGATTATTCCCCAGAGCGAAACCCTTGCAAGGCAAATTCGTGATTTTGAAGGACAAATTCTTGATGCGGAAAAGGCTAAAAATGCGGCAATCAAGGATTATGAAAAGGCCGAAGATGTTTTCAAGTTGCAGTCCGAAGCCAAGCAGGGACTGCTCCTGGAACAGCAGAAGTTGTTTGAAAATGATGTATTGGTGCTTGCCGATGTCATTCAGAAACATCTGGTAGAAGGCGCTCCTTGCCCGGTATGTGGCTCCAGGGAACATCCGGCTTGCAAGCAATCGGAAAATGTTTCGGTAAATGAATCCGGTGCCGTGAATGTGGCCGAAAAAATCCGCGAACTCAACGGTAGAATGCAGAAAGTGGATTCCGCCTTGAATCAGTGCGAAATCGCAAAGACTCGCGCCAAGACCGCAGAAAATGCGGCCACTGAAGCGATCGGTTCCCTGACCGATCAAAAGCGTGATGCCGTCAATCAGATTGCCGAATTGTGGAAGCCTTGGGCGGAATTCAGCCTTGATACGGCCTCGGCGGTTTTGAATGAACTGCGTCAGCGCTTGCAGACTTTTGAAAGGAATCAGTTTGATTTGGAATCGCTTATGAGCAAGCTGGATCTTGCCCATAACAACGAAACCCTTTATAACGACAAAGTGGCTCAGGCTAAGGCGAATCTGGATGCCGAAACCGAGGCGTTTGACAAGGCTTTCTCGGATTTGCAAAAGATGGCTCTCGCACGAAGGGAAAAGTTCGGCGACAAGAATGTAGATGCCGAATGGACCGCGGCGAATGGCAAGAAAAATACGGCGGTGACTGCCTATGAAACCGCCGGCAATGCTCTCCGTGTTGCAGAAAACGCCTGCAACGAGCTCAAGACGAAAATCGACTCTCTTACGGAATCCCTCGCGAAGACTGCAGAAGGAATGAAATCTGCGTCTGCCAATTTTGAAAATGCCCTCAAGGCAAAAGAATTTGCGGGCGAGGCTGATTACTTGTCTGCATCTATGCCGGAGGCTGAATTTGCCAGGCTGCAGGCTCAAAAGAAACTGGTGGACGAATCTCTTGCTTCGGCGACCCGCTTGCGCCAGGAAGCCCTTGACAGTCTTGAGAAAATCAAGTCGGAACGTTCCGACGATACACCGCTCCAGACGCTCCTTGATGAAAAGAAAAAGCTGGAAGATGACTTGACTGCTTGGCAGCAGAAAGCCGGTGCCGCCCAGGCCAATGTCAAGAGCTATAAGCAGAACCAGGCTCAGTTGCAGTTGCTGGAAAAGGACCTTGATACCAAGAAGGCAGCATTGGCCCGCTGGGATGTAATGGCCGACTTCTTCGGGGTCAAGGACGGCAGCGATTTTGCCACCTTCGTGCAGGGGCTGACATTCAAGTCGTTGCTTAAGTTGGCGAACAGGCACTTGGCGATTATCAAGGATCGCTTTAGGCTGGTGGCGAAGGGTAACCTGGGCTTTGAGGTGGAAGATGCGGAATTTGACCATAATCGCGGAATTTCGAACCTTTCCGGTGGCGAAAAGTTCCTGGTAAGTCTTTCCCTGGCGCTTGGAATTGCCGATTTTGCCAGCCGCAATGTCCGCGTGGAATCCTTGTTCATGGACGAGGGCTTTGGTACTTTGGACGACGTAACCTTGGAAGATGTGATGAATTGCCTCAGGAGCCAGCAACGGGAGGGCAAAATGCTTGGAATCATTACCCACGTGGAGTCGGTGGTGAATAGCATTAGCCAAAAAATTGAGCTGGAGGCGGCCCAGCATGGCCATAGTCTCATTAAGGGCCCCGGCGTAAGCCCAAAAAATGTACATTGTCTTATATGAGAAAACTTTATTCTAAAATTCTTGTTTCCTTGATCGCTTCCCTAGGGCTGTTCTGTGGCTGTGGCGAGGTTGATGATGCGCCGCCCACTTACAGCCAGAAGTGTGGAGACGTGGCGGAGTTTGAAGGCTTTCAAGCAAGCTTTGGAAGTTACAAAGAAGGCAAGACGATTCCGTTCAAGCATTCGGACGGTTACCTGTTTTCTTTAACGGTTGTCAGTAAGGATAAGTACATTGAGGAAACCAGCTGCTTAAGGTGTATGTACACGTTGCTGGAATCGGCCTATCCCATCTATTCCATTTCGGTCTCTGCAGTTGCCCCCTCCTTCTACTTTGATGAAAAGGACAAGTTGAATCGTGATGCGGTGGATGTCCGTTTCGGACAGTACCTCTTTACCCTCAAGAACCCCATTGCGCTTGGAGAATCTGACTCGTCCTATATCGATACCCTGGAAGTCAACGGAGTCACCTATACAGGTGTTGCCGTAAGCAACGGTGTTTTGCAGAATGGTTCTCAAGGTAAGAGTGTCCCGACAGACGCCAAGCTCTATTACCAGGAAAAGAAAGGTATTTTGAAAATCGAATTGGAAGACGGTAGTTACATCGCTATCAATGAGGAGGACTAATGATGAAAAAACTGATTCTCCTTGCAGCTGGAGCGCTTCTTTGGGCCTGCGGCGGTGACAGCAGTAGCGAAGTCTACAAGATCGAGCCTGTTGGTGGCGTCCAGGTTTTATTGAATGGTAAAAAAGGTTTCAGCAAGGATTCTGTCATCTACCTGGCGGATTCCGTCAAGTTTGTGGATAAATTGAACCAGTCTGCCGATTTCGGTAAAGAGGACCATCCTAAGCTGGTATACTCCGCCAAGGCGCTGGCGTCTGCCATAGATATCGAGCTGCAGACGCTTCTCAATGATGACGATGGTTCCATTGTGGTTTCGTGCCACCCGAGCCATGACCGAAAAATCTATTTCAACGAACCGGTGTTCCCGGCGACGCAAGACGGCTACACGTTGACAATGGAGGATTCCCTCAAGGTCGGCGATTCCACGTATTACGATGTCCTGAAGTTTGATGCGTCAAAAAACGATTCCAACTTTTGTAGCGTTTCTGCGTTCTATTACGGAATCCATGATGGCCTTGTCAAGGTCGTAAGCAAGAACGGCGTTGAATTGAACCGCGTTTCTGCGAAGGTATACAAAGATGCCGAAAAACGCAGGGAGAAGGAACGGGCTATTGCCGACTCCATCGCCCAGGCTGTTGCGGATTCCATTGCACAGGCGGTTGCTGATTCTATCCTCAAGGCGAATACGGCGGCCCAAGAAGGTGACGACGACGACCCGCAAATTGAAATTCCCCAGGACGTCCAGGACCTGGTGGACTCCATTGCGGAATGCATCAAGAGGGCCTATTCATCCGGCTCCCTTTCTGCGCTCAAGGAATGCGGAATCTAGTATTTTATTAGCGGGCTCTCCATTAACGATTCGTTAATTCGGGGAGCCTGTTTTTTATATATTAGGGGTAACCCCATTGGGGAGGGAGGAATATGAAGAAGAAAATATGGACTGCGCTTGGGGCGCTGTTTTGTCTTGTAATTCTATTTTCGGCTTGCTCTGATGACAAATCGAGCTCGCCTTCGGCTGTCAGCGAAGATCCTGGGATTATAACGTCCGACTCGAAATCTTCGTCAAGTGCTGGTGAAATTCCTGCATCAAGTGCGAGTCCGCAGTCTAGTGCGGGCGCAATCCCGCAGTCAGGTGAATCTCAGAAATCCTCTTCGTCATTTGCTTATCCATGGGCGGATGCTTACTCGTCTGATGGCGTCTACTATAATCCTGGAGCCTGTTGTCCAGATACGGTCTACATAGAAAACGGTAATGTTGTAAGAACTCATACACGGGAGTCGGGAGTGTGCCCCCCGCCAAGTGTTATAATGATTTCTTGTGAGCCGCCTGTTCAAGTAGACTTGGATTCTACTAGGGAGGCCGAAACAAGGACTAATAAGAAAGTTCCGACCATTACGATTTACGAATGTCTGGCGCGGACAGAGGTGTTGTTGAAAAAGGGGGCGGATAGTCTCAAAAAGGCCCTTCCGATTGAAGGTGGTGACGGTTCTGTTCAAATTGAGTATTGGCAAGATAAATATTGTGGCGCCAATGCCAATTTGTCGTTTGAACGTTCTGGCGATACGTTATCTGTGAATTTGGCGGAATCCCAATTGTCGGCGGATTGCAATTTGCATTGCAGGTCCCGAATAGATATTCCTGACTCATTGCAAAATTTCTCGTATTTCAGTTTTGAAGGCTATACTTACGAACTTTGGTAAATTTATCTAGTTAGTGTGAAAAACGTGATTTTGAAGTAGTTCTAGAGGCGTAGCTTTCGTGCAAGAATTTTCATTTTGACAGCCGAAGCATGACTTCAGCGATACAAAAGGGCCTGACTAGCTTCCTAGGTTGGCTCTGTCAAGTCAATTCATACATATATTCCGGTATAGCAAAGTTTTTTCATTTCGTAAGCCCCCGGAAGCTGTTTTTCGGCGTCCTGAACACTGTTTTTTGGCTGTTTTGGGCGATCCATCTATCGCAGCAGGTTCGCAGCCATACGGCATAACTTGACAGAGCCTTTTGTGGAAAAATGTCAAGTAATCATTGCGAAAAAGAGTATATTACAAGCATATACTTGAGGTGTTTATGGATAAGAGGTTCACTTTCGCGTTTGCGCTTGCCTTGGCGGCACAGGCGTTCGGTGCCGTGTACTACGTAGCGACCGACGGAAGCGACAGTGCTGCGGGTACAAAGGACAAGCCCTTCGCGACGCTCAACAAGGCGAATGCCGTAGTGCATGCGGGTGATACCGTCTGGATCCGCGGCGGCATCTACGACCTGAAAGATACCGTCTATGTCCCGAGATACAAGATGACTGCTGCCATCCATTTGACGGCAAGCGGCGAAAGCGACGACAACCGCATTCATTACTTTGCCTATCCGGGTGAGCGTCCGATTTTTGATGCGACCAATCTCCCGGTTGGAATTGCATATAGCCATGACGGCTCCATCGACAGCATCCTGTATACATCGCCTATCGTAGTCGAGGCGAAATACCTGCACCTGAAGGGCTTCGAGGTTCGCAACACTCCCATGGTGCACAACTCAAACTCCGGCGTTTTTGTCTTTGTGAGCAAGCACATCATCTTGGAGCAGATTGAAAGCCACCACAATGCGGGCCCGGGATTCTTTGTGCACGATGGCGCATCGGGCGGCGGTGGGCATCTCTTTTTGAACTGCGACTCCCACGACAACTATGACCCTACAGGACGCCAGGGCGATGGCGAGAATGCCGACGGTTTTGGCGTGCATTATCAGTTCGATGGCGACACCACCAAGTTCTACGGATGCCGCGCCTGGTGGAACAGCGACGACGGCTTTGATGTACTTGCCCAGGAATTTCCCGTAGTCGTAGAAAACAGTTACGCCATGGGGAACGGCTATATCCATTACGGGACAAGCAAACCGCCTAACGTGAATGGCAATGGGTTCAAGATGGGATACAGCCGAAATGACAAGGGACGACACACTATCAGGAATTGCGTCGCCTGGAACAACGTGGCCTCCGGATTCTATGCGAACTACACTAGTGTCGGTAGCACCTGGACAAACAACACTGCTTACAATAACGGAGACCGAGCCTACACCATGGCGTCGACACTTTACGCTGAAGATGAACGGACTCGCATTGCCGAAGTGGTCCCGTTGACGGGCGACAAGGCGCACGTACTCAAGAACAACATCGCCTTCCCGAACAAGGTTTCGCAAATCGGAACGTGCTGGGAGAAAATTTCGAGCCAGAATATCGACCATTATGTGGATTGTCCGGCGGGCGAAAATAACACCTGGAATCTTGATTTGGACTTGACGGAAGATGACTTTGTGAGTCTCGATGACCCGAGCATGACCGTGACCGGCAAGGACCTCTCTACAATTCCGGGAATGCTTGGCCCACGCAATGCTGATGGTAGTTTGCCCTATGTAGATTTCTTGAAACTCAAGAAGGGGAGCCGCGCCATCGACAAGGGCGAAGATCTCGGATTCCCGTTTGTGGGCGATGCGCCCGACCTCGGCGCGTTTGAATACGGTCTTTCGAGCAGATCCTTCGCCGAATCATCTTCTGGAACGGCCCGCATCGTGCCACAAAAGACACCTGATGGCGTGACGCCCGCCCGCAAGGGCTTTCGCGACCTCAAGGGCCGCCACTATGAGAAACTAATCCACTATCGCGTGATGTTCTAGTTTTCCGCACACAAACTAAAGGAGCGTCAGGAGCCATTCCTCGATGAAATGGCTTTCGAGTTCGTGGGCGTATTCGTTCGGGTGCCAGTTGTGCTCGTGCACCCATTGCTGTTTAAGGATTTCCGTTTTCTCTGCGTCGGGAGTCGGGTTCCTGGAACTGGAGCGCAGCATCGTAATACCGTTCACGCCGCCATCCAGGTCAAGGTAGGGCAATTCCCACTTGATGGCTATCTGTTCTGTCGCCTCGGGGTAATCCTCGGTATCGCAACCATTCGAAACGATAATCCCGATCTTTGCCTTCGGGTAGTTCTTCGTCAGGTAATCGAGTGCCACGTTGAATGCCCCGTAGAATGTAGTCGGGTCCATGTCATCTATGTTCCCGATAGGAATGCGGTTGTGCGAGTCATTGATTCCGTAATAGATGGTAATGATGTCGGCGTCCGAAAAATTCGTCCGGTACATGATTCCGTTTTCCGGCTTGGTGAAGCCATAGGTATCGTAATAGCAGATGGTGGTTCCGCCCGCGGAGATATTACGCACGTCGCAGCCGGTCCGGTTTCCGATCAGGTAAGAGTATACGGGAGGCTTCCCGGCGTATTTTCCTTCCTTGATGGTGGGCTTGGGGTCGAGTCCTTCGAAATCGCCCGCACTGAAACTGTCGCCGACAACATACCAGACAACGCCTTCCAGACTTTTGCTACTGCTGCTCACAACGGGCGATTCGCTTGAACTGCTCGATTCAACGGACTCGACAAGTTCGCTAGAACTATTTGGCTCAATTGAACTGCTGGATTCCTCTACCGAAGACGAACTGCCCCAATTGGAATCATCGCTGCTTGATAACAGGAATTCCTCGGAAGAGGAATGCGTACCCGTATCCTCGGCGGAAGCGACCGGACCTTCGCTGGACGAATTGTCTCCACACGAAGCCAAGCAGAAAAGGCCTATTGCCAATGTAACGATTGCATGATGTCTCGTAAAGTTCATTTTTTTACCTTGCTAACCCACTCCGAAGGGCCTTATGTACACATAAATGCAATTTTTGTGGGGCTCTGTCAAGCCTTTTTATATGGCTGCGGTAAGTTTTCCAAAAAACTGCGGTTCTGCTGCGGTTTTAGCCTCGGCTCTGTCAAGTCTGGTCGTACGGCTATTTTTTGGCTGTGGTTATGCTGCGGCGCCGAAACCTAAAAACTACCTAAATATGGCGATTTTGAAGTGAAAATGCAGTTTTCTAGGGGCTTACAAATCAAGAAAAGTTTGCTAGCACCTACTTTTTATACGGATTGGCTTGACAGAGCCGGAAAGTCATGGCACTTTTGCACCACAGTTTGATAGACATTCGTAAATGATGTTTGAAGAGTTAATTTCGTTTGAGAATTTAATCCCATCAGTTTGGGAAACAGACCTTACCCATACTTTTCCGCAATCTCCAGCCCTATTTTCAGGAGTTCCTTTCGCAAATGTTCCGGTTTTATAACTGTAACCCCATTTTCGGTATGAAAAAGCAGCCACTGTTTCAGTTGGAGGGTTACGTTTACATGCATTGTGACATGTAGAAATTTCTTTCCTTCCCTGATGCGCATAGATGAATGGAAGGGATTATCCTCAACAAAATCTCTTTTCCCGAGAGGAAATGTAAGATGAATTTTTTCAACGCAGTTATCCTGTTTGTTGAACAAAGAGAAATCTTTTACCATGCTCTCTAGAACAATTCTGGTTTCAGGATTTTCTACAAAGGGAACTTTTGTCGGTTCAACCGAAATAATTCGATTCAACTTGATTGTATAAACAGCCCTAGGATCATTGCGACGAACGCAAGCAATATAAATCTCTCCCTGAAACATCGCAATTCCAACGGGAATACGATTCCCTTTTTTCGTCTCACCGCCAGATGTTTTGTAAAGCGTTGATAATTCATGTCGATTGCGAAGCGCCAATAAAATGGTATGCAACTTCTCCCCAGCCTCATCATCGATTTTCCGATAGCCACCTACAAAGAAAACCCTGGAATGAATATCCTTATAAGCATCTTTCAATTTATCCTGTTCTAATCGAGGAAGATTACTCTGAATCTTATCCACAAGTTCCTCAATAAGATCTGCGGTGCCTGGGTAAATATTAGCAATATTTTGCAAAAAAACGAACTGAAACATCACATCTTCAAAATTCGGCAATGACAGCTTATCAAGAACATTCAATCCTGTTCGATACGTTTTGCGAGTACCATGGCCATCGCACACAACCAAATTACCTGGCAAAGTCATCAACGAAACCATATCGCGTTGAACATTACGACGTTGCGTTTTGGGAAGGTCTATCGCCTGCAATAGTTCAGTAATCGTAAACGCCTTCTTCGGACGTTTCAATAATTCCACCAACAGTTGGATGATTCGTTCATTCTTTTGAATATCTGCCATAGGTACCCCTTACGAACCTGAAAAATAGCCATCCATTGCGACAGAATCCGTCGCAATTATAATTTAATTTTTATTGCGTTAAATAGGAGAATCCATGTTCAACTCTATCAAAGATTTCTGCGAAAAAGGCGAAAATACAGGTTTATTGCTGGTGGATATGCCCACAGGATCGGGCAAGACCCATGCCGTTCTTGAGTACATTTGCCAGGAATATGACAAACCACAGAACGAAAACAAGACTTTCTTCTTTATCACGAACCTTAAAAAGAACCTCCCTACAGAGGAATTATACGAAAAATTCGTGAAAAATGGCAAAAAGAACGCCTTTGACGCAGATTTTCTTCAAATCGATTCCAACGAAGACTGCGTTTTAGAAAAATTGACCGAAGACTTTGAGGAAATAATCCCCCCGAGTATCCTAAGAACACCAGAATATTTCAACCTAAAAAGTCAAAGAGACCTTCTCCACAACATCAAGGGACAATTGGCCAAGGAATCTCTCAGCAAAGAGTTTCGCGAAAGAACCGAGCCGAAATTTCGCAAAATGATCCAGGGAATGCTCAAAAAGCAATTCAAAACCGCCAAGGAAAGGCTCAGAGCCATTGAAATTGATGATAAATGGAAATGGGTGGGCAAACTCTACCCAGCTATTTTTACTAGCAGAAAACGCATTTTATTCATGAGTGTGAATAAGTTCTTCACCAAGAACACAACCATCATCGAGCCTTCTTATGAGTTCATCAACAATAAAATCCTCGACAAAGCCATCGTTTTTATTGATGAATTTGACGCCTCCAAAGAAACCCTGCTGGACCAAATTATTACGGAAGGGCTGAACAATAGAATCAATTTCCTGGAATTGTTCAAGGTCATTCACTCCGCATTCCAAATCAATGAATTCCAGAATGATCTGACAACGCCATCTATGATTTGGCAGCAATACTATAGCAAGGGAATTTCTCTTGAAAAACAATTCAAGGACATGAGTGAAAAGTCTACTGAAATTTTCAAGAAATACAAGCTACAGTTTAGCCACCGTACAGAATCTTCGGCAGAAGAAAATGGAAAGAATTTTCTGTTCCAGGATTACCGTTATTTGTCTGTTCTTGATAACAACAAAAAGTTCGTGGCGGTATCTCCAGACAAGTCCACAAGGCTAAATAAAATTCGATTTACCGAAGACATTCCTAAAAAAGAGCAAACCATCCAACCATTGCTCCATGACATCAAGCAGTTCCTTTCTCGATTCCAAAAGTTTGTTGACCGTCTGGCTACCAACTATCGTCAATTAAAAAAAGAACGAGATGCAACAAGCGAAATAACCCAAGAAGAAGCTATTCGCTCCGTGCTTGACTTATTCCATTTACGCGAGGATCAGCACAACTATTTGCTCTCTAGAGTCATGGATAACACTAGTAACCAGAACAAAAATTTTGACAAGGTGGAAATTGACACAACCATCCACACAAAAGGGTTCCGTTACTACGCCTTTGAAGATGAGCAAAGCCATGACATGCAATCGGTAATCAAGCTTTGCGAATTTTCAGCAACACCCGAAAAGTACATTCTGCAAATCAGCAAAAAGGCTAAGGTTATCGGAGTTTCCGCAACGGCAACATTGCCCTCTGTTATTGGCAACTATGACCTGAGTTTTTTTAGATCTCAACTCGGCGAAGATTTCCACTATCTCTCTAAAGAGACAAAGCAACGCATCAAGGATGAATGTTATGCAAATTGGTCCAAGTATAACAAGGTGAATATCCATGCCGAATTGTTAGACGGACTTGGCGTTTTCAACAATAGTGAATTTGAAAGTTACGCCAATAATTCCATTGCACAAGCCCAGTGTTCAGACTTCGATGCTACACGCTATCTGAGAATTTGTAGCGCCTACAAGAATTTCATTCTGCATGACAACATTAAATCGTTTCTGTGTGTTCTCACAAAACATCCCAAAGTCAAAGATGAGCACCTCAACCTTGATTTATTATACCAACTCTTTGAATATGTAGCTGATGACAATAATCTCGACTTCAACAAAGACGCAATCGTTCTTTTGACAGGCCATGATTATGATGATACCAAAAAATCCATTACCGAAAGATTACGCAACTGCAAAAAACTATTTGTCATATCAGCTTATCAAACAATCGGTGCAGGACAAAATCTCCAATATGGATTCGATGAAAGTCAAAAGGATTCTCTTATCAACGTGGATAAGTATAGAACCAAATTGGAAAAAGACTTTGACGCCATTTACCTTGACAAGCCAACCCACATGCTTGTTAATCTTATTGGCGGCTTGAAGGATTCCGATTTTGCGAAATCCATTTTTCAGACAGAATTCATGCAGGAAAAAGGCGAAATTTCACGCAACGAAGTCGCAGAAAACATCAAGAAAGCCTTTCGTTGCATTATGGGCGGTAAAAAAGACAAGAACACGGCAGAGGAAGATTGTTCAAAACTCTATGACAAAAAGAGCGTCAAACTCTTCGCAACTAGAATGATTATTCAAGCCGTGGGTCGAATTTGCAGAACCGGCTGGAAAAGTAAGGATATATACATTTTCGCAGACAAGGCTATTGGAGACGCCATTGATACATCTGTTATTAACGGCGGTTTCTATAACAAGGAATTTGTAGCTCTTGTTGATAGAATTAAGAAGGACGCGGAACTCCAGGAAGAAAATATTAAGGACAATTTCGAAGACACCTTGCACAATGCTGCTGTTACAAGATCTTACAAGACATTCCGCGACATTGAATTCATGTTGGAATCTAATTGGTCCAAGCACACCATGGATAAGTGGAAGAAAATTCGCGATTTCGTAATAAAGAGTCCCACACTTTCTGTAGTAGAAGCAGAAAAGTCCGATGTAGGCGCCAACTACTATATCAGAGTTCCTGAACTCGCAAACAAACTCTATTTCAAGGAAAAGAGTGATTTTCAGGACATTGAAATTTCCTTTACTCCCGCAAAGGGGTTCAGAGAACTTTCCGAATCTAAAGCAAAACTTGATTCTATTATGAAATACGAGCCATTGGCAAAGTTCTTTGATGACCAGGGTTACGCAAAAGAATTCAAGCCCAATGAGTATTTGATGTCCCCCCCCCTCTGGAGCAATATCTATAAAGGCATGCTTGGCGAAGTTGCTGGAGAATACTTGTTCAAGAAGCTAGTAGGTTGCGAATTAAAGGAAATTGATCAAGCAGACATTTTTGAAAAGTTTGATTTCCAGATTGTTGATAAACCCATTTACGTGGATTTCAAAAACTGGAACGAATCCTTTGACTTAAATCAAAAAGAAACTCGAACAAAGATTCTCAAGAAAGCAAAAGAGATTGATGCGAAACTTGTAATAGTGGCAAATATCCTTGCCGAAGACAAGTACAAGATTGATTGTAGAAACGAAGACGGAATCGTCCTTCTTGTAATTCCGTCAATCCTTACCAAAACCGATGACATCGTCATCGAGAACATCCAAGCAATTACCAAAATCAAGGAGGTTATCAATGAATGCGCCGTTTAAAATCAATAGAGTTATCGCGGATATCAATCATCAGAAAATTGATGAAAAGTTTGATTTCTTTGAGATTGCAGAAACCCGAAAAGACAAGTACTTTGAATTCAACGCATCTCTCCTTGATGACTTAGTCACGGACAAATCCATCCGAGCCGTACAATTCCATGGCGGTAAAAAAGTCTATGTCATGATGAATAAGGATGAGAATAATCTTGACCGTATCAAAACGGCAAAGGATAAAAGCAAAGATGCAGATTATCTTTCTTGTAATCAAGTCTCTTCGGAAGATGTTGAAAGAGACCATCGTTTAGTTCAACTATTTTTTAACGGATTATTCCGTTCCGAGCATCCCAAACTCAGCTACAACAATGTTGGTGGACATCTTTATTGTTTTCATCCCAAGTGGATTAAGCGGACAAAAAATGTCATTTGGAAAATTCCGACATTAGATGTAAAGGTGAACTGGCAGAACACCTTGTCATTACCTGTCTGCACATTTTCTGATTTAAAGTTAACCGTCAAAAAGGCAGAAAGCAACGAAGCAATGGCTAAAATTTTCGATAAGCCTCAATATGTTTATTTAGGCAACAATACCATGCGTCGGAAAAACGATAGTGATACATCGCAGGTTTTTGTAATTGGTTCTCCAGGCAATTCTAAAGTCAATATTCCTTTTATTAAACTGTGGCCAGCCACGTCTTTCCCAGAGAGTAAAATGGGAATGCTTGCAAATATTGTAGAGAAATTCAATCAGGATTATTGTAGTTTGATTCATGTTGATTTTGTCTCTATTGAAGATTACAAATCCTATAATTTTTCAAAAGATGTTGAAAAAGAGAATAAAGCAGCAATCGAAAGAGCGCTTAGCAACGTTTCTATCAAGATTCTTGACGAAATCGATGACGAAAAATATGATTCAAAGAATGAATGCAAAAGGATTCAGAAGGCAATCAAGGACAAGTATCATTTGGAATCTTCCATTGGCAAACGCCCTGATAAAGAAGGAATCAACATCAGCTTAATTCACGAACCTGAATATTACGAAAGCACAGGAGAACCAGATCCGCACAATAAAAAGATTGATGGAATCTCAATTCAGCACATCACTCTTCAAAATGGCATGCAAAGTTTGGAGGAATCCATTTCAACAATCATCCAAAATGCGTTAATCAAAAAAGATTTGCAAAATCAGCAAATCACGCTTTTTGATTGGACAAAAACAAATCTGGCAGAGGCCATTACTTTCGGTTATGCAGATAAGATTACTGGCACAAAATTCCATCGATATTATTTCATGGACATCAATCCAGACGGGACCTTTAAAATTACCGAACTCGAACATGATGCATTCAACCACGAGGAATATCAAAAATGCATAGACATTTTTGAACGAGCCCAAGTGGATAAAAGGTCCAAAGAAGCTCCTGCAGAGGGCATCATTCGCGATAGCGCTGGAAACATAAGCGTGATTCGCGGATCCGACAAGTTTACTCTCCCCGATTTTGCAACAATCAAAGAAAAAGTTGATAACGGAGAAACAAACATCAAGCGAGCAGCAACCTTTGAAGAATACTATTCAGGTTGTATGAACATCAAGATGTTTGAAGACTGCGGTAAAACATATTACTGCGTTGGTAGAAAAGATAAGAATCCGTCATTAGCAATTCCGCGAGCAGTCAATGTCCGGGAAGTTCAGGTTTACGAAGGAGAGCCTATTCTCTTCGAAAAGCTTCTTTCGCTCATGAGCGTTGAATTCGTGAGAAACGGGCAATTGACAGTTGTTCCGTTTCCTTTCAAATACCTGAGAGAGTGGGTGGAGATAAATAGGGAGAAATAACACCTTGCAGCTCTTCCAACAGCTCTATATTATCATCCCGCTGCGATCATGACTTCGGCTCTGTCAAGTCAAATTGTATTTTTTGCAAAAAAAACTATATTTGGCCCATCTTTTTTTTGAGGAGACTACCTTGTTCTACAAATTCAGCTTCAGCATGCTAACTCTTTTAGCGGTTCTTTCGTTCAGCCTTTCTGCCTGTGGCGACGATTCATCGCTTTCCGGCCCTGGGGGAACATCTGTCGATCACCGCGTGGCAGCCATCGATAGCCTAGAAGACTGTACCCAGGAACTAGAAAACGAAAGAGCCTACATCGAAGAAGATTCTACATGGAGAGTCTGCTTATCCTACAAGGCAGACACTCTCATTAAATGGACCTGGAAAAGACATGTAAATATCAACGGCGAACTGTACCCCGTCGGATACGCACCTGCCGGAACCTACGACTGCAACATTTATAACTGCGTCACCACAGAATATTTAAATCCAAATGTCACTTACGGCGAATACCTGGACACCCGCGATAACAAGGTCTACAAGACTGTCTATATCGGGGACCAACTGTGGATGGCACAAAACCTGGCCTACACGATGGGCAACGACTCCTTAACAGGGGCCAATTCCTACGATTCCGATTCTACCAAGAAAGGCTACTATTATCAAGCCAGCTATAATTGCCCAGCCGGTTGGACAAACCCGACAAGAGATGACTTTACCGAATTAGTCCAGTTCACCGGCGATACTACATTAAATGTTCTAAAAACAGCCAATGATGGTTGGAATCATTCTGAAAATCTCACCAACCCGTACGGTTTTTCATTGGTGGAAACATGTGACATGACGTATCTTACCGACGCTCAAGTGGAAGAATTCCGCCGAGATTGGGGCTTATCGACATCACAGTGGACTGCAACTTGTGGTGGAACCTATTTATGGCTAGAATCTCACAACAGCTATTATTGGTGGTATGTCGAAGTAAGCAATCGTGACCTGAATTACGAATACTATACGGACGTCAACAAAAAAAAGTATAAAACACTCCGTTGCATCGCTTTAAATTACTACTAATCGCTAAATCAAGTAAGGGGCCCTTTAATTGTAAGGGCCCAGTCTACTTGACAATGGATTCAAAGCATTCCACGTCGCCGTACTTTGCCGTCGAGCAATCCACCTTCTCCATCTTGGCGGGGTCCGCAAAGCCGGGGAATGCCTTGATGGCTTCACGCACCGCAAAAATGGGAAAAAACTTCTCAGAGTTTTCGTATCAATTCCAAGTCAGGCAATAAGTTCAATCAGAGATTGGAACTTCGAATTGGCTCGGCTGTTGGCAAAAAAACCGGAACCTTAGTTTTCCTTTCCTTTTGCTATAAGCATGTTTTTGAAATATTCAATGAGTTTCTGGTCGTCATTGAATACTTTTGGACGCATGAAAGAATAAGCATCTTTGTATTTATCTTTATAATTGTCAGATGTTATAACGGTTTCTATTACACCAATTCTTGATGAAACAGAAGATGATTGATGGTCGGTAAACGAAGATGTGTTGACTTGGGAAATCATATGTACAAGGCTCTGCTAGGCCAATCCGTACGCCAACCCTCGGCTAGCAAACTTTCCCGATTTCGTAAGCCCTTCCAAAACTGTTTTTCGGCTGCATGACCGATGTTTTTACGCTGAAAAGGTCGTTCGGCGGTCCGCAGCATGTTCGCAGCTATACGGACTGGCCTAACAGAGCCAAACGGTCATTTTCGCAGCGTTTTGGCAGTTTATGTAAAAAAGTACGAATTAGCCTGACAGAGCCCCTAGGTTTACTATATTTTTGTGCAGTAAAACAAATGTTCACTACTTTTTAAAGTTTGTGAGGTGCACATGGCCCTAGAAAACATGGATTTGGAGCAAAGGCAAGCGGTGGAAACCACCGAGGGTTATGTGCGCGTGGTGGCGGGCGCGGGTTCCGGCAAGACTAAGACTCTGACGCAACGTTACCTGTATCTGGTGAAAGAGATGGGCATTTCGCCGTCGAACATCCTTTGCGTCACGTTCACCAACAAGGCCGCTAACGAAATGAAGAAGCGTATTCGCACGGTGTTGGGCGGCGACGACAGCGGTTACATTTCCACCTTTCACGGCTTTTGCGTGCGGTTCCTGCGCGAAGAAATCCATGTGCTGAATTACCCGAAAGAATTCATGATCCTGGATGAGGACGACCAGAAATCCCTTTTGCACAAGGCTTATGCGGATTTAGGCTATTCGCTAAAAGATTTGAAAATCAGCAGCGTTATAGACTATATCGGGGGCCGTAAGGCGGCCGACATCAATTACGTTTCGCTTTTCGCGGAACTGCCTTCGGAAGGCATAACAGCCAAGGAACATTTGCTTGCGCTTTCGGAAGCGGCTGATGACAAGTGGATGCGAGTTTATTACCGCTACCTCTACGAGCAGAAAAAGAATTACGCGCTAGACTTTGACGACCTGATTCTTTCGACGCTGTACATTCTCAAAAACTTCCCGGAACAGCTCGACAAGTGGCGCAAACGCATGATGTACATCATGGTAGATGAATATCAGGACATCGACGGACAGCAATACCAGCTGGCGGATTTGCTTGCCAGCTACCACAAGAATCTTTTCGTGGTGGGCGACCCGGACCAGACCATTTACGGTTGGCGCGGCGCCGATGTCAATCGCATCTTGGAATTCGACAAGACTCACGAAAACACCAAGACGATTCTGCTGCAGAACAATTACCGTTCGACTCCAAGCATCTTGAAAGTGCCGGATGCCGTTATCAAGAACAACAAGTTCCGAATCGAAAAAGTCTTGAGGCCAAAGCGTGCCGGCGGCAAGACGCCTGTCTTTTATCACGCCAAGAACACCCGCGAAGAAGCCCGCTGGATCGTGGAACAAATTCAGAATGCGGTGCAGAACACGGGAGTGCATTACAAGGATATCGCGGTGCTTTACCGCATGCATTCCCAGTCCCGTTCCGTAGAAGAAGCCTTGATGGCCGAAAGCATTCCTTATAAGGTTTACAGCGGGGTAGGCTTTTACCAGCGCAAAGAAATCAAGGATGTCATTTGCTACTTGCGAATGCTGGTGTACGCCGACGATTTATCGTTTATGCGTACGGTGAACACGCCCAAGCGCCAGTTTGGTCCCCGCAAGATTGCGACATTGCAGGCCTTTGCCGATGCACGAGGGGTCGGCCTTTACGAGGCTCTGCTTGAAATCGTTTCGGAGGCAGGCCTTTTGAATAATGTGGCCGCCGATGTTTCGTCGCAGGCGGAGCTTTCTTCTGTTGGAAACGAAAATCAGAAAATTGATTTTGACTGCATGGGGTTCTTGGCCCGCAGCAATGTGGTGGAATACGTGAAGCTGATTGAAAAGTACCGTTCCCGCTACAAGGATATGAGTGTCTCCGAAGTCCTCGCAAAAATCCTGCGCGAAACCAAGTACGAAGAAATGCTGCGCTTGGACGGTGACGAAGACCGCCTGGACAATCTGGCGGAACTGAAGCAAGGTATTCTGGAATTCGAGAATTACTACGAAGAAGATGCCTCGCTAGATGAATACTTGCAGAACATCGTGCTGTTCACCAACACCGACGAAGACACCGAAGAAAAAGATCGCGTGCAACTCATGACGATTCACAATGCGAAGGGTTTGGAGTTCCCCTACGTATTCGTGTGCGGCTTGAACGAAGGCTTTTTCCCAGTCAAGCGCGTGCAGAACAAGATTCAGCTGGAAGAAGAACGCCGCCTGGCCTATGTGGCCTTTACCCGCGCCGAAAACGTACTTTGCTTAAGCGATGCCGAAGACGGCGTGGCGGGCGAAAGCGGATCCCGCTACCCCTCCCGATTCTTGCTAGAAATGGACATGGGTGGGCTAGATGTAGCCCGCGGCATTTCAGAAGATTTTCTTGAGGCGGCGAAAGCCTACATTGCAAACATTGATCGCGACCGAGATTTTTTGAGCGATGAAAGCCTTGGGCTCGTAAAGAAAGCGCCTTCAGCCGAGTTTGCCGTGGGCGACCGCGTTATGCATAAAATCTTTGGCATGGGAACCGTGAAGGCTGTAGACGAAAAGAATTTCTGCTACGAAATCGCCTTCGAAAAGTTTGCGACCCCGCGTTCTATCCAGTTTGACTTTCCTTTAACGAAATTCTAAAAAAAATTCTCTTTTTTTTGTTGGTTGTTTCGTAATATATATAGCCTCGAATATCGGTGTGAAATACGACTTTAACGAGACCTTTTCCATCGACGCTAGTGCTGGAATTGGTAGATGGGTTAACATAGATGACAGTCCTCTCGCTATAGGTGCTGCATTAGACCTTTTGATGAATTTCTAAAATTGGTGCCTTTTTGAGCATTTGCTTGCGCTTGACATTTTGTGTCAGGCGCATTTTGTTATATTAGTGCACATGGTGGCACTAAATAAATCTAAAGCGAAAAAAGAAATTGAGTTCCTTTGTACCGAATGCGGTAACACGACGCCTAAGTGGGCGGGCAAGTGCCCCTTCTGTGGTGCCTGGAGCAGCCTCAAGGAACATGTGGTGGAAAACATTCTCGAGGGCGGTCGTGCCTCTCGCGGCTTGGGCGGGCCGGTGCATAAGGTGGTGCCGCTCAAGGAGGTGGCTACCGAAGATACGCGGCGGCTGAGCTCCGCCAATGCTGAATTTGACCGTGTGCTGGGGGGCGGGCTTGCACCAGGTTCCCTGGTGCTCATTGGTGGCGATCCGGGAATCGGCAAGTCCACGCTGGTGCTCTCGACCCTCGCCACCATGACAGCCGCCGGCGTCAAGACGCTTTATGTAAGCGGCGAAGAGAGTGCGGTGCAGGTCAAGCTCCGTAGCGAACGCCTGAATGTGGCTGGCTCCGACATGCTTCTGCTTTGCGAAACCAGCCTCGAAAAAATCTTGCAGCAAGCCCAGGATATCAAGCCCCAGGTGCTGGTAATTGACTCCATCCAGACGGTCTACAAGAGCGACTTGTCGGGCACTCCGGGCTGCGCTACCCAGCTTCGCGAATGTACGCTGGACCTGATGGTCTTTGCCAAGAACACGGGCTGCATTACCATTCTCATTGGGCACGTAACCAAGGACGGCCAGATTGCGGGCCCCCGCATTTTGGAACACATGGTCGATACGGTGGTCTACTTCGAGGGCGACCGCAATCACCAGTATCGCATCCTCCGTACCATCAAGAACCGCTTTGGCGCTACCGACGAAATCGGCGTATTCGAGATGACGGGGCACGGCCTTTCTCCGGTGGAAAATCCCAGTCGGGTGTTCTTGCAAGAGAATGTTCCGCCGACGCCCGGGAGCGTGGTCTGCTGTACGCTGGAAGGCTCACGTGCCATGCTTTTTGAAACTCAGGCGTTGGTGAGTTCGACGACCTTTGCCGTTCCCCAGCGTGTGGCTGCCGGAATCGATTCCAAGCGGCTGACGATCATCCTTGCCCTCCTTGAAAAGTTCGGCGGGGTAGTGGTGGGAGCTTCGGACGTGTTCGTCTCGATTGCCGGCGGGCTGAAGGTCTCCGACACTTCGTCGGACCTCGCCCTGGCTCTTGCCATCGCCAGCAACCATCTGGGCATCCCGCTGGGCCGCCAGTCCATCGCCATCGGTGAACTGGGACTGTCTGGCGAGGTCCGCTCCGTGAGCCTGTTGGAAACACGGCTCAAGGAAGCCCGCCGCCTGGGCATTACCGAAGCGGTGGTTCCGGCCGGTGGCCGCCTGCCCGAAAATACCTCCGGCATGAAGATCGTGCAGGTCAACACCCTCTCCGCCGCCGTGAACTGGCTGATGCAGAAGAAGTAAAACAAAAGCCTCGGTTTTCACCGAGGCTTTTTAAATCCGTTAAGGTTCGAAACTACTCTTCGTCGTCAGCGGCTTTCTTTCTTTTCTTCTTCTTGGGAGAAGAACCGCTATCAACCTTGATGTCGGCGGCCTTTTCACCACGCTTGGTGAAGCCGTACTGACGCGGGTCGAAGCCGGACGGGAACTGGGTCTTGTTATCGTAGATCACCTTCTTGGCGGTGAACTTTTCGATCTTGGCGCCTTCGAGGTTAGCACCGGAGAAGTCCACGTCTTCCATCTTGGTGTCGGCGTCGATCTTGATGCCCTGCATGTTGGCGTTGGTGAAGTTCACCTTGACGAGCTTGGCACCGGCGAAGCTTACACCGTTGAGCTGGGCGAGAATGAAGTCGGTACGTTCGATGGTGGAGTTGGCGAAGTTGGCCTTGGTGAGGTCAGCCTTGTCGAAGATGTCCTTACGAACATAGGCACCGTCGAACACGGCCTTCAGGAGTTCTGCGTTCTGGAAGGAGTTCTTGCTCACTTCGGTATCGTAGAAGGATGCCTTGGAAAGCTTGGTCTTCTGGAAGGAGTTCTTTGCGACGGAGCCCTTGTCGAAGATAACGCCGGTCAGGTCCTGGCCGTCGAAGTTCATGTTCTTCACGGTGGACTGGGCGAACTTGGCCTTCTGGAGCTGAGTCTTGGAAAGGTCGACGTCGTTGAAGGTCGTCAGAGAAAGGTCTGCTTCCTGCAGGTTCACGTTCTTGAATTCAACGCCGCTGAAGTTAGCCTGGGAAAGACCAGCCTTGGCGAAGTTCACGTCAACGAGTTCGACGCCCTTGAAGTTGGCGGCGATCAGGTTACAGGCGGTAAAGTCGGTCTTCACGATGGTGGCCTTGCGGAGGTCGCTGTTAGCCATCAGGGAGCGGGAGAAGTTGGCGCGGGTGAGGTTTGCCTTGCTGAAGTCGGCTGCAGTAAGGTCCACATCCATGACGGACGCCTGGGTGAGGTCGGACTTGCTGAAGTCAGCGTTGTCGGACACCTTCATGGCGTCGAGGCGGGCGTTCTTCATGTTGGTCTTCGGGAACTTGCTGTCCAGAAGAGTGGCACGGTAGAGGTTGGCCTCTTCAAAGTTTGCGCCTTCGAAAGAAGAGTTACGGATGTCGGCACCGCTAATGGTTGCCTTGGTAAGGTCTGCGTCTTCGAAGTTTGCGCCGCTAATCACAGCGTTCTGGAAAGACACTTCGTTGAGCTTGGCGCCCTGGAAGTTCGGACCTTCACCGGTGGCACGGCGGAAGTCGGTCGTGTGTGCGACAGCCTTCGCATTTTTGAAGTTGAAGCCGTCGATACGCTTGTTACTGAAAGAAACGTTCAGGTCCTTGCCTGCCCAGTTGTCTTGGGCAAAAACATTGAGAGCAAGTGCGCTCACAAGGCACAGGCCGAACTTGGATACACTCTTCATATTCATATAAATTCCCTTTTAAGGATAAACCAAATAACGGATAGCTCTAAAATAACTAAAAAAATTGCCAATTAACAATAAAAAAGAAAAAAACTTCATAAATAAATGCTAATTTGTTCCCCGAAATGGCAAATTTTACCTCAAATCGGTACGATGTGGTGGTTTGCGGGGCCGGTCCTGCCGGTCTCATGGCTGCCTGTACCCTTGGCCGCTTGACCTCCGGTACTAGACGGGTTTTGCTTTTGGACAAAAAGGAACCTTGGAAGGAACCTATTTTTTGTGCCGAAGCGGTGTCTAGGGACCGCCTGAATTCGCTGTGGCCGGTGGATGATTCCTTTGTGCGTGGCACTCTTTCGGGAATCTATTTTACCTCGCCCAAGCGTTACCGTGCGGAATTCTATAGCAAGGACTGCGGTCTTGTTCTGGATCGCGCCCGTTTCCACCATACCCTTTCGGATGGCTGTGTGGCTGCCGGTGTGGAATGCCGCTATGACGCGGTTATCAAGAAACTCGAAAAGACCGGCGAAGGCTGGAATGTTTCTGTGTCGGTGGGCGGCGAAGTCGAAACCTTGTTTGCCGGGGCCGTTGTGGATGCCTCGGGACCGAGTTGCAAGCTGACTCGCGGAATCGAATGCCTTGAAGGCATTGAATCGGGCGATACGGACTTGGAACCTGCCATCTTTGCGGTGGCCGACGGTATTGAACATAGCAAGGAGCACATTGAGCTGTTCTTCGGTTCCGAGTTCGAATCGGGCTACGGCTGGATCTTCCCTCGCGATGGCAAGGAAGTGAACATCGGTTTCGTGCTGGGTAAAGACGTGGACCACAAGGTTCCCTTGCGTAAAAAGCTGCTGGACTTTATCGCCCGCGATTATCCGAAGGCGACAGTCAAGGCCGTGTATGGCGGCATGATCGCTTGCGGTCAGTCCCAAAAGCCCATGGCCAAGTGCGGCCTCTTCAAGGCGGGCGATGCGGCCAGTTGCGTGAATCCCATTAGCCGTTCGGGTATTGTGGAATCGCTTTTGTGCGGTAAAATCGTCGCCGAGTCGGTCTATGAATGGCTGGGTGATTCCGGCGAAAATCGTAGCGCCATCGAAGCGAAGGTGCTGGACCGCTGGATGGCCGCTTTGGGCAAGAAGCACTTGCAGGTGGCCCGAGCCAAGGTGGGCTTCAATAAGATTAGTGACAAGCAGTTTGACAGTGCGGCCTACAGGCTTTCTAAGCTTCCGCGCGAAAAGCAGACCTTGTTCCGAATATTTTTCAATGTTTTGTGGGCGGCTCCTTCCCTGATCTGGAAGATGCGCTCTTTCTTGCGGTAGGTTTATGAGCGAATTAATGGATGCACGCCTAAGCGAGATTCGTGAAAAGTTTGCGGGCTTTAGCGACCCCGACGACAAGTGGAAATTCCTCTTGGATTTGGCCCGTGCCCACAAGGGCATGGACGCTGCCTTGAAGGCTGAAAAGTTCATTATCCAGGGTTGTGCCTCCACCATGTACTTGGTCCCGAATTTTGACGGTGCAAAGATCCATTTCGAAATGGATGTGGAAGGCGGTACCACGAACCCCCTCATTAGTCGTGGTCTCGGTGCATTGGCTTTGAAGGTTTACAACGACATGGCTCCGGCAGACATTCTCGCCGTGGACCCGAAGTTCTTCCAGGACATTGGCCTTAACGTGGGCCTTTCTCCGACGCGTTCCAACGGTTTTGCGAGCCTGGTCAAGCAGATTTATTTATATGCAAGGGTCTTTGCGGCCCTCACCAAAAAATAGGTATTAAAAAGAAGGTAGAACATGTTTAGCTTTTTGAATGGCAAAAGCCCCTTTGACGAAGCAGAAGAACGCCTGGAAGCAGGCGATACCGTAAACGGCAAGCCGAGACTCCCGTCGGGCCCGATCATGGGCTGGCAAGATGGCGTGTTCCTCTTGGTCATCATCGGCCTGATCGTGGGCGGCTATCAGTATTACCAGTACGTCAAGCGCAACTGCGCCGAAACATTTGCCAAGTGCGATGCCCTGTATGTGGCAGCAACCGAAGATCCTTCCAAGTTTGCCGAAGTGGAAACCTGCTACGAAGCCACCTGGGATCTCGCTTTCGTGAGCGATACCCTGGAAGTGCTCCGCCAGAATCGCCTGGGCCAGATCGAAGATTTGCGCAATGCCCAGAAGGATTTGCTTGCCAGCGCCAACGACGCTTTGGACAGGGGCGACACCGCTGCCGCTGCAAAGATCGTGACGGAATACAAGGGCGCCATGCTCCTTTATACCGGCGACAAGAGCGAATGGGATGAAATCGTGAAGATTGCCGAGATCCAGGCCGCCAAGGTTGCCGCTACGGCCGCCGTTGCTGAACCGGCTGCAGATTCCGCTGCGAAGAAATAAACTTGAAGGCCTCTTTGTAGGGGCAATGAAAAACCCGCCGTTCAGGCGGGCTTTTTTTGTTGATAAAAATGTTGGCTACAGGCGGCTTACTTCGATATCTCTCTCGGTTTCCGAGAGTATTTTTATTTCAATCTTGTGCGTGAGCCCGGGGTCGTTGTCTTCTAGGCGTTCGGGCCATTCGATAAGGCTGATACCCCGTTCGAGGTAATCCGGGTCGAGGCCCACTTCGTAAAGGTCGGCACCGCCTTCCAGGCGGTAAAGGTCGAAGTGGAAGATGGGCGGGTCGTTGGGGTATTCGTGAAGAATGGTGTAGGTGGGGGAGCAGACGGAACCTTCGAAACCGAGACCTTTGCAGACTCCGCGGCTAATGACCGTCTTGCCGGCGCCCAGGTTGCCATAAAGAGCCACCTTGTCGCCCGGCTTCAGGCTACGGCCAAATTCAACAGCCCACTTATATGTTTCTTCTTCCGACTTGAAAAGCATTACAGCTTATCCTTGAACTGCTCGTAGGTGAACTTGTGGAGCAAATGGAATTTGCCCTGTTCGTCGAACTTGCCGATGCTGGGGTGACGTACACCGTTGAAGAATGTGGTCTTGACCATTGTATAATGGATCATGTCTTCAAAGATAATCTTGTCGCCCACCTTGAGGGGCTCGTCAAAAGAGAAGTCGCCCAACTGGTCGCCGGCCAGGCAGGAATTGCCTGTTAATTTGTATGTAAACTTCTTTTCGCCGGGCATTCCGGCGCCCGTCACGGTGGGGCGGTACGGCATTTCAAGGCAGTCCGGCATGTGTGCACTGATGGATACATTCAGTATGACAATGTCCATTTCGTTGTGAACAATGTCTCCGACGGAGGCCACCAGTTCGCCCGTCTGCCACCCGACGGCCTCGCCCGGTTCCATGATGACGGTCAAGTGCGGGTAGCGGTTGTGGAAGTCGTTCAAGAGGCGAACCAGTTCTTCGCGGTGGTAATCCTTGCGGGTAATGTGGTGTCCGCCGCCGAAATTCACCCATTTCATTTGGGGCAGGTACTTGCCGAAATGCTGTTCGAAAGCCTTCAGTACGCCTTCCAGGGCGTCGGCGTCCTGTTCGCAGAGGGCATGAAAGTGGAGTCCTTCGATGCCGTCCAAGAGTTCCGGTTTGAACTCCGCTTCGGTGACGCCCAGTCTCGAAAACTTTCCGCAGGGATTATATAGATCAGTCTCGACCGTTGAAAATTGGGGGTTGACGCGGATTCCCGCGCTTACACCGGCAGCGAGGGTCTTGTCTTTGAAACGCTGCCACTGGCTAAAGCTGTTGAAGGTGATGTGGCCCGCGCAGGCGAGAATCTGGTCAATTTCGTCGTCTTCGTAGACGGGGGCGAACACATGGACTTCCTTGCCCATTTCTTCCTTGGCAAGGCGGGCTTCGTTCAGACTCGAGGCGGTGGCTCCGGCAAGGTACTGCCTGATGAGCGGAAAACTGCGCCAAAAACTGTAACCTTTCAATGCGCAAATAATTTTTACATTCCCGCGCTTCTGGATATCGTCCAAAATTTCCATGTTATGGCGAAGTCTGGCCTCGTCAAGTACAAAACAGGGGGAGGGAACCTGGGAATAATCGAGAGTTTTACTGAACATGGTCCAAAGATAGCCTTTTTTTTGTCCTTTTTACTACTCTTTTCCATACGCTTTAACTACATTTAACTTGATGAGAGATTTCATGTACAAGCATATTCTTATTTCGTTGTGTTCTTTGGCTTTCGTTGGAATGGCTTTTGCTCAGCAAAAAGCTGCTCCCGCAGCCCAACCTTCGGCTACGGCCGCTACTGTTCAATCTTCTACTTCCCAGCCTCCTAAGGCCGCACCGGCACAACCGGCTCAAGCGGTCCAGCCGGCGAACTTGGCTAAGGTCGAGTCTCAGGTGGTAGCAACCCCCCGTGGTGCGACGGCTACGCTGGATGAAATGATTCAGGCGAAACTCGACTCCATGAACCATGCGGCACCGGCGGTCGGTCCTCGCAATGCGGACAGCCTTGCCAAGGTTCAGGCCGACAGCGTTCGTAAGCTGGTCCAGACTGGTAAGTATGTGCAGCGTGCTCGCTACGACAAGAGCAACTTCGACCACTGGAGAATTGACACTGTGCTCCAGAAGAAGATGAAGGATCAGGTCGTGGGCGTGTGGCGCACTCCGATCATCGCTCACGGTCATGCCTTCCGCGATGCAGAACTTCGCTTCGGTGCCAACGATACCTTGATCGGTATTACTCGCACTTACTCCGACTCGGGCCGCTACCAGAAGACTGGTGAATACACCTTCAAGGCTCGCTACCGTTTCGACAGCGAAAGAACTCTTGCTAGCCGTGAAGTCTTCAAGGAACGTCAGGTGGTTCGTTGGGACTACATCACTCTCGATATCGTGAATGACACCCTTCAGTATAATCTGAACAAGCTGGAATTCCGCGACCTGAACGATAACTGGCTTAACGCCTTGCAGGGTTTCGACAATATCCCGCCTGAAATCTATATCCGCGATGCAGCTCAGACTGCTGAACTGAAGCAGGCTGTGCAGGATAAGAACAAAAAGAAAAAGTAAGGTTTTCTCGTGGCCGGGGAACGCCGCTTCGAATATCGAATCCTGGCTGGATTCGCCCTGTTGGTTGCCCTGGCTTTCGTTCTTTCTTATTTGACATTGTTTTCTGGATCGGTCGGACTATCGTGGTCTGACCTTTCTTTGAATTCTGTGGAATCCCGAATCTTTTGGGATATCCGCGTGCCTCGACTGGTGGCGGCGGTACTCTCTGGAATTTCCCTTGCGGTGGCGGGGCTTTCGTTGCAGACTCTGTTCAGGAACCCGCTGGCAGGCCCTTTTGTACTAGGCATTAGCAGTGGCGCAAGTCTTGGGGTTGCCCTTTCACTGCTGGCCGGTTTTAGCTTCGGTTATTTTGGCGTGTTGTCGGCGGCATCGGTGGGTGCCATTGCGGTGACCCTTGTGGTGATGACGGTGGCGGCCCGCTTTGAAAATTCCACGGTACTCTTGATCGTTGGGCTTCTGGTGGGCTACTTTATCGATGCGCTGGTAAGCCTTTTAATCGTGGGCAGCGATGCGGAATCCTTGCGGGTGTACGTGTCCTGGGGCATGGGAAGCTTTGGCCGCCTGACCTCCGATTGCATTTGGATTTATGCCCTGAGCGTTTTGGTGGGACTGGCCCTGCTGGTGCTTTCGGTGCGTTATCTGAATGCTGCCAGAATGGGCGATGACTTTGCGAAGGGGCTTGGCGTGAATGTGCGCCGTGGCCGTATGACGGTGCTCTTGGGAGCCTCTCTTTTGGCGGCGGCCTCGACGGCGTTCTGCGGTCCCGTTGCCTTTGTGGGAATTGCCGTTCCTCACTTGGCTTTTATGTTGTTCAAAACCAGCAACCATCGCGTGCTGATGCCGGCCTCGGCCTTGTGCGGAATTGTGCTTTGCCTTGCGGCTTGCCAGTTTTCCAAGATTCCGCTGAATGCGGTGCTTAGCTTGGTGGGCGTGCCTGTGGTGCTCTGGGTCATTGTCCGTGGTGGAGGTATTCGTAAATGACGAATCTTCTTCAATGCGAAAACCTGGTGCTGGGTTATCAGGCTGCCAAGGCGAATGCCGCAGGGATTGTGGCGCCTTTTAATTTTGAATTGAAGGCTGGCGAAGTAGTGGCCTTGCTGGGTGAAAACGGTTGCGGAAAAAGCACCTTCTTAAAGACGCTTTGCGCCCGCCTCCAGCCGGTTGCAGGGAATGTCGCCCTATGTGGCCGTTCCTTGTGGGGGTCTGATAACGCTACATGGACAGCCCGGGAACGCGCAAAGCTTGTAACTCTGGTGCGAATGAGTGGGCTGGTGTGTGACCGCATGACGGTTCGGGAATTTGTAAGCTTGGGCCGTACGCCGTACGCGGGCTTGTTCGATGGCCGTAGCAAGGAAGACGAACAGATTGTAGACGACGCCATCGCCCTATTGGATTTGGAAAGTTTCTCGAACCGCTGGGTGAACGAATTGAGTGACGGCGAACGGAGCCGTGTTTACTTGGCGCAGGCCGTGGCCCAGCAGGTGAAGGTGCTTTTGCTGGACGAGCCCAATGCCTTCTTGGATATTCCCCGAAGCCGAAAGCTCTTTGCGTTGTTGCAAAAGCTGGCGAAAGAGCGTAACATGGGAATCCTGGTTTCGACCCATTCTGTGGAATATGCCGAAAAGTATTGCGACCGTATTGCGGTAATTGTCGACCGGCAAGTGCGCGTTGCAAAATCAGAAGACGCGCGAGCCGAAGGTCTGCTGAAGTGGACTGAGGAGTGATTTAGATTTCTTTGACATTCACGCCTAAATGGCTTAGGCGGTTGTAGAGGGCGGTGCGGAACAGTCCCAGCTTTTGGGCTGCTTCGCGGACAGAACCGTTGCATTCCCGGATTTTTGCAATCAAGAAATCCCGTTCCTGGGCAAGCTGCATTTGACGGAACTTTTCGTAATCCGAAACGGTCTCGTTGCTTTCGCTGACTGGTTCGGAATGGTTCTGGACGACCTTGGTATCGATGTGAAGGTCTTCGGGTTGCAAGATGCCTGCGCTGGTAAAGCAGAGGGCTCGCTGGATAACGTTTTCCAGTTCGCGGATGTTGCCCGGCCAGTCGTATTCCTGCAACTTGCGTAAGGCTGCGCCGGAGAGCGTGTAGTGCTCGCCGGTTCCCTGATAGGTGTGTATAAAGTAGTTCGCCAGGTCTTCGATATCTTCTTTGCGCTCGCGGAGAGGCGAAAGCTGCATGGGAATCACGTTCAGGCGGTAATAGAGATCTTCGCGGAAACGCTTTTCGGCAATTTCCTGTTGCAGGTCCCTGTTGGTGGCCGCAATGATGCGGACGTCCACGTGCTTGGTCTTGTTGGAACCGAGCGGGCGGATTTCCTTGTTCTGCAAGACGCGCAAGAGCTTGACTTGGGCGTGCAGCGGCATATCGCCGATTTCGTCCAGGAAGATGGCTCCGCCGTCGGCTGCCTCAAAAAGACCGATACGTTCGTTTTGAGCACCCGTGAAGGCTCCACGGGTGTGTCCGAAAAGTTCACTTTCGAACAAGTTGTCGGGAATGGCGCTGCAGTTGACGGTAATGAACTTTTCGTACATGCAGCCCACGGCGCGGGCGATGAGTTCCTTACCGACGCCGGTTTCGCCTTGAATGAGCACGGGGCCTGTATGCACAATGGCCCTTTCCACGGTCTTGCGGAGCTGTTCCATGGCCTGGCTTTTACCCACCAGGTGGCTCATGCGTTCCCTGAAGATTTGACGGGCGGTGTGGATATCCTTGAGCTTTGCGATTTGCGACATCAGGTGGAGCTTTAGGGATTCCACCGAAAGAATGCTGTCGTAAAGCTTGTTAGAAATATCGCTGAACCGCTCGGGGGCTTCGGCATAAACAAGAATCAAGGTGTCCGGGGATTTTTCGCGGAGCGCCTTGAGCATTTTCAGGTTGTGGGCCGAAAAAGAATCCAGGTCCCAGATAATCAGGGTGGCCTGGGGAATGGAATCTGCGGCGGGAATGTCCCGGAAAAGGTCTACCGCATAATCTACCGACGAAAGAACGTCCTGTATAAACGAGGACGTTGCATTTTCTTTCGCGAATAGATTAATGGTTGCCATTTAGGGGCTTACTTTCCCAGTTCCTTGCTGCGGTCGGTGCCTGCAACCACAGCCTTGATGAGCGTGCTGCGGAAGGCGCCTTCTTCAAGGGCGTTGATGCCTGCGATGGTGGTGCCTGCAGGAGAGCAAACCATGGCGCAGAGGTCGCTGGGACTCTTGCCGGACTGCTTCACCAGTTCCACGCTGCCTTCGATGGTGCCAAGGGCAAGCTTGAGGGCCACATCGCGGGTGAGGCCAGCCTTCACGCCGCCGCGGGTAAGGCCTTCGATGAATTCAAAAACGTAGGCGGGTGCGCTGCCCGAAAGACCGGTCACTGCATCCATCAGGGATTCTGCCACGCGGCAGGTCACGCCGATGTTGCCAAAGATCTTTTCGGCAATAGCGAGCGTTTCTTCGGTGACGCCGTCAGTGGCGAGACCAACGGAACCCTTGCCAACGGTAAGCGGCAAGTTCGGCATGACGCGGAGAATCTGGTTCTTTTCGCCGAGAACTTCAATGAGGGCCTTGCGGGTAACGCCAGCCATGATGCTCACGAAAGTCTTGGTAGCCTTTTCGGCGGTGGCGGCAGCCTTCCATTCGGCGGCAACCAGCTTGAAAATCTGCGGCTTTACGCAAAGGAAGGTGACATCTGCCTTGGCGAGGCCTTCGGCAAAGCTTGCCACGCGAACGCAGCCGAGAGCAGAAACTTCTGCAGCGGCCTTGTCGGAGGGGTCAAAGAAGAAAATGCTGGAGGCATCCGTACCGGCGTTCAAAAGACCGCGGAGGATTGCTCCACCCATGTTTCCGGTACCTGCGAAAAAGATTTTTTCTGACATAGAATATCCTTTTGTTTAGCGAAGGCTGTCCTTTGCTTTTTTCATAAATTCTAGTAATTCGGCATTGGTCTTGTTTTGCTTCATGAGCTTAATGAGCTTGTCCATAATGCCGTTTTCGGTATCGTTCTGGGCTCCCTGACGGAATTTCCAGATGATATCCTGTTCGTAAAGGCTGAGAAGGCGGTCTTCTTTACGGGTGCCCGACTTGAAGATATCGATAGCGGGCCAGGTGCGCTTTTCGGCCAAGCGGCGGTCAAGCACCAGTTCCATGTTACCCGTACCCTTGAATTCTTCGAAGATCACTTCGTCCATGCGGCTGCCCGTTTCAATCAGGGCGGTACCGATAATAGTGAGGGAGCCGTTCTTCTGGAGGATTTCGCGGACCGGCTCGCCTGTAATGGTCTGGACAACCTGGCCGTTGGAATCCTTCTGGAAATCGCCCAGCTTGTCTGCAATCTTACGGGCGGCGCCGAAGAATTTTTTCGGGAACTGCATGGCGTTGGCGTCCACACCGCCCGAAAGAATCTTACCGGAGTGCGGAATCACCACGTTGTTGGCGCGGGCGAAACGGGTAATGGAGTCGAGCAAGACTACCACATCCTTCTGCTGTTCCACGAGACGCTTAGCCTTTTCGAGTACCATGGTGGCCACGCGGGCGTGATGGTCAGGCGGTTCGTCGAAGGTGGAGGCCACCACTTCGGCGCGCAGGTTCGGGTTTGCTTCTACCAGTTTGCCGATGATTTCGCGCATTTCCGTCACTTCTTCAGGACGTTCGTCAATCAGAAGCACCATGATGATGATTTCGGGGTGGTTCTTGGCGATAGCGCGAGTCATGTTCTGCAAGAGAATCGTCTTACCGGTACGCGGGGGAGCGAGGATGATGCTGCGCTGGCCCTTACCGATGGGGGAGAACAAGTCCATGACGCGGGTGCTTAATTCTTCGGAATCCCATTCCAGCTGAATCTTTTCGTTGGGGTGGATCGGGGTCAGGTATTCGAATGCCACGCGGCGCTTGATCTTTTCGGGATCTTCGAAGTTGACCTTGTCTACGCGACGCAGGGCGTAGTACTTGTCGTTTTGGTCGCGGGGCGGACGTGCAATGCCTGCAACGGTATCGCCGACCTTAAGGCCCAACTTGCGGATTAAATTCTGGCTGACGTAAACGTCGTCCGGTCCCTGCTGGTAGTTGAATTCGGTATTGCGCAGGAATCCGTGGCCCTGGGGTGTGACTTCCAGGAGGCCTTCGGCGTAAACGATGTTGTTTTCGTTTTCCAGGCTTTGCAAGAGAAGACCGAGGGACTGCTTGCGGTAACGCCTGAAGTCGAGATTTTCTTTTTGCGAAGCCAGTTCCTGCAAGTCGCTCATGGTCATCTTGCGATACTTGCTCCAGCATTCGCGGGCCTTGTTCCAGGCTTCGGAATCCGGTTCCGGCAGCGGAGTCGTGTCTTCTTCTTCGGGCTGGAATCTCTGATTCTGGCGGTTATTGTTGTTGTTCTTGTCAAAACGACGGTTGTTCTTGTTGAACTTGTCGAAACGGCGGTTCTGCTGGTTCTGTTGCTGGCCGTTGTTGTCGTTCTGATTGGCGCCCTGTTCGCCCTGGTTGGCGTTCTGGTTTGCGCCTTGCTGCTCGCCTTGTTCTGCAGGTTTTTCGGCAGGGGCGGCTTCTACATTCTGTACAGGTTTTTCAGCGGCAGGAATTTTTGCAACAGGTGCTTCTGCAACAGGTGCTTCTGCAACAGGTGCTTCTGTAGCGGGAGCCTCGGCAGTGGGGGCTTTAGCAAAAGATTTTTCTTCTTTAGCCGTTTCGTTTTTTTGTTCTACAACTTTTTCTTTTTCAACAGGTTGTTTTTCGGCCTTTTCTTCTGCCTTGGCTTCGGCAGATTCTTCTTTAGTTCTTTTAGGCCTTCCGCGGCGCTTAGGAGAAGATTCTTTTTCTTCGGAGTTCGAAAAGTCAACGTTCAATTCAGGGGGAATTTCTGCGCCAGTAGGTTCTTGATCTGCCAAATAGGCGTTCTTAGAATTCTTTTTAGTTGGAGCCACGATGGTGTCCTATTGAATAAATAAATGAAAATGATTTTATGTTGATAAAGTTAATGTAGATGAATATGCCCAGGTCTCTAAATATGACCGAAAAAATATCACGGGCTCCGATAAAATAACTAAAAAAAATGTTTTTGTCACGGAAAAACGCCCTTTTTTCGGAAAAATTTTTTTGAGTGTGATGGATGACCATTAAAATCCGCCTGTGGCGGTTAGGTTTGCTTTTTTGCCGTAAAAATGACATTTTGAATATCTATATTTATTTCGTGGATTCTTTAGAAAGAGTTTTTGTTGCCTTGGGCTCAAACCTCCCCGACCGTTCAAAACACTTGAACGAAGGTCGTGAAATGCTCCGCAAAATTTCGTCGGGCGGGTGGCTAGAAAGTCCCATATACGAAACTCCACCGGTAGGACCGGCGGGCCAGGGTCCCTATTTCAATCAAGTCGTGAGTTTTTGGTATTCGGGAACATCGACGCGCCTGCTGCATTACTTGAAGGGCGCCGAATTCGTGCTGGGTCGCAAGCCCCGCGGTCATTGGAATTCCCGCGAAATCGATTTAGACCTGTTGTATTTTGGAAAAGAAGTTCACCAGGGTAGGCCCAACCTTCCGCACCCCCAGATTGTGAACCGCCAGTTTGTGCTGGTGCCCTTGAACGACATTGCCCCAGAGTGGGAAGATCCCCAGCTGGGAATAAAGGTAAAAGAAGTTCTTTCGAACCTTTTGCAAAAAGAAGAAAAAATCCCGTTCCGCGTCATCACCTCGGAGGAACCTTGATATGCTGAGAGAAAAAGGCGTTCATTTTTTGGCCATCGAAGGCGCTATCGGTGTAGGGAAAACTTCTCTTGCAGAAATTCTTGCGGACCGCTGGAAGGCGACCCTGATTGAGGAAAACTTCTCGGAAAATCCCTTCCTTGAAAAGTTCTACCAGAACAAGGAAGCGTACGCTTTCCAGACCCAGCTGTTCTTCTTGCTAGACCGTTTAAAACAGTTGCAGAATTCGGCTATCCAGAGTGACCTTTTCCGCGACCTTTTGATTAGTGACTATACATACGACAAAGACCAAATTTTTGCAGCCCAGAACCTGACCGAAAGCGAATACGCCATGTACGATCAGGTGGCCAAGGCCCTGAATCACGATATTCCGAGGCCTGATTTGGTCGTCTACTTGCAAGCATCGGTTCCCACCCTCCTCAAGCGCATTCACGGCCGTGGCCGTGCCATGGAAAAGACCATCGAAGGGTCTTACCTGAATGGGCTCCTGGAACGTTTCGACAACTATTTTTGGAACTACCCTTATGCGCCGGTGCTGATTATCAATACTGACAACATCGATTTTGTCCATAACGAAGCTCATCTGCAGTTGGTGCTGGACGCTATTGCCGCATGCCCCAAGCAGACGACTTATTTTGTTCCAGAAGGTAAATAATGCAAATCGTAAATTCTATTGATTCCTTGCGTCAAATCATCAAGCCCCTTTCGAAGCAGGGTAAGACCATCGGGCTTGTTCCCACTATGGGAGCCTTGCACGCCGGCCATGGTGCGTTGATTAAGGAATCTGTCAAGGAATGCGACGTGACGGTGGTCAGCGTGTTCCTGAATCCGATCCAGTTTGGTAAAAACGAGGATTTGGATAAGTACCCCAAGCGCTTGGAAGCCGATGCTAAGTTGGCCGAATCGCTGGGTGCCGATTACGTGTTTGCTCCGAGCGTCCAGGAAATGTACCCCGATGGCGACCCCATGACCATGGTTCGTGACGAAACCCTGGAAGGCATGTATTGCGGTGCCTACCGCCCGGGCCATTTCCGCGGTGTCTTGACGGTTGTCTCTAAGCTGTTCCTGATTTCTGGCTGTAACCACGCCTACTTTGGCGAAAAGGATTACCAGCAGGTGTTCCTGATTGAACGCATGGTGAAGGACTTGAATTTCGATATCCAGATTCACCGCGTAAAGATTGTGCGCGAAGATTCGGGCCTTGCCCTTTCTAGCCGCAACGAATACCTGAGCGACGAAGAACGTGCCAACGCCTTGTCCATTAGCGCAGGCCTGAAGCTGGCCAAGGAAGCCTACGAAAAGGGCGAACGTGCCGTAAGCAAGATTCGCGATATCGTACTGAAGTCCATTATCGCTGCTCATGGCATTGTGCAGTTTGTAGAAGTGGTAAACCAGAAGGACCTGCAGAAGTTCGCCGGCATTCTTGCTGCCGAAGACAAGGTGGTGATTCTGGTGGCCGCTTTCTTCGGAAAGACTCGCCTGATCGACAATATCGAACTGAATTAAAAAGTTTGAATAAAAAAATGGCCCGCGAAAGCGGGCTTTTTTTATTTCTCTGTAGCGGTATAGACACCGTCCCAAACCTCGCCTTCTGCAACAGGCGGGGTTGTTTTGTATGTCTCGCAGCGCTTGATGTATACATGGGAAGGCGTGGTCTTGCTGCCCGGATCGCGGTCGGGGTGGTGGGGTTCCAGTTCCAGACATTGGGTGAACAGGGCGATGGCGTCGTCCCATTGCATGTTCAGGTAGCAGGCGCGTGCCTTTTCCCAAATGCCGACCAGTTCCTTGAGGGCCTTTTCGTTCTCGCAGCCGGTTTTTGCCAGAAGTTCGAAGGTCTTTACAGGTTGGCTCTTACCGATCACGCGGATAGTGTCGAGGGAACGATAAATGAAGTAGCCTTCTTCCAGGTGCTTTTGGGTATCTTCGCTGATTTGGATGTAGGCGCCGTACTGCTTGGCGGCACTTTCGAGACGGGCGGCTAGGTTCACGGCGTCACCCATCATGGTGTAGTTCTTGCGCATGGTAGAGCCCATGTTGCCCGTCACGATGTCACCGGAGTTGATACCGATGCGCATGTGCATGTCATGAACGACTTTCGGCCACTTGTCGCCTTCGTTGGCCCATTTTCTACGCAACTTCATCAGCTTGGTTTGCATGTCTACTGCGGTTTCGCAGGCGTTTTGGGCGTGGTTGGGGAGCGGCATGGGGGCGCCGAAGAAGGCGATAATGGCGTCGCCTTCGTACTTGTCCAGAGTACCTTGGTTCTCGAGCAGGGTGTCCGTCATTGCGGTCAGGTATTCGTTCAACAGGTCAACCAGTTTACTCGGGTCACCAATCTTTTCGGAGAAGGTGGAGAAGCTTGCGATATCGGTAAAGTAGGCCGTAATGTTGGACTTTTCGCCACCCAGGGTCGGCATGATTTCGTTGTCCACCAGTTCGGCAATCAGTTCGGGAGAAATGTACTGTTTGAACGCGTTGTTGATAAAGTTCTTTTCTTTGTTTTCAAAGTAGAATTGCACCACCAGAGCTGTAATGTTTGTCAGGAACATGGCCAGCAATTGCTTTGAAACACCTATGTAGAGGCCTCCCTGGAAGTACTTGTAGGCGATGTAGGTGTAAACGCCCATCAATATAATCGACAGCGCCACTGAAATAGAGCTTGTAAAGTAAAGACCCAGAATAAGGCAGAGGAGGGCGAGCAGGATGACGATAATCTGCTGTTTCTTTTCGCTTAAGGTAATCAGGTAGTCGTCTGCCAAGATGTTCTTGATAATGGTAGCGTGAATCAGCACGGCGGGGTAGTTTTCTTCGTGGGGGCCCGGCACAAAGTCGAATAGGGCCGCCGCGGCAGAACCGAGAATGAAAATCTTTCCTTGATAGAACAGGTTGTCTACGCGTCCCTTGTAAACGTCGTAGTAGGACAGGTGCTGGAATCGTCTGTTGTTGATTTCGTTGTAGCGGCCTTTGTATTTGACCTGATAGCGGCCGTATTTGTCAATGGGAATGCGCTTTGCCTTTCCGAATCGAAGTTCTTCGCCGGGCTTGAGCTTGCTGATGGCTTCGTCGCTGGTGGCCTGAATGTTTCGAATCACGTCGTCCGAAAGAATGGCCTGGTTAGAATTCCATTTCTTGATGCTCTTGTTGTAATGGATTTGCATGTCCAGCGAAAGGATCATCTTCTGGTTTGCGGGCATGCGCTTGAGGGTGTCTTTGTAGAATATCAGGGTCTTGATGGCGCTTCGGGTGAAGTCGATGGACTCGTCTTCGTCCTCGTCGTCATTGTCGGTCGGCTTTCTTACAATCTGGAAGAAGCCTTCGTCATCTTCGTCTTTTCGGATAATGTAATCCTTGGTGAGCTTTACGGATTCGTGGTCCTCCAGGGCGTCCAGTTGCTCGAGGGTCACTTTCATCAGAAGCTTTGATTCCTCTTCGTCAAGAATGCTGCTGGTGCCACCATTGGAAAGCTCTATGGAAATTTTCCCGTTCTTGTCCTTATGGGCGAATACTTTGTGGGATATTTCGAGGATTCCTTCGCTGGCCTTGTTTTGAATTTTCTTTTCGGCAAGGGTCTCGCGGAGCAACAGGAACATGTGGTAACTAAAGTTGGGGTAGGTCGTATGGTAGGTGCCCATGGAGTCGCGATAAATGCCAAAGGGCTTGCCCACGTCGATATATTTGCCCATCTTGACCTGGATATCCTTGGGATCCCTGTGGAACAGGTGCAGGATGGTCATGAGGGACATGGTGGAGTATACGTAGTTTTCGTTGCTGCCGTTGACAATGGCGTTGTATTTTTCCTTGTCGTCGGCGTTGGTGGTGTCCAGGAGCGGGATGATATCCAGGGTGGGATTGGGGAACCGGTAAAGCATGGAAACTTTGCGGACCACGCCGTCGTTATCGGGGTAGGCGTTAACGGAGCCGAACTTGGCGCCTGCTTGGGCCAGTTCCGGGAATATGTTGTCTAGCAGGTCCTTGGCTTCCACGTCATCGATTTTGTCTACCTGGGTGGTGTCCAGGGTAGAGGTGTAACCGATGGCGTCGGCACGTTCCTGGGTACTCAGGGGAATCCATTGGGAAGGGTGCTTGTAGGACTTGCGGTCGTCAAACATGTAGCAGACGATGGCGTTTCCGCTTTCCTTGACGGAATTTACCAGCATGGAGTCGAAGTTGTAATTGGCCAGCAAAGCGGGATAAATGGAATCCACTTCGGCTTCGGGGGCGATTTTCTTGAGGACGCTTACCGCCTGGTTCGTCTTTTGTACACCGAAATCGGCGCTTTTAAACAGAATATCGAAGCTGATGGCCGCGGCGCCGCCTTCGCTCAAGTTCTGGATGACTTTGGCGTGAATGGAACGGTCCCATTCGTTATAGTTACCGAGTTTGGTCAGGGAGGCTTCGTCAATATCTACAATGTAAATGTTCTGGTCTAGGCTGTCGCTAATGGAAACTCGTTTGTGGGTAGTATTGTCTTCTTCGTCGGCTTTTTCGGAATGGGTGGCGGCTTTAAAGAATAAATCGTAAAAAAGGTTTTCCATTGCTTCTGCACTGTTACGTGTAGAACCCTGGATGTCGTTTTGCGTACTTCCAAAGATGAGAATAATCAAGACGATAAGGGCTGAAATAGAGAAGCCGGATAAAACTTTCTTGATCTTTTTCGAAAACTTTATTTGCATAATAAAAAGATAATATAATGCTATATTTAGGAGGTACTTGCGGAGGCATTTTGGCTACTCAAAAGAAATCGACATCGAAAAAAGCGGGAAAATCGGCAAAGTCTTCTAAAAATGACGATTTTTCGCCCTCTGAACAGAGCTTTGGCGCCATTCTTGGCGGTTGGGCCCTGGTGGGGTTCGGCTCCATATTGATGATTGCCTGTATTTGTTCGGCTTACAGCGGTGTACGGGAAAACATCTTGGGCCCTTATTTGGGTAAAATGTTCCCCGATGCCTTGGCCTTCGTGTTTGGCAGGGTCGCTTCCCTGGTGGTGTCTTCGGCTTTGGTCTTGTGGGGTGCCGCCCTGGTGTCTGTATCGAGGCGTGGTCGCTTTGTCCGCTATGCGGTTGGACTTACCCTTTTGTCGGTTGTTTTCTCGTTCCTTTTCTCCCTCCGCAATTACGGGGTGACGAAGGTTACGAAAGATGCCCTGATTCAGGGCGGTGGCGCCTTCGGGCAATTCTTTAACCAGTTTGTGGTGGCTCCGCTTTTTGGAAAGGCCCTCTTGTTGCCGGTCTGCATTTCGGTGGCGGTGATTGGCTTGATTCTGGTGATTGCCTTTGGGCTCCGTCCGAGGCATTTCAAGTTTGTGGTGCAGACGACGAATTGGTTCAAGTCGGTGTTCCAGAAAAAGGACTCGGTGGACGGCAAGGGCTATGAGCCGGTGGATGCCCGCCGCATGCCCCAGGTGCAGACCAATATGGATTTGGGTGCGGGGCTCCCTCGTGGCGTCTACATGGACGACAATACGGTGAATATCAAGCCCGACGGTTTCAAGATTCGCCGCAAGGGCAAGGTGACGCCTTTCAACGGTCGCAGCAACTGGATGGATGATGAATTCAGCCTGAACGGAAGCCTGGACGAAGTCCCGAACCTCCCGGATGAAGTGCTGCAGACAATGACGCCGCGCCAGGTAAAAGAGGTGGCGGAGTCCCGACCGGATACGACGAACAATGTGGCAGGCGAATACAATCTGGATGAGGATCCCGAAATTCGCAGGCTGGAAGATTACTTGCGCCAGAACGGTGGCAAGATGAATGCCCTCGAAATCGTGGAAGTCAAGGAAAAAATTGCTGCCTTGAAACGTGCCCGCGACTTGATTGCTTGGGAAAAGGATCACCGTGGCCGTATGCAGGTGAAGGGCGATGTGCGCCGCGAAGGTGGCGTGACGGGCTCCATGGCTGCCCGGACGGTGGTGGCCGCAAAGGGTGCGACTCAGAGGACGATGACCCAGGTTCCCGCCGAAGAACGTACCATGGTGGCAGGGGAGCCTACGGTTGCCGAACAAGCCGCCTTTAATGCTGAAGACTTGCTGGGTGGTGATGGCGCCAAGACGATTGATGTGGCTGCCTCTGATGACGATACTTTTGTGCCGGAGGTCTACGGCGCCGACGATGTGGGCGAAGTTCCCGAAATTCCAGATGGAACCATGGGAGATTCCTTTGGTGATGTGCCTAGCGGTTCATCTACAGCGGGCATGAAGGCAGCCCCCATTCCGCAGCGTGACCCGACCACGGTTTACGATGAATACAAGGTGCCAGCCATTAGCGACATCTTGGAAGAGCATGAACCCCAGACGGCCGATTACAGCGAAGACGAACTGAACGCTATTGGCAAGATGCTGGAAGAAAAGCTGGAAAACTTCAAGGTGAAGGGCCGCGTGATCGGTTGCGAAACGGGCCCCATGATTACCCGCTTTGAAGTGGAACCGGGCCCGGGCATGAAGGTGAGCCGATTCTCCGCCTTGCAAGAAGACTTGGCGCTTCCGCTCCGCGTTTCGTCGGTGCGTATTCTGGCTCCGATTCCGGGCAAGGCTGCCGTCGGTATCGAAATCCCGAATCGCAAATTCCAGACGGTGTACAGCCTGGATGTTTTCCAGAGCGAAAAGTTCAAGCCCTCGCCCGAAAAGATTCTGGTGGCATTGGGTAAAGACATTACCGGCGAAGCCTTCACCATGGACTTGGCCAAGGCCCCGCACTTGCTGATTGCCGGTCAGACGGGTTCCGGTAAGTCTGTCTGCATTAACGCCCTCATGGCCTCGATGCTCTTTAGTAAGACTCCTGACGAACTCCGCATGATTCTGGTGGACCCGAAGGCGGTGGAACTCAAGATGTACGAAAACATCCCGCACCTTTTGGCCCCGGTGATTACCAAGCCCGAAATCGCCATTCAGGCATTGCAGTGGCTTTGCTATGAAATGGACCGCAGAACCGAAGTCTTGGCGGCTGCGAAGGTGCGTAATATTGGTGGCTTTAACGCGAAGTTTGAAGCGGGCGAGTTGCCCGACGAGGTGCCCGAAGAAGACCGCGGTCATCGCATGGCTTTCATCGTGGTGATTATCGATGAAATGGCGGACCTCATGATGGTGGCTGGCAAGGAAATCGAAAAGAACGTGGCGCGCCTTGCTGCAAAGGCTCGTGCCGTGGGCATTCACCTTGTGTTGGCAACGCAGCGCCCCTCGGTCAAGGTCATTACGGGTATTATCAAGGCGAACTTGCCGACGCGTATCAGCTTCAAGGTGGCATCGCAAATCGACGCCCGCACGGTCATGGACCATGCCGGCGCCGAAAAACTCCTGGGCCGCGGCGACATGCTTTACAAGGCCGTGAACGATCCTGAACCGGTTCGTGTTCACGGCGCATTCTTGAGCGACGAAGAAGCCGAAAAGCTTGCCGATGCCTGCTCCGACCAGAACGTATTCTATCCGCAGGTAGAATCCTTCGACGTCAGCGACGGCGAAGGCGACGAAGACGGCGAGGGCGGAGGCAAGGACTTGGGCAAGCTCGACAAGTTGCTTTACGATGTAGCTGTTTGGGCGGTGGAATGTCGCGGGCTTTCGACCTCGGCGGTGCAGCGCCACTTTAGCGTGGGCTTCAGTCGCGCCGGTAAGATTGTGGACCAGCTTTACAGTCTCGGCGTTTGTGGCCCTGCCAAGGGTAACTCGAAACCCCGCGCCATGCTCCTTGGAATCGAAGAAATCCAGAACATGGAACGCTCCGGAAAATTCGGGTGATAGCACCTTTTTAGAATAAGTGTTTCCACTGGAATCCGATGGTATAGAACAGCCATTCTCTACCGCTATAGGTCATTAGAGGCTCGTATTCGCTGTCCTTGTATTTTTCGTGGAAACTCCTGCGGGATTCGAAATCCAGAAGCACGTAGAGCTTGTCTTTCTTGCCTAGCGTGATTTCTGCCATGGGCCAGATGTCGATGGTCATGAAATCGCCTTTGTAGCTTGATGAATAGTCGCCGAAGTCGCTGGATTGGTAATGGCCCGAAAGCGTGGTGCCGACACCGACCATCGAAAGCTTCAAGGGCATCTGGTAGCCTATAAAATATTCCTGCTCGTAGATCCAACCGCTAGCTAAACCATCGGAGGCCTGCCAAAGCCAGACATCGCTGTCGGTACCGGTCAATTTCTGGTAGCCAGCCTTGTAGGTGGCCGTTGCTACAATATGGTGCCAGTCGCCTTCCCACAGGGCGGCAAGATCGAACATGAGGCATGCGCTTCCCCAACCGAACAAGTACCAGTGGGCAAAGGGCGTCAAGTCCTTGTATTCGGGCTTCGTTTCGTTGTATGCGGCCATACCTTGGAACAAGTCAAAAAAATTCCAGCCAGTTCCCGCCGTGCCGCCGATGGCCAGTTCCAAAAATGCAATGGGCGATACGGTAATCGATGCGACTGGTGCGACCGTAACGGGTGAAATTTCTAGGCCCATATTGAAGGTCACATGGTTGTCGGCGGTGAATCCGTCATTGCCACGCAAGAAGGGAAGCGTGTAGGCGGCGTCCAATTCGGTTACAGCTTCAATGCCGTCGTATGGGCCGCTGATGCCTGCGATGTGAGTCGAGCCGCGGTCGTGTTCTACTTCAGGATAGTAGGCCGCTGATGTCGTCGCTGAAAAAGCCCAAGGTGATTGTGCTTGAGTGACTTTTTCTGGGGCATCTTCTGCGAAAAGTTGGCTGCCTGCGCAAAGGACGGCCGCGAATGCGAATAAAGCTTTTTTATTCATGACTCCCCTCCAGAAAGTTAGAATGACATTTTTCCTTTGAAAGTGACACTGCTAAAATCGTGGTATTCTCCGTACAGCCCGTATTTGTTAGGTCCTTTCAAGTAAAAGTTTCCGATGAGACTAAGCGTGATGGCTTCGGTCAGCTTGTAATCCAGTTCCAGTTCGCTTGCAGAAGAAAAATTTCTCAAGTCGAGTGCACCGGACCCCATGGCGGTTATTGTTTCGTTCAAGAAAGATTTCTCGATGCTGAGTGTGGCTTGGTGCTCGAATTCTCTTCTCTCAAGGTTGTCACTGTAATCGAAAACCTTATCGATGATATACTGCGCTGTAATGGTCCAGCTGCCGCTCGGTGTCCAGTCGAGGCCCGCTAGGCCCAAAGCTTGATTCTTTCGTTCACTTGCGGTGAGTTTTTTTCCTTCTACGAGTTCGTCTATTTGAGAATAGGCTGTTGTTTGAAAGTGGCGCTTGGGGAAGAACGCTCCTTCGAAACGGAATACGATGTCGTCGTAGGGGATTGCTGCATCGGCACCGACCATGGACATGTGTTTGTACTTTCCAGAAACAACAAAGGTGTCCAGATAGAATTCTTCAACTTGAGTGTTTATGTAGCGGGTGTAACTAATGAAGGGTGTGTCGTCCCATCCGTAGAAACCGTATAGTGACAGGGCTGCAACTGATGTATTGACGCTTGCACGCAAGGCTAGCTCGCTATGGGAAAGTTTCTTTTCGGGAAGGTCAAAATCCCTGTAAGTCTCGGGAACATCAACTCTCGATCCATCAAATTCCCTTGGGAAAACTTGACTGTTGAGCGGGTTCCCACTGGCGAGTGGAAGAATGCTTGGCGTGAAAAACGGAATCCAGTACGCGTCGAATTGAGTCTGCTTGGTCAACAGAGAAAGGCGTACGGCGTCAACCCCGAGTTTAGCCTCGTTGTAATCGCTTGCAATAAAGCTCGATTCGTCCCTTGGGTTCAGCACGTCGGTAATCTGGATGTCGTCGGCTTTTCCCCACGAAGTAATCTGACGACCTATGCGGAGTGCTAGCAGTTCGCCTTTCCAGTCGATATAGGCTTCGCGTAGCTTTAAGGCGTATGTTCCGTCGTCAGCGGTGAATGCGGACGAACCGTTTGTCGATTGAGCGCCTAAGGCGTCGTGGACAAGCTGGGCGTTCACATAGACCATGGCTTCGTCAAGGTACGATTTGACTGTTCCGTCAAAAATCGTCTGGCCGAGCAAGAAATCGCCCTTGTTATGGTGCGCATTCGGGAGTCCTACCCCGGCCTGCGAGGTAAGGCTACCCAAGAAAACTGTTTCTTGGGCGAAGATAGAAGCCGCAATGGCGAAAATCAGAAAAAACACCATTGTAGAACGGTGAACTCTCATGCCTAACTCCTTTTATTTGCCAAGCCTTTTTAGACTCTATGGTGTCTTTAATATACAACTTTTTTGCTTCTAGTGAAAAATTTTTACTAAGTTTGACGCCATGAAAGAATACGCTCCTGCCAAGATTAATTTGTTTTTGGATGTTATTCGTAAACGTGACGACGGCTATCATGATTTGGGGACCCTGTTCCAGACCATCGATGCCGGCGACACCGTAAGTGCCGAAATTCGCGAAGATGGCCGCATTACGCTTTGCTACAATGAACCGCAGAACTATCCGCTGGAATCGGACCTGGTTTACAAGGCCGCCAAGCTCTTGCAGCAGGAATCGGGCACTACTCACGGTGCTGATATTTATTTGAAAAAGATTATGCCTCTGGGGGCAGGCCTCGGTGGGGGCTCTGCTGACGCGGCGGCCACGCTTCGCCTGCTGAACCAGTTGTGGAAACTCAAGTTCAAGCCCGAAAAGCTCGAAGAAATCGGTGCCCGTCTCGGAGCCGATGTGCCCTTCCTGGTTCGTGGCGGTTCTGCCTTTGCCGAGGGTATCGGCGAAAAGCTCACCTTTATCAAGCCCTTGCAGCTGAGTGAAGAACAGTACCTGCTGGTGGCCACTCCGCTGGACTCCGTGCCGACCAAGGATGCCTATGCCGGCGTGCCCAAGTCCGGTCCGGACCGCTGGGAAACCTTCAAGGCCAAGTGCAAGTCGGCAGGCAAGTCCGCCATTGAATATGCCCTGGCCAACGGTTTTAACGGTTTCGAGGAATCGGTATTCCCGAAGCACCCCCTTGTCGAAGAAATGAAGAATGAGTTTAAGCGCCTCGGGGCGACCTCCATCTTGATGTCGGGGTCGGGGGCGTCTGTTTTTGGCGTTTTTGCAACCCGTGAGCAGGCAAAAGCGGCTGCCGAAGAGCTGAAACCGCTCTCCAGGTACCAGGTCGTGACCCGTTTTTTCGAGGGTTTTTAGCTAAAGGCCTTTGAAATTTGCGCAAATTTGCTATATTTGCGCCACCATTGGGGTATCGTCAAGTGGTAAGACAACGGATTTTGATTCCGTTATTCGTTGGTTCGAATCCAGCTACCCCAATGAATTTTTTTAACCATTTACTAATTGGAGTAAAATTATGGAACTCACAAAGCTCGCAGCAACCTCGAGAGTGCTAGGCAAGAGCCGCGACAACGCCCGTCTCCGCAAGGAAGGCAAGATCCCGGCTGTCTATTATGGTAAGGGTCAGGAGTCTGTGAATATCAGCGTTAGCGCAATCGATGTTCGCAAGGTTCTCGCCCCGGGTAAGCGTTACACGCTTCTCGACCTGGAAATTGATGGCAAGGCCGGCAACGCTGCCGTAATTTACAACTACCAGAAGAACCCCCTGACTCAGGAAATTGAACACATCGACTTCCTCAAGATCGACGATGCTTCCAAGGTCAAGGTTCGCGTTCTCGTTAAGCTCAGCGGCCTCCCGGTTGGTGTCAAGACCCAGGGTGGTACCTTCGCTCAGCAGAACCGTTACATCCAGCTCGCCGCTGTGCCGTCCAAGATTCCGGCCGTGCTCGAAATGGATATCTCCGACTTCCCGGCTCCGACGACTTTCTACGCCAAGGACCTGAAGCTCGAAGACGGTATCGAACTTGCTTGCAAGCCGCGCACCGTTATCTTCACCATTACTGCCAAGAGCGGTAAGAAGGCTGAAGAAGCTGCCGCTGCTGAAGCTCCGGCTGCCGAAGCCAAGTAATTTTCTTTTAGAATTTCTTTTAGAAAATTTCAAAGGACCTGCCCTGAATAAAGGGTGGGTCTTTTTTTATATTTGGGGCATGTACATTATTGTTGGTCTCGGAAATCCTGGTACTCAGTACTCTAACACTCACCACAACGCGGGCTTTATGGCGGTAGAAAAACTGGCCGACCCGAACAAGGACTGGAAAAGCGAACACAAGGCGCTGACCATGAAGGTGAACATTGCCGGCGAAGAATGCTTGCTCGCCAAGCCGCAGACCTACATGAATTTGTCTGGCGAAGCGGTGCAGGCCTTGATGACCTGGTACAAGGTGAAAGTGGACCATCTGCTGGTTTTCAGCGATGACATTAATTTGGATGTGGGCCGAATCCGTTGCCGCAAGGACGGCAGTCACGGTGGCCAGAACGGGCTCCGCAATATTATTGAGCATGTAGGCGACAAGTTCCCGCGCATCCGTTTTGGCGTTGGCAAATGCCCTCCGAAATTTGACCTCAGCAACTGGGTGCTTGCCAAGTTCTCTCCCGAAGACCGCCCCGTGTTCGAAGAGGCCATCTCAAAGGTCCCTGCACTTGTCGAATGCTATTTCAAGCTCGGCATCGAAAAGTGCATGGAACGTTATAACGGGAAATAGTCAAATTTTGGTAAAATATTCACCTGTTACTAGTGACTAAAGGCTGAAACTATTCTATATTTACCTCGCAAAAAGAGGTACTTATGAAACTTTTGCCTGAAGCCTTGACGTTTGATGACGTCCTGCTCGTTCCCGCTGAATCCTCCGTTTTGCCGGCTCAGACCGACGTGAGCACCCAGCTCGCCCCGAATATTAAGCTTAACATTCCTATTATCAGTGCCGCCATGGACACCGTGACGACGGCTCCGCTCGCTATTTCCCTCGCTTTGCAGGGTGGTCTCGGTATCATCCACAAGAACATGAGCGTCGAAGACCAGGCCGAAGAAGTCCGCAAGGTCAAGCGGTGGCAGTCCGGTATCGTGACCAATCCGGTGACTCTCGATGCCGACGAACCGGTGTCTGCTGCATTTGAACTCCGCGCCAAGAACAAGGTGAGCGGTTTCCCGATTTTGTCCAAGGGCAAGCTCGTCGGCATGCTTACGAGCCGTGACCTCCGCACCGTAAGCGACATGAACGTGAAGATCCGTTCCGTGATGACGAAGAATCCGGTGACGGCAAGCCCGAAGGTTAGCCTTGCCAAGGCTAAGGAAATTTTGGCCGAAAAGCGTATCGAAAAGCTCCCGCTGGTGGATGCTTCCGGTGCCTTGAAGGGCCTGATTACCATGACCGACATTTTGAAGCGCGAAAACAACCCGAACGCTAGCCTCGACAAGAACGGCCAGCTGCTCGTGGGTGCCGCTGTGAGCACGTCTGCCAATACGCTGGAACGCGTGGCGGCTCTCGTGGATGCCGGTGTGGACTTGTTGATTATCGATACGGCTCATGGCCACCACATCGGTGTGCGTAACATGGTGAAGACCGTTCGCAAGAAATACCCGAAGCTCACGATTTGCGCCGGTAACGTTTGCACGCCGGAAGCTGTCGAAGAACTCGCCAAGTGCGGTGCCAACATCGTCAAGGTGGGTATCGGTCCGGGTTCCATCTGCACGACTCGTATCGTGGCCGGTGTGGGTTACCCGCAGTTCTCCGCTGTGGTGGAATGCGGCAAGATGGCTCGCAAGGTGGGCGTGAAGATTATCGCCGACGGTGGCCTCAAGTTCTCTGGTGACATCGTGAAGGCTCTGGCCGCTGGTGGTCACGCCGTGATGGTGGGCTCCCTCTTTGCCGGTACCGAAGAAGCTCCGGGCGAAGTGATTCTCGCCGATGGCCGTAGCTACAAGAGCTACCGCGGCATGGGTTCTCTCGGTGCCATGAAGGCTGGCTCTGCTGACCGTTACTTCCAGGGTGGCGTTCAGGAACCGCGCAAGTTCGTTCCGGAAGGCATCGAAGGCCGCGTTCCGTACAAGGGACCGCTCCGCGACACCGTTTACCAGCTGATTGGCGGTATCCACTCTGCCATGGGTTATGCCGGTGCTGCAAACCTCGAAGAACTCTACAAGAAGGCAACCTTTGTCCGTATCACGGGCGCAGGCCTCCGCGAATCTCACCCGCATGACGTGACGATTACGAAGGAAGCCCCGAACTACCGCACTGGAGATTAGGCACTTAATGTCACCCCGGACTAGTCCCGGGGTCGCCTTTTCGAAATACTTCAATCCGTTGCATACAAGTGCGACGGATTTTTTATATTTAAACAAACTAATTTTTAGAATTACATAAAAAAGGAGTTGAGAATGAGATTCGTTAAGTTGTTCGTTGTTTTTGCTTTGCTTGGCCTAGCCTTTGTTGGCTGTTCGGGATCAAAGCAACACAAAGATGCTTCATGGACGGCGAAACCATCGAATTTGCAGGTGGTGTTCACTGCACCTGTTGTCGTAGATTCGACAAAGGATAATTGCCCGATGTTCCCTTGGTATTTTACAAACGCTAATGTAGCTGGGGGCGCAAGGACGACTATATGTGAGAAGGATGTTCTCATGCTGCCCGGAGAAATGAAAAAGATGTCGGAGTGGTTTTTGAGTAATGTCGATAATACGCTTAAGTTCAATTCAAGCTCTCATTATAAGATCAGTGAAATTTCCAAGGATCTTGTTTCTTACTCCGAAAAAGATGTTGATGGTGAAAAACTTCGTGTTCCCGTGCTGAAATCTATGTCGGATAGTGCCGATGTTTATATGGTTTTGGATAGTATTCGATTGAAGTCCAAAATTCGCGTGAAGGAAGGGGCTTCTACATATATGGCGTCTGTTGACATGAATGTTGGATCTACCATAAATAATAATTGCGTGTATATATCGGCTTCGTACGCTTTTTACGATGTGAAAACCGCGAAACCGCTGGATTATGGTTATCTGGAAGAATCTCAATGTTCGGACCAGATGGTGATTGAACATGACTGGGTAAATGTTTTACGAGACCTGATTCTGCATATGATAGACAAAACTCCAGTTGCGCAGTTTTAAATAAGAAAACGCAGCTTAACTAGGCTGCGTTTTTTGATGTATAATTTAACGAGAATTGCGGCATTTGTGAAATGCGCGACACTCACTTTGCAAGCTTTTCCGTAGCAGCGGCGACGCTGAGCAGGTCGGCTTCCTGGAACGGCTTGCCGATCCACTGGAGACCCACGGGGAGGCCTCCGGCCATGCCGCACGGCACGCTCACGCCCGGGAGACCGGAAAGGTTCAGGCTCACGGTGTAGATGTCGCTGAGGTAAACGGCCATCGGGTCGGATTCGTTCATGCCGCACTTGAGCGGGAGACCCGGCATGGTGGGGCTGGCGATCACGTCGCAGCTTTCGAATGCCTTGTTGAAGTCGTCGGTAATCAGGCGGCGGACCTTCTGGGCCTGCACGTAGTAGGCGTCGTAGAAGCCTGCGGAAAGCACATAGCTTCCGAGGAGGATACGGCGCTGAACTTCCTTGCCGAAACCTTCGCTGCGGGACTTGGCGTACAGGTCAAAGAGCTTGCGGGCTTCCTTGCTGCGGTAGCCGTAACGAACGCCGTCGTAGCGGGAGAGGTTCGAGCTAGCTTCGGCGGTTGCAATGATGTAGTAGCTGGACACGGCGTAGCTGATGTGCGGAAGGCTGATTTCCTTGAGGGTAGCGCCTTCGGCTTCGAGCTTCTTGAGCATGCCTTCGATGGCGGCCTTGCATTCGGCGTCGAGACCTTCGCCGAAGTATTCCTTCGGAACGCCAATCACCTTGCCCTTGACGCCGGCATTAAGCTTTGCGGTAAAGTCTTCGGTCGGGCGAGTGCTGGTGGTGTTGTCGTGCGGGTCGATACCGCAGATAGCGCCGAGCAATGTGGCGGTATCCTTAACGGTTGCACCGAAGGGGCCAATCTGGTCCAAAGAGCTAGCGTAAGCCAACAGACCGTAACGGGATACACGGCCGTAGGTGGGCTTCAGGCCCACAACGCCTGTGCAGGCTGCGGGCTGACGAATAGATCCACCGGTGTCGGAACCCAGTGCACAGGCGACCGTGCCACTGGCCACGGCTACGGCCGAACCGCCACTGGAGCCACCCGGAACTCGGGATTCGTCGAGGGGGTTGATGACCTTGCCGAAATAAGAAGTTTCATTGCTGGAACCCATGGCGAATTCGTCCATATTCGTCTTACCGACGATTACGGCGCCGGCGGCTTCGAGCTTTTCGATAGCGGTGGCGGTGTAGGGGGCAACAAAGTTTTCAAGAATCTTGGAGGCAGCGGTCGTGCGCGTGCCTTCGATGCACATATTGTCCTTCACGGCGACGGGAATACCGTCCAGGGCACCCAGGGTCTTGCCTTCTGCGCGACGCTTGTCGGATTCGGCTGCCTTTTGGAGGGCGCGTTCGTTCAAAACGCTAATGTATGCATTCAAATTCTTGGTAGATTCAATCTTTGCAAGGGATTCTTCTGCGAGCGAAACGGCGGTGGTACCGCCAGCGAGCTTGGCTTGAAGTTCGTCAATAGTAAACATTACCTTTCTCCGGACCATTTCATAATGTAGATGCCGAGAACCATGCCGATGACACTGACCACGTTCAGCTTGATGCCAAATCCAAAGGCAAATTTGACGAGGTACAGGTCAAGAACAACCGGTTCGGGCCTGTCAACAAAACCGATGTTAAAGTTGAACGATGAAACGAAGAAGTTGTGGACCACGTTATTGTATCCACCTGCGTTCATCAGTTCGCCGAGTTGGCCAAACAGCGTACCGAGGCACTCACCAAGGATTCCGCCGATAATCAGGCCAAGAAAAATAAAAAGCAGTAAACGGCCAAAAGTATTCTTGCGATTCATATCGGTTAATATAGAAAATTAGACCGGCGCGGCGCTACTTGATGCTCCAGTCGATGGGCTCCAGTCCCTTACTTATTAAATATTCGTTTGCCTTACTGAAATGTTTACATCCAAAGAAACCCCGGTAGGCCGAAAGGGGGCTCGGGTGGGGGGCCGTTAAAATCAGATGGCCGCGGTTTTTGGCCACGAGATCCTGTTTTTTGATGGCAAAACTGCCCCAGAGCAAAAATACCAGGTTTTCGCGGGTTTCGGACAAGCGCTTGATGATGGTGTCGGTGAACTGTTGCCAGCCGATTCCGGCGTGGCTTGCCGCCATGTGGGCGCGAACCGTCAGGGAGGCATTCAGCAAAAGGATTCCCTGGTGAGCCCAGCTTTCCAGGTTGCCGTGGGGTGGCGGGTTAATGCCCAAGTCGTCGTGGAGCTCCTGGAAAATGTTAATCAGGGAAGGGGGCGGCTCGATACCCAGGGGCACCGAGAAACAAAGCCCGTGAGCCTGGCCCGGGTTGTGATAAGGATCTTGCCCGATGATGACTGCTTTCACCTTGTCGACGGGACAAAAGTCAAGTGCAGCGAAGATCTTGGATCCCGGCGGATAAACCACATGGTGCTCGGCCTTTTCTTGCAGGAGTTTTTCTTTAATTTGTTTGAAATAAGGCTGCTCGAATTGGTCGGCGAGCAGTTTGAGCCAAGATTCTTCGAGTTTGACGGTCATAGACTTCTCCGGGCGAGAATGGCGATTTTTTCGCCATAGGCGCGGGTGTAGAATAGGATGGCGGAATTTTTGCCCTTGGGCTTTAAGCGCTTGATTTCGGCGTCTGGGTCCAGCCTTACGCCGCGGAGCTTGAGGGTGATTTTGCCGACATCATGTTCCTTGAGCATGGCGCGGACGGCGCCTGTTGCAATTTCGGCGTGGGCCAGAACCTCGTAGCAGGCAAATCCTGGTGCGGGGAGCGGGTTTTCGCTGGTCACGTAGGCGATTCCTTCTGAAATCAGCCGGGCGTTTGTGTCGTGGGCGAGGGCTGCCGCATTGAAAAGGTGGCTGCGGATGAGTACCGGCGCCGGTTCCGAAAGGTACTTGCCCAATTCTCCGAGAGGGAGGTCGCTTTTGCTTGTGGCGGTGCGGTAGGTGCGATCTTTCCCTTCGAGGGAATCGTTTTTGTCCAGTTTTTCCTGGAGGTCATCGTCCAAGGTCTCAATGGAACGGTCGCGCTTGCGGTTCCACTGGGCAAGGGCTTCACCTGTCTTATTGACGATAACGGCTCTAACTGTATCCGGATTTCGCGCCAGTTCTCCGAAAAGCACCAGGCATTCGCGGCAGTCGCTGTGGCCGCCTATATATATAATCTCGGTGCCGTCGGGAATTTCTGCCGGAGGGTAGCCGGGCGGAAGCTTTGCCATGCCGCCCTTGTAGTGTCTGCTGATTTCAACCACTTCTTCCAGGGTGGGCGTCAGGTTGCGCAGGTCTCGCTGGTTTTCGCCTTCCAGGGCGCGGCGGGCAGGATCGATGGTGAAAAAGTCCGCGCTTGGATTGCCCGCGAAGTCGTTGCCGCAGGCGACTTCCCGGACATCGGCGCAACGTGTATCGACGTCCTTGCCGAAAGCCTGCTGGTTGTAACGGTACATGGCCAGACGGTTTTCGTCCAGGTCCACGCCGGTCACCTTAAGGTTGGCGGGCAAAAAGAAACTGTCTCCGCCCATGCCGCAGCATAAATCGTTTACGGAACCTTCGGTTGGCCAGAGGCTTGCCTTCCAGCGGCCAATATCCTGGGCGGTACTTTGCTCCAGGGCCAGCTTGTCGCAGAGCAGAAATTTATCCTTTCGCTCCGATTCGGCAAAAAACTTTTCGCGGAACTTGGGAACAAGCGCCATGTAGTCCATGATGGTGGCGCGTTCTTCGTTGCTGTAACCGTCTTTGTTCAGCCGGGTTGATACTTGAAGGGCGTCCATCTTGCGGGCAAAGGCTTCTTTGATAAAGCCCTGGGTCTTGTCGGATGTAAGCAGTTCCCAAATGTTCATATTTATAATGAGCTGGTTCTTTTGCGCAAAGATAATTTTATTTGCATTAGTTATATTAGAGACATGACGAATTCCTTGGATTTTATCGGTGATGTTCATGGACATTGTGATGAACTGCGTGCCCTGCTGAAAAAGTTGGGTTATGTGGAATCGAATGGCGCCTACCGTTATCCGGGGAATGAACGTACGGTGGTGTTTTTAGGCGATTACGTGGATCGCGGCTCCAAGGTGCGTGAAACGCTGAATCTGGTACGTTCCATGCGGGAGGCGGGAACTGCCGTTGCCCTCATGGGAAACCACGAATTCAATATGCTTTCGTTCTGGCAAAGAAACGGCGCCGGTGGTGGCCATTTCTTGAAAAAGATGAAGGACTGCTACCTTCGCGAGCACAGCTTCAACAAGATGGCGATTCATTCGCGGACGGTTAGCGATTTTGTGGGTCGTAAGCAGGAATTCTTGGATGCCTTGGAATTCGTGAAAACCTTGCCTATTTACCTAGAGACAGATTCTTTTAGGGCGCAGCACGCCTGCTTTGACGGGGCCGCTGTCGAGGCTTTAAGGCGTGAAAATATCACCTGCTTTGCCGACGGTAATTTTGATGAACTGATTGCTCGGGCCAACGACGAGGATTTTGAATACGAAGATAGCCTTTTTGTGCCCATGAGCACCCTTTTGAAGGGGCCTGAAATGCCTTTGCCCGAGGGGGAGCATTTTACCGATGCCGAGGGCGTGCGCCGTGTCAAGACCCGCATTGCCTGGTGGGTGAATCCGGCAAAGGCTAGTTTTCGGGAATTGTGCTTTCAGCCGGGCGTATCCATGGATGTGCAGGCGGAAGTCTTGCCGCAGGTTCGTGCAAGGAATTTTTACGGCGAAAAGGAACGTCCGGTGTTTTTCGGGCATTATTGGCTGACGGGGCTTCCGAAACTGATTCGCGATAACGTGTGCTGTTTGGATTTTAGTGTGGCTGGTTACCGCGGGAATGGTCGCCTGGTGGCGTACCGTTTTGACGGCGAGCAGAAATTGGATGAAAGTAGGTTTGTTTTTGTAGACGCAATGTAATCCATATATGATGCGTAAACTATTGAAAGGTCTTTCTTCTTTAAAATTCACGGCTGTGCTCCTGGTGGCCTTTTTATTGGTGACTTTTTGGGGCGTGCTGGCCCAGGCGAACGCCGAGGCTGCGGGTGTATCTGCTGCGGTAGCGGTAGATCGCTTCTTTGATAGCTATTTCCTTTGGATTTTGGGGGTGGTGCCGCTCCCGGCCTTTAAGGGACTTGCCTTGTTGACTGCCGTGAACGTGGTGGCATCCATGATTTTCAGAATGCCTCGCGGATTGAAAAATGCGGGACTTTGGTTGATGCATGTGGCCCTGTTGTTTTTGCTTGTGGGCGGTGTCGCCGAAAGTGAAATCAAGCGGGAATACAATGGCTACCGGGACATTTCGATTGTCAATGCGGACCTTTCCTTTTTTTCCGTTGACGATAGCTTGAAGATTTCCCCTGTTGAAATCCCTAAAAATGATTACGCCTATTCGGTCCATTATCACGGCAGGGTCGATAACGTCATGGGAACAGCGGTAGATTTGTACAAGGCAACCTACGACCCTTTGCGTTTTGTCCCTTATGTCTTTATGGTGTTGTTTCTTTTAGGCGCGGCTGTTCACTATGCGGTAAAGGTTCGAGGTCGGCAGACGCCTAAAACAGCTGTGTTCAAGATGCTGCCTTTTGCCGTGATGCTTGCGGTATTGCCGATGAATGCCCGTGCTTCGGAGCGTCCAATTCCCATATGGGAGGCCTTGCATAGCGATACGCCTGTTTTGGTGGAGTCTTCGGTACGTCCTTTTGATTCTTTTGCTCGCGGGTTCCTCGATGAACTCAGTGGCCATGTGAAGTACAAGAAACTTGCGGCGGCCGATGTGGTGCGGAAAATCTTGCTGGCCCCTGAAGAGGCTCGGCAGTATGCCATATTCAAGGTGCTCCGTAGTGATGTTTCCGTAATTCTCCACCTGCCTCAAGAAAAACGCTATGTGAGTTATGCGGAACTGTCTCCGTTGAAAGATATACTCAAGCTTTATGCGACCCGTAACGATGACCATCCGGCGACGGCCGAAATGCGTCGGTTGTATTCTAACGTGTTGCTGTATGAGTCTGTCGCGAACCGGTCGGCTTTTTCGATTGTGGCGAAAAATTCCCTGACCCATTCCGATGTCAATTACCGTCGGCTCAAGGCTGAAGTTTTTTATCATAGGCTGAATCTTGCCTTGTGGGGTTTTGTGCTGGCGTTGTTGGCCGGTATACTGGCAACTTTGAATGTGGTGTTCAGGTCCTTGAAGCTTGATGCTACGGCTAATATCTTGTGTATCGTTGCCACTGTAACTTTGACCGTGATGCTTGCCTTGCGCGCCTATATTGCAAGTCACCCGCCGATGTCTAGTTTGTATGAGATTGTGCTGTTGGTGGCTTTGATGCTGGTGACCTTTGAGTCCTGCGCATTCCTATTCTGCAAACGTCGTACCTATACCTTGATGATTCCCGTAACCCTGATGGCGACGGCGCTTCTGTTTTTTGCCAGATTCGTGCTGGAGCCGGGAGATACCTTCCAGCCGCTTCCTACGGCGTTGAATTCTTCGGTGTTCTTGACGGTCCATGTGTTTACCATTGCCCTGGGCTTTGCGGCCATGATTTTGTCGGGAGTGGTGGCCCATTTGGTGCTGTACCGAAAGGCAAAACCATCTCCGCTGTATTCTTTGATGGATGGAACCCTTGTTTTTGGCATGGTCTTTACCGTTCTAGGAACGCTCTTGGGTGGCGTTTGGGCCGATTATGCCTGGGGCCGTTTCTGGGGTTTTGACCCCAAGGAATGTGGAGCCCTTTTTGTGATTCTCTGGGCTATATTGACTCTCCATTTACGGGCGGGTAAGCTCATTTCGCTACGCGGTTTTGCCCTGATGAACTGCTTGAATGTGATTGTCACGTTGCTTTGCTGGTTTGGAGTGAATCTTCTTGGTGTGGGCTTGCACAGTTACGGTTTTCAGAGCGGTTCCGTGTTTTGGCTTACGGCGTTTGTCGTTGCAGACGTGGCTATTATCGCCATTATATTCCGTCGCTCGGCATCGTGATATTCGTCTAATTTTTATATTGTACCCATGCTTCAATGGGATACTTTGCTTTCTGCGACGCGCTACGGGCACCCTGCCGATTTGGACCCGAACCGTTCTGACTTTCACCGCGATTATGACCGTATCGTTTTTTCGACGGCCTTTAGGCGTCTAGGCCGTAAGACTCAGGTTCACCCGTTCTCGGTGAACGACCATGTGCATAGCCGTCTGACACACAGTATCGAAGTTTCCAGTGTGGGCCGTAGCCTTGCCATTACGGTGTACCACCTGATTAAAAAGTATCTGCCCAAGTATATTAACGAATACCATTTCGGAACCATCGTGCAGTCCGCCTGTTTGGCCCACGATATCGGTAACCCGCCTTTTGGCCATGCCGGTGAAGCCGCCATTCGCGAATGGTTCCGCAAGAACCGCAATTCGGCCCCGCTCCGCGACTTGAACGATACCGAAATTGCCGACTTCGAAAATTTTGACGGCAATGCCCAAGGGCACCGCATCTTGAGTAAGCTGGAATACCACTTCTTGGATGGTGGCATGCGCTTGACTTATGCGACCCTTGGAACCATGATCAAGTACCCGCAGCTGGCAAAGTTCGGTTCGCCCACAAGTTTGTTTGCTACAGAAGCAGACCTTTACCGCGTTACGGCTTATACGCTCGGCATTCCCGAAGTGGAAACGGGCAAGTGGGTGCGTCACCCGCTGGTGTATTTGATGGAGGCCGCCGACGATATTTGCTACAGCATCTTGGATGTGGAAGACGCTATTGAACTGGGCATCTTGAGCTACGGCGATGTGCGAGGCATGTTCAGCTATTTGTGCGGCCCCGATGTGGATATCGATCGCGAGTACCGCGAGAACGGTCAGAATTTCCGCGACTTCTTGAGCAGCATCCGTGGCCTTGCTATCCAGAACCTGATCGATGACGTGGCCCTCACTTTTGTGAACCACTACGAAGAAATCATGTCGGGGGAGCGCGTCAAGCACTTGACGAATTTGTCCCGTTCCGATGTGATGGAAGGAATCCGTATTGCGAAGCGTTTGGGAGTGGAACGTATTTACCCCGACCGCCGCAAGACTGAACTTGAAGTCGGTAGCTATACCACTCTTGCCACCGTGCTGGATGCCTTCATTAATGGTGTTTATGACTTCCGCCTGAATGGTAACAATTCTTACCGCGCCGACCGCATTGTTCGCTTGATTGGCCAGGCTAAAATCGGCCAGAGCGTGACGGTTGCCGAAGCTTACCACCAGGTGCTTGACTTTGTAAGCGGCATGACGGACAATTACGCAACCTATCTTGCTCGCCAGATCGGCGGCCTTGCCATGGGATACTAATTCCCTATGGTTTGGCTGTTTGATTACGACTTGACTTTGTACGGGGCCGAAGAACGCTGTGTCCTGAATTCACTGGACCATCGTATTTCGCTTTTTGTGCAAAAGACTGTGGGTGGCGATTTCGAATCGGCCCACAAGATTCGTACCGATTACTTGGAGCGCTTCGGTACCACGCTGTCTGGGCTGATGGCCATGCACCAGGTCAATCCCGATGACTTTTTCGACTTCATTCATGAACCGGAATACCTGATTTACCCCAAGAAGGCTCCCGAAAAATTGGCTTTGTTGAAAAGCCTGGAAGGTCCCCGTTTTGTGTTTACCAACGGACGTCACGACTGGAGCGAAGCCGGTATGGCCCACATGGGAATCGATTCGGCCATTGATGGCGTATTCGACTTGAAGCAGTTGGGCTGGGAAGGAAAACCCCACGAAAGCGCTTACGAAAAAATGGAAGCTTGGCTTGCCCAGAAGCTCCCGGCCATGGGACTTGAAATGCCCAAGAACAAGAGCGAAATCGTGCTGTTGGATGATGGCCTCCGCAATCTGGAACCCGCTCATCGCCGCGGCTGGACTACGGTTTTCGTGAATCCTTCGTCTGATTCCGCCCCCTATGTGGATTACCATATTCCGCATTTGATGAATTTGACGGACTTGAAACTCTAATTTTTGTATTTTATTTCGCGTATGAAATGTTCTGCCTTATTTGCTGTAATTTGCCTTTTGGCGGTATCCTTTGCCTCGGCCATGCCCGAACCTGCAAAGCGAAACGGCTTTAGCAATATGAACGTTACCACGGAGTATTCTGAACTTTTGAAAGAAAAGAATGCCCGTAACGATTCCCTTTTGCCTGCTCTCGATGGCGACAAGGCCTTTGCCGAAGTGCTTCGCCTGAATCCCAATTTCTGGAGCCTGGGTGGAGCTCTCGATAAAGAAGCTTCTCTCGTGACCAAGCTTAATGCAAAAGTCATTTTTATTGATGGTATTCGCGAAGATCCTTTCTGCGAAATCGACAAGAATGCCGGGAATACCGCTGGCGAATGGAATATTCGTATCGGCGTGGACTTTGTGTCTGGCGGTTCCAATACGGTGCATATTCACGTGCAGCAGTGTTTGGACTATGTGCGCGACCAGTTGGGTTATGCCATCAAGAAGGGTGACAAGGTGGTCTTTGTGCCGCCCAAGAAGGTCCTCGACAAAATCAAGGAAAGCGAAATTCCCGATGCCATTGATGTGGACCTGCAGCAGACTCTTTTGAAGGCCCACGAAGATGTGAACCTGACGGGTAAATGTCCCAAGGATATCGAGGCGTATATCATCTTGATGAATGTCTACGAACAGGTGAAAAACCAGAAGATGGACTTTGTGGTTATCAATGACCAACTGAACAAGAAGCGCAACGGCGCCGGCCGCGTGCAGTCCTGTGCCTTTAGCCGCGAATGGAATAAGCGCTATCATGAAAGCGCCAGTTTCGAGTGCGATATCGACAATGACCGCTGCACGTACCGTCAAGAAAACGACGGCAATTCCGAATGGTCTATCAATTACGACAAGGATCGCTTTGAGTACATCAACAAGAAGTTCGTGTTCTTCAATTTGAATCCCAAGAGCATTCACAAGGGCGGTACCATGCTGGACCTTCGCCTGCTCCGCCTTTCCACAAACCTTTACCTGGAAGCCTACTTGAACATGAAGGGCGAACCGGTGACTCTCGGTCTGATTATTGTCCCCGGCGACGGCAAGTCCATGGATGACTATGACGACGGCGCCGACGAAGAGGATAATATGCTGGAGGAATAGGGAAAAAGGCCCTAATTGCCCTTCGTTTATCAAAAAATACCTTGATTGCCGGCTTGTCCGGCATTTTTTATTATATATTTACTACAGATAGAATTGATAAGGAGATCTTATGAACAAGTTTGTCAAGGCTTCTCTTGTTGCAGCACTTCTTGCTGCTCCTCTTATGGCCGACGAAGAATTCGGCGGTATCGGTGTGACCATTTATCAGGTCGGCGACGGTGTTAAGGTTGCCGAAGTTATTCCGGGTACTCCCGCAGCCGAAACCAAGCTCCAGGCTGGTGACGTGATTACGGCCGTTGACGGTGTGAGCCTCAAGGGTAACGATATCGAAGCTTCCAAGTCGGTGCTCCGCGGTACGGTGAACAAGCCGCTGGAAATTACCTACGTGAGCGAAGGCGAAACCTACACTGCCACAATCCGTCGCGCCCAGATTACCGTGAAGGATCTGGAAGCTGCCAAGGTGGAATCCTGGTACAACAAGGCTGAATTCAACGCCCAGGAACTTGAAACTTACGCTAGCGCAACCGAAAGCAATAACAAGCAGCTGGTTGCCGTGCTCCAACAGGGATCGCTGGTTGCGTCCGACAAGAACGTGAAGGCCACGAACTTGAACGGCATCTACATCGAACGCGCGGACGAATTCGCCCCCAAGACACCCAAGCAGCAGCTGTCCAAGCATTCTACTTCTAGCCTCAAGGGCTTTACCCGCAAGACCATTAGCTTCAACCTGTCTTCTGCCGGCACTGCCGTTATCACTATCCTGAATTCTGATGGTGCCGAAGTGGCTACTCTCCGTGCCGAAAATGCTCAGCCGGGCTTCAATACGCTTCGCTGGAATGGTGAAAATATCCCCAGCGGTCGTTACCTTGTTCGTATTGAACATAACGGCTCGATCTCTGGCAAGAACGCCGTGCTGAAGTAATCGGTTGTTCATCATCGATCTTTATAAATCCCTCGACTTTTCGTCGGGGGATTTTTCTAAATTATCGCCGACGTGATTTTATCTAGAACCCATCGTATTCTGTGGGCTTTTTTGGCATTATGGATTCTTGCCATCGCCGCTCCGGCCGCTTTCGGCCAGGAGATGACTCGTTTTGAACTGGAAGAACGGGAGCAGGTTGAAGAAGATACCACCGAAGTGGACTGGATGAACGACACCACCGGTGTTGATACCATTGAATACCGTGCTGTGGACCTGGTTTACGATGTGGAGAAGTCCACCTTTAACCTGAATAACAGTGCCCAGCTCAAGTACCGCTCTGCCACCCTGGATGCGGATACCATTTTGTTCGACCAGGAAAACAGCATCTTGGCGGCAACGGGCGACCCCATATTGCGCGAAACCAAGAACCCCTCTCTTTCGGGTATGCGGCTCAAGTACAATATGAAAAGCCGCATCGGTGAAATCTATTACGCTACGACCTACCAGGACAACCAGCAGTTGAACGGCATGGAAGTGCGCAGGCTGCCGGACCAGAGAATTCAGATTGCCCGCGGCGACTTTAGTACTTGTAACGATTCCACTCACCAGCACTTCTATTTCTACGGACGGCGCATGGTGGTGAAGCCTAAGGAGACGATTACCGCACGTCCGGTGGTGCTGAACATTGCCGATGTGCCTGTGGCGGTGCTGCCTATGATTGTGGCTCCTTTAAAGAGCGGACGTAAGTCGGGTCTTTTGACTCCTAAGTTCGGTGGCGACCAGAAGCAGGGCTACTACATGAGTAACTTGGGCTTCTATTATGCTGCAAACGATTACTGGGATGCAACAGTCAAGGGTGACATTATCGAAGGCGACGAAGCCCGATTCGAACGTTCGACTTTGACGGGTGAAGTGCGATACAAGAAGCGTTATGTGTTGGATGGAAACCTGTCCTATACGGCGTACCTCGAAGAATTTGACATGGCCAACAGTGGCTACGATATCCACTTTACCCACAACCAGAATTTGACTCCCGACGGTAAGCAGACCTTGAGTGGTTCGGGCTCCTTTGTTTCTAGCCAGAGTGTCCGTAAAGACAAGGCTCTCGATGCAGAAACCATCTTGAACCAGCAGGCCAATGCCCAGTTGACTTACTCGGGCCGATTCGGTACCAACAAGAGCCTTACGGTGAAGGCCCGCCAGAGCCATAACCTGGTCACGGACATGATGGAACGTGAAATTCCGGATATCCAGTACCGCATGAGTGGTCAGCTCTTTACCTTTGAACTGGATGAAGATGAAGAAGCGTATGAAGACGGTTCTTTTATAAGCTACCTGGAAAAGTTCAACTACAACTTTAACAACCGCTTCAACTATTACACCAAGCGTGCCCGCGACACGGTCAACGCCGTCGACACCACTGCGGAATATGTGGGTTATACGGGAACCTACTCCTTGGATTATTCCACCTCGATTTTTGACGTGATCAACTTGACTCCGCGTGCAAGTTTTACGGGCTACTGGACTGGAACGGGCTGGATTAACCCCGAAGATTCCCTCAAGTATCGCAAGCGTTACATGAGCCTGGACCCGGAACATGATGAATACGGTCAGGTGGCGTATAACCATAATTACAGCATTACGGCCGATACTAAGTTGTACGGAATCTGGGTGCCAGAAATTGGGCGGTTTACCGGAGCCCGCCATGTACTTTCTCCAAGCGTGTCTTATACCTACGCCCCTGAAATCGATACGGTGAAAAAGTTTGCGCCCCATCCGCTTTTAGGCCAGACCCCTTACCAGATTAAGCAGAAGACCGTTGGTTTCGGCCTTAACAACGATTTCGATATCAAGTACCTGAAGGTGGTGGGCCATGTGGCCGATACGACCAAGGGCGAAGAAGGCCGTGCCGTAGAAGACCAGTATGGGACTCGCCGCCTTTTGACGACACGTCACAACGTGTCCTATAACTTTGCGGCTGATTCCTTGAACTTCTCGGATATTACGTCTTCTTTCGGTTTCCAGATCCTGCCGGATTACCTGTTTACCATCAATACCCGTCACAGCGTCTATCACAAGTTTACCGAGGAACCCAACAAGGTGCAGGTGCCCGAACTCACTTATTGGGGCTACGATTTTTCGAAGCGCTTTAACTGGAGCGGTGAATTCAATGGCGGCCTGCCTTCGCAGATGGGCAAGTACGAAATGCTCAAGTGGACCTTTGGCTTTGATTACAGCTATAGCTTTAGCAGTTCCCGCGTAGCCCGTGACTTGTTCCAGGACCAGGTGACTCATTCTACGGGTATCAGCGCTAGCTTGCAACCCACCAAGAACTGGGAAATGACTTACAGCACCCGTTACAACTACAACGAAGGTCGTTTTGTGACGCATAGCTTTACCTTTAACCGTGTGCTGCATTGCTGGCAACTTGACTTTAGCTGGACGCCTACAGGGCCTGCTGCCGGATGGAGCTTCTCGATTTACGTGAGAGATTTGCCGGATATCAAGCTGAATGCGGGTAGCACGGAAACGAATAACTGATGTGTGGTATAAGGGTTTTTGAATGACTAAGATAATACTCGCGAGCGGTTCACCGCGACGCAGGGAAATCTTGCAGCTGATTGGCGTGAATTTCGAGGTGGTGGTTTCCAACGAAGAAGAAAAGCCGACCGCCAAGGATCCCCTTGAATTCCCGAAAGAGAACGCCTCCATAAAGGCTTTGGCTGTTTCTCGCAAGATGCCCTCGGAAATTGTGCTGGGCTTTGACACGCTGGTGTTTTTGGATGGTAAGCCTCTAGGTAAGCCCCGCACCGAAGCGGAAGCCCTTGAAATGCTGAGAAGCCTGAACGGTCGATCGCACAAAGTAATTACCGGCGTGGCCATTGCCCATGGCGGACAAATTATCAAGGCTGAATGCGAGGAAACGGAGGTGGTTTTTAGAAACTGCTCCGGCCAAGAGCTTGAAAATTATGTAAATTCTAAGGACCCGATGGACAAGGCTGGCGCTTATGGAATTCAGACCGGTGGCGCAAGGCTTATCAAGGAAATTCGGGGGTGTTACTACAACGTGGTGGGGTTGCCTGTAGCGCGAATGCTCCAGATGTTGGCTGATTTAAAGGTAGAGGTATAATGTCGAACCCGACAGAAGAAAAAAGGCCCGATGAAAAACTTGGCCAATTTATAGCAAGAGTCCGTGAAAGCCGCAGGATGACGGTTGAAGAACTTGCTGATGCAATTAAGCTTGGTGTTCAGTATATCAAGGCTATTGAAGCGGACGACTGGAAGGTTTTCCCGGTTGCCGCCTATGTGCGCGGTTACTTGCGCTCGATTAGTAATAAGTTGAATTTGAACGCGGATGAGGTTCTTAGGGCCTATAGTGTCGAATGCGGCGGTACTGCAGAACCTGTATTTGAAAAGGCTTCCAGCGAAATAAAGCTTTCTCCTTTGAAAGAAGGCGAAATCAAGAAGAAAAGCTATGCCGTGCCGGTTGTGATTTTGCTTCTCGTACTGGCATTCCTAGTCGCATCTCATTTCCTGGATTTGGAATCTATCGCCTTGAAACAGGCCCAGGATTCTCAGCCGGCCGAAAAGACTCCGGCTGCACAAGAAGAATCCGTTGGTTCTCAGGAAATTCCCGATGGTGCGGAAGCTGTTCCGGTCGATTCCATGGCAGTGGATTCTACGGCTGCCAAAGATTCTTCGGCGAAGGATTCTTCTGCCAAGCAGGCCGACGCTACTGTTAGCCAGGCTGTTGTGGATGAAGCCGTCAAGAAGTCTGATTTGCCCGCTTCTGCAACGATTTTCATTTCTTCTGATTCCAAGAAAGATGCAAAGGCTGCCGATAAAGAAGCACCGAAAACCAACAAGACGAATTTCGTGTTGATCGGTTCCGGCGAATCCCTTTCTTGGGTGGGCCTCAAGCGTCGCGAAGATGCAAACGAATTCCTGAAGGAAGCCAATATTTCTAGAGCCGGTGTCCGCATGGTTTATAACACCAGCGATACCCTGTGCGTGACCATTGGCGATCCGACGGCTATTGCCAAGATGCTCTTGAACGGCGTGGAAACTCCGCTGCCCGAAATGAAGTTTGGCCGCGTGACGCGCTTCCGCGTGTACGGTGGCAAAATCGTAAAGTAAAGGTTCAATATGCGTAGCACGAATCTCACTCGCAAGACTGGCGAAACCGATATCACGCTTTCTCTCAACCTGGATGATTCTACTCCGGGCAAGATTGATTCCGGTAACGGTTTCTTGGACCACATGCTTAATTTGTTCCAAATTCATGGTGGTATCCACCTGGATTTGACTTGCAAGGGTGATGTCTATGTGGATATGCACCACAGCATGGAAGACATTGCCATTGTGCTGGGTCAGGCTCTTGTGGAATGCCTTGGCGACAAGAAGGGTATCGAACGCTACGGTTTTTACTTTGTTCCCATGGACGAGGCTTTAAGCCGCGTGTGCATCGACTTTAGCAACCGCATCGGTTTTGTCTGGAACGTGAAACTTCCGGCTGCCATGGCTGGTGGTATCGAAGCCAGCATGTTCGAACACTTCTTCAAGAGCCTTTGCGAAAATGCCCGCATGAACTTGCACGTGGAACTGTTCTACGGTAATGACAACCACCATTGCCTGGAATCCATTTTCAAGGCCTTTGCCCGTGCAGTTGCCATGGCGATTGCTCCGAGCAGGAATGTGAAGGGCATTCCCAGCAGCAAGGGCGTGCTCTAATTTACAGCTTTGGAACTCTGACTTTATCGCCGGCGTTTAAATGCTCAAGCATGACGCCGGCGTTTACTGATTGTAGGGCCGAGAGCACATAGAAACGGGGGAGTCCTTGGACTCCGGCGCCGTAGGTGCGCTTTAACAGCTTGAACAGGTCGTCGCCGTCGTTTGCGACGACCGTCTTGTATAGGCTGGCGTTGCTGGGGTCGGACTGCAGCTTGGAAAGGGCGGTAGAGAACCTGTCTGCGAACGCCTCGGCGCTGGTGTCGGCCGGCTTTGCAGCGTTAGCTTGTTTGGGGCTCGCGGACTTGCCTGCGAGGTTCGTCTTCTGGTTCTTGGATCCCTTGGAGGCGGAGGCTGTGCCGGGGAGCTTGAAAAGGGGTGCCTCAAACACGTTCATGTTGATATTGGCGTCTGTTTCGGCGGCCTTTTTGACGGGTTCCAAGGCGAGAATGGAGTCTAGACTGGCGATGTAGGAACTGTCGGGCCATTCGATAAGGGGCATTTTTTGGTCGGTGACGATAATCTTTGCGACGGGGCTATCGTTGCCGCAGCCCATCAAAAATGCAGGAATGACTGTAAAAAATGCCGTAAAAATTCTGTTCATGCTCCCAAAAATACTATTTCCCTTGCCAAAATGGCCGAATTCTTCTAAATTTAGGCTCTCAAAATTAACTGCTTCAATAGGAAGTTTAAAATGAAAGAAGGTATCCACCCTAACTATCAACCGGTCGTGTTCGTCGATGCGAATACGGGTAAAGAATACATCACCCGCTCCACGAAGTCTTCCGCCGAAAAGAAGACTATCGATGGTGTTGAATATAGCGTAATTTCTCTCGAAATTACGGCTGATACCCATCCGTTCTGGACGGGCAAGCAGCATCGCGTGGATACGGCTGGCCGTATCGACCGCTTCAACAAGCGTTTCTCTGGCAACATCACTGGTGCAAAGCGTAAGACCCGCAAGGCTGCTCCTGCCAAGGCTGAAGACGCTGAATAATTACAGATAAATGAATTGGCTCCCTTTTCAAAGGGGGCCTTTTCTTACAAAGGACTCTTATGAAAAAGCAACTCTTTATTGGTGCAGCCGCTCTCGTGGCTATGGCTATGACCGGTTGCCAGAAGACTGGTACTATCGAAGGTGTCGTTCTTGATCCGTTTACCGGCAAGGCTGTGGAAATGCCCACCGTTTGGATGGATTCCACCATTTTCGGAACCCAGAACCCCAAGTACCCCTACAAGGCTGACCTCCAGCAGGGTAAGTTCAAGTTCGAAAAGGTGCCCGTCGGCAACTACCTGATCAAGGCTCGTCGCTCCAAGTACATTCTCGGCCAGCAGAACATTGCTACCGACGAAAAGAACCCGAACCTCTCTGTGACTCTGTACGAATACAGCGACCAGATCAAGCCGGGTCTCTACAAGAGCGGTACTACCGAAGGTCCTGAAAAGATTGATAACCAGTGGGTTGTCTACTCCACCAGCTGCACTGAATCTGTTGCCGGTTACCGTTTGACCATGCCCATCAATACCGATGCTGGCAAGGTTCCGGGCAAGAAGGCCGACAAAAAGAAGAAGAAGGCTGACAAGGGTGCTGCCAAGGTTTCTAACCTCCCGGCTCCGTTGGCTATGGGCGCTGCCATCAACGTGTTCTACGTGAATGCTAGCTCCGTGACCTCTCCGCTGGTCGCCACCACTTACCCCGCCGTCGAAGGCAAGGTCGCTGACCACTCCGACTGCCAGGGCTTCGGTGCTGACGAAAAGACCGGTCTCTTTGTCAACAAGGACAAGGGCACTGCTCTGAACGTGGAATACAAGGCTGAAAACTTGTTCCAGATTACGGGTAACCTCCCGGCTGGCAAGCAGATTCTCCAGCTGTCCCAGGATGGCAAGACTCTGCAGACCTACTACTTCCAGGTCAAGTAATTTTGCGGCTTAGGGTTTAGCCCTATACTGTTGAATTTGGTGAAAGACTCCGCTAAGGCGGAGTCTTTTGCTGTTTGTAGAATATTTATATGCTGTTGCGTCTCCTGTGTAAAGAAATCCTTTGTTGCGTATTGGGGGCGTTTTGTATAAATTTAGGGTATGGGATTACGAATGGGTAAATTTGGCTTGGTGTCTCTGGCGGCAATGGCTTTGTGCGCCTGTGGAGACGATACGAATATTACCGGTGATTTGCAATCCGGCAACGAAGGTTCTGTTATAGATTCTCTTTCGTCGGATTCTCTTTCTTCTTCGGTTGCAGAGCTGCTACTTTCCTCGGGTGAAGAGGCTGTCAGTTCATCTTCGTACTGGTCCCCGTTTTCTTCGTCATCGTATCTGTGGGACCCTTACCCTAGTTCGAGTTCTTTCTGGTTTCGCTCCAGTTCGTCTTTCGAAGGAGACCCTCCGCCATATTCTTCTTCGGAGCCGAATCCATTTAATTATTCTTCGGAAGAACAGCCGCGTTCCTCCGCTATGGAACCGCTGCATTCTTCGTCTAGCGGCACGCCTGCGCCGAATTTCAGTTTCTATAACGGTGCCGATATTTCGACGGTGCAGGAATATGAACGCTGGGGAGCCAAGTTCTACGATGTGGACGGCACAGAAAAAGACATCTTTACGCTCCTGAAAGACCACGGATTCAATGCAATCCGTTTGAAGACTTTTGTGAGCCCGAAGGCGCAGTACGGTTATGCTGCATCGGGCTGTGACCACGATGCCGAAGCTTATGCCGACAAGGATCACATAATCGCTTATGCCGAGAAAATCAAGGCCGCCGGCATGGCCTTCTTGCTGGATATTCATTACAGCGACAACTGGGCTGATCCGGGCAAGCAGATTATTCCGAGCCGCTGGCGTAACGTGAAAAGTTCCGATGCCATGGCGGATTCCATCTACAATTATACCTACGACTTGATTTCTTCTCTCAAGCAGGTGAATGCGACGCCGGAGATGGTACAAATCGGTAATGAGACGACTCCGGGCATCTTGATTCATGTGCCGAACAGCAAGACGGACTGCTGGGGTAACGGGGTAGACAAGGCGTCTACCGCCATCAATGGCGACATGGGCACGTCTTCTGGCAAGGCCAATGCGGGCAAGTACTTTAAGGCTGGCATTCGCGCTGTCAAGGCGGTTTCTGAGAATATCAAGACGGTATTGCATATTGAAAGTATCCGCAAAACCAATACGGTCAACTGGTGGATGGAAGAAATCTTCAAGAACCAGAAGGTGCCTGCCGACGTGATGGGATTCTCTGCATACACCGCTTATGGTGATGACAAACCCGACAAGTGGAATAGTTTGTTCAAAAACCTGACCTCGACTTATTCGAACTTGGAATTCATCGTTGCCGAATACAATGGCGGCGAATCGGATAATTCTTATTCTTACGACGGTTCGCGCAAAAAGACTGTGGAGATGGTTCGCGGGTTGAATCGCTGGATTGGCACATTTTTCTGGGAGCCTACTCTGAGCGGCGCCTGGGGCCCGGCGCTATTTGACTGGGATGGCCCGGATTTAAGGGTGAATAAGAAGGCTTTTGACGAGTACAAGGTGGAGTTTTAAGCGACACCCTGAAGCCATTTTTCTAAATTCATGACTATGAAGATTGAAGACTGGCGCAACCGTATCGACGAATTGAATGACGAACTTATCGCCCTGTTGAACAAGAGGGCGACTTACGCGACAGAAATTGGTAAAATCAAGAAACAGATGGGGCTGCCGGTGTTTGATGCCGCTCGCGAAGATGCTGTTCTTGAAAACGTGGCGGCGCTGACAAAGGGCCCGCTTACGCCGGAATCCATCAAGAATATTTTCCGCGTCATTATGCAAGAAACCCGAAAGGTGGAGGAATAATGCGCTTTACTTTTGTTGGCTTTGGACTTTTGGCAAGTTCTGTGGCCGCAGCAATCAAGCAGGCAAAGTTGCCTACGGTTGTGCGTGCCGTAAGCAGCCCTGCCACGCTTGCCCGTGCAAAGGTGCTGGGGCTTGCCGATGAATTCTTCGGTTACGATGAAATCAAGGACTGGGTTCCCGGTTCCGACGTGATTTTGCTGTGCGCTCCGATCCTGCACATTCTCAAGACCATCGATGCCCTTTCCCAGATGGACTTGGCTGCTCTTGCAGGCCAGAGCCAGATTCTGGTGAGCGATATCGGAAGCACCAAGGTGGAAATTTGCAAGGCGGGCGCCAAGCTCCCGAAGCCCTTCGTGTTTGTGGGTAGCCACCCCATGGCGGGCTCCGAAAAGCGTACGCTGGAATACAACGACCCCTCGATTTTTGAAAATGCCTACTGGTTCGTGTGCCCGCCCGAAGGCGTCGACGAATCGGTGTACAAGCCGCTCCTGAACTTGATTTCATTCGTGGGCGCCAATGCAGTGGTGTTCCCGCCGGAACATCATGACCGCACCATGGCCTGGGTCTCGCATATGCCCCAGATGCTTTCTTCGACGCTGGCGGCCAGCATGCCGGAACGCTTGGTGAAGCCCAACTACCAGCATTATGCGGGTCGTGCCTTTAGGGACATGACGCGCATCGCTGCCTCTGGCTGGAACATGTGGCACGATATTGCAGTGACCAACCGCGACCAGACGGTAAAGGCTTTGCGCGAGGTGCGCGAAGGTCTTGATAAGACAATCGATGCGATGGACCGCTTGCAGGTGGTAAGCGATGGAAAGCCCGCTGCCGATGACTGCTCCGTCGATTTGGAAACGGTCTTTAAGGCCGGTAACGATGGCCGCGCTAGCCTGTTTGCGCCGGGTCGCAATGCGGCTGCCGCCTTCTCCGAAATTACGGTGCCCCTCAAAGATGTGCCGGGTGCGCTGTTGCAGGTGCTGCAACCCCTAGCCGACAACAATTTGAATATTCGCGATATAGAACTCATGAAGGTTCGCGAAAATATTGCAGGCACTTTGCTGCTTGCGTTTAAGACCCCTGACGAGGCCCGCCGTGCCATGCAGATTCTATTGCAGCTTGGCTACGACGTAAAGGAACGCTAATGGATTTTGTACTGAACCCCGACCGCGAACGCATGGAGCTTGCGCTGGTGATGGCGCTGCTGGTGAATGGTCGTACCGTTTTTGAAGATTTTTCTTTTGCTGCCGGTGTGGAACCCTTTGCGGTCGCCCTTAAGGAATTCGGGCTGAACTATGTGCAGCAGGGTCACCAGCTGGTGCTGGAAGGCAAAGGCTTTCAGTATAGCCTGCCGGACATGCTCCCTATGGATATGAGCGAGTCCCGCTCTGTCATGCTCTGGACTCTGGCTTCGAAAGATGTGGAGCAGATTTATACTTTCGCCGCCGAAAATGACGAAGCGGGCGTTGCCCAGGTGGCAAGCGCCAAGGAACTTTTGCAGAAGTATTTCAAGGTGAAGCCTGTCGCCGATGAACCGGCGAAGTTCACGTTTACTTTTGCCGCCGAAGATCCGGCCATCAAGAAGGATTCCCTCGGAAACGTTTCTACGGTCATGCGTAACCGCCTGTTGTTGCGTACGCTGATTCGTGGCGAATACTTGTCTTTTGAAGAAAAGGGCTCGGTTCATGATCAGTGGACCAAGATGCTCATGTACTTTGGCGTTTCGCTGAAGTATGAATCCCGCGGCATGGAACAGCTCACAGAACTGGAACGCCGCATGATGATGGCTCGTGGCCAGAAAATTGAACGCACCCAGTTTACCGAGATTTCGGAAACGCCGGTGATTACGGGTCGCGACTACTACGTCCCGGGCGATACCACCGAAGCCATGGCTCTGGCGCTGCTTACCACTATCGCAGGCATTCCGAAGAATACGGAAGTGGCCCTCAAGAATGTGGACTTGAACAGCTCCCGCGCGGGCGCCCTCACTTGCCTCAAGCGTATGGGCGGTAACTTCGAAACTGTAAGCCGCCGTGAACGCTTTGGCGATGTCTACGGTGACGTCATGGTTTATCCGCTGGCTTCGGGCAAGCGCCTGCAGGGCCGTCGCTTTTCGGAAGATACCATTGCGACGGGCATCGAGGAATATCCCTTCTTGGCGGTGGCGGCTTGCTTTGCCGAAGGCGAAACTATTTTGCGCATTCCCAAGGAACTGCGTAAGGAAATGCGCCCCACGAATGAGGCTTTGGCCGAAAACTTGCGCAAGACGGGCGCCGAAGTGGGCGTTTACGATGACGGTCTTGTGATTCGCGGGCTAGAAACCATTGTGAACGGAAGCGACTTTGACGGGGGAGCGGTGCCGCAGAACGGCCTTGCTCTTTCCGTGCTTTCCATTGCTCTTGAAAACGATGAACCGGTGGCAAATTCCGAACTGGTCGAAGCGACTTATCCGGGAGTGTTGCAGAAGTTGAAACAGCTGCTGGAACAGGCCACGGCAAAGCCGGAGGAAACCTAAGATGAAGAAGAATGGAAAAATGAGTTTCCAGACTATTGGCATCGTGGGCTGGAAAGACAAGAATCCGGATTTGGCTCTCGCTCTCGACATGATTTCCAAGTGGGCGGTGGAGCATCCGCAGGTCACCTTCTGCGTTCTGGATAACCTGAAGGAATTGGTTCGCAAGCCCATCAAGGTGGTCAAGGAAGGCGTGCTTTGCAAGTCGGACTTGTTGCTGGCCATTGGTGGCGACGGTACCGTGCTTTCGGCTGCTCACATGGCGCTGGGGCACGACACGCCCATTCTGGGCGTGAACGCGGGTCGTGTGGGCTTCTTGGCCGAGACTCGTGTAGAAGGTCTTGCCCAGACTTTGGATAGCTTGCTTGCTGGCGACTTTTCGACCCGCGAGCGCATGATGATCGAAGCGGTGGTGTATCACGGCAAAAAGCAGGTGGCCAAGCAGACGGTGTTGAACGAGGTTCATGTGCGTGCCCACGCGCCCGAGCGTATGGTGAACGTGAGTGTGGCCTACAACGGGACGGACTTGACGGATTACTGGGCCGATTCTCTGCTTGTGTCTACGCCGACGGGTTCTACTGCCTACAATCTGGCGGCTGGCGGCCCGATTATTCACCCGGCAACGCCTGCAGTGGTATTGACGCCTGTTGCTCCCAGTAGCCTTTCGGTGCGCCCGCTGGTGCTTTCTCTTTCGTCTAAGCAGCTTCAGATGAAGTCTGCGGTGGATGGCCCTCTGGATTTGGTTTTTGATGGCCGTACGACGGTGGTGTTGAAGCAGGGCGATGTGGTGACGCTTGCCGAAAGCAAGTCGGTGACTACCTTTATCCGCATGCGCCATACGGGCTTTGTGGGCGCTCTCCGTGAAAAGCTGGGTTGGACCGGAAAACCGAGGCAGGTTTAAGATGAAAAATTCATTTGTGGTGATTTTTGCGTTGGTCGGCTTGCTTTCTTTTGCAGGCTGCGCCGGTAGCCAGGGCGGTTCCGACGATGTTTCGGGCGATGCCAGCATGAAGGATGCTCCGTGTCAGGAATGCGGAACCCGCGGCGACATCGAACTCAAGATTACGAACGAAAAATTCTACCGCGAATGGAACAAGAAGGCTTATAGCCGCATGGATTCGACGGCGGTGTGGGGCGTGTTCCCTGCGCTTTCGATTAAGGCGGATCGTCCGGAAAAGTGCAAGTTCTGCCACAGCTATAGCGCCGATGCCTTGGATTTTGACTTGGCCCGCGTCGAAGATTCCTTGATGGTCAAGGCCTTTCCCAAGATGCGCCGCGAACTCATGCTCCCGGGCATGCGCCTGCCGGATGCCGATTCCGCTTACTTGGATAGCCTCTCGAAAATGTTGCTGGGTTCCGTCTTTGCCGACGGTAAAAAGCTGAGCGATATGAGCCCGTGGCTGGAACGCGACGGGGTAGAGCAGGATATTTCACGCGAACTTTCCAAGGATTTCAAGAATTTGCTGAATGCATTGGCCAGCCGCTACGAACTGCGTTACGTGTCTATTCCGGTGGTGCTGAATGTGCGCATGGATACCGATCTCGGCAAGAGCGGTGGTTACACCTGGCAGACGCTCTGGACGCTGTGGGATGCCCGCTATGGGGAACTCGTCTTCTTGGTGTATTCGGAATTCACGGCTGCCACCACGAGCCGTGTGGCGCCCGAAAAAGAATGGGCGGAACCTTTCGCGTCCCGCCTTTGGAAAATGCTTTCGACTGACTTGAGCAAGCTCGAAAATCACTAAGCAAATCGTTTAGCAATTCAATAAAGCAAAAGCCCGGTTGTCCGGGCTTTACTTTTATTTTTTCTTCTTTTTCTTCTTGTCTTTGGGCGGGGTGTAGTTGGAACCCACCTGGCCGCCGTTGTTCTGCTTGCGGGCCATGTCTCCCACCTTCTTGAACATTTCCTTCATGGTCTCGTACTGCTTGAGCACTGCGTTCACGCGACCGATTTCGGTACCGGAACCCTTGGCTACACGTGCCTTGCGGCTGCCGTCCAGGATGTCGGGCTTCTTGCGTTCCTTCGGGGTCATGGAACTGAGCACGGCTTCCACGTAAACCAGTTCCTTTTCGTCGATCTGGTCGATGGGGAGCTTGTTCAGGCCCGGAATCAGGCTCAAGATGTCCTTGATACGGCCCAGCTTCTTGATAGTGCGCAGCTGGTTCAAGAAGTCGTTCAAGTCGAAGGTGTTGTTGAGAATCTTCTTCTTCAGGTCCTTGGCGTCTTTTTCGTCGATGACCTGCTGAGCCTTTTCCACGAGGCTGACCACGTCGCCCATGCCGAGGATTCGGCTGGCCATACGGTCGGGGTGGAAAAGTTCAATGTCCGAAAGCTTTTCACCGACACCGATAAAGCAGATAGGCACGCCCGTCATCTTCTTGATGCTGAGGGCTGCACCGCCGCGGGTATCGCCATCCATCTTGGAAAGGCAAACGCCGGTAAACGAGAGACGCTGCCAGAAGGTTTCTGCCACGTTCACGGCTTCCTGACCGATCATGGCGTCTGCCACGAACAGGATTTCGTCGGGATGGACTGCGTCTTTGGCCTTTTCCAGTTCCTGCATCAACTCTTCGTCGATCTGCAGGCGGCCTGCGGTATCGTAAATGACTAAATCAAAACCGTTGTCCTTGGCGTACTGGTAACCGTGCTTGATGATTTCCACCGGATCGCCCTGGCCTTCGTCGTAAACGGGAATGCCAATAGACTTGCCCAGCACCTGCAACTGCTTGATAGCGGCGGGACGGTATACGTCGGCGGCCACCAGAAGCGGCTTGCGCTTTTTCTTGCTGCGCATCCAGAGGGCGATTTTGCCAGCGAAGGTGGTCTTACCGGAACCCTGCAGGCCTGCCATCATGATGCCCACCGGAGCCGGACCGGACAGGTTGATTTCCTTAGTTTCGCCACCCATGACGGCAACGAGCTCGTCATGGATGATTTTCACGATCTGCTGACCGGGAGTCACCGAGTTGAGCACTTCGGAACCGAGGGCCTTTTCCTTGACGGCCTTCACGAAGTCGCGGGTCACGTTGAAGTTCACGTCGGCTTCGAGGAACGCACGGCGCACTTCGCGCAGCGATTCGGCGACGTTTTCTTCGGTGAGCTTGCCCTGCCCGCGCAGGTTCTTGAGGGTAGATTCTAGAGAGTCAGTCAGCTGTGAAAACATAGTAGGCCAAATATAGCATTTTTTGGTTTCATTTACTATCTTTGCGCTCTAATGGTCGATGCAATATTGAATAAGTTCTACAGACCGTCTAAATTCAAGAAAAACGGTGATGTGAAGGATGTGCTGGTGGTGGCACTTCCGATGCTTATGTCGATGTCTTTCGACACCATCATGACCTTTATCGACCGCCTGTTCCTTTCAAAACTTGGCCCTGCCGAAATGAATGCTGCCCTTGGGGCGGGTGCGGTGCAACTTGCCCTGACCATGTTCTTTACCGGTGCCATCAGCTATACGACAGCTATGGTGGCGCAGCGCCTGGGGGCCAAAAAACGCTGGGATTGCGGCCGCGTGTTCATGCAGGCGGTGTATCTGTCGCTTGTTTCGGTGCCGCTTTTGTACCTCACGATTCCGCTGGGTCATTGGGCCTTTGGCATGGAGCACTTGCCTGCCGATCAGCTGCAGTACCAAAAGACCTACTTTGACATTCTGATGTTTGGCGGCATCATTAACTTGGTGCGCAATGCGGCCCCCTGTTTCTTTAGCGGTATTGGCGAAACCAAAATCGTGATGAAGGCAGCCTTTGTCGGCATGATTGTGAATGTCGTCTGCAACTTCTTCTTGATTTATGGATTTGGCCCGATTCCGGCTTTGGGCGTGGCGGGTGCTGCCTACGGTACGCTTATCGGGAATCTCGTTTCGACGGTAATCCTGTTCGCCAAATTCTGGGGCAAGAGCTGTCACGATCGTTTCCGTACTCGCTACACTTTTGCCTTTAGCTGGCCCTTGACCAAGGAACTCCTGAAAAAGGGAATTCCTTCTGGTGTCGAAATGTGCCTGAACATGAGCGCCTTCCAGTTGTTGATTCTCATGTTCCATGCGCTGGGGCCCGAGGCGGCAACGGCGTCTTCGGTGATGTTCAACTGGGACATGGTGGCCTACGTTCCGCTGATGGGTCTTGAAGTGGCGTCCACGAGCCTTGTGGGCCGTTACGTGGGAGCTCGCGATGGTGCGGCGGCAACCCGCTCGACTTATTCCGGCCTAAAACTGGGCTGGGGTTACTCGCTCATCATGGGTGTTTTCTTTATCTTCTTGCCCGGCGTGCTGACCGATATCTTTAAGCCCGATGCAGCGGAGGCTTCTGCCGAAGCGCTTGCTATTTTCGCTGCGGCTAGGCCCATGAGCGTGTTCATGTTGCGGATTGCGACCTTCTACATTTTCGTGGAAGTCTTGCTGGTGATTTATGCAGGTGCGCTTCGTGGTGCGGGCGATACCGTGTGGGTTATGTTTGCTTGTGCCATTATGAACTGGTGTGTGGCGGGAGCCTTGTACGTGGCAGCCTACATTTTCCAGCTGCCGGCACAATACGCCTGGATTACCGTTGTGGCGGTGTACAGCACGGCTCCGGTGATTTTCTGGTTACGCTGGAAGAGCGGCAAGTGGCGCTGTCACGTGATGGATAGAGAAGACTAATCGTCCAAGGAAATTTCGACGATTTCCATGATTTCTTCGCAGTATTCCAACTGCTTGGAAAGAATTTTAACTGCGTTTATTTTTGTAAGGGCCAGCGGGCTGCGCGGGTTAACGGAAGTCTCGCCTGCAAGTTCCTTGGTAAAGAATCGGGCCAAGTTCCAGAAGTATAGCGCAAATTGCAACTTGCCTTGCTCACGGCCGACAAAAAGGCATTTGGCATAATGGCGGTAAATCAGGTAGGCGAGCAGTCGCAGGCTTTCGGTTTCGGTAAAGAATCCTTGGTCTACAATCGGTTCGCTAGATTCCAAGCGGCTTTTAATGCGCGAAAGGGCGGCGTCCCAATCCGGGCCGTAGCTTTCGAGCTTTGCTAAAAGTCCAATCATGGCCTCTGCGCTTTCAAAGGGCGCAAACGGATTCTCGCCGGTGTAACCGAAGACTTTGTAAAGCTTCTCGGCAAAGGGGATGCTTGGGTCGGCGAGCGTTTCGAACATCCATTCCCGCTGCCCAAGAACTTGATCGCGGACTTCGCGGTCGTCGTCATCCAATTCATCTTCGGGCTCGTCGCATTCTTCGCTGGTAAAGGCCAACGGGCCTTCGCCTTCAAGCAACAAGCGTGCGGCTTCTTCGCAGCAGAGCCCGAGCCCCCGCTCCATGATGTCGCCAAAAACTTCTACGAAACGCGGATGCTCAGTGCAAATATTGCACAAGGCTTCTTCGCCCAAGTGCTGGTAGACTTCGCAAAGGTTGTCCTTGTCAAGGAACGGACAACGGTCGTGGGGGAGTAATTTAAAATGCCCGTCTTCAATATTGGCGCGGAGCCGCTCGCCAAAGGCTCCCGCCACCTTGTTGTAAGCTTCAAGACTGGCCTCGTCAATGTCGATTTCCCAGCCGACACAACAAGTGTCCGTGCACCGCGATGCGATGCACTGGAATTGGTCATAAAAGTCGGGCTTTCGAAGAATCATGTATTACGCTTTGTCGTCGGACAAAAAGCCGAATGCTTCGCCCTTTACAAGCCAGCTAACGCCGAAGAAGGTGAGGGCTATGGCTTCGACAATAAAGGTCTTGGCAAAGAATTCGACGGGAATGACCATCAATGCCAGGGCGCACAACATGCCGATTCCGCAAACTTTGAAAATAATGTTCTTGATATGCTTCTTGGACGAGTCGGCACCCTTTGTGAACTGGAATAAGCTCATGTAAGACAAAAGGAGAAAGAATGCGACGGCAGAAGCGCAGTGGATTGTATTTGAAATTTTGACCGGCAACTGGAAGAATCCGACAATGTCGCTTGCGGCGGGGCAATTGCAAGGGAACAGGACAATCATCAATCCGAAAATGCCTGCCAGGGCGGAGATAACGTGGTCTTTCAGGTTGTAGCCCTTATAGCACATCAAAACTACTGACGCTGTCGTTAAAATTCCCACCAGAGGGGGCGTTACGTAGTAAGTCTCAGAAATGGATAGTTCGCCCCAAAAACCGTCAGGAAATCCCTTTGTACGTGCCACAAGAATGGCTCCAATCAAAGAGACCCAGGGGAGAATCATGCCCAAGAAGCCGGCAAGATTACGAACCCTCTTCATCCAAATTTTTTCAATGTCGTCAGTATTCTTTTCGCTCATCGTGAAAGCTCCTTTGTATTAAAATATACTTTATTTGACAGGATTCTAAAAAATATTGGATAAGATGTTGATTTGTTATCGTTGTGAAATTATATTACCATAATGACGGAAAACTTGTCTAAAGGAGGTCAACAGTGAAATTAGCATTAAAAATAGTGTCTATCGTTGTTCTCCTGTGTGTAACGGTTGCGGCAACCCTTTTCGCCGTGAAAAAAATGGAGGCGGATTCCAAGGGTCCCCAAATAACTAGCGCGTACATAGAACATCAAATTAGCGAAATTTCTGAACTAGCAACCCTCCATCACCATTACAGGAAAAATGCAAATTATCAGGATGCAAAAGTTCTCTTGAAGTACATGCCTAATTGGCGAATCAATAAGTCTATCAAGGAGCTTATGCTGATATACCAGGGGGATGTCAAGCTGGGCTACGACTTGAAAGATATTGGCATTAAAGTGGAGCCTTTGACAAGGACCATTCTCATTTACCTGCCCGAACCGAAAATCTTGAGCCATAGCATTGATTTCGAAAGCATCCAGGTTTTCTGGGAAAAAAGTGGTTGGTTCAATGATATCAAGTTTGAAGACTTCAAGCAGTTCTTTATTGCCGAGCAAAAGAAATACGAAGAAGAAAACGGCTCCGAGCTAAAACGCCTAGCTCGCGAGCACGCTAAAAAGATTATTCTGCTTTATCTCAGCTCGGCCATCAAACTGACAGATTCGCCCGAGAATTACAAGAAGTCGTTTATCGAAGGTTGGATCCACCCCGAAGACGGCTACAAAATACAAATGGAATAAATTCCAGATTCCTTATTCCACGTATTTCTTGATCAGTCGAATCATCAGGTCGGCTAGCTTTTCCACCTTGTGGTCGCCAACGGATGCTTCGATATGCGAGTATCCGATACCGCTATCGTCGGTGAGGAACACGTAGGTGCCGCCCGTGACAATATCAAAGAATCGTAACATGGATTCGGTGTCCTTGTCGATGCCGCTAGCGGCTACGGGGATAAGCTTGATTCCATTCTTGGCGTAGAGGGTAATGGATTTCTGAAGGCTTTCAATGACGTTATCCTGGTGGTGGGCGGGAGCGTCAAGAATCAAGAATGCGATGCGGGCGCGAGCCGATTCATTCCAGGAGAAGTTCTGCAACGCGGATTCAAGCGCGGTATGCACGGCTTCGGGGAAGTCTCCGCCACCATCTGCAAAATGTTCAGCGATGAATGCCTGGGTGTTGTCAACATCGGTAGAAAAATCCTTGCCCTGAATGATATATTCGTCGCTTTCGTCGCGGTAGAATTCAACAGCCGTGCGTAAGGCGACCTTGGTGTCTGAATGGGCGTGGTCTATAATGTACTTGATGTCCGATTTGAGGAAGCTAATTTCGTCTCCCATAGATCCGGTGGCATCAACGATAAAGGCTACGTCCGCCTTGGCTTCGGCTTGCTTGGCGTCGCTTGTAATCGTGATTATTTTGAGCGATTCGTCGGTCATGTCAGTGAACTCGACAGGAGTTTCGGATACTTTGCCGTTGACTTTCAGCGAGAAGTCTTTTTCTCTGATGGCCTCTTCGGTTTCGTCTTCGAACAATTGTACCCAGCAATAGGCATTGCCCGCGTTGTCGGTCTTGGTGGCAAATTTTACATTGTCGCCTTTAAGGAGTTCAACGGAAACGTTGGCTAGGCCGGTGCCGTTTTCATCAACTACTTTTACGGCTGCGAGGGTCGTGGGGTAAAATTTCCAGTAACCAGTCTTGCTGGAAAATTCGCCTTTCAGAATTTCTGCCCAGGCACTCCAATTATCCAAATCGTTCCATTCGGAGGCCGTGAGCAGACCATAAGTTCTGCCGTTATATTCGTCGTCACCTTCACGGGGCGGGACAACGTCGTAGACTTCAGGGACGCTTCCTTCGGCGTCTCCAGGAGCGACGGAAGGCTCTATTGCACCGCTATAGGATTCTTCGACTGCACCCGGCGCCATGACATCGCCTTTGTATGAGTCGTAGATGATGGTCCCTCTATCAAAGGAATCGTAGCTTTCGTTGCTGTATCCGCTGCCCTTGGTTTCGAAGGTAGCGCCGTTTTCGGTTTCAACGGCGGATTTTTTATGGGTGGTCGAGTCTGTGGTTTTGCCGTCATCGTTCTCGACTTCGGCTACACCATCTGCGTTGACACTGCTAGTGCTGTCGCTACAGGCCGCGAATAGCAAACTGAGCGCAAATCCTGTAATTAAAAGGAATCTGGATTTCATGGGGAGTCTCCTTATCAATCTAAAATATAGGTTGATAAGGTACAACATGCAATACCGTCTGCAAACAATGCAATTTTCGATGTTTTACGTCACGGGATAGCTGCTAGTTTGATTCGTTCTGTTCTTTATTATACGCGTATTATACAGAGATTTCTTAGGGGTATTTTGCACCGGGAATGTCCTTGAGGACTTCTTTCCAAAAATCGCGGAATTCTTTTTCGGTAACGGTTCCGCCCGCCGAGAGCAATCGGTAATGCTCGCCTTGCCACAGGTAATCGAACGGGGAGGCTTCAAAACCGTTGCGCTGGTAAAAATTGCGGCGGCGCTCCCGGAGTTCAAGCTCCTTGGCGTCCTTGGAATCTTCTTCAACCTCGATGTCAACCACCAAGCGGGTTTCGGGGTGTTTTTCGCGGATGGCTTTCAGAATCTCTGAACCATAGCCGCGGCTGCGTAGCTTGGGCTCTACCGCGAAGTAGACGATGTTGGTGATGGTGCCCCGCGTAATCGAATTCGAAAATCCGCAAAAAGTGGGTGTGCCATCAATCGTATCCACGAATGCAAAAAATTCCCGCTGGATTTTGTTGTCAAGCAGATGCTTTATCGGAATCCGTTCATTTGCCGGAAACGCCGACTCATACAGTGCCTTGACCTGCGGCAACCACGGGGAATCTTTTGTCACTGTGAAACTTTGGAGCATGATGGCTCTAAATATAAAATACTACATTGTTCTTTGGATTTATATTATCGGGTTACCGGAGGATTTATGAAAAAGTTTTTTGTTGCGATGGGTTTGGCTGCGTTTGCGTTTGTCGGGTGCGATGACAGTTCGTCTGCATCGGCAGAAAACAGTGAACCTGCGGCGTTGAGTAGTGCTGAAAAGCAGGGGAGTTCGTCTTCATCACGTCATTGCGAGGAGTGTAACGACGAAGCAATCTCTAGCGACAGCAATGCGGAGTCGAATGGGTCTAGCCGGTCTAGTTTGTCCGAAAAGAATGCGGAGTCTAGTAGTTCGGAGAAATTGTCCGAAACAAGTAGCAGTTCTGTGGGCGAGGCGAAGTCTTCGTCGAGTTCTGTTGCGTTGGCAACTCCTTGCAAAACAGAAACTGAAGACAACTGCGAATATGGGACTTTGCTTGATGAACGCGATGGCCAAGAATACAAGACCGTAAAAATCGGTGACCAGTGGTGGATGACCGAGAATCTCAACTACGAAACGGATAACAGTTTCTGCGTCAAAGATTCTGCCGAGTATTGCGAAAAATATGGTCGTCTTTACACGTGGGCTGCTGCCATGGATAGCGCGGGCACTTGGAGCACGAACGGCAAGGGCTGCGGCTTTAGCGACTTTTACAAGACATGCTCGCCGACCTACCCAGTTCGAGGAGTTTGTCCCGAAGGCTGGCATTTGCCGACTCAAACGGAATGGAACACCCTGTTCACGGCGGTGGGCGGCCAATCAACTGCGGGTCAGAAGCTCAAGGCGGCATCAGGCTGGAATGCGTTTAGTAGCATCACCAATGAGGACACTTTCGGTTTCTCGGCGTTGCCTGCCGGCTACAGGGACGACTGTGGGGATTACTACGACTACGACGTGGGCTACGGCGCGTACTTCTGGAGTTCGACGGAGGGCAATAGTAGCCGCGCGTACCTCGTAAACTTGTACTACGGCAACAACTACGCGGACCTGTACTACAACGTTAAGAACTACGGGCGCTCTGTCCGCTGTGTAAAGGACTGATTGTTGTCCTGAATTTTGCAGCAACTTATTATTGGGGATAAAATAAGTTATATTGTCCGCCGGGAAAATTAAGCCATTGGGCGAAGGAGTTTTTATGAAAAAGATTTTTGTGGCGCTTTGCATGGTGGCGTTCTTGGCGGCGTGTGATGATTCATCGTCGGCATCGTCGGGGTCGAATGACGAATCGGGGGGTGAATCATCTTCTTCGGTTGTGCTCGGCTCGTCCAGCAGTGAAAAGGAGAAGTCTCAATCCAGTTCTAGCGAAAAGTCTGGAAAATCTAGCAGTAGCGTGATTGATGTGTCGTCGAGTTCGGTAAAGTCGGAGTCGACTGAAAAATCGAGTAGTTCGGAGAAATTGTCCGTGACAAGTAGCAGTTCTGCGGGTAAGATCGTGTCTTCGTCAAGTAAAAGTGATGTTCCGCAAAGTTATGCCGAAGCGAAGGTCATGCCGTCGGGAACATACGATTGCATGAAGTATAAGTGTGCTTCAATGGAATACTTAAATCATGAATTTCTTGAAGCGGGAAGGTATGGCGAAATTCTAGATGAACGTGACAATCAAGTTTATAAGACTGTTCAGATTGGCGACCAGATTTGGATGGCAGAAAACCTGAACTTCGCTTACATAGGTGTTCCATATACCTATTACGATGATACGTCCGATTCCACTAGTTGGTGCTATGACAACGACCCTGCCAACTGTACCAAGTACGGTCGCCTTTACACTTGGGCCGCGGCGATGGATTCTGTCAAGACCGGCTGCGGCTTCGACAAGACCTGTGGGCTCTCTGGCATTGTTCAGGGAATTTGTCCCACGGGTTGGCATCTGCCGGATTCTACGGAATGGGAAACCTTGATTGCTGCTGTGGGTGGTGGACTCTCGCCGGGCGAGGCTCTCAAATTGCAGAGTGGCTGGCTTGATGACGGAAACGGAACGGATGCATTTGGTTTTTCCGCATTGCCTGCCGGCTATAGGGATATCCTTGATGGAGCCTTCAACCGCGGAGGAGACTTCACTGTTTTCTGGACTGCTACTGAGGTTGAGTATTACGCCTGCAGCGTAACTTTGAACTACTTCAACGGGATTGCGTTCATGGGAGGCTTTAATAAGGGCCTTGGACATTCAGTTCGTTGCGTAAAGAACGAATAAGATTGTCTCATGATTTGTAAAATTTTTTCAAGCCCCTTGCCAGTTTTCTGAATCTTAGGTACATTAATGCCCGACGCATCTCGCTGTTTTAAGGCGAGGTGCGTTTGTGCTTTACCGCAAAAACGCCTCTAACAATAACCGGCCGCAAACTGCGACCAAAAAACGGAGGCTATATGAACAACAATATCAAAAAAAGTAAAGACCTTTTCCCGTTTAGAATTGTGTCCGAAACGCCAACAGGCGATGGCTTTATTGATTGTGTTTGGGAAATGCCGACTTGGGTTGTAGAAAAACTTGAGGCTGAAGCAAAAAGGCGGAAAATTACAGTTTCAGACCTTGTAACACTTATCTTGAAAGCCGCTTTGAAGGAAAAAAAGGAGGAAAATGGAAAAGATAACAGAAAAAGACGTAAAAAGACTTTGGGTTGAGAAGGATGCCGTTTGTGTTGAACTCAAAGATGGTCGGATTGGGCGGGAACTCATCCGCGATTACGAACCGCTGAAGAAGGCTACACGAAAGCAATTGGAGAACTGCCGCGTTGATTGCGATGGCGTGTGGTTCGACGATCTTGACGAAGGTTTGGAACTTTCGGGATTCTTTTCGCTGCGTACGTGAACGGAACGAAGAAACCGTCCTCGGCAAGAAAAAAACTCATTGACGAAGAACTGCGCCGTATCGGAAGGGAATTGCTGAAGACTGTAGCGTAGTTTTTTTCTCTGGAAAGGCGACCGTTTGTCGGGTATAAATGAAAATAAATTACATTTGGTGTGGATTTATTATATCGGGTTATCGGAGGTCTTATGAAAAAGTTTCTTGTGGCGATGGGTTTGGTGGCGTTTGCTGTTGTCGGGTG
>NZ_JBGUQY010000003.1:0-22244 GCF_045131395.1 Fibrobacter sp. | reverse complement strand
GCATATGTTCCACAAGTTAGCTTAACAGCTTGCAAAAGTCATATAAAATGAGATTTGAAAGGATTAGAGACTAATTATGATGAAATGGACCATATGAAGGCCATGAATGTGGTCCATATCATTGCAAAGTTTGCGGACAGGAATATTCATCTTTAAGTAGCCTTACGAGTGCTTGGTGTGTAAGGTGCAGTAATGAACATTGTGTTCCTTATGAAGGTAGTGAACATGGCTCATATCATTGTAAAGTCTGTGGACAGCAATACTCATCTTTAAGCAGCCTCACAAGTGCTTGGTGCGTAAGATGCAGTAATGAACATTGCAAACCAATGAATGGCTAAATCAAATGCCTAAATGTGAAAAATGTGGCAAGGATATCCTGAATGCAGAACGGAGAGAACTTTCCGTTCTGCATATTTCGGGTGTCTATTGCGATGTCTGTTATAACCTCTTGAACGGGCTGAATTGGGTGATGGGTGCATCGCTATATGGAAGCGTTTGGCATTCACTTTCATTACAAGAAAAATCAGATTTTATCAAACACTACAAAGAAAAAACTGGAGTGATTTGAATGAAACCAAATCTTTTTAATTACGCCACATCAGAATTAAGCCAAGATGCTTTCCTGCTTTGGCTTTTAGAATGGGCAAATCCTTTGAACTCCGAATATGATCTCGAACTATACAAGACCGCCTCGGATTTTCTTCGTAAAATAATAGATGTTGATGAAGAGTTTGATATAAAAACTGTAGTTTGCAAAAAGCAACAATATCATATCGATGTTCTTGCTATTGTGAACAATGAAATCGCAGTAATTATAGAAGACAAAATCAACACTCAAGAGCATGGAAATCAGATTGCAAGATATCGTCAGCAACTCGAAACGGATCTAGGCACTCAATATGACATAAAGTGTGTATATCTAAAGACAGGTAATGAATGCTTGACGAATTTGCGGAAAAACGCCGATAGCGGGAATTTCAAGATATTTATGCGGCGAGACCTTCTTAGAATTCTTGAAAAAAGCAATTCCGACAATATAATTTTAAGAGATTTCGTTTCGAGAATAAAGTTTATTGAAGAATGTACTAATCAATATAAATCAAAGCCATATCATGAATGGATGCATAACGGAGCCGCATGGCAAGGATTTTATTCATGGCTAGAAGATAATCTCGGTGATAACCTTGAATGGCGTTATGTTAGCAATCCCAATGGTGGCTTTTGGGGGTGTTATTGGTATTGGAAATGGTGCAAAGCTTTTAATTTTGGAATTTATCTACAGATAGAACAAAATAGAATTTGTTTTAAAGCGGATAGTAAACCAAACATGGATTGTATAAAAAAATGCCGAGAAAAAATTTTTTCTCTTGCATCAGGAAAAAATTTAAAGATAGAGAACATAAGATTCCATAAAGGGAACTTTGTCACAATATGTTTTGTTGACACCTCGTATCTATTTAGCAATGACATATTTGAAGAAAAAGAAATACTCGCAAAAATAAGCATCTTGACAAAAATAATCGATTCAATTGCGGATTAATTTGACAAAAGCATTCTTGATGTTTTACCAGCATTCGCGTTAGGGATAGTGACCCCTTGGGGCGGAGACTCGCGGCAATCTTGTATTACTGTTCATTGGAGCGAGGCTCCGTTTTATGAGGTTGGGCGGGAACGGAGTGATCCGGACAACCCATAAAATATAGCCCGACCCACGCCAGTGGGGAACGCCCAAATGATTAGGCAACGTGCTCCAGATTTACCACAAGGAAAAGCCTGCAAGCCGAGTGTCGCAAAAATATGCTTGCATATTTTTATGACCGAGGCGAAGCGGCGGACGCCGAAGGCGTCAAAAGCCGGCTGGCGTCATCGTGCAGTTCGGTGGCCAGACCCCGCTGAACATCGCCCGCGCCCTCTCCGACGAAGGCGTGAAGATTCTCGGTACGAGCATCGATTCCATCGATATCGCCGAAGACCGCGACCTGTTCCGCAAGATGATGGATAACCTCGGCATCCCGATGCCGGAAAGCGGCATGGCCACGAACATTGACGAAGCCCTCGCTTGCGTCAAGCAGATCGGTGGCTACCCGGTGATGATCCGCCCGAGCTTCGTTCTCGGTGGCCGCGGCATGGAAGTCATCTACGACGAAAACATGCTCCGCGAATACGTAGCCAAGGCTGTCGGCGTGACCCCGGATCGCCCGCTCCTCATCGACCGTTTCCTCCACAACGCTCTCGAATGCGAAGCCGACGCCCTCTCTGACGGCGAACACGTCTACATCCCGTCCGTGATGGAACACGTGGAACTTGCCGGTGTCCACTCCGGTGACTCCGCCTGCATTATCCCGCCGGTGACCATCACCAAGGAAAACCTCGCCACCATCAAGGATTACACTCGCAAGATCGCTGAAGCCCTCCACGTGTGCGGCCTCATGAACATGCAGTACGCTATCGAAGACGGCAAGGTGTTCGTGCTCGAAGCCAACCCGCGTGCATCTCGCACGGTGCCTCTGGTCTCCAAGGTCTGTAACACGCCCGTGAGCCGTAAGCGACTCGTCTTAACGAGTCGTCGGAGGCGAGAGTGAGGCTGTAAGCCGAACGGTCTTCACAGGCCCGCCTCGCGACCCGCCTGATGCTCGGTGAAAAGCTCGAAGACCTCAAGCTCAAGGACAAGAAGTTGCAGAAACCCATGCGCCTCGGTCATGTGCAAGCAAGCTTGCCCGCGACACTCGGCTTTAGGGTTTTCAACCACCACGGCGCCAAGGAAGCTGTGTTCCCCTTCGACAAGTTCCCGAAGGTGGACCCGGTTCTCGGCCCCGAAATGCGCTCCACCGGTGAAGTCCTCGGCCTCTCCGACGACTACGCCCTCGCTTACTACAAGAGCCAGGAAGCCGCCGGTTCCCTGCTCCCGTCCGAAGGCGCTGTGCTCATCAGCCTTTCTGACAAGGTGAACCTCTCTGAACAGGCTATCGAAATCGGTAAGGAATTCCAGAAGCTCGGCTTCAAGATCTACGCTACCGAAGGTACTGCCAAGTTCTACGAGAAGGAAGGCGTGAAGTGCGAAGTGGTGAACAAGATTGCTGAAGGCCGCCCGAACGTTCTCGACATCATCCTGAACAAGCAGGTGAACCTCATCATCAATACGCCGTGGGCAAAGCGCGACGCCATCAAGGACGAAAGCGCCATCCGCAAGGCCGCCATCAAGTACAAGGTTCCCTACATCACGACCCTCGCCGGTGCCTACAACACCGTTAAGGGTATCGCGGCAGCGAAGAAGGGCCACGGTGAAGTGAAGAGCCTCCAGGCCTACCACGCAAGCATCGAAGAGGTGTAAGGTCCCTGAGCCTGCCGAAGGGCCGTAAGACGAAGGGGGAAGAATCCCCCTCGCTTCAGCCCCGACCCGCCCTTATAATCACGCCCACTCATACGAGTGGGCGTTTTTTTGTATAACCCGCCCAGCCGGGTCTTCCGCTACCCCTTCTAGCGGGTGCTCAGGCGCCGCACCCGCAACGCCCGGCTTACCCCGCCCTCCCGCCCTATTTCCAACTTGGAATAATCCAGCTTTTCTTACTGAAGTACGTTTTCTGAAGAAAAATGAATTGAATTGTAAACTTTTTTGAGATACATGCTCGTTTTTAAGTTATTTTTAGGGTGAAAAGAGTTTAGCTCTTGTTCTCCAATCGAAATCTCGACCATTTCTTGAACGAGAATAAGGCGAACGCTCACGCAGGCATTCCGCTTTTGCGGTATGTCTCAGTTTGCTGTATTAGCAACAGCCCTTTTGGGGCGTGGGTCGTTTGTGTTTATCGTTCAAAGGCTGTCGAGAGCCCCGATTGGATAAATGCATCGACTCGCGCCTTTTTTGTTTTCTTGTAAAAAAGCGTAATTCCTTGCACAAGATGCTAAACCAGAGTTATAAACAATGGAGGCTGGCATGGCTTGGCAAATTCGTTTAAACAATTGGGTTGAGAGCGTGAAAACAGATATTGCAAATTATTCTTTTTCATCGTTGCAATAACATCAGCTTTCTTTATATCTTGCAATGAACAATCAACGTCTCCACAACAAAGTAATCCCTCATATTTCTGTCAATACAATGGTTACACCTATAGTAATTACAACGACTATCAAGCTACATGTATAGCACCGACTTCAAGTGCAAGTGAAACGTTTTATTGTCAATACAATGGATATACTTATAGTAATTATGCTGATTTCTTAGCAACATGTATTGCTCCTGTGACATATTATTGTGAAATAAATGGAATAACATATAACGATTATTCGTCCTATTTGACTCTATGTACTCATCCCCTCACACCGTCATCATCTTCTCTAGAGATGAAATCTTCCTCTTCAAAACAATTTGTGTGTAATATACCGAGGTGTAGTTCTGTGAGTGATTGCTATGGTGATGCGGTTCGAAAAGCTATCAAGAACAATCCGCGAGACTCAGATGCGGCTTATCTGGAAGCAGGACGAGAATGTGGATGCGCAAATACTCAGTGCTCGAAAATGTCCTGCTATAGCAGTAATGAAAAAAATGCTACGATAGAGGAAAAATGCCAACTACAATATAGATGTGCGTGCTATATTTAAAGAGAATGCAGAGCGTTCTTTCGGTAGTTAATTTGATTGTCGTGCATTTCAATATGTACCATACAATGGTTCTTCGGGTATATCGTAGTTCATTTCGAAAGTACGAATATCCTCATTGCTTTCGGTAATAGCCTTATGTAGTGTTTTTTTTATTGCCTCATCCCTATATTTAAACCTGTCTCCAGTAATAATTCCGCATATGGAATTTTTTATAGGCAAAAGAACATCGTCAGTATCTTCTAATTCACTGTTTACGAGAAGAAGCCTGTATTCTTGTTCTGGAGCGTAATCATCCAATTTTGTAAATAGATGTTTAACATGGTCTTTATCTAAATATGTTTCGTGCGCCTCCCAAAACATATCTTCATATTGCTCGAGTTCATCGTCATTGACATATTGGATGGGCCTACAAAAACATCTGCATTTTACATCTGAAAATTCAAGAGAAAAATTTTCTTCTAGCCGTTTTCGATCAAATATAAGGCACACTCCTGCATGGGATTCTGCATAATAGGTCCACATAGATACTCTATTCCATCCTCTTTTGATGGGTTTACACCAATGTGGATTTTGGTCTGTTGAGAACGAAACCATTCGGACAGCATATTTTCTTTCTTTAATAGCATCAGAGTGTATTTCAACGGCTTTGTGGCATTCTTGTTCCGAAAGGGTCTCGTTGATTAGAATGCCGTTTATTTCTCGCAATCGATATTCGTGCGGATCATTCATTTTTTCTGGTGCGCGCAGTAGCAGTTTTCCCGATTTCAGTATTTTTATCGCTGATTCGACTTTTGTATAGTGATATAAAAATCGAGGTGAGTCTTCTGTGTTGTGTGCGCATAAGTCAGATTTTGAAATCATAAGAAATCCCTTGACTTTATACAAAGTCGTAATGCATTTTTATTTCACGATGTAATGAAATATAATAAAATGTCAAAAAATGTCAACTATTTTTAATGGAAGTGTAAATGGAGCGAGGCTTGATTGCCGAATTAGGTTGAACTAGGGTCTTTTTGCCGGCTCAACAAGAATGTAGATGTTTCTGTTATAGGATCAATATGGGGGGGGGGATGGTCCCTTTGTGGATTAAAATAGCCCTTTTAGAACATTCCTGTAAACTTCCGATATTGACTTTGACTTGGTATTTTTGGGGAGCAATGCTTCGTTGCAAGAGCTACGCGGGTGTGCCGAAGGCACGGCCGGGTTGCCTTGTAATATAGCCCGACCGCACATATATGTGCGGGAACGCCCAAAAGAAGAATGTCCCGTCCCGTGCCTTTGGTCTCCAAGGTTTGTAACACGCCTATGAGCCGTAGGCGACTCGTCGTAACGAGTCGTCGGAGGCGAGAGTGGAGCGTAAGCGGAACGGTCTGTAAGTGCCAGCCTCGCTACGCGCCTCATGCTCGGCGAAAAGCTCGAAGACTTGAAGCTCAAGGACAAGAAGTTCAACCACCACGGCGCCAAGGAAGCTGTGTTCCCCTTCGACAAGTTCCCGAAGGTGGACCCGGTTCTCGGCCCTGAAATGCGCTCCCTGTGAGCCGAAGGCGACTCGTCTTAACGAGTCGTCGTAGGCGAGAGTGAGGCGTGAGCCGAACGGTCTCCATAAGTGAAGTCCTCGGCCTCTCCGACGACTACGCCCTCGCTTACTACAAGAGCCAGGAAGCCGCCGGTTCTCTCCTCCCGTCCGAAGGCGCTGTGCTCATCAGCCTTTCTGACAAGGTGAACCTCGTTGACCAGGCTATCGAAATCGGCAAGGAGTTCCAGAAGCTCGGCTTCAAGATCTACGCTACCGAAGGTACCGCCAAGTTCTACGAGAAGGAAGGCGTGAAGTGCGAAGTGGTGAACAAGATTAAAGAAACCTCTGCGCTTCGGTCATGAGCAAGCAAGCTTGCTCGCGACGCTCAGCTTACGAGGTTTTGCTGAAGGCCTCCATCAAGGACGACAAATGCCAAGGGCGAGTGAAGCAGGATTGCTTGCAAGCCTATTTCCGAGCCCAGCATTTGGGAGCCGAAGGTCGCGCCCATGCTTGCATGGGCATGACCGAGGCGATGCGAACTGGCGTCGTAGACGCCAAGTGTAGTGAACCGAGGGGCGCGCCCAAGCTCGCTTGGGCATGACCGGGAATCTCCAAAAAATTAAAAGGTGTTCCGAAAGGAACACTTTTTTTGTGGCAGAGACATACAAGTTTGTTAATACACTTAAAGGCCATAGCAGTGATGCTATGGCCTTTTTTATTAAAAGTTGAATAAGATTAGCGCTTGTCGCGGTCGACCCAGGGGCGAGCCGTGTGGCCCGTGTAAATCTGGCGCGGACGGTTGATCTTCGAATTCGGATCGTCGTGCATTTCCTTCCAGTGGGCGATCCAGCCGGGGAGTCGGCCGATAGCGAACATCACGGTAAGCATGTTCGTCGGAATACCCATGGCGCGGTAGAGAATGCCCGAGTAGAAGTCCACGTTCGGGTAGAGCTTGCGTTCGATGAAGTAGTCGTCCTTGAGGGCGGCTTCTTCGAGCTTGAGCGCAATGTCAAGCAGCGGATCGTGGAAGTGTTCGCGTTCGAACACCTGGTACATCAGCTTCTTGAGCACCTTGGCGCGCGGATCGTAGCTCTTGTACACGCGGTGACCGAAACCGGAAAGACGGAACGGATCGTTCTTGTCCTTGGCCTTTTCCATGACCTGTTCGATGGTCATGCCGCTCTGCTGAATGCGGAGCAAGGTTTCGAGCACAGCCTGGTTAGCACCACCGTGGAGCGGGCCCCACAGGGCGCAAATGCCTGCGCAAATGCTGGCGTACAAGTTGGCGTGAGAGCTGCCCACCATACGCACGGTGGAGGTAGAGCAGTTCTGTTCGTGGTCGGCGTGAACAATCAGGAGAGTGTTCAGGGCCTTTTCCATGATCGGATCCGGATGGTAAGAACGGGCCTTGCTGCTGAACATCATGTTCAGGAAGTTGCTGCAGTAGCTGCGTTCTGCTTCGGGGTACACGAACGGCTCGCCGATGCTAGCCTTGTAAGAGAAGGCTGCAATGGTGCGAATCTTGGAAATGAGGCTGGCAGTCGTCAGGTCGAACACGTCGGCGATGTTTTCGTCGTCATAGAAACGCGGCGTAAACAGGCCCACGGCGTTCACGATGGAGCTGAGGATACCCATGGGGTGGGCGCTCGGCGGCATCTGCCTGAAGAAGTGCAACAGGTTTTCGTGGAGGAGGGCGTTCTCGGTCAACAGCGTGCGGAATCGAGACAGCTGCTGCTGAGTCGGCAGTTCACCGTAAATCAGGAGCCAGGCGGTTTCGGGGAAGGTGGCCTTTTCGGCGAGATCCTCGATGCTGTAGCCGCGATAACGCAGAATACCGTGTTCGCCATCCACATAAGTGATGGCGCTACGGGTGCTACCGGTGTTCAGGTAGCCGTAATCCAAGGTCACCAGGCCGGTTTCCTTGCGGAGTTTACTGATGTCGAGACCGTGTTCGTTTTCAGCACCTTCAACAACGGGGAGCTCGATGCTCTTTCCGTTGTAATTTAAAATGGCGTTGTCGGACATGATTCCTCCAGTTAATGCGGACTTTCCGCAGTTTACTTCATTGCCTTGATGCAATTATAAATATTGTCGAAGAGCTTGGGGAGCTTTTCGGTCGGCACGGCAGAGAATGCGAGACGAATCAGGCCAGAAAGCATGATCGTACCCGTGCTGTAGTCCTTGATGAGCTTTTCGCGGAGCTGTTCGGCGTCAACACCCTTCGGCTTGATGCACATAAAGTAACCGCTGTTGCAGGGCATCGGGTCGAAGGCGTCCTTGTATTCCGGATGGGCGGCGAGGACTTCCTTGATGATGTCGTAGCGCTTCTTCAAGGTAGCGTACTTTTCGGCCTTCTGCTTGGCGTATTCTTCGCTCTGGTAGGCGGCGAGCAGAATCTTCTGGCTGATGCTCGGGGCGTTAGAGATGTTGCCACGGACGGTACCGGCGGCCTTGTCTTCAAGAGCCTTGAGCTGGGCTTCGCTTGCGCCCTTGAAACCGAAGCTCATGAAACCGACGCGGAAGCCCCATACGTAGTCTTCCTTGGTCGGGCCGTCGAGCTTGACGGCGAGGAGGTTTTCGTGGGCGTCCACGAGCTTCACGAAGAGGGATTCCTTGGTCACGCCTTCTTCGTACACGAGTCCGAAGTAAGCGTCATCGAGGAGAGCCACCACCTTGTTGCCCTTGGCGGCGCATTCGGTGAGAATCTTGGCGATTTCAACGGCTTCCTTTTCGGTAGCGGTGTAGCCGGTCGGGTTGTTCGGGAAGTTCAGGAGAACGACCTTCTTGTCGCCCTTGCTTGCTTCGAGTGCAGCCTTCAGAGCTTCGGTATCGAAACCGCCGTCCTTGAAGGTGTTAAAGGTCTTGATCTTGGCGCCGCGGGCGTTTTCGAACACGAGCTCGTAGTTGTCCCAGTACAGGTCCGGAATGATCACTTCGTCGCCGGCGTCGAGGAACATGTAGCCGGCGCAGCTGATGGCATGGGTGAGGGCGCAGGTCACGACCGGGTTGCTGAAGCTCTTCTGCTTGAGGGTCGGGTTCTTGATGATGACCTGTTCCTTCCAGGCCTTGCGGAGATCCGGGTTACCGAAGCTCGGGGCGTACAGGAAAGAAGTCTTGGGGAGGTTCAAGGACTTGAGAACGCAATCCAGCACCAACGGGCTGCCATCGTCTTCGAGGGCGGTACCGATCGTAGCGTTGATTTCGGAGCCCTTGGCTTCGGCGCCCTGGCCGAGGATACCCTTGCGGGGGAAGAAGATTGCCTTGCCCTGTTCAGAGAGCATGTCGAGAACCTTGCAGCCGTTGGCAGAAAGTTCGGCGTTGAGAGCCTGTGCTAAAGGATTGTAGTTCATGGTTTGTGTCCTTTTGAATTTTACGCGCGCAAAGATAGAAAAAAGCGAGCGCAGCGCAAGGGCTAGCTTGCTAGAGAAACCATACGAATTGCCGTCAAAAACATCCATTTATTACATAATTTTGTAAGGGGCAGGTCTTCCCCTCGGCTAAGCCTGGCTTAGCCTACCCTTTCTAACGGGGGCTCAGGCGCCACCCCCGTAACGCCCCGCTTTTTCGTGACTAAAAACACCGATTTTTGCAAAAAATGTAAAGATGCTTGTCTAACGGGAATGATTAATTTATATTGAAATTGTGTTGAGGAGGCTAGAATGAAAAAGTTTTTGATTGGCGGTGCCGCGCTCTCTTTTGCGCTTTTGGCTTGTGCCGACAATTCCTCGTCTGGTAACAATAACCAGGTGAGTACGAATTCATCTGGTGACGTAGGCCTCACGGTGGGTAAATGTCTTGATAATGGCTTGGGACTCGCTAAAAGGGGCGACTCCGATGAATTGGACAAGGCTTATCTGGTTCAGGGGTCTGATTATTGCCAGATTATGGTGCCTGCATTGAACGATTATTGCGATGTTGACGCTCCGTTTAAATCAAAACGTTCTGGCGATACATTGGAAATATACTTCAATCTCGAAGAAGCCGCTGTGACAGAATGCATGTGCATGAAGGATCACTGGTTTGATATCAGCTGTGGTGATGCCGACGCCAAGTATTTCAAGTATTCATACGATGTCTTCAAAATTGTGGATGAACCTGCTCCTATAAGCCCTGAACCGGAAGAACCTGTGATTCCTGATGCTCCGGAATTTGATGAATCTGAACCGCACCAGCATACGACCGATGTCATCGGTAAATGCAAGAGAGGCTCTGACGACGAAGAATCTCTTTTGAGCCATAAATATATCCGTGTTGCTGGATGGGATCATTTCTCGGAAACAACCGAAAATGATTCAATTCCGCTTGCCTTCAAGTACAAAGATGTAGGTGATGTTGCGGTTCTTGTTATGCAGACCTCATTCAGCTGCGATGAGTATGTTTCTAGCGTGAATGTTTTCGTTTCGAATGACACGCTCTTTGTAAAACCGCAAATAAGTAAAGACGAATCGGAGAAATTAGCCCCGGGTGAAGGCTGTGCCTGCTATACGGAAGCTGCCTTCAAATTGGAAAACGAAGGCGCTTATGCCGATGCCAAGTACATGGTTTTCGGAAATCACATGGAAAAAGTGTATACACTGAGAGATGGCGCTATCTACGATTAAACCATGAGCAAGAGAATCATCATAACCAAACTCCTTGGAATGATTAGCGCACCCCTTCGGGGGTGCGTTCTTTTTTAGAGCCGTTTTAGACTTCGCCGATGCGGGCGAGCTTAAGGAGCGGCATGCCGGCGTCGCGGCATTCGGCAAGGTCAATGTCGAAATCGATACTCCAGTCGTTGAAATCTTCTTCGTCCTGGAGCATTTGCTGCACGTGCATGATATCGCCTTCGTAAGTCACAATCGTATGGTGCAGCGACCGACCTTCTACATCCAGGCGGAAATTGTGATGCTCTGCGGTGTAGGCGGCCATAATCTCGAGCAGACGCGGTTCCGTCCAGGGTTTGCCTTCGCTGTCTACGAGCATCTGGCCTTCGGCAAGGTCATCGGCGAGCATGTCCAGGACATCGCCGTAGGCCTGTTTTTGCAAGGCACTCATAAGCTGGAATATGCGCTGGCGTACCATGACGATAAAGCGCTTCTTGTCGTAGGTGATGTCGGCGGCCACCTTGTCGGCCCCGAAGGCGGTTTCGAGTTCTGTGGCTCCTGCGGCTTCCATGCGCTTCTGATAATCTTCGGGATGGGCCATCTTTTCCCATTCTTCCAAGAGACTGGAGTCGGTACGACGAATGGTGTCTCCGAGGAAATCTTCCATTTCCCGGAGCTCATCGTTCTTGTAACCATCGGGAACCGTTTGCGAAAGCACCTTGTAGACACCGTTTAAGTGGCGTAGCAAAATTGCTTCCATGCGTTGCAAACCGTATTGCTTTACATACCCGCTAAAAGTGCTGAAATTTTCAAACATTTCGCGCACAATGCTCTTGGGTTCCACATTCACGTCCACCCAAGGGTGCTCTTCGGCAAAGGCGTTGTAGGTGTCGTAAATGAAGTCGCGCAATGGCTTCGGATATTCAACTTTTTCAATTTCTTCCATGCGCTGGTTGAATTCCATTCCTTGGGCCTTGAGTTCGTCGAGTCTTGCGTTGCGGGCCTTGTTCTGTTGAATACGCAAGATTGCATCGGGGTTTTCGACGATGCTTTCGCATAAAGTAATTACATCTAGTGCGTACTCGGGACTTTCCCGCTCCAGTTTCGGGAGGGTATCCACCAAGTACAGCGAAAGTGGCTGGTTCATGGAAAAGTCGTCTTGCAAGTCCATGTTCACGCGTAGGTGGCTGTAACCTTCGGCAATGGGCGTAATAAACTCAATGATGTGCTTTTCTACCAGGCTTCTGAAAAGCTGGAAAGCGCGGTGGTTGAGTTGCTTTTTGCTGGCGGCACTTTCGTGACAATCCTTGATAAGGTTGCGCATGGCGCGACAACCATCGGTAGGCCTACTCAGAATGTTCAAGAGCATTCCGTGGCTCACCTGGAAGCTAGAAGTAAGCGGTTCCGGGGCCGCGGCAATCAAGCGCTTGTAAGTGCTTTCGTCGAAAGGGACATAACCATGTTCAGGCGGTTTCTTTTTCTGGAATTTCTTGCCGGTCTGTTTCGTCTTGGCTTCAAGTTTCAAATTTTCAATGACATGCTCGGGGGCCTGCGCCACTACATAGCCGATGTCGTCAAAGCCCTTGCGTCCGGCTCGGCCTGCAATCTGGTGGAAGTCGCGGGCGGTAAGAATTGCTGTCTTGTCGCCGCTATATTTGCACAGTTGCGTAAACAGTACCGTTCGAATGGGCACATTTACGCCGACGCCAAGCGTATCGGTGCCACAAATGACCTTGAGTAAACCCTTTTGGGCGAGCTTTTCACAAAGAATGCGGTACTTGGGCAAAAGTCCTGCATGGTGTAGGCCTATGCCTTGCTTAAGCCAGCGCTTGACTTCGGGACCGTAGGGGCTGCTGAAACGCATTTCTTTAATCGCTTCGTTAATCGCCTGCTTTTCTTCCTTGGAACATAGGTCCAGACTCATGAAGTTCTGGGCGTTGGTGGCTGCTGCGGCTTGAGTAAAATGCACTACGTAAACGGGCGCCTTGCCGCTGGAAACGAGCTTTTGCACCGTGTTTGAAATTTCTGTTTCGGAGTAGCTGAAGTCGAGCGGAACCGGACGCTGCGAAGACCTTACGGTAACCGATTCCCGGCCCGTATGCTTTGTCATTTCCCGTTCAAAGAATTCGGTGGCGCCAACAGTGGCGCTCATGAGTAAAAAGCGTGCATTCGGAAGTGTTAAAAGAGGAATTTGCCAAGCTACGCCGCGTTCCTTGTCGGAATAGTAATGGAATTCATCCATGACTACATCGGTAATGGTCAGCATTTCGCCTTCGCTAAGGGCCATGTTGCTTAAAATTTCGGCAGTGCAACAAAGGATGGGGGCGTCATGGTTGACGGTAGCGTCGCCTGTAGAAAGGCCTACGTTTTCGGCGCCGAATTCCTTGCAAAGCGCCATCCACTTTTCGTTTACCAGGGCCTTGATGGGACAAGTGTAAACGCTGCGACGTCCGTGGGCGAGGCTGTCGAAATGGAGGGCCAAAGCCACCATGGATTTCCCGGAACCCGTGGGAGTGTTTAGAATGACGTTCTTCCCGTCTAAAAGTTCCAGGATGGCTTCTTCCTGAGCGGGGTAAAGCGTGGTGCCTCGTGATTCAGCCCATGCAATAAACGAGTCCAATAAGGTCTCGGCGCCTTCGTTGGCGTTAAAAGGGACTTTCGGTAAGAATTCTTTAAGACTTTTACGGGCGTTTTCACTCATAAAGCCAAAGATAGCTTTTTAGGAGTACCCCTGTTTTTTCTAAATTGTGAAAAAATTTGTGTTAGAGGATAACTGTTTATGGCGACAAAGAAAAAAGAAGAAACCGACATTGCTGAATTATTGAAGGAGCTGGCGAAGAATTGGTACATTATGTTGCCATGCCTCTTGTTTGCAGGCGTGGTTGGTTTGCTTGTTGCCATGTGGATTCGACCTGTGTACCAAGTTGATGCTTTGCTTCAGATTGAATCTAAGAATAGCAAGAGCGCTGCTGGAATGATGGGTGGTATTGGAGCGTTGTTTTCGACAAGTAGTCCTGCCGAAACAGAAATGGAACTCATCAAGAGCCGTCAGGTGATGGGGGCTGCTGTTGAAAAAATGCGCCTGGATTTGAAGGCTGAACCTCTCGACAAATTGGACCGTTTGTTCCATCGCGAAGGTCGTGTCGAGTTGAACAATTTCTATGTGAATTGGGAAAATGTTCCTAAAGAAGAACAGGAACAGCCTTGGGAAATGCTTGCCAAGGATACGCTCGGTAATTTTGACCTCTTTGACCAGAATGGAGTAAAAGTCCTTTCGGGAAGTGTCGGACAGACCTATCATTTTGTATATGCGGGTGATTCGGCCTCGTTTGGAATTTTTAGGGCTGAAGTTCGCCCTGGTCAGAGATTTGCTATTACTAGATTCAAACGTCTTGATGCGATTGATAGTTTCCGTGGTGCGTTCGATGTCAAGGAAAAAGGCAAAAAAACGGGTATTTTGGAATTCTCTTATCAAGATATTTATCCCGATCGTGCTGTGGAAATCTTGAACGAAGTTGCCGCATCGTATTTGCGTCAAAATGTGGAAGAGCGTAATGCGGAAGCCCAAAAAACATTGGAATTCCTAGAAAAACAGTTGCCCGATATTAAAGCGCAGATGGATTCATCGTTGTTGAACTTGAATACCTATCGTAATCGGGTTGGTTCTGTTGATATCAATGCAGAAACGCAGCTGGTGCTCCAACGCCGTATGAAGTTGCAGCAGGATATTCTTGCTTTGCAACAGCGTAAACAAGAGGCCATTCGCTTGTTCCATTCCGAACACCCGGCGGTGAAAACTCTCGAAGAACAGGAAGAGGCTTTGAATCGCGAATTGGCAGGTACCTCTCGTGATGTGAGAAAATTGCCGACAACTCAGCAAGAGGTATTGAAACTTTCTAATGAAGTCGAACTGAGTAAGGTCATGTATACGACCATGCTCAATAATATTCAGCAATTGCGACTTGTTTCTGCGGGTGAAGTGGGGTCGGTGCGTATTATTGATTTCGCGGAACAGGTAACAAAGCCTTCGAAACCGAGAAAGAAAATTATTTTGGCTGTGGCGTTGTTCATAGGTTTCTTGTTAGGCGCATTGATTGTGTCTGTTAAGACGAAGTTCAGCAGCGGTGTGAAGAGTTCCTCGTTTATCGAAAAGGAAACGGGCTTTACGGTGTATGCTAAGGTTCCCAAGGGCAATCCCAAGGGAACCAAGGGTGTCAGACCCCTTGCCGTGGTGGAACCTGATGACGTGGCCGTGGAATCGTTGCGTGCCCTCCGTTCTTCGTTGGAATTCTCTATGATGGATGAAGGTGGTTCCGTAATAGGCGTAAGTGGCCTTATTCCGGGTGTTGGCAAGAGCTTTGTGTCGGTGAACTTGGCTGCTCTGTTTGCCGGTCTCGGTAAGAAGGTTCTGTTGATCGATGCCGACCTCCGTAAGGGTCGCCTTCACAAGGAATTTGGCATCAAGCGCGGTAATGGCCTTTCGCAGGTGTTGCTCCGTGCCGCCAATCCAGATGATGTTGTCTGTAAGACTGAAGTTGAAAACTTGTTTGTGATTCCTTGTGGCAATGTTCCCAATAATCCGGCCGAATTGCTTGGCTCCAAGCATTATGCCGAATTGATCGAACAGTTCAAGAACGATTACGACTTGGTTATTGTCGATACGCCGCCCATTATGCTGGTGACTGACGCTGCTCTCGCTTGCCGTGTGGCAGCCCAGATTGTCATGGTGATTGAGTACAACAAGCATTCTATTGAAGCGATTAAGGATGGTATGGCCCAGATTCTTAAGGGAAATTCCAGTGCCCATGCTTCTATCGTGATCAATAAGTACGAACACAGCCGTACCGAAGGGTATGGCTACAAATACGGGAAGTACTAATGAAAGGAATCGTTCTCGCCGGAGGCTCCGGTACCAGGCTTTACCCGTTGACCATGGTGACTTCTAAACAGCTTTTGCCTGTTTACGACAAGCCCATGATCTACTACCCTTTGTCGACCCTCATGTTGGCGGGAATTCGTGATATCCTTATTATTTCGACCCCTACGGACTTGCCGAACTTTGAACGCTTGCTTGGTGATGGCTCCTCCATGGGTTTGAACCTTTCGTACAAGGTGCAGCCCAGTCCGGATGGCCTTGCTCAGGCCTTTATTTTGGGTGAAGAATTTATCGGTAACGATTGCTGCGCCATGGTGCTCGGAGACAACATCTTCTACGGTAACGGCTTTAGTCCGCTTTTGAAGGCTGCCGTGAAGAATGCCGAAGAGAAGGGCCGTGCCAGCGTGTTTGGTTACTATGTGGAAGACCCGGAACGCTTCGGCGTTGTGGAATTCGACGAATCGGGCAAGGTGATTTCGGTGGAAGAAAAGCCGAAGGAACCCAAGAGCAATTACGCCATTACCGGTCTTTATTTCTACGACAATCGTGTGTCGGGTTATGCGAAGGCTCAGAAGCCCAGTGCCCGTGGCGAACTTGAAATTACGGACTTGAACCGCGTATATTTGGAACAGGGCGAACTCGACGTGAAACTCCTGGGCCGCGGTTTTGCTTGGCTCGATACTGGTACCATGGATAGCCTGATTGAAGCGGGTGAGTTCGTGAAGATGGTGGAAAACCGCCAGGGAATCCAGATTTCTGCGGTTGAAGAAATTGCCTACATTAACGGCTGGATTTCTAAGGAAAAACTCCTGGAGTCTGCCTCTAAGTACGGAAAATCCCCTTACGGTCAACATCTGCGCAAGGTGGCCGAAGGTAAGATTCGTTACTAGTCTACTACGGAATTAAAAAAGAGCCTGCAAAAATGCAGGCTTTTTTCGTATTTATTAAATGCGATAGAGCTGAGCGGTCTTTGTGAGCAACAAGCGCCTCGTATTGACGAGGCGTGGTTGCGAGAGCGCGAGCTAATGATAAGAACCGACTTGATTTCAGCTCGCGCGGTCTTTATGTTTTTACGGGAGTTCGCCGCCGATCAATTCCATCTGCTTTTTATAGATGTCCTTGCAGGCGTTTTCGCCGAGGTCAAGCAGCGTGTTGAGCATGTTGCGGTCGAAGCTGGCATGTTCGCCGGTCCCCTGGACTTCGATGAAGTTCTTGGCGTCTTGCATGACCACGTTCATGTCCACATCGGCGGCGGAATCTTCCACATAGCAGAGGTCGCAAAGCGGCTTGCCGCTCACGACGCCGACGGAGATTGCCGTGATGCCGTGCTGCAGGATTTGCTGGGTGAGACCGAGGCGGGCCTTGATTTTCTTGAGGGCAATCGCAAGGGCGACGAAGCCGCCGATAATGCTTGCGGTACGGGTGCCGCCGTCGGCTTCAATCACGTCGCAGTCGACCACGATGGCGTTTTCACCGAGGGCTGCCAGGTCGGCTGCGCCGCGCAGCGAGCGGCCCACTAGACGCTGGATTTCTTGAGTGCGGCCGCTCGCGCCCTTGCGCTCGCGTTCCACACGCTTACCCGTGCTCTGCGGGAGCAGGCTGTATTCGGCTGTAATCCAGCCGGTGCCTTTGCCGGCGAGCCAGTCCGGAACTTTCGGGAGGAGAGTCGCGTTACAGATCACGCGGGTACGACCCATTTCAATCAGAACGGAACCGTCGGCGCTGGAAATAAAGCCCGTGGTCATTTTGAGGTTGCGGTATTCGTCAAACTTTCTGTCGGTACGTTCGTAAACCATATTCTACCTCTTAATATTTCAAAGTTTCAATCACGCCTTTCTTGAAGGTGCCCAAAATGTACATGTTGTTCGTGTAATTCTTGAGTTCGGCGAGGGCGGCCTGTGCGCGGTCTTCGTTCACGTTTGCTTCGAAGGACACGTGGAAGATGTATTCCCACGGTTTGTCCGGGTGAGGCCTGCTTTCGCAGCGAGTCAGGTTGATGCCACGCTTGGCAAAGCATCCCAGCGCATTGTAGAGTGCGCCCACGGCATTGTTGTCGGCGAGTTCAAATAACATCGTGGTCTTGGCACCTTCAACTGAATCAAAGGTGGCAGGAACTTTCTGGATGCCGTAAAAGCGGGTGAAGTTCGTGCCCTTCAAGTTTTCGAGGCCTGCCTTCAAAATATCCAGGTTGTAAATCTTTGCGGCGTAGGCACTAGCGATGGCGCCTTCGTCTTTTGCCTTGCGGGCGGCAAGTTCTTCGGCTGAGCCTGCGGTATCGAATGCGGGTACTGCCTTAATCTGCGGATTTTCGGCAAAGAACTTGGAGCATTGTGCAAGAGCCTGCGGGTGGCTGTAAATGCGCTTGAGGTCTTCAAGTTTCACGCCCGGCATCACGCACAAGGTGTGTTCGATGCGGAGCATGACTTCGCCTACAATGCGGTGACGCCACTTGTAGAGCAAATCGTAGTTCGCTTCAATAGAGCCTGCCGTGGAATTTTCGATAGGAATGGCTCCACCATCGGCTTCGCCAGTTTCAATCGCTTGGTAGATTTCTTCGAACGTGTCCATGGGGAGCGTTTCGATATCTTCGCCAAACAAATAATGGGCGGCGCAATCGCTATAGGCTCCCTTGCGGCCTTGAAATGCAATTTTCTTCATGCTAAAAAATATAGTTAATGTGCTATTTAAACCGTCTGGCGCCTTGGTACTTGTGGCCCCAGTACTTGTCTTGCATGGGCGAAATCATGACGCCCTTGCTTGTGCTGGCGTGAATAAAACGGTCTCCGCGCAAGTAAATGCCCACGTGGTCAATTTTCCAGAGGCTTCCGAAAAATACAAGGTCTCCTTCTTTCAGGCTTCCGCGGCTGACAGATTTTCCGCGGCTGTCCTTATACATTTTAGAAGAACTGTGATCCAAGGCGATGTTATAGTAGCCTTTGTAAACCTGCATCACGAAGCCGGAACAGTCGGTCTTTGTCTTGGTGGCTTTCCCGTATACGTATTTGGCCCCCATCCATTGGCGAGCGAATGTTTCAAGGTTGCTTTTGGGGGCGGCTTTCTGTGCAGCCTTAGCGGTTTCTTTCTTCTTAATTGCGGCGCGAGCCTTCTCGGCGGAGTTTAAATGCTTGCTGGAGTCGGGGGCAGCTTCCTGTGCAGTTTCTTGCGGTGTAGCTTCCAGCGGTTCTTCTTTCGGCGGTGCAGTTTCGCTTGCCGGTACTGGCTTGTAGTCTCCGATGTTACGGTCGTAGCCCGTGCGTACCGGAAAAGAGCATCCGATATACCACAGGCATGTGCTTGCGAGTATGAACGGAACTAGTCGGTAGAGCGAAAACATCAAGCGAAATGTAATTAAATTGCGATGGGTTGCAGATGAAGTTGATCGTCAAAAAAATCTATTTTACTTGCTAAGACAGTCTATTTGACGATCCGATAAAGAACCGCAAGCGTCGTGCGTTTATGAATCTGTTCAGTATCGGAATTTCGTTTGAAGACCGTCAGCCTCTTTTGAGGCTGAACGTGTTCTAGAAAAGGAACCTTCGTGAAAAGCTACACTCTGCCGAAACGGCGGGTTTTGCGGAAGGGCTTGTCGCCAAAATTGCGTTCGTCGTGATCCTTGCGGAACTTTTTGTCACCGAACATCTTTTCGCGGCGGGCCTTGCGGTTTTCGAAGGGTTTGTCGTCACCGAATTTTTTCCCGTGACGGTCTCCGTCGAATTTACGTTCGCCATCGCGGTGGAAACTGCGGCGGTCTTCGCGACGGGCGCGGGGCTTTGTTCCCGGAGCGGGGCCGGTGGGCGGTTCGTCGGTCATCAGGCGGAAGCGAGATTCATTACCGCGGATGGTCATGTCCGCGAGAATGTCGAGGACTTCTTGCGGCATGGTTTCGGGGAGTTCTACGGTGCTGAACTTGTCGAACAGCTTGATGCGGCCGATGTTGGAACTGCTGATGTTGCCTTCTCCGGCGATGGCGCCCACGATGTCCCTGGGCGTTACATGGTCGCGGCGGCCGACACCCAGGTAGTAGCGCAGGTAACCTTCTTCGACACCGTTTGCACCTTCGTTGCGTTCCTTGCGCAGGCGGTTCTTTTCTTCGCGGTCGAGACCGAAATTATCGCCGCCATCGCGGCTATTGCGTTCGCGGCGTTCGCCTCTTTCGCGCGGAACGTCAAGGGGCTTGAGTTCCGGGAAGAGCGGCTGCTTTTTCTGCCAAATCTTGATGACTGCGGCGGCGATGTCTGCGGCGGATAGCGGTTCAGCACCTTCTGCGGCGCTTTCTGCGACCATGCTGTCCACCAGTTCCTTGAACTTGTCCAGTTCGCCGGTGGTAATCACGCTCTTGATCTTGTCCTTGAAGGCGGCCACGCGCTTTGCACTGATGACTTCGGCGGTGGGCATTTCCATGGTTTCAATCGGCTGGCGGGTTGCCTTTTCGATAATCTTGAGCATGCGCTTTTCGCGCGGGGTGATAAATAGGATGGCGTTACCGCTGCGGCCTGCACGACCCGTACGGCCAATGCGGTGCACGTAAGATTCGGTGTCGAAAGGAATGTCGTAGTTCACCACGTGCGTGATGCGGTCTACGTCGATACCGCGGGCGGCCACGTCGGTGGCGACGACGATATCGAGCTTGCCCATCTTGAGTCGGTTGATGGTGCGTTCGCGCATGGACTGGGCGAGGTCGCCGTTGAGCGGGGCTACGTTGAAGCCGCGGCTTTCAAGTTTTTCGGCGACTTCAGTGGTGTTTTGCTTGGTGCGCACGAAAATCAGTACGCCGTCGAAATCTTCGCCTTCGAGCACGCGGGCGAGGGCTTCGATCTTGTGTTCGTTCTTCACGAGCAGGTAGCGCTGGCGGATATTTTCCACCGTTGTTGTCTTGCCTTCGATGCAGGCTTCTTCGTATTCACCCAGGTACTTGTCGATAATTGCCTTGACTTCCTTGGGCATGGTAGCGCTGAAGAGGGCGCGCTGGGCGCTGGCCGGGATTTCCTTGAGGATGGTTTCCACATCTTCCATGAATCCCATGTCGAGCATTTCGTCGGCTTCGTCGAGAACGATTGCCTTTACGCCTGAAAGCACAATGGAGCCGCGCTTGATGTGGTCAATGAGACGGCCCGGGGTAGCGACCACGATGTTGGCCTGTCTCTTCAAGGTACGCAATTGCACGGCGATGTCCTGGCCACCGTAAACGGGAACCACATGAACCTTCGGCATCTTGGCGGCATATTGCTGAATCGCTTCGGCAACCTGGATGGCGAGTTCGCGGGTGGGCGTAAGCACCAGCATCGAGGTTTCGTGACCATTAAAGTCGAGTCTGGAAAGCAGCGGGAGCGAGAAGGCCGCCGTCTTTCCGGTGCCGGTCTGGGCCGTACCCAGCAAGTTTCCACCCTGCAAAAGGGCCGGAATGGCCTTTGCCTGAATGGGGGAGGGCGTTTCGTAATTTAAGGCCTTGATAGCTTCAAGGACTTCGTCTGAAAGTCCGAGGTCTTCGAAAGTGACGAGAGCTTCGTCTGTGGGCTCGTCGTCTTCGGTCGGTTCCTCGTCAGAGGTTTCTTCTACAGTTTCGTCTTGGACCGGAGATTCGTCGGCAGGAGTTTCTTCAGCGACTACCGGTTCGGCGCAGTCCTTCTTGGATTCTGCGTAATCGTCGTCATCTTCGGGCTGTTCGACTTCGCCTTCCTCAAATTCGACCTTTTCGCCGACTTCGATGGCCGATTTGCGGCCTTTCTTGAGCACATCGCCCTCTTCGTCTACAACCACGCCGTTGGGGTTCACTTCGAGGAACGCGGCTTCATCCGCTTCGTCTTCGTCAGCACCACCGGCAATGGCATTCAAAAACGCATCGGCTTCGCGAGCGATTTTGGATTTGGGGTCAATAGATTCTTCGGGAATACGTTCTTCAGTATTCTTCGTCATAATACGCCTTCAGGGACCCGTAAACTTCATCTGCGGCCCATGCCGCACTATCGAATCGTTCTTGTGCCGGTTGCCCGGCCGAACTTTGAAAAGCCCCGAAGCGCACTCGCGCTTATAAACCTGAAGTTTGTTGGATCCGTTTTGTTGGATTTGCGGCCAAATGTAGAAATATGGGCCCCCATTTCAAAGGGTTGCAAGTTTTTCTTTAGAAAAGCTTGTAGACAGTCGAAAAATATTTTGCTACATTGTGCAAACCTCGGAGAGATGCCAGAGTGGTCGATTGGGCCGGTCTCGAAATCCGGAGTCTGTCACAGGACCGAGGGTTCGAATCCCTCTCTCTCCTTGAAAAAGAAAAGGTACCCGTAGGGTGCCTTTTCTTTTTTTGTTGGTAAGCAGGGGATGAGAACCCTCGCAGAGGGTTCGATTAACTGCGTGAGAGCGAAGCGAACTTACGCAGTTAAGGATTACGGCCGAAGGCCGCAACCCGAAGGGTGGCGAGGGAACAAAATGTGACCGAGCCGTCCCATCCCTCACTCTCCTTGAGATAGGGAAATGTTTCTTTCTTAAAAAAAGAACCCGCTTTTCAGCAGGTTCTTTTTATACCCTTTGTCGCGGTTTGCTCGCGGGTACAAAAAAAGCCCAACCTTGCGGTTGAGCTTTTTAAGTACCTTGTAGGGCGGTTGGCTTGTGGGTACAAAAAAAGGCCCAGCAAAGCTGAACCTTTTTTATACTTTGAATGGCGGTTGAAAAAAGGAAC
>NZ_JBGUQY010000002.1:0-543837 GCF_045131395.1 Fibrobacter sp. | reverse complement strand
ACCACTGGTATACAATAAACTTTCCGTTAATGTTGTCTTTCCTGCGTCAACGTGAGCCAGAATGCCTAAGTTAATTATTTTCATGTGCACCATAGTTCCTTACGATCATTCAAATTTTCATTCACTTGCGCATTAGTCTCTATTTGCATAACAGTCTCCATCGTTTACACCGTTGGAGTCCGCCCCTGTTGAATCGCAATGACCAAAGCCTATTTTGTATAGATACAAGAAAGGCGCGGGTTCGCTACGGTTTACCCAATCGAGGCTCTGCAATGCCTTTACACGATAAACGCGAGCGACCCACGCCCCAAAAGGGCTGTTGCCCTTTGGCCATACGACCAAAGACCGGCCAAGAAGTCGGTATAGCAAACCGAGATACACCGCAAAACGGCATACCTGCGTGAGCGTTCGCCTTGTCCTCGTGTAATTGAAATTTGCAGATTTCGATTGGAGAACAAGAGCTAAACTCTCTAATATGTTCAATTTAAAAATAACTTAAATACGGGCAGAACGCTCAGAAAATTTACAAAAAAGGGCATTTTTGTGACGAAAACAGCATTTTTGAGGTAAATTGTAAAGGAAGATGGCTATTCCAACTTGGAAGGGGGTTGCCTTTCGAGCGTGTAAAAAGGTATATTTAGAAGGAACATTATCGGAGTTTAGCCATGATTGCAACTGCAAAAGGATTTTTCGATGGGCAGCAGATTGTGCTAGAACCACCTGTTCGGCTAGAAGCGGGACAGGAGGTTGTCATTGCATATACTGTCGTAGCGTCCTCTGAAAAAAAGAGTGCGAAAGCGGATCTCGTTGATTCGCTTATTGGTGCTATTCCCAATACAGGAAAGTCACTAGAAGATTACCGTTCAGAGAGACTCGAAAAGTATGCAGATAATGGTTGGCACCAATGTTGTTCTAGATGTTCTGCTGAATAGAACCGCCCATGTGAACGAATCGGCAGCAGTTCTCAAGGCAGCATCAGACGATATCCAAGAATTCATTTCAGCTTCCGCGATTACGGATATCTATTATATCGCACAAAAGGAATTGAAGAAACCATCCTTAACAAAACAGCTTCTTCGCAACCTACTCCAAATTGTCCATGTTTCTTCCGTATCAGAAGTCGACATTTGGGCGGCTCTCGATAGCGGATGGGAAGATTTTGAAGATGCCGTTCAAAATTCCGTCGCAGAACATCACCGGTTCGACTGTATTGTCACTCGCAACACTTCCGATTACAGCAATTCCGCATTGTCTGTAATGACCCCGCAGGAATTCGTCAACAAGTTCGTTTCGAAATAATCTTTTTCAAGTATGATAAAAGGACCTCAGCAATAAAGCTGAGGTCCTTTTGCATTTTAGGGCGGGTGGGCGGGGTAAGCCGGGCGTTACGGGCGCGGCGTATGAGCGCTCATTAGAAGGGGTAGCGGAAGACCCGACTGGGGTGGGTTGTTATACATAAAACGCCCACTCTTATGAGTGGGCGTGATTATAAGGGCGGGTCGGGGCTGAAGCGAGGGGAAGGCTTTCCCCTCTCCCCCTAATCCTTACACTTCTTCAATAGAAGCGTGATATTCCTGCAAAGACTTCACGGCGCCGTGGCCGTTCCTTGCGGCGGCGATGCCCTTCACGGTGTTGTACGCACCGGCGAGAGTCGTGATGTACGGAACCTTGTACTTGATGGCGGCCTTGCGGATGGCGCTTTCGTCCTTGATGGCGTCGCGCTTTGCCCACGGCGTGTTGATGATGAGGTTCACCTGCTTGTTCAGGATGATGTCGAGGACGTTCGGGCGGCCTTCGGCGATCTTGTTCACCACTTCGCACTTGACACCGGCAGCTTCGTAGAACTTGGCGGTGCCTTCGGTAGCGTAAATCTTGAAGCCGAGCTTCTGGAATTCCTTACCGATTTCGATGGCCTGTTCAGACAAGTTAACCTTGTCGGAGAGGCTAATCAGCACGGCACCTTCGTTCGGGAGGAAGGAACCTGCGGCTTCCTGGCTCTTGTAGTAAGCGAGGGCGTAGTCGTCGGAGAGGCCGAGAACTTCACCCGTGGAGCGCATTTCGGGGCCGAGAACCGGGTCCACCTTCGGGAACTTGTCGAAGGGGAACACGGCTTCCTTGGCGCCGTGATGGTTGAACTTCTTGTCCTTGAGCTTGAGGTCTTCGAGCTTGGCACCGAGCATCAGGCGGGTGGCAAGGCGAGCCATCTGCGTGTTACAGACCTTGGAGACGAGAGGCACCGTGCGGGATGCGCGCGGGTTCGCTTCGAGGACGAACACCTTGCCGTCTTCGATAGCGTACTGCATGTTCATGAGGCCGCAAACGTGGAGGGCTTCGGCAATCTTCCTGGTGTAATCCTTGATGGTCGCGAGGTTTTCCTTCGTGATGGTCACCGGCGGGATGATGCAGGCGGAGTCACCGGAGTGGACACCGGCAAGTTCCACGTGTTCCATCACGGACGGGATGTAAACGTGTTCGCCGTCAGAGAGGGCGTCGGCTTCGCATTCGAGAGCGTTGTGGAGGAAGCGGTCGATGAGGAGCGGGCGATCCGGGGTCACGCCCACGGCCTTCGCCACGTATTCGCGGAGCATGTTTTCGTCGTAGATAACTTCCATGCCGCGGCCGCCAAGCACGAAGCTCGGGCGGATCATCACCGGGTAGCCGCCGATCTGCTTGACGCAAGCGAGGGCCTCGTCAATGTTGGTGGCCATGCCGCTTTCCGGCATCGGGATGCCGAGCTGGTCCATCATCTTGCGGAACAGGTCGCGGTCTTCGGCGATGTCGATGGAGTCGATGCTCGTACCGAGAATCTTCACACCTTCGTCGCTCAGGGCGCGGGCGATGTTCAGCGGAGTCTGACCACCGAACTGCACAATCACGCCAGCCGGCTTTTCCTTGTGGTAAATCTGGAGAACGTCTTCGAGGCTGACCGGTTCGAAGTACAGCTTGTCGGAGGTATCGTAGTCGGTAGAAACCGTTTCGGGGTTGCAGTTCACCATGATGGTTTCGTAACCCATTTCGCGGAGGGCCATGGCAGCGTGGCAGCAGCAGTAGTCGAATTCGATACCCTGACCGATTCTGTTCGGGCCACCGCCGAGAATCATGATCTTCTTCGGGTTGGTGGAAGCGGTAGATTCGTCCTTGCAGTTGTAGGTGCTGTAGTAGTAGAACTGGTTTTCGACACCGCTCACCGGCACTGCGCACCAGCCTTCGACCACGCCGAGTTCCGTACGCTTCTTGCGCACGTCCTTTTCGCGGATGCCGAGAATCTTGGCGATGTACTTGTCGCTGAAGCCGTCCTTCTTGGCCTTGATGAGGAGTTCATCGGCCGGGAGGCGACCCGGAGTCTTGAGCATTTCTTCTTCGAGCTGAACGAGTTCGCGCATCTGCTGCACGAAGTAAGCCTTTTCGTAGGTGGCGGCGAAGATTTCTTCGTCGGTAGCACCCTTACGGAGGGCTTCGTACATCTGGAAGTGACGTTCAGAAGAAGCGGTCTTCATCATTTCAAGGAGTTCTTCCTTGCTCTTCTTGTTGAAGTCCTTGGCAAAGCCGAGACCCGCACGGCCGTTTTCGAGACCACGGATAGCCTTCTGGAGGGTTTCCTTGTAGGTCTTGCCGATAGCCATGACTTCACCCACGGCCTTCATCTGGGTGCCGAGGCAGTCATCGACGCCGCGGAACTTTTCGAATGCCCAGCGAGCGAACTTGAGCACCACGTAGTCACCGCTCGGGGTGTACTTTTCGAGGGAGCCGTCGCGCCAGTACGGAATCTGGTCGAGGGTAAGGCCGGCAGCGAGCTTTGCAGAAACGAGAGCGATCGGGAAGCCGGTAGCTTTGGAAGCAAGAGCTGAGGAACGAGAGGTACGCGGGTTGATTTCGATGATCACCACGCGGCCGCTCTTCGGGTCGTGTGCGAACTGGACGTTCGTACCGCCGATAACGCCGATGGATTCCACAATCTTGAAGGCATCGCGCTTGAGGCGTTCTTCGAGGGACTTGTCGATGGTGAGGAACGGGGCTGCGCAGAAGGAGTCACCGGTATGCACGCCCACCGGGTCAATGTTTTCGATGAAGCAGATGGCGATCATCTGGTTCTTGGAGTCGCGAACGACTTCAACTTCCAATTCTTCCCAACCGAGGATAGATTCTTCGATGAGGCACTGGTGGGTCATGGAAAGTTCAAGACCGTTGGAGCAAATGGTGCGGAGTTCTTCCACGTTGTAGCAGAAACCGCCGCCTGCACCGCCCATGGTGTAAGCCGGGCGAACCACGACCGGGTAGCCGATTTCGGAAACGATCTTTTCGGCTTCTTCCACAGAGTGGCAAATGCCGGAGCGCGGAGTATCGATACCGAGCTTCTGCATGGTTTCCTTGAAGATTTCACGGTCTTCGCCGCGTTCGATAGCATCGAGGTTCACACCGATGACCTTCACGCCGTACTTGTCGAGCACGCCAGCCTTGTTGAGGGCGCAAGCGAGGTTCAAACCAGTCTGACCACCGAGGTTCGGGAGGAGGGCGTCCGGGCGTTCCTTTTCGATAATCTGGGTCAAACGAGCCACGTTCAGCGGTTCGATGTAGGTGGCATCGGCCATGACCGGGTCGGTCATGATGGTAGCCGGGTTGGAGTTCACGAGCACAATCTTGTAACCCTGTTCGCGCAGGGCCTTGCAAGCCTGGGTGCCGGAATAGTCGAATTCGCAAGCCTGACCGATCACGATCGGGCCAGAACCGATGATAAGGACTTTGTCGATGCCTTCAATCTTCATTTTGTTTTCTCCGTTTGACTAATTATTATTAAAACTCTGTGTATAAAAAAAACGCCGAACCAAATGGTTCAGCACTAATAAAATCAAAAAAACAATTAACCTTGGAAAAACCAATTGCGGTTGCGCAGTGGATTGCGCACTTTGCATTGCACGGGGGCAAGGGCATTGCAATATTTTGGTTCATCTTCTCGTCTAAATTACACAAGGTTTAAACTTGCGCAAATATAGACAAAAATTGTAAAGCTTTCAAGGCGAAAAACAAAAAATGAAAAATAATTTTGGCTAACTATTCGCCTGCAGGATCTGCAGCAGGTTCGGCCGGTTCATCACCCGCACAATCCGCAGCATTCGGATCCACGGTGCAGTGGTCGTCCGATTCGGTACTTGCCGTGCCGCAACCAGAAAAAGCAAGGGCCAAAGCCAGAATAGAAACAAAACCAATAAACTTACGAATCATAAGTTTTTCTCCTAAACGTTTGATATTCAACAATATAGCAAAAGGCGAGAGTCGTGACCAAACTTGTTTGGGCATGACCGAGCCAAACTATATGCACTCTGCAAGAGCGCCATATGCAAAAGGCGAGAGTCGTGGCGCATCCAATAAAAAAGCACCCGGGGAATCCCAGGTGCAAAAAACGCTTTTAAAAGACAGATTACTTCTTAGCAGTCTTGGTCTTCTTGGCGGTTTCCTTAAGAGCGGCACCGACCTTGAAGGACACGGTCTTGGAAGCCTTGATCTTGATGGTAGCGCCAGTCTGCGGATTGCGGCCGGTACGGGCAGCACGTTCCTTAACAGTGAAGGTACCGAAACCGATCAGCTGAACGAGACCGTCCTTCTTGATACCAGCGGAGATGCCGTCGAGAACAGCGTCAACAGCGCGGCCAGCAGCAGCCTTGGATTCAATACCAGCTTCCTTGTTAGCGAGGATGGCGTCAATGAGATCTTGCTTATTCATTTTATTAACTCCTTGAGTAGGTTTAAGAATTTTATGATGATATTATACTTTTTTTTTTGCGTCGTGGCACATTTTTTCTGTAAAATTTCAAAAAAAACTTGATAAATCAAGCTTCAGGCGGCGGTTCGACTTCTGCGTCAACCATGGAGTCCGCCTTCTTCTGAATCTTGTCAAGATAAACTAGACACAGGCAAGTAAAGGGAATTGCCACGATCAAACCGAGAAAGCCGAGGAGCTTTCCCCAAATCGAAAGCGACAAAAGAATGCCTACGGGAGGCAAGTCCATCGACGATCCAACGATCTTCGGAACCAAGAACATGTCTTCAATAATTTGTACCACCAGATAAATTGCAGCTACGATAGCGGCCACTTCCCAGAAGGGCATTCCCTTGTCGAGAGCATAGACCACCGCTAGCAGTAAGGCCACAGGTATCGTCGCCAGTTGCAAGTAGGGTACCATGTTCAGCGCGCCAGATACAAGGCCAAAGGCGACTCCCATAGGCAGTCCAATGATTCCAAAACCGATTGCATACAAAATACCAACCGTCAGTGCAACCAAAGACTGTGCACGGAAATAGCTACCCATGAACATGTCCATTTTCTTTCCAAAATCAGAAGCACCCTCTTTATACTTTGTCGGGAACAACTTTTTGATACCGCCACGAAGCTTAGGCATATCAAGCATAATGAACACGAGGTACATAAAAATGAGGACAGCCCCCGAAAACCACACAAACAAATTAGAAGTCTTGGAAAGAACACTCCACGCACTGGGAAGAACCTTCCCCGCCACAGACTGGGCGGCATTCCAGAAATCAAGGGTCTGCATGGCTACAGCGATTTTGTCCCAAGAAATCAAGGACTTAACTTCTTGCCACAAATCCTTCGGCACAAAGGTCGACAAACGTTCTACCCATGTAGAATCACTGAACAGCTTCGGAATCAATTCACCTAGATGTCGAATTTCGCCCACCACCATAGGCACAAAAATCCACACGGCACCGCCCACTACAAGAACCATGAGAGTGAGCACGGCGATGACGGCAACAATGCGATACTTTACTTTACTCTGGATTTTGCAAACCAGGGGATCAAAGATATAGGCAATCAAGAATGCAGCGAAAAAGGGCGCGAGGACGCCACTCAAATAATGCAACACCCAAAGCAGGATTCCTACACCTGCCGCCATAATCAGAAGCCGCATGACGCGGTCTACAGTCCATATTCTACGCATTTTACTTTTCGCCCTTCTTTCTATAGTCCAAAGGCTTCACACCATAAACTCGAGTAAAATTCTTCTCAAAAGCAGCAGAGCCCTTTTCTCCTACGGCAATGGCCACTTCGGCAATAGACTTGTCCGTTTCTTTCAAGATCTTCGCAGCTTTTTCCATTTGCGTCTTTAAATCGTCCTGTTGCTTTTGACGTTTTGCCACGCGGCTTTTTGAATTCCTTACCACCAGCGAAAATACACCGACATATACCAGAACCGCAACCACAAGGCCCACGTACATCAAAGCCTTGAAAGTACGGTTTTCGCCCCACAACCTGATGGAACGTATAGTGATATCGTCGGGGATTCCCAACATGGTTCCTTCGCCATTGCAAATTTCAAAGAGCATGCCGCGATTCATGTAGCGTAAGCCATCATCTTCGTCGAGGCCTTGCATGGCAAGCCACCATTCTGGGACCTTGAAGTCCAGCATCGATATGGCCGCAATGCTGCTCTTGCCCCGAATCTGTACAGACGCCTGGGCCACCATCGGACGATAACTCTGATACACGTTCTTCTTACTGTACACCGGGTCATCGTTCAAGATTTTTACACCAATGCGCCTCATGCGCCCAGTTTCGACTTCAATCACCAGCGAATCGTAATCGGAAAAATCAAAGAATCCGTTTGCCGGGCGGTTATTGACCGAGAGCAGATTGATTCCCACACCTGCATAGGGGTAAGCCATTCCTGAACGAATATTGACGCGCGCCGAGATGACGGAATCTTCGTTGGAAAGCTCAACGGTGGAAAAGCCGCCTACATTGGCATCGGACACGGCATACACCTGGTATGTGCCACCCGGGAAAAGGGTCTGTTCCGAAGCGCTAAACCTTGCAAACAGCACAAACCAAACAATCAGAACAACTACCAAGGCCGTAGTTGCTATGGCAATTTTTTTCATGAACGAGGCTCCGCAGACTTATCTTCGTGGTCTTTGTTGTAGGAATGGGTACGACCAATGGCCACAATCATGAGCCCCAGCATAATGAACATCACGACGCCAAAAGCGAAATTGCTCACGCCCTTCGCCGTGATTGCGTAAAACTTGAGGGCAAACTTTTTACCGCGGGGCTGGTTCCAACCGGGAGCAATTTCCACACGAGCAATCGTTTCTTGATGTCGACGATTCAATTCGCGATCAACATGTTCGTCATCAAACCAAAAGTCTGGCGTATAGAACTGCTCAAAGGGAATGGCTATGCGCTGCCGTCCCTGGGTCAGCGGAACTTCCTTCATCAACAGACGGAATGTTCGCGGTTTCGTGATATCCGTGACATCCGGGTCGAAGGTCCACACCTTCACCAAAATTTCTTCGGTACCATGGGATTCCAATTCAAAGATCAGAGAATCCACAAAGGTCCAGTTGCGATACAGAGCCTTTTCGCCTTGGCTCAGGTCAAACAGGAGCCCACACCAGGCACTCTTTGTCGTGTCCGTTCCCAACATACAGCTAAACGAAAGAGACGAATCCGCAAGCGCAAACGTGGTTTCAGAAAGGCCGCCATCCGCTTTATCGTCATATTCAAAGACGGTTGCCCCGTCATGCAGCGGAAGCACGTCATCGACAAAATGCCTGTCGGGCAAAGCAAGATAAACCGCAACAACTGCGGCAGCGATTGCCACAATAATGATATAAGTTTTAGTCATTGGAATCGGGTTCCAAAATAGGTTTCAAATGAAGGCTATACTGCACCAAATCCAGCGGATCTTCATCGGGCATTTTTTCACCAAAGAGCTTGTTGATCAAAGCATCTAGGGCTCGGATAAAGAAGAAATGGTGTTTGCCCCCTTTGGTAACCTGCTGGAAGGGATGTTCCAGGGTGCGCTTCAAAAGTTGAACCATCATGGATGGCGTAAAATGGAACATTTTGCAGCAAGTAGTCACCTTGCCGTCGTAACCGTAATCAGGGAGTTTCCCATCTACAAGGGGTTCACCGTGATCGATACAGCAAACATTTTCACAGACCGGATCCTGCACATTCTTGGCGAGGAGCGCCTTGAGCCAAAGCTCACGGGACTTGTCCGTCAAATCGCTACGAAAAGCCATGGTCTGGTCGCAAGGGAAAAACGTAGAATAGCACTTGGGGCAAATGCGCAAGTCCAGGTGCTGGAACTTGACGGCAGCCACCTCTGATTTACAATAAGGGCAGGTACTCATGGGCTTTAATATAATAATTTCTATATTTAGGATATGGCTAAAGTAGTACAGATTACCGCTGAAAATTTTGAGACCGAGGTCGCACAGGCCTCTGACACCCGCGCCGTAGCAGTCCTTTTCTCCTCGGCAGAATACCCCGATTGCGCCCCCTATTCCCAGTTGCTGGGCCAGCTTTCTACCAGCATGGACTTTACGCTGGGTGTTGTCAGCTGCGATGAACGTGAAAACATGCAGTTGATTCAGGCGTTCCGCGTGCGCTCGGTGCCCGAAGTCCACATTGTAGAGAAAGGACAGATTGCAGACGTGATTCAAGGCGTACTCCCCGAAGCCGACCTCAAGAAGCGTCTCGAGAAGTTCTTCGTCAGCGACGAAGCCCGTTTCCAGGCCGCCCTCGAAGACGCCATTGCACAAAAGAATTTTGACCAGGCGCTCCCGATGCTCGACGAAGCGCTCGCCAAGACTCCTGACGACAAGAAGTTGCAGCTCCTGTGGGCAAAGGCAAGCCTTGGCATGGGTGACACCGAAAAGGCAAAAGAAGTTCTCGCCAAGTTTAGCGAAGCCGACGACCAGTACCGCGAAGCCAAATCGCTGTTAGAACTCTTGGACTTCCACGCCGAAGCCGCCAAGAAAGACGTGCAGGGCAAAGAAGCCATCGTTTACCACGAAGCTTGCAAGCTGGCCTGCGCCGAAGATTTCGAAAGTGCCCTGCAGGCATTCCTGAACTTGTACGTGGAAGCTCCGGAATGGAACGATGGAGCCGCCAAGAAGGCAATGCTTACGTTGTTCGGAGTTCTGGGCCCGAAGCACGAACTGACGTGGAAATACCGCGCCAAGCTCAACACAATGATGTTTATCTAGGCACCCATGAATCTCGATTTCAACCGCAGGCTTTCTATTGCCCCGATGCTCGACTGCACCGACCGTCACGAACGGTATTTCTTGCGGTTGCTTTCGAAACACATTCTGCTTTACAGCGAAATGGTGACAACCAACGCGCTGTTGCACACCGACCCGGACCAATTCCTGCGCCATCAGGAATTCGAGTACCCCGCTGTTTTGCAACTAGGCGGAAGCAATCCCGCCGATTTAGCCAAGTGCAGCAAGATGGTCGAAGAATCCGGCTTCCAGGAAGTCAACCTTAATTGCGGCTGCCCTTCGGACCGCGTGCAGAACGGGAACTTCGGCGCTTGCCTCATGAAAGACAAGAACCTGGTGGCCGACTGCTTCAAGGCCATGCAAGACGCCGTAAGCATTCCGGTGTCCATCAAGTGCCGCATCGGCGTCGACGAATTCGATTCTTGGGACTTTTTCCGCGACTTTGTTGGTACCATCGCTGACGCCGGCTGCAAAGTGTTCATTATTCATGCCCGCAAGGCATGGCTCAAGGGCTTAAGCCCCAAGGAAAACCGCGAAGTTCCGCCGCTCAAATACGATGTCGTGCACAAGCTCAAGACTGAAATGCCGCAGTTGAACATTTCAATCAATGGCGGCATCAAGACCCTTGACCAGGTGCAAGAACAGCTCCAGGATTTAGACGGTGTGATGGTTGGCCGCGAAGCCTACGAAAATCCGTGGTTCCTGCGCGACGCCGACGAACGCATTTTCGGCGAAAAAGAACCGCCGCGATTCTCGTTACGCAAGGAACTCTTGGAAGCATACCTCCCCTACGTAGAAATGGAATCGGCCCGCGGCACCCCCGCCACCATTCTGGTGCGCCACATTTATGGTCTGTTCAACGGAAAGCCCGGTGCCCGCAAATTCCGCCAGCACCTTGGCGAAAATGCCCCCAAAACAAATAACCCCGCGGAAATGATCCGCAGGGCTATGGATTTAGTTACCGAACCTTAGTCTGTTTGATTAGAACAGAGCGATGCTGTACGGCGGAAGAGCACCCTTCGGCTGTTTGAGGGAAGACTTCTTTTCGCCATCCCAAACAACGACCTTAGAATTAGTACGGTCACCCACATAGAGCTTACCGTCAACAACGGCCATGCTTCCCGAAGCATCAGAAAGGTCCTTAATCTTTTCGACCTTCTTGGAAGAAAGATCAACCTTCTTCACTTCCATAATGGCAGCCCAGTTTTCGTCATAACCCAAGTTAAGAGCAACGTAGGCGATGCCGTCTTCAACAACCACATTAGCTACACCACCGCCAAGTTCTTCGCCAGAAATGTACAACGAAGAGCTCTTCTTGGATTCATTGATTTTTTCAATACCGCGCTTCTTGTCGGCATCGGTACCAGAGGCGGCATTGTATTCGCCATGAGTTGCCACATAAATAGCACCATCATCGACAAAGATAGCCTTGGGGTTCTTAGTCTTGAGCTGAATGGTATCCTTCAAGTCGCCAGTAGATGCGTCATAAATAGCGAGGAGTCCCTTGGGATAAGTAGTAACCCAAGTCGCCGGGTCCATCGTATAGCGCTGCATCAGCACATAAAGCTTACCAGAATTCAGTTCAATGTCTGCCACATACGGAGTCGTTTCACCCTTGTGAGAGAACTTACCGGTCTTAATGGACTTGAGAACCTTGCCGTCCTTAGTAGAAATCTTGACCAAAGAGTCTGCGGCCTGCAAAGCAACCCATGCTTCATCATCATCGAAGGCCATGTCGACCGGGTTAGAACCGTCATCAAGGGAAGCCTGCCAAGTCACAGCCTTCTTGCCTTCGGTTTCCAACTTTTCAGGATCGATCTTCGAAATATTGTCGGCGCCAATGGCTTCAAGAACATAGAGATCAGCTCCGTCAACAACGACCTTGGAATCCTGATGGAACGAAAGGCTCTTTTCAGAGACATTCCCTTCCTTGTCGATCCAGCGAAGTTCGCCGGTTTTGTAGTCGCTGGTATAGACGACACCCGTCAAGGATACGTCTACCTTGTCAGAGGCGCTGGAACTGGAATCGTCACCGCAAGCCACGAGGCCAAAGGTAAGGCCAAATGCAGCGAGAGCGGCAAGAGACTGTTTTTTGATTTTATTCATGTTTTTTCCTTTTCTGGCTTTACGCAATTAAGCGCGGGGGCTAGAACCCCTGTATGATTGTGAACTTGTATTCTCGCCCAGGCATCGGGAAGGGCGTATAGAAATTTCGGTACTTTTCGTCGGTAATGTTATCCACGGAAAAAGCTAAGCGGGTCTTGTCAAAGGGTTGGTACCCAAGGCTAGCTCGATGAGTCGCCACAGCAGGCTGATCCATGCGATTGGCGCGGTCACTATACATAACGCTCCGCCACTGCGAAGTCCATGTAAAATCAAGGTATAACGGCAAATGCAATACGGCCTCTGCATAGTAGGATTGTTCAGGCTCACCCGGAAGCAGATTATCTTTATAAGGACCTTTTGAGCGATCTTTTGTCTTTTGGAATGTAGCGCGAAGTACGACATCCATAAATTTGGCGGGACTGCTATTCAGTTCCAATTCAACTCCTCGCACCAACGAACGAGCAATATTATCGGCTCGCAAATGTTCCAATACAATTACCCAGCAAATGCCGTCTTCGATATGCGATTCATAATAAGAACCTCTCAACAACGTTCTTTTATGCGGGAACGTATATTGAGCAGAAGCCTCGAAACGGGTAGCCTTTTCGCGTTTTAGATTCGGATTAGATATTGCTCCGGGGAAAGTTCCATAGAGTTCCATCAGCGCAGGCTGCTGGTAAAACCGCCCCAAAGACAACTCTCCCATCACAGGAGTTTCAGAATTTCCTAACCGCACATAAGTACGCCCAGCAAACGTAACATCCCTATCTTCGGCTTCTTCTAGGGTTCGTCCCCCCGTCGGCAAAACAAAAGTGCCTTCGTCAAGATGGTCCTTCAGCACTTGAACAGAGCCTTCACCTCCTATACCAGCATACTTGAAAAGCTGATAATACAAATCACCCGAGCCAAGAAAACTCAAACGGTCTAGCGCCCAATCCTTTGAATCCCCGCGAGCCTCGGCGCGTTCCCATTCGAAAGCGATACGGGTAGAACCCGTCACGTGGTCAACCGGAGTCCATTCCGCCCAAATTTCAGGGACCACCTTGTAGGTTGCGGCACCATATTCCATGTACATGTTATTGGTATAGCCCAAATGATCCAGCGGATAATATGAACTCGAGAGATTCTTGTCGAATCGCGCCGAAATTCCGCCATACAAGAACAACTTGTCATCAAAATAGCCGACCGATTCAAGCCCATAGCGCATTAGCGCGGATTCCCCTACAAATTTAGCGACTTTGGTCTGCTGCTCTTCTTTACCGGGGTTGCCTCCTTCGTAACGAGAAGCCGTTACCGAGACGGTCGAAAAATAGCCGTTACGATGCAGCATGCGAAACTGCACATTCCCAGATACATCGGTATACTCGGCATTTTCTCGAGTCGCGATAAAATCGTCGTCATCATTGTACTGCGTACCGTTACGATTCAGGTATTCATAGTCGTTATCGCTATGGCGTGTCGCAAAAGACGATGCAAAAGATACACTGTCCGACACAGGAGCGCTTACCTGGAAAGAGCCCTCCCACAAGTTGTGGTTACCATATGCACCCAAGATGCGGCCACCCTTTTTCACTGCATTTTTCGTAACAAAATTAATGGCACCGCCAAGCCCCGACACTCCAAATTTTGCAGGAACGTTGTTCTTGTAGACCTCAATCTTTTCCATTTGGTTCAAATCGATGGAGCCCAGGTTTACCGCCCCGCCACTAGCATCGTTCAGGGGAACGCCGTCGACGCAGATCATGATGTTACGGGCAGCAATTCCCCGCACTGAAACCGTCTGGAAACTGCCTACGCCGCCCTGCTTATAAGACTGAATTCCAGGGAGCGTCGCAAGCAAATCCGCCGCCGAGAGAGATTTACCTTCCCATGCGGCAGAGCTAATTTCAGTGTAGCTGGCATTTTTCGTTAAAATCGTTTCACCATCCGTCACCACCTCGGTCGAACCGAGATTCTGTACAGGAGTCGCATCATCGACAGCGACAGTCTTCGAAGAAACAATCGAAACATCCTCCAGGGAACTCCCCGAAGGGGCTGCCACGGCCATACTTAAACCGGCAGCCAAACAGCCTAAAAACGCCGCAATCTTAGCAGCCTTAAAGAAAGACGTCGTTCGCATCCATCCTCATTTTTGTTTCCCACAGTTCTTCTGGCTCGGGGCTCATTCTACTTCCGGCTCCTTCACATCTGCATTCGCAAACATTGGTTCATACCGGGTTCGTCCTCCCTTACAGCGGCGCGACCGCTCCCGATTTCCACGGGATTCTCTCCTTGCAGGCCTCCCAGTAGGGCTCCCGCATGGGCTTTTCAGGGCACAGGAAACTTTTCAAGAATAATATAGAAATATTTTTACAATTTTCTATATTTGTACCCATGACCGCAGAAGAACTTTATAAACGTCTCAGCACCATTCAACCCGGTGCTGTCCTCTGCACTTATTCCATGGAAAAGTGCGAACAGATGCTCCCCCTCATCAACGAAATCAACGAGCTGAAAAAGGAACGGGACGCCGTAATCCTCGCCCACAGCTATGTTGCCCCCGAAATCATTCTGGGCGTTGCCGACTACGACGGCGACAGCTTCAAGTTGAGCCAGGACGCCACCAAGGTCAGTGCAAAGACGATTGTTTTCTCTGCAGTGCGTTTCATGGGCGAAACCGCCAAAATTTTGAACCCCACCAAGGACGTGCTGATTCCGGGTCCGCTTACCGGTTGTAGCCTCGCCGACTCCATCACCGGCGCCGAAGTCAAGGTTCTCCGCGAAAAGTACCCCGACCACACCTTCGTGTGCTACATCAACACCACCGCCGACGTAAAGGCCAACTGCGACGTTTGCGTCACGAGCAGTAACGTGATGAAGATTGTGTCGAGCCTCGAAAACGACAAGATCGTATTCGTCCCCGACGGACTCATGGGCCAGAACCTCATCGACGAAATGCAGAAGCGCGGCATCAAGAAAGACATCGTGCTCCACAGCGGTTGCTGCTACGTGCACGAAACCTACGATTCCGAACTGATCAACTTCTTCCGCAGCCAGAACCCGGGCCTCAAGGTGGTAAGCCACCCCGAATGCCACCCGGGCGTAGCCCTTTTGAGCGACTACGTGGGCAGCACCGGCCAGATGGTGAACTACATCAAGGAACAGCCCGAAGGCACTCCGTTCCTCCTGCTCACCGAATGCGGCCTGAATGCACGCATGCAGTACGAATTCCCGCAGAAGACCTTTATCGGCAGCTGCAGCATGTGCAAGTACATGAAGTCCAATTCGCTGGAAAACATTTTGGAAACCCTGCGTCACCCCGAAAAGGCCCAGCACGTAGAACTCGAAGAAAGCGTACGCGTTGCCGCCAAGAAGTGCATCGACGCCATGTTCTACTATGCAGGAAAATAGAGTTTGGAGTTAATATAGAGGGAACAATGAAACTTAAAATCATCACTCTGGTCCTTTGCCTTTTGGCAGGATTCACATTCGCAGAAGAATACTATTGGCCGCGCACCTATTTCGCAAGCGTGGGCATGGGAGCTCAAGTTTCGAAGGGCGACCTCAACAAGCACACCGTTTCGGGCAAGGATTCTGCCGGTGTCAAGGGAACCGTCCACCCCCCCGCACTAGAATTTGTCGCCACGCCAGACTTTATGCTTGGCGTAAACCTTGGGGCATTCACCTTCGGGCTGGGTTTCCAGTATTGGACCTCCGAACAAATTCTTAGCGGATTTCCGGACGAATCTTACAAGCAAGACACGAGAATTTGGCGTCTCGGTCTAGAAGTCACATACAACCTATTCTATCCCGATTTTTTTCAAATCGGACTTGGGGTTGGTTACGCATACAACAGTGTTAAATCCGACAACGCGGCCATTTTTGACGGCAAAGCATACAGCACCGAATTCATGGGATCCGCAGTCGCCTTTATTGCCAACATTCACTATTACATCACCGATAATATCGCGATGGTGCCCGCCATTAAGTTTTACGAAAGCTGGTTCAAGAATATTCATTGTTCCCGTATAGAGAACAGCGATCTTGACCCGTACTTATGGCAGACTTTCGTTTTGGCCACGGTTTCGATACAATACCAGTTCTAACCTAATATGAAAAAATCCTTATTCGCTACATTACTGATGGGAGCCAGTTCCATTTTCGCCACGGACGAAAATGGCTGGGCAACAACTTATGAATCCATGAGCGCCTTCGAAAGCGTTCGTGATCGTTCCGAATACGTAAAGCCGATTATCAACAATCTCGGCAACGTGCTGAACAGCAACTGGTACGTAAGCGCCTCCGTTCCGCAGAGTTTCACTTTCGAAGCGGGCCTTCCCCTGTCGATAGTCTCCATCGGTAATGACGACAAAAAATACACAAGAAGCGCTACGGATTTCTTCGGTCAAAGCTACGACATCGAATTGCCGACTATTTTCGGAGACCATCGCGACATGAGTCCCGAAAGCGAAGATCCTGAGTATTTCATCTACGGCAGCAAGACCTTAAACGGCTTGGGAGTATTCACATACCCCTACCTACAGTTTGGCGCAGGTTTTTATCACGCCCGCGCAGTACTCCGCATGATGTACCTCCCCGCTATCAGCGAACTCAAAAAGTTCAGCCTGATCGGTTTTGGTCTGCAATACAGCTTTGGCCACCTTTTCCAATACAGGTTGCCGCCTGCAGCCCAACCGCTAGACGTTAGCGTGGTATTCGGTTACAACAGCAGCAGCATCGGTTACCAGCCCGACGATTACGAAGGCCAATTGGATCTCGACGTTTCTACAACGAACTTCTCTGTGGTCATCGGTTACAAGCCTGTTAGCTTTTTCGAAGTCATGATGTCTCTGGGTTACCAGAGTGCCGAAATGAAATCCTCGGGTAAGTTGACCTGTGTGGCAAAAGAATTCGGCGTACCCACGGCAGAATACGGGGCAACCATCAATCCCGACCTTACCGTCAAGGGCAACAACGGTTTCCGCTTTGGTCTTGAAGTCGCCTTCCAGCTCGGCAAGGCATTCCATCCGGTCGTAGGCTTCGATTACGCCGGCAAGTCCAGCTTCACCACCAACGTGCTCTACTTCAGACAGCAATTTGGCGAAGACCCTTCGCCTGCAGATATTGCAAAGCAAAAGGGTTCCACGCAAGAAGCCCCGTCGAAGTCCACCAGCACACCATCTGAACCGGCTACAGAATCCGAATCTTGGTCCGGATCAGAAAACCCGGAAGAAGACTGGAACACCAATACTGATGCAGAAATGATGAACGACACTCCTGCAGAAGAACAGGCTAGTGACAGCGAAGATTTTTAAAACAAACAATTCAAAAGAAGGCATAACATGATTACATTCCTAATCGGTATCGCGATTCTTGTCGGCGGATACTTTACTTACGGAAAATTCGTTGAAAGTGTCTTCGGCCCCGATGACCGCAAGACTCCCGCCCTCGAAAATCCGGATGGCGTTGACCGCGTTCCCATGGCGCACTGGAAAAATGTTCTCATCCAGCTTTTGAACATTGCAGGCATTGGCCCTGTGATCGGCGTAATTCTCGGCATCAAGTTCGGCGCCATCGTATTCATCTTGCTGCCTATCGGCAACGTGCTTGGCGGCGCCGTGCATGACTACTTTAGCGGCATGATTAGCATGCGCAATAACGGCTACAATGTGCCGGCACTTTCCCGCAAGTTCTTGGGCAAGGGCCCGGCCAAGGTCGTGATGACGCTTATCGCGGTCGCCCTGATTTTGGTAGGCGCCGTCTTTACTAACACGCCTGCAGCCCTCATCAACACCCCGATTCTCGTCGGTAGCCACGTGTCGCCCACTTTGTTCTGGGTCGCCGTCGCCTGCATTTTCGCCTACTACTTTGCAAGCACCTTCTTCCCCATCGACAAGATTATCGGCCGCATCTACCCGATTTTCGGCGCCCTCTTGATTGTTGCCTCTCTCGCCATCTTCATTGGAATCGTCCCGAACTTGAACGTTCTCGATGAATTCTGCTTCAGCGACATCATGAGCAACTTCCACAAGCATCCGGCTGGTCAGCCGATTATCCCGATGCTCTTTGTGACCATTGCTTGCGGCATCATCAGCGGTTTCCATAGCACCCAAAGCCCGCTGGTCGCCCGTACCGAAGTCACCGAAAGGACTGGTCGCCAGACTTTCTACGGCATGATGATTATCGAAGGTTTGATCGGTATGGTTTGGGCTGCCGGTGGCATGTTCATTTATCACCAGATGCCGGAACTCCTGACCGGCGCTTCGGGCGTCAAGGTCTTGAGCATCCTCGTTTCGACCGTGATTCCCTGGGCTCCGATTTCCATTCTCGTGGTAGTGGGCGTCATTGTTCTCGCCATCACCAGCGGCGACACGAGTCTTCGCAGCCTCCGCCTTACAATTGCAGAACTTACCGGCATGGAACAGACCTCAGTCAAGAACCGCCTGATTCTTACCGTCCCGATGTTCGCTATCTGCGCCGCCATCATTTTCTGGAGCAACCTGAACCCCGAAGGTTTCAACATCCTGTGGAATTACTTCAGCTGGAGCAACCAGCTCATGGCCGTTTGTAGCCTTTGCGTGGCCACGGTTTACCTGCGCAGCAAGAACAAGAATTTCTGGATTGCACTTATTCCGTGCATGTTCATGACTTTCATCACTAGCGATTACATTCTTTGGGTAAGCCCCGATAACTTGAAGGGCGCCCCCCTCGGATTCGGCCTCAACTACAACACCGCAATCCTTCTCGCCATCATTTGCGCAGGCGTTCTCGGATTCTTCCTGATTAAGCGCGGCAAGGCCCTTTCTAAACTTCAGGGCTACAACGCCGACCATTGGGACGAAAACAGAACTCAAGGCAAGAACAACCTTGAACCTCATCCATTGAGCACAACTCGACCCTAGTTCGTGATTCTCGAAGGAACCGTCAAGTCCATTACCTTTCATAGTCCGCAGAACGGCTTCACCGTGCTGCGGCTTATTGATAGTAGCACCAAGAAAGTGGTGGTGGTTACGGGTACCCTTCCCGAACTTTCTGTAGGCGAATGCCTGCGTTTTGAAGGCGATTGGGGACGACACCCCAAATTCGGCGAACAGTTCCAGGCCAAGCATTTCGAAATCGTCGAAACCGAAAACAGGAACTTCGCCGCCTACTTAGGCAGCGGGCTTTTCCCGGGAATCGGCCCCAAGACCGCGCAGGCGATTGTCGATGCTTTCGGCGATGAACTGCAAGACATTCTCGACTACGAGCCGGACCGTTTCCGCGCTAAGAAAATTAAAGGACTCTCGGCGAAGAAGGTCGAAGAATTCCTCGCCCATTGGCAAGAAAACCGCCACAGCCGCGAAACCTTGCTGTTCCTGTACAATCACGACATCACGGGCTGCACCGCGAAAAAATTGTGGATGAAATTCGGGCAGGACACCGTCAGCAAAATCCGCGAAAATCCTTACATACTTTGCGAAGAAGTCTGGGGAATCGGATTCTTGAAGGCCGACGAAATCGCGATGAAAGTGGGCATTCCCAAAGACAGCCCCATGCGCCTGCAAGAAGCGATTCTCTACTCGCTGCAAGAGGCTTCGCTTTCGGACGGTCACTGCTATTTGCCGAGCAACGATTTAATCGGCCGCACCCTCAAGAATTTGCGCATCGACGTCACCGACGACGATGCCATCCAGAATCTTTTCGAGCAGTTCAAGCGCATTTGCGAATCGGGCCGCATCAAGCGCCACGGTGACGATTGCTTTTTCCCGCCGCTAGATAACGCGGAACAGAAAATCGCCGAAATCATCAAGGCGCGCCTCGGCGAAAACGAATTGCCCACCTACGGTTTCGAGCGCGAGCTTGTGGACTGGGAACGCGAGCACAAGTTCAGTTTCGACCCGGTGCAACGCGAAGCCATCCGCCTAGCCACCGCACACAAGATTTGCATTATCACCGGCGGCCCTGGCACCGGCAAGACAACGATTCTCAAGGGCATCCTTCACCTCGCCCGCAAAATGGGTGAAAACATTCTGCTCGCCGCCCCTACGGGCCGCGCAGCCAAGCGCATGGGCGACTGTTGCGGCGACAAGGCCTACACCATCCACCGCCTGCTAGAAGTGGACCCCGTCACGCGCAAATTCAACAAGAATGAGTTTAACAAGCTGGACTGCAATTTGCTCATCGTTGACGAATTCAGTATGGTGGACACTTGGCTCGCGGCCTCGCTTCTCGAAGCCGTTCCCGAAACGGCCCGCATCGTCTTTGTAGGCGATGCCGACCAGCTCCCCAGCGTAGGCCCCGGCAACGTGCTCAACGACTTGCTCCAATGCCCCCGCCTCCCGAGCGTTCGTCTGCAGCACATCTTTAGGCAAAGCGGCGGCAACGACATCGCCGACAAGGCCGCCCGCATCAACCAGGGCATCACGCCCTCGCCCATCGAAGGCCCGAACTTCCACTTCGTTCCTTTCGAAACGCCCGAAGAAGCTAAACTGCATTTGCAGCGACTCATCGCCACCGGCGTCAAGAGCAAAATCGATATCGACCTTAAAACCGACTTGCAGATTCTTGTTCCCATGCGCAAGGGTCCCCTCGGCATTATCGAGCTGAACCCCTTCTTGCAAGACCTGCTGAACCCGGGCGTTCCACGCCACAAGATGATGGGCATCGGCTGGAGCGTGGGCGACCGCGTCATGCAAATCAAGAACAACTACGACAAGAACGTGTTCAACGGCGACATCGGAATCGTCTACAGCATCTATAAAGAAAAGCGGAAAATCGCCGTCTTCTTCGACGAAAAACTCGTCACCTACCAAGACGAAGAACTGGACGAACTGCAACTCGCCTACGCCTGTACCATCCACAAGAGCCAGGGCAGCGAATACCCCGCCGTCATCGTGGTGCTAGACTCCAGTCACTACGTCATGCTGCAACGCAACCTCATCTACACCGCCATCACCCGCGCCAAAGGCCACGTGTGGATACTATCGGCCCCCGGCGCCTTCCACCAGGCCGTCCGCAACAACCGCAGCACTCGCCGCTACACGCGACTTAAAGAACGCCTCGGCTAGTTCAACAAAAAAATGCCCGCAGATTTCTCCGCGGGACATACGTTTTTGCCAACGCCTTAAAGCAACAGATTAGCCCAACACGCCGTTTCAACATTCGTAGAAAGTGAAACGAAGCCATCTTTGCCAACATTGCTGAAGGGTAACTCAATCGTAACTAAATATGCGCCTGAGGCATCAACGCCATTAATACTCATTTCCAAAGGTTCATTAGCCGAGCATGAGAAATACACCGATCCACTCGAAGAAGCATAATCTTTCATAAAGCTCAAATACACCTCATGGTCTCCTGCAGGGAAAACCAAGTCTTCACCGTCCTCCATGACATAATCCGGATCAGAGGCATCCGTAGCAACCACTGTTGGGCAAGTCACCGTCTGAACCGTGTTATCGGAATTTCCCACCTTTAACGTTGGAGCAAATGCATCGCCCTTGGCCGAGAAGGAATGCGTAAAGCTCGTGACATCGACTCCAAAATCAAAATCCTCCCAGACATAATGTTCAATTGAAGACACAGAAGTGCACGAAGCAGTCCACACGGCCACTCCATTATCTCTCGTCACATCACCACCCGTCGCCGTACACGAACAAGAAATAGGATCGCCATTCACCTGCAACGGAGAACACGGAATCATTTCCACAGCGCCATCGATATTTACAACCAAGGACGCTTGCGCAGTGCCCGATTTCGTATAGGTTACATCGGTCGATTTACTCGGCGTTCCATCATACGAAGGTGTAGCTCCATCCTCAAAATACCATTCATAGCTTGCCTTCGCAAAATCGATTGGTTTATATCCCGCATTGAGATTGGCGGTAAATTTCCACCGGACTGATTCCCCCTTGTTAATAGGATTGGTCTCCGGCTGACAAGTACCCAACCCCGTCACAAGCTGAATCGATGACGAAGATTCAGACCCCCACGGATCATCTTCAATGATAATCGCCACCGAGGAACTTGAATAATCGACAATTTCTATAGGACCGCCCCTGTCCAAGTCAGGAGTATCAGCGTTTTCCAAATGCCACTTGCCAGAAGACGAATTAATCGAAGAAGAGGAGCTTTCCTCTGCCGTATCCAAATCAACCCTATTCCGCACCCACCGGTCACCATTGCATTCAAACGAAGTATTTTCCTCTTGCACCGCAACAGACTTTCCCTTTAATTTTGGCGTACAATCCGGCACGTCGTCCAGCGATGCATACCAGTCTTCCGACTCATCCTTTGTTGTCGACTTGATAATGGAATTATCCTCGGTACACGCCGTCAAAAGGCAAAAGCATCCAGCCACAAAACCTAGCGCAATCTTCTTCATAATGAACTCCAAGTCTAATCTATATTTTTCCCGCCAAAAATCAAGCGACACTGGTCACAAAAAAACGCCCGCAGATTTCTCTGCGGGACTTTTACTTTTAAAACGCGCGTCGATTACACATCGACCACTTCAGTCCAGCCGAACGGGTCTTCAGCTTCACCGAACTGGATAGCGGTGTACTTCGTGAAGAGTTCCGTGCAAACCGGGCCCGGATTCTTGCCGTCGCCGTAAGTGAAGGTCTTGTCAGCGACCGGGTCCACGATCTTCTTGATCGGGGTGATCACGGCAGCGGTACCGCATTCGGCGGTTTCAGAGAATTCAGCGAGTTCTTCGAACGGAACCTGGCGGCGTTCCACCGTGTAGCCCAGGTATTCGGCCAACTGCATCAAGCTCTTATTGGTGATAGACGGCAAAATGGATTCGGACTTCGGGGTCACGTAGCTCTTGCCCTTGATGCCGAAGAAGTTTGCCGGACCGCATTCGTCGATGTACTTCTTTTCCTTGGCATCCAGGTAGATGGTGCTGGAGTAGCCGAGCTTCTTGGCTTCGGCCAGAGACATCAAGCTAGCGGCGTAGTTACCGCCAACCTTCACCGTACCCGTACCCTGCGGGGCGGCGCGGTCGTAGTTGCGGCTCACCATCATGTCCACCGGCTTGAATCCGTCCTTGAAGTAAGGACCGACCGGGCAGACGAAAATCATGAACAGGTATTCATCGGCGGGCTTCACGCCGACTTCCGGACCCGTACCGATGAGGAGCGGGCGGATGTAGAGCGTTGCGCCGTGACCATACGGCGGAATAAAGCGGGCGTTCAGCTTCACGACCAGCTTCACCATTTCGTGGAAGAGTTCCAGAGGAGGAGCAGCCATCAGCACGCGGTTAGCGGTGCTCTGCATACGCTTCGCGTTTTCTTCCCAGCGGAAAATACGAACCTTGCCGTCCTTACCCGTGTAAGCCTTGAGGCCGTCGAAACCTTCCTGGCCGTAGTGCAAGCAAGTTGCGGCCATGTGGATGCTGATATCCGTCGAAGAAGAAACTTCAATCTGACCCCACTTGCCATTGCGGTAGTAGCAGCGGACATTGTAATCGGTATCGGTGTAACCGAAGGGGAGAGTCTTCCAATCGACATTGTTCAAATCAACTTGCATAATATTCACCTTTTTTGCAGTTAGTGCATTTTTAAAGGTATCGTTCGGTACCGCGTAGAAAAATACAATTATAAACGCGTTTTTGGCTCAATTTATTTGTAAAAAAGGGGGAAGAATCCCCCTCGTTCGCACTTCGTTGCTCTCTACCCCCACTGCGGGCGCTCGCCGCCCCGCAACGCCCAGGCTAATCCTTCACGCAACGGACGGAAAGCCCGTGAGCCCGATTTCCAATGTGTTGGACCACCGCATTGGTTTTGTAATACAAGTAAACAACATTCGCATCGCTGACAGTGTACTCAGTAGAACTCCAGAAGTATGCGTAGTCGCCTTCTTCGTAGAAATATCCACTGCTTGCCCTGTACCCAGCAGGCAACGCTGCAAAGGAATAAGCATCTGTACCGTTGCCACTACCGGGATAACTTCTATCGTTCCAACCGCTAGTAGCCTTGAGTTCGTTTCCTCCATAATTCGCCCCGTTGACCGCAGACAGAAGCACAAACCATTCACTTAGCGTAGGCAGATGCCAGCCCACGGGGCAAATACCCTGAACATAGTCGTCACCCAGGTTGCAGGTTTTGTCGAAGCCACAGCTCTTATCTTCTGAAGTCCATATTCCTGCACTATCCATAGCGGCGCTTAACAGATACATGCGACCATATTTCTCGCAATAGCTCGCACTATCATTATAGCAGAAGCTGGAGGAATCTAGTTCCGCAGTGGGTTGCAAATAGGCATAGTTCAGGTTCTCCGCCATCCACGTTTGGGTACCTATAGTGACAGTCTTATAAGTCTGCCCATCGCGTTCATCAGTCATAGTTCCCGCAACTACAGTCGATGGATCTACGTATCCCTCAAGGACACTGCTACTCGACGACAACATCACAGAAGAACTACTGCTAGAGTCATCTAAAGACGACGCCAAGCTACCGCTAGAAGTGGAATCACTAGATTGCGTCGCGTCGCTTGCAATGACGTTGGAGGAACTGCTTAATTCGTTGCAGTTCTCACAAACAGACGAGGAAGAATCCTCATTGGAGCCTGTCACAGGCCCGCTACTAGCATCGTCACCGCAAGCAACCAATACCGCAGCAACAAGTCCAAACGCAAACAACTTCTTAAAAGTCACAAGAACCTCACTAACTTAACACATACAAATATACATTTCGCGCCCAGTCGAATTTAAAAACGGAGACAAGATTTTCTATCTTACTCACCGATGAATTCCCTTTTGCAAAAAGCTGTCGATGGTATTCGGCTTACACCGGCCGAGGCTCTCACCATTTTGAAGAACGCCCCGTGGACCGAGGTGGTACAGGCTGGTGATTTAATCCGCAAGCGCATGCACCCCGAAGGCAAAGTGGGCTATACGGCCTTTCGCATTGTGAATTACACGAATGTTTGCGAAATCACTTGCAGTTTTTGCAGCTTTTGCCGCCCGGCGCATAGTCCAGAAGCCTACGTGCTTAGTTTGGACGAAATCCGCCAGAAAACCCTTGAAGCAAAAGCCAAGGGCGCCGACCAGATTTTTCTGCAGGGCGGCGTGAACAAAGACATTCCGCTCAGCTATTACACCGACGTCCTGAAAATGCTCACGCAAGAACTCGGCGTAAAAGTCCGCGGATTTTCGCCGGTGGAACTCGTGCGCATCGCCGAATTCAACAACATGAATCTCGACGAGCTCATTGACGTTTTCAAGGACGCCGGACTTAGCTCCGTTCCCGGTGCCGGCGCCGAAATCTTGAGCGACCGCATGCGCCAAATCTTGAGCCCCAAGAAGCTCCCGGCGCAAAAATGGTGCGACACGCTCGCTGCCTGCCACAAGAAGGGCCTGCCCGGTAGCGCAAACATCGTCTTCGGCAGCGTCGAAACACCCGAAGAAATCATCGAGCATCTGGATTATGTGCGCAAGACCCAGGATATCGCCCAAGGGTTCAAGAGCTTTGTGGTGTGGACATTCCAGCCCCAAACCGACAAGTTCCCCATCCGCCACGTGCGCGGCGACGAATACCTGAAACTTTTGGCCTTAAGCCGAATTTTCCTCGATAACATCCCCCACATCGAGGTTTCGCTGCTTGGCATGGGACTTTCTTTAGGCGAACTTGGGCTGCACAGCGGCGCCGACGACATCAACAGTATTGTCATTGAAGAAAACGTACTGAAGAATCACGGCCTCACTACCATCGAAGCTGCCGAAAATTTCATCAAAAACGCCGGTTTTACCCCCTACCGCCGCTCCCTAAACTTTGATTAAGGCGAGTGCCGCAAGAAAATGCTTGCATTTTCTTATGGCCGAGCCGCTCAAAGCGCGAGCCCTTTTTCTCAAAAAAAATACCGGCCAGCTTATTCAGCATAACCGGAATCATCAGAGAGAGAATTAAAAAGCGAGGGGGCGGCGATTAAGCGCGCTTGCCATACTTCTTGAAGCTCTTGATCAGCAGGGCAGCGAGAATGCAGTACATATAGTCCTTTTTATCCTTGGTTTTTGACGTTTTATCGCCATTTTTTAACAGCGCGCCAAATTTAACAAAAATTTACTAACGCGTCAAGGGGAAATAATATATATTCTGCGACTTTTTTTCGTCACAGACCGTTCGGCCCTATTTCTCGCTAATAACTGCAACTTCTCCTCACTCTTGCCAACACGACTCGTCAATACGAGTCGCTTATGGCTCTCAAAAACAAGCTCTCTCCTGTCCGAACAGCCCACAACCAACGCCTATTATTTGGTTTTATGGCGAAAATTTGGTATTTTTGGGGCATGAAACGAATTATTCTATTCTGCCTAGCCGCTGCCCTGTGCGCATCTGCACGGCCGTCCCTGCAAGTGGACCGGGAACGCATCGAATCGGGCAAGACTTTTGGACTTCAACTCGTATTCCCCCTAAACGAACTCCCCGAAAACCGCAGCGACCTGCTTATCGAAACGGCAAACGGATTTTCTCTTGTAAAGCTCGACAGTTCCGATCAGGTCATTCGCCCCGATATCGAGGACATGTTCAATACCTTCTTTAGTGGTAGCCGCAACCGTGGCGGTTATAAGGCCCGTATCTACACATTCAACCTGAAGGCCCCCAAGAAGACAGGTCGTTTCAGCGTCGGCCAAATTTACATGACCATCGATGACCAAAAACGCAACCTCACGGGCGACATTCCCCTTACCATTCAGCGAGCCTATACCGATGACGCTTTAGGCGTAAGCCTTACCCCCAGCAAGAAATCCGTCTACGAAGGCGAACAGTTCAGCGTCACCCTGGGCTTCCACACCTATGAGCACTTTGAAGGCGGCCTGCAGGCCACTGACATGAACACCGGCGACGACTTTATTGTACACCGCAGCGATCTTGCCAACATGAAGTTTGAGCCCGTCGAGGGTACCCGTCGCGAAATGCAGGCCAGCGCCAAGTTCGCCTGGCTCAGCGCCACCAAGAGCGGCAACCTGCAAATTCCGCCCTTCAAGTTCAAGTATACCAAGCGTGGCGAACCCAAAGTGGTCGAAGAAAACAAGCAGATGGGCGGCATGACCTTCTCCAGCAGGAGTGTCAAGCAGGAATCTGTTGAAACCGAGACCCAGACCCCCATTATTAATATTACTGTAAAGCCCCTGCCTACCGAAGGCAAGCCCGCAAACTTCAGCGGCATGGTGGGTAGTTACTCCTTCAGTGCCGACTTTGATCGCACCGAGCTCAAGGTGGGTGAAGCCATGACCCTTACCATCAACATCAAGGGTGACGGCCTGCCGGGCTCCATTACCGACCCCAAACTCCCCGACTTCGGCGAATTCCGCTCGGTGCCCCCCGAAAACGAAATCAACAAGAAGATCGTGGGCAACAAGGTGATTACCACCAAGAACATCCGCGTGTTCCTGTACCCCAAAAAGAAGGGCGAATTCACCATTCCTGAAATCACCTATTCCTGGTTCAACCCCAGCAAAAAGGCTTACGAAACCGCCAAGGCCGGCCCTTGGAACGTAACCGTAGAAAAGGGTGAAGCTTCCGCCGAAGCCATCTTCCAGGCACCGGTTGCCCAAGGCCCCGCCGCCGTACAGAAACAAGAAATTGAATCTCTCGGCAGCGACATCCGTTTCATCCACAAGGTCAACGACAAGGCAAACAATACCGCCCCCTACAAGAGCATTCTTTACTGGGCCGTTTTTGCCGCCGCCATTCCCTTCTACCTGATTGTCACTTTTGCCGTGCGCAGCCGCCGCAAGCACAACAGCGACGCAGCCCTGGTGCGTAAGGGCAAGGCCAACAAGATGCTGAAGGCCCGCTTTGCAAATGCTCGCGAAGCCCTGAAGAAGGGCGACGCCAAGGCACTCTATGCCGCCCTAGAAAACGGCCTTATCGATTACCTGAGCGACAAGACCAACCTGGAATTCAAGGGCATGACCCGCCCGCAAATGAAGGAAGAACTTGCAAAACTCGGCATCAAGGACGAAACCATTACGGCTATCGACAACTGGCTCGAAAAATGCGCCTTCGCCCGGTTCGCCCCAGTGAACCCCTCCCAGGACGAGCAGCAGAAAATGCTTAACGACGTGGAAAAACTTTGCGAGGAGCTGAGATAAATATGAAAAAGCTTTTGTTTATTCTATTTGCTATCGCAGCGTCGTTCGTATCGGTGAACGCAGCTGAACATTGTACAGGAATCGAGAACGGCGTCAAGGCCTACAACGAAGGCGACTTCGAGCGGGCCATTGACGAATGGCGCACCTGTGTCGACAACGGCACCGAAAACGCAGACCTTTACTACAACCTGGCCAACGCCTACTTCAGAAATGGGAAACTGGGCTTTGCCATTTATTATTATAAGTCCGCTCTCCGTCTGGATCCCAGCAACGACGACATCTTGCACAACCTCAAGTACGCCCAGGCCATGACCCGCGACAAGGTGGAAGAAGATGGCGAAGAAAACCCGCTGCTGGCAGGCCTTTTCAAGGCCCACCACGCCCTCTCCCTGAAGGCCCAGATGTTTACACTGCTAGGACTGTTCTGGCTCATGGCATTTATCGCCATCGCAAGGCGCATCAGCCGTAACAGCAAAGCAAAGAATGTATTGATTGGAACACTGTTTGTACTTTCGGGCGTATTCTGCATTATCGCCATGAGTGCCGGCTACAAGATTTTCGTGGCCGAGACCGAAATCGTGGGCGTCGTCACCGCCAAGGATGCCGACGTGACCAGCGCTCCCAGCGAAAAGGCCCAAACCCTCAATACCCTTTCTGAAGGCACCACCTTCGAGGTTCTTTCGGAGCAGGGCAGCTTTGCTGAAATCCGTTTGGGCGAAAAAGTCCGCGGTTTTGTAAAGCTCACCGACGTAGGCATTGTCAAGTAAACTATCTTTTGAAATATGGAACGCGAAACCTTTAAATCTAGACTCGGATTTATCCTCATCGCCGCCGGTTGCGCCATTGGTCTTGGCAACGTGTGGCGATTCCCTTACATTGCAGGCCAGTACGGCGGAGCAGCATTCGTCCTCCCCTACCTGGGATTCCTGCTATTCCTCGGCCTGCCCATTTTGATGGCAGAACTTGCCCTGGGTCGTGGCGGCAAGAGCGGTATCGCTCGCGCCTTCGACAACCTGGAACAGCCGGGTACCAAGTGGCATTGGGCCAAGTTCCCGCTGATTTCGGCCAACTACATTTTGATGGCCTTCTACTCGGTGGTTACCGGCTGGATGTTCTATTACTTCTATAAGATGGTTACCGACCCCAAGTTCCTCTTGGGAACTCCGGACGAGATTGCAGCCGGCTTCGGCGAAATGCTTGGAAACCCGGGCCTCATGATTTTCTGGATGACGGTCGCCATTGTCATAGGACTCTTTATCGTGTCGCTCGGACTCCAGAAGGGTGTGGAACGCATCACTAAGACAATGATGATTTGCCTGCTTTTTATCATGGTGCTTCTCGCAGTTCGCGCCATAACGCTTCCCGGTTCTACGGCAGGTCTCGAATTCTACCTGTTGCCGTCTCTGGAACGCCTTACGCAATCGGGCAAGGGCCTGGGCGAAGCCATCTTTGCCGCCTTTGCGCACGCCTTCTTTACCTTGAGCCTCGGTATCGGTAGCATGGCCATTTTCGGTAGCTACATCGGAAAGAACCATTCCTTGGCTAAAGAAGCAACGAGCGTCTGCGCGCTTGACACAATCGTCGCCCTGGTCGCAGGCATTATCGTTATTCCGAGCTGCTTTGCCTTCAACCAGTCCCCCGGACAGGGCCCCGGCCTTATCTTCGTGACACTCTCCAACGTATTCGCCATGATGCCTGCAGGCAGGTTCTTCGGCGCCGCCTTCTTCCTGTTCATGTCATTCGCGGCCATGTCCACCTTGATTGCCGTTTTCGAAAACCTGGTCTCTTTCTGGATGGACCTCAAGGGTTTCAAGCGCCGCAAGGTTGCCTATTGGAACATCCTGATCGTATTCCTGCTTTCGCTCCCCTGCGCCCTCGGTTTCAACTTGCTTTCTGGCTTTGAACCGTTCGGCCCTGGCAGCTGCGTCCTGGACCTCGAAGACTTTATTGTAAGCAATACGATGCTCCCGGCAGGCGGCATGTTCATCGCCATCTTCTGCTCTAGCCGCTATGGTTGGGGCCAGGAAAAGTTCTTCAAGGAAATGAACGCCGGTAAGGGTTACAAGATCCCGTACAACACCGCATTCAGAATCTACTTCAAGTGGATCTTGCCGTTGCTTGTCTCGATTCTCCTGATCCAGGGCTATCTGTCCAAGTTCGCTCCGGAACTCTGCGCCAAGATTTTCGGATAAATCATTCCCCTAGCAAATGCATAATTACGGGGCGGTTCTTACCCGCCTCGGTTTTATGTATAGTGAGCTTGCCGGTGGTATCGTAGCTGAACTGCTCGCCCACCCGTTCGCCGTTCACGTAGGTAAGGCTATCGCGGAGTACGCCGCTTGCGTACCAGTTGCGCATGATCCCGTTACGCTTGCCGTCTTTCCAGAAAGTTTCACTAGCCAGCTTGCCGCCCATGGTATCAGGGAAAAAGCTCCTGCTTTCGGCAATCTTTCCATCTTTCCAGTATTCTTCGTACAAAAGGGAACGACCGGGCTTAAAGTAACGAATGGTTGCCGGATACCGGCCAATACTATGTTCAAAGTTCACGCTCTGTGCCAAATTTGAGCTATCCAGCACGCCACCTATGGTTCCCACATACGAAGTCTCTGCACAGAACTTGGACATGTTCCCTTCGCAAGCGCCATAGACCACGCCAGATACCTTCAAGTCACATTCGCGGACCACAATGCCATTTTCGTCGAACCACCGCCATACGGAGTCACGCCTGCCGTCGCGATCCCAATGTTCCTGTTTCATGGGCGTTCCGTCAGCCCTGTAATAAGTCACCGTCCCGATAAGGGCGCTGTCCTTGCCGTTTGACCCCTTGCCGAGTACACCCTGTACCCGCAGGCGCCCGGTTCCGCAGTTTGCAGAATCCACCTTTTCGCCATAACTTTCGTAATACAGCGAGAACTTGCCATCCAGTTCACCGTTCCTGCAAGTAAATTCTTCCAGTAGGTGGCAATCCTTCGAAAAACGCTTCAGGTACATCACCGAATCGGTCTTGGCCGAAACAATATCCCGCTTGGAATCCCATTTGGCGTGACAATTGCCCTCTTGTTCCAGGGCACCGTTATCGAACCACTTTTTCCAGATGCCGATGGCCAGGCCCTTGTCATCGTAGTGTTCCTCGAAAGCCTTTTCTCGATTATAATGCCAGCCTTCCCAATCGCCTACGGGGTGGTCATCTTCATAATAGCGGTAGGCCTCCACCTTCTTGTCGCTAAAGAGCGAGGTCCACTTGCCATCTTTAAGGCCTTTCTTGTAATGTCCCAATAGCGCCACGTCGCCAAATCCCGTCCATCGCTTGAAGTCCCCATGGGGGACCCCATCCTTGTAGGGGATTTCCAGTTCCTTGATTCCATCGGTATACCATTCGTTTCTCTTCAAGATTTCGCCATCGGGATAAACCCAAATGGAGGTCTTTTTGGCCCCGTTTGCATGTTCGGCAAGAACCTGTTCTTGGGCACGTTCCACCGTACAGCCCGAAAAGAGCATCAAAAATGGCGTAACTAAGCCCAAAATGGGTGAAAAACGAATCATCGGCATACCAGGTAAAGTAGAAAAAAGGTAATTTCTAGTTGTGCTCGAGTTAAAGAACAAATCGATTGCCGATACCTTTAACGCAAGAATCCGCTCCCCCTGGGCGTGGGTGGTACTTGCCGTTGCCATCGGCCTTACTATTCTATTCTACTTCTCGCAGAAACCGCAGATCATCATGTACTCCCGCTACATCAAGACTCTGTCGGACTACCAGCTACAGGAATCCTACGCCCTGCGCGGAATGGAGCGGGTCCGAATCGGTTTCGGCATAGACACGGTCTTTGTACAGGCCCAGACCATGACCCTTAGGGAAATCGCTGTATCCTTCGCCCGCGAAATGGACGACATCCAGCGAATCGGCATCAAGGCGCCCTCCCGTTCAACCGTCGAACGCTTCGAACGCGAAGTCCTGGCCAAGGTTTCAAGCATGCGCCGCTACGCGGCAAGCCGCCACCAGTGGCTTGAAAAGCTGCAAGCAGTAAAGATACAAGCGGCCACCCTCCCCGCCAACATTCAAATTCCCCTGCAAGGGGTCCTGGATTCAGCCCGAGCCGGCTACATGATCGGCTTAGCAGGCCTCGGCGACAGCCTCGTCAACGCCATTCCCGATTCCACCAAAGAAGCCCTTTTTAGCCTCCTGCAAGAAAACGAGGAACAGACCCTCGCCTGGAACCGGTTCAACAACGAACTGGCAGTCATGTACAGTGAAGACTTGATCCAATTTTTCCAGAGTCAGAACATCGAAGAAATGTCTCTCAAGTCTAAAATTCCCATGGCGTTCTACTTCTTGACCCTGGTGTTAATGCTTTCGACCTTCTTCTTTATTTTCAGATCCAAGCTATAAGGAACTCATGCGATTTTATACTTCTAGAAAACCGGCCCTTCTGAATTTTTCCTTGCTGCTGATGTTTTTGGCTGGGTGGCTCATGTCGTACCTGATGCCCGCCCTCAAGGGCCTGATGCAAGAAGAACACCTGTTCTACGGAACGGTTTCGCATGCAGCCATTCCTAGCATCTTTGGCGGAAGCAACATTCCTTTTTTCGACAAGACCATTTTCCAGATTAACGGCGACGACCAGGCAAACTTTATCCTGTACGCCTCGGCAGATATTTTGGACAACATGGCGGAATGGTACAGTTTTGCAAGCCGCAATGCAGGCGACATTCCTCTTGAAATTTCGGCAAGCCGCATCGACGACAAGACCTTCATTGTTCACAGCCTGGCCTCCACCGACGGCGAGATGGACTTCGACACCCTGGTGATAGACTACCAAGTCTACAACGCCTTCATCGGCTGCACCATCGTTCTCGCCTTGGCCCTCGCATCGATCACACTATTTATCCTGTGGGTCGTAAAAAAGAGACGGAACTAGAATAACGTCATTGCGAGGAACGAACGTGACAAAGCAATCCATCCTCATTTTATTGTTGGTTGCGTTTTGTTTGGCCAATCCGCCTTCCGACACCCTTACCATACACCGTAAGATATCTCCAATCAAAGGTTCTATCATGCTCCCGGCAACTAGCCTTTCGAGCGACATGCCCGTAGGAGTCTGGAAAGGTCTCAACAAAAAGCCTTCGGTCGGAATTATAGTCTGGTTTCACGGCGGCATGACCAGTAACAACTGCCAGAAGGGACTTGTCGCCGGCGGGGCACTTTCTAAAATATTGCCGGACTATACCATTGTTAGCGCCTCGGCCTGCAAGCAAAACCACTGGGTCGAGCCCACCACCATTGAAGCGTTAGACAACGCCCTCGACAGTCTCGCCAGGCGTCAAAAGAAAGAAGTTACCGAAATTTCGCTCGTGGGCATTTCAGACGGAGCCCTAGGAGTAATCGCCTATTCCCTCTGGGGCAAGCGAAAAATCAGGAACCGCATTCTCATTAGCTCTTATGGAGAATCCCTCGGACCGGCAGCACAGGTCGCAGGACAAACTGTTCTAAAAAAAGGCCGCTGGAGATTTATCCAGGGCGGAGCCGACCGGCTCTACCCCGCCGAAAAGAGCGTTCCATGGATTCAGGAATTCTGTAAAAACGTTAGCACGGAGTGCGACCTCAAGTTCGACCCCCAGGGCGAGCACGATTGGAGCTATTGGCAAAACAACCGCAAAGACTGGATTTTAGAGATTTTTTCTAAATAACCCTTGACAAATAGGGCAAAAATTTCAAAATTTGGCTTACCCACGCGGATGTGGTGGAACTGGTAGACACGCTAGATTCAGGTTCTAGTGCCTGCAAGGGCATGAAGGTTCAAGTCCTTTCATCCGCACTGAAAAACCGTCGAAGTCATTCGACGGTTTTTTCTATCCTAACCTTTTACTATTTTACCCAACCATGGATAATTTTGAAGATTTTTTCACCGAGGCGTTCGAGACCGCAACCCTCAAGGGAAACCTGGTCACGCTGAAGGGCATTCGTGAAAATGCTCCGGGGGCGGCTTCGGCAGAGAACATCTTCGCAACCATCGAGAACTCCCGTGACTTCTTGGCCGAACACCTCCCATGGATTCCCGAAACGGACATTTTCGACCTAAAGAAAAGAATCCGTTCGTGGGTGTTGAACGAACGATTCGGGCAAGGCGGTTGCTGGCTCATTTTCAGGAACTCGCCCACCGATCCCGAGGGAGATTTCGCCGGTTCCATCATGATGGACGTGAACCTGCGAAACCGTTCCGCCACATTAAGCTATTGGCTCGCCAAACAGTTCACCGGCCAAGGACTGATGACCGAATCGGTAAAGCTCATCACCAAGTTCGCCTTTGAACGCCTCAAGCTAAACCGCCTGGAACTTTTGGTTTCTGTACACAATGGCAAAAGTGCCGCCGTCGCCACCCGCTGCGGCTTCATGGAAGAGGGCATAAACCGCGATTATGAGCTAATAAACGGCAAATTTGTGGATCATAGGCGTTTTTCGCTACTTGCCCGCGATGTTTACTAATGGTTACTAGGGTAAACGAGAAACTTAAAATATATTTGTTTTTCAGGGGTGAATTCTTCTATTTTTTTGAATATGGAAAATGGAGAAAAGCAGAAACTCGTAGAACCGGATATCCTGCAGTACACGAACTACAGGGTATTCCTGCGTGATTATTACGAGTATAAAAAGAAAACCTCGACCGCTTTCAGTTTGCGGTTCTTTGCCGAGAAGGCAGGGCTTTCTAGCCACGCCCACTTAAAACTTGCAATTGACGGCAAACGCAACATTACCAAAAACACGGTCACCAAGCTTATTCATGGTCTGGGTCTCGAAAACCAACGTGCCGCCTATTTCGAAAGCCTCGTGTTCTTCAACCAGGCCCAAACCGACGCCGACAAGCAAATCTACTACGCCCAGCTCATCAAAGCCAGCCCCCGTTCCAAGCTGCACAAGATGGACAAGGCTCAATTCCGAATTTTCCAGGAATGGCATCACTCCGTAATTCTCGAGATGGTAGGACTCAAGGATTTCAGGCCCATTCCCGACGTGATTTCCAAAAAACTCCGCGGGCTCGTCACTCCCGCCCAGGTCACCGAATCGTTCCAGCTGCTCCTGGAACTTGGACTCCTGGTCAAGACCGCTAACGGATACCGTCAGCGCGACCCCCTGATTACGACCGACGACGAAGTACAGGACATGATGGTCAAGATGTACCATTTCCAGATGCTCAAGCTGTCGGCCACCATGCTCGCGGACCTTCCGGGGGCAGAAAGGGACATTTCGGCGCTCACTTTCGGAATTAGGCGCTCAGATTTCCCTAATTTGAAAAAACATTTACAACTAATGCGAAAAGAACTACTAGATTTCTCTGCTAAAGCCGGAGAAGCAGAAGATGTTGTGCAAATCAACATCCAGCTCTTCCCCTTGACCCGAGGAGTGTGATGAAATTCTTTTTGTCCATAGCATCGATTGCCGCTTACGCCGCCGTGTTTTTGTCTTTGGTAGCTTGTTCCAACGACAAGTCCATGGCTGGTATCGAAATTGGCAACCCGTCGCTTGCCGACATTGACACAGTCGGAAAAGACACAACGGCCAAGGATACCTCAGTGAGGGACACCTCGACTAAGGATACCACCATTAAGGACACGACTGTCAAGGACACTTCGAACAAGGATACCTCCTTCAAGAAGCAACCCGCACTTCCGCTAGTCGCAGAATTCTCTGTCGACTATTCCGAAACTACGCGCAAGGCCCTCGCCAAGGAAACCGAAAAGGACGAAGCCGTCCTGCTGGATTCCTTCTCGCTGGTCCTGACTCAATTGCGTTCGTTCTCCAGTTACTATTATACCACCGTGTTTGTCGACCCCGTTGTCGGACTGCAGCTCTGGCCTTATGAAGACAAACCCGACGAGACTCTGGAAATCTCGTTCACCCAAGGATCTTCTGTCAAGGATCATTTCAAGGATATCGACCTGCAGGAAGAAGGCTACCTCAAAGAAATGGGAGTCTCCTTCAGCCCCGATGATTCCGCCGCCATTTACGGACGAGCCAAGGTAGGCGACAAGTATGTTCCGTTCGTGTACAGTCTCTCGAACTTCCAGTCATTCATGCTCCGCTATCATTACTCGCAGATTGATACTGCGGGTGGCAAGGCTAATTTGTCTGTAATATTCCGCGTCAAGACGTTCATCAAGGACATCGACTTCTCTACTGCAGAAATCGGCAAGGACAAGACAATTCGAATTGACTCCAAGAACAACGCCGAACTGTGGAAAAAGCTGAACGAGCAGTTTGTGCCGAGTTTCCAGTCGCTCCGCTATGACTACACGTCTGCAGAAGGGGATTCCATTTCTGACTATGTCATGGACATCTGGGAAGGAATCGCCGCAAAGCCCAAAGAAAATACAATCATCAACGGGAATTTCCAGTCTCCGTTTACTACCGATTGGATTTTGATGAACCAGTTCAGCGGCAAGGCCGACACGACAGTCATCATCGAAAAGGGCTCTAAGGAACGGATCATGCAAGTGGACGTTACGGAAGGCGGTAGCCACTCCTACAGCGTCCAGCTGATTCAGGAAAACGTGGCCTTGATTGCCGGTGTAAGATACCAGTGCGTGTTCACGATTTGGTCCAGCGAAGAAGGCCAGATCACCGCCCGAATCGGTTCCTACAACACCTATGAAACCATCGGTTTCCAGGAACACGTGCAAGTCATGACCACGGGCCACTCCGTAGCAATTACCTTTATTCCCGAAGTGAGCGATCCCTTCGCCAGGTTCGAACTGAACCTGGGCGGTTCCGAACGGACCTTCTGGATTAAGGAAGTTCAAGTCCTGAGGATTGAGTAAAAAACAAATCGCATTTAAGGCTCGCCACGGCGGGCCTTTTTTGCTAAATTTTCGTTACTATGGCAACTATTCCTACCCGCAAAGACAATCTCGTTATCGAGAACATTCGCCCAAGCATTGAGGGCGGCCGTTTTATGCTCAAGCGCGAACCGGGCGACACCGTCACGCTTACCGCAGACATTTTCCGCCACAGCCACGAAAAGTATGACGCGGCGATTTTCTACCGCCACGATTCCAAGAAAAAATGGGAAAAGGCTCCCATGCATTTTGTCGATAACGACCAGTGGGAAGGTTCCTTCACGGTCAACAATATCGGCTACTACGAATACAAGATTTGCGCCTGGACCATCGAGCCCAAGGACGAGCCCACGGAAAGCCCCGTGATGAAACTTCGCGTGGATCCTTCTTACGCACGCATCGGTACTTGGTACGAGATGTGGCCCAAGAGCCAGGGTACCGACCCCACCAAGAGCGCCACCTGGAAGGACTGCGAAAAGCAACTGGACTATATCGCAAACCTCGGCTTCGACACCGTTTACCTGGTGCCTATCCACCCCATTGGAGTTACCAACCGTAAGGGCGCCAACAACGCCTTGCACGCCAAGGTGGACAAGAAGGGCAAGCCCCTGGAACCGGGATGTCCCTATGCCGTGGGAAACAAGAACGGTGGCCACTACGACGTGGACCCCGAACTGGGAAGCATGAAGGACTTCGAGCACTTTGCCAAGGCCGCCCGCAAGAAGGGCCTGCGCCTCGCACTCGACATCGCCCTGAACTGCAGCCCCGACCATCCGTACGTAAAGAGCCACCCGGAATGGTTCTACCACGAACCGGATGGCAGCATCAAGTTTGCCGAAAACCCGCCCAAGAAGTACGAAGACATCTACCCCTTCGACTACTACAACAAGAACTATAAGGCCCTGTGGCAGGAAATCGAAAACATCATCCTGTTCTGGGCAGACAAGGGCGTCGAAATCTTCCGTATCGATAACCCGCACACCAAGCCCTTCCCGTTCTGGGAATGGCTCATTGCCGACGTCAAGGAAAAGCGCCCGGAACTGGTGTTCCTCGCTGAAGCATTCACCCGCCCGAAGATGATGCATCGCTTGGCCAAGTCCGGCTTCGACATGAGCTACACGTATTTTGCCTGGCGCTCTGCCAAGTGGGAATTCGAACAGTACCTCAAGGAACTGACCCAGAGTGATGCCAAGGAATACATGCGCGGCATCTTCTTCCCCACCACTCCGGATATCTTCCCGAAGTACCTGGCCTACAAGGGCCCGAACGCCTTCAAGCAGCGCTACTTCTTGGCCGGTACGCTTTCTAGCCTCACCGGCATGTACAACGGCTACGAGCTCTGCGAAAACATTCCGAGTCCCATCAAGGAAGAATTGCAGGACAGCGAAAAGTACCAGTACAAGGTCCACAACTGGGCTGGCCCTGGCATTCAGGACTTCGTGCGTCGCGTGAACACCGCCCGCCAAGAACACATTGCCTTGCAGGAATACGACAACCTTGACTTCCACTACTGCGCCAACGACCAGTTGATGGTGTATTCCAAGAAGTCCGGCGAAGACGTAATCCTCTGCGTATGCAACATGGACATGGACAACGCCCAGGAAGGCATGGTAGAACTGGACATGAGGAAGCTCGGCCTGAACGACGATTCCTTCTTCTTCTTGCGTGACCTGATTACCGACGAAAGCTTTGTCTGGCGCGGCAACAAGAACTTTGTGCGCCTCGACCCGAACAAGGCTCCCGGCCACCTGTTGGTGCTCAAGAAGATCTAGTCTTCAACAAATTATTCTCAGGACGGTTTCGCAACCGTCCTTTTTTATATATATTAAAAGCATGATTGACATTTATTCGCTTGCTAAAAATCCGCTGGTTTTCCAAAAGCAAAGAACCATCACCTCGGCATATATTGATGTTTCGGGCAAGATGGGCATTGCTCAGACCGTGCTCATGGTGCAGGACAACTTCACCGAAAATTTCGGTGCCCTCAAGATGGACAACTTCTGCGTCAACGAAAAGGGCGGTTACTGGGCCATTTATAAAGCCAAGTTCAAATTTTTCCAGCGTCCCTACTGGCGCGATAAAGTTGTCACCACTTCGTTCCCCGCCGACAACGCCCCCATTCGCACTTACGAAAACACCGCCGTTACGACGGTCGATGGCGAACCGATCATTCTCGCCGTCCAGGAAGCCTGTTGCCTCAACCTGGAAACACACCGTCCAATGAAACTTTCTGCGGTGGACTTTCCTGCAGAAGGCGCCCCCGAGCCCTTCATGGATAACAAGTTTACCAAGTTTGCCGTGGAGCCCGAAGAATACCAGGAAGTGTACCGCCAGAAGGTGCTTCCCCAGCACATCGACATGTCCCACCACATGAACAACATCGAATACGTGAAGCTTTCACTGAACGTGTTCAGTGCCGCCGACATCGAGCTCTGCATTCCCTCTATGCTGGAAGTTCATTTCTTGGGCGAAACCCGCGAAGGCCAGGAAGTTACCGTTTACCGAGCCGACAAGCGTGGCGCCACCTACATGAAGATTGAAGACGAATCAGGTCGTCTCGTTTTCGAAATGAAGTTAAAAATGAAATAACTAAAATTCGCGGAAAAATTCCGGACGATGGAAATCCGGTTTTTCAGTTTCAATATCAAAGGCGCTCAGGTAATGGGGCGCCTTCGCCTTATCGGCGCACTTGTAAAGATTGCCTTTTAGCGTAACACCTTCAAAGTTTTTAAGCCCGAAAATAGATGCCGGAATCTGGACTGTCATGCCCCAGCAAACCAGATTCCCGGCAACACTGGCAAGTTCCTTGGCACGAACCACCGAATTGATTTCCGCCGGAGAAAGCTTGGTGCGGGAATGGCGATCGGGTCCCTTTGCCGCAAGCAGGTAGCCGCGGCATGTGGTTTCAAAGTTGAAGTATTCCGCAGGGTTTGCCGGATTCTCTAAAAAAATCTCGACGCAGGAATCTTCCCAGCTGGAGCCGTTGTCTTCCATGACTTCGGCACGAAAACAGTCCGAAGGTTCTTCCACAGAAAAGCGGACAGTAAAGTAATCCGAAGAAAGATCCCATTCGGCAAAAACCGTCGGAAGGGATTTTCCTTGGTTTGCCACCCAATTCATATTCGGTTTCAAGAGCATGTTTAAAAGGTAGTAAAGTGATTAAAACAGTGTTTTAATCAGTGATTTAATCACTCCCCAGATTTTCGCCTTTAGCAAATTCATTGTTTTTCGGCAATATTTGGCAGTTGCAGAAATGGCACACTTTTTGCAAAACGGAATTGCTTCAAAAAAGCATAAACCAAACAAACTAGGAGGCCACAATGGCTGTAAAAGAAAAAACAATCGAAAAAGAAAAGAAAGAATGGAACGCTTCTGGTGCATTTGACTGTCTCGCCGTCACAAGTGTCCAGGTGTATCCTTTTCAGGAAGGCCCCTCTATGGGACATATCAAGGGCATTGCATCTGTCGTGCTGAACGATCAGTTCATGATCCGCGGGCTCCGCGTCATGGATGGCGAAAACGGCCTGTTCGTGGGCTACCCGGTGGATCCCTTTTTCAAGGGAGAAACATTCCGTTCCATTTGCAATCCGGTAACCCGCCAGCTTCGTGAACACATCGAAAACTGCGTCCTTGAAAAATACCAGGCTTCTATCGCATAGCAGGTCATTATGTTCCATCGAATCCGCTCTTATTGTCTGTTCGGTATCAAGGCGGTCCCGGTAAGCGTCGAGGTAGACGCTTCCCAGGGACTGCCGGGTTTCACCTTGGTTGGTTTGCCCGACAATGCAGTAAGAGAGTCTAGAGAGCGCGTCATTTCAGCCATTCGCTCCGTAGACAAAGTGGTGACGGGTTTCCGTACCACGGTAAACCTGTCACCCGCGGATTTGCGGAAAGAAGGGAGCGCCTTGGACTTGCCCTTGGCAATGGGGTTACTGACTGCAACCGGAGAGATTGAGGTTCCCGATTTGGAACACCTCGTTTTTGTAGGAGAACTTTCACTTGACGGTCAGCTGAAACCTATCCGAGGCGTTCTTTCCTTCGCCATGAGTTTGTCCGAAAAATCGAGAGATATTCTCGTGATTCCGAGAGCGAACGAACAGGAGGCATCCCTGGTCGAAGGCATTCGCTACGTATGCGCCGATACGCTCAAGGAATGCGTCGAAAAGATGGAAGGCGGGGCCGCCAACTCCGCCCTCTTGGCTAAAGGATTCAAAGATAAAAAGCAATACCTGAAAGCTCCCCATGACATACCGGACTTTAAAAACGTAGTGGGCATGGAAGGAGTGAAGCGGGCTCTCGAAATTGCCGCCGCCGGGGCCCACAACTTTTTGCTGGTGGGCTCGCCAGGAGCGGGCAAGACCCTGTGCGCCAAGTGCCTGCCGGGCATTCTGCCCGAAATGACAGAGCTTGAAATCCTGGAAACCTCCCGAATCCATTCTTGTGCTCGCTCCGCGGGAGATGCAGAAGATTTCAAGCCTGTCATGGTCCGCCCGTTCCGCACCCCTCACCACAGCGCTTCCATGGTGTCGCTGGTGGGAGGTGGCACCCGGCTAAAGCCGGGTGAGGCGAGCCTCGCCCACAACGGAGTCCTGTTTCTAGATGAACTGCCGGAATTCAACCGCAGCGTTCTGGAAGCTTTACGCGAGCCTATGGAAGAGGGCCAGATTTCTATCAGCCGCGCAAGCGGTACGGTCACTTGGCCCGCAAGGTTCATGATGGGGGCCGCCATGAATCCCTGCCCCTGCGGCTACGCCATGGACCCGAAACGAGCCTGCACCTGCCTGCCCGAGGCACGTAAACGCTACCAAGAAAAAATCTCGGGCCCGCTCCTGGACCGCATCGACATCCAAGTGAGCGTACCGCCCGTCGAAGCCTCGCAATTCGGCAGAAAGGCCCTCGCCGAGTCTTCGGCGGAAATACGCAAGCGTGTTTGCAGCGCTCGCGAAATTCAGCGCAGGCGCTTCGCCAGCACCCCGTTCAAGACAAATGCAGAAATGTCTTCGGACTTTGCCAAAAGTAGCTGTAGGCTTTCTGCAGAAACCGAAAAGTTCGCCATCAACGCCGCCGACCGAATGGGCCTCAGCGCCCGCGGCTATTACCGACTATTAAAGGTCGGCAGAACCATTGCCGACCTTCGAAATTCAGATTCAGTTGAAATTTTAGACCTTTCAGAAGCTTTGCGCTACCGTGCATTTAGAAGCTGAAGCAATAAACGCATTACTAGCACTTCTTGAAATGTATGGATTCTCGCCCTCGGCGAAAATGACTAGCGGATAATCTTGATGCTGGACTCAGCACCCGCACTTTGCGGAATCGCCAAGGGCTTGCGGACAGAAACCTCAGCCGCAACAGTCTTGGGGTAGTGGTTCAAGATATACTTGGCCGTTTCGACGACCAGGGTTTCTTCTAACTGGAAAGACGACCTGCAGACAAAATCCTGCACGTCGTCAGCAAGTTGCACATAATCAATAGAATGGGCAAGATCTTCATTTCGGGCGGCCAGGGAAAAATCCAGCCACACCGAAACATTCATTATAACCGGCTGCACATTTTCGCGCTCGTACGGAAGCGTACCAATAATGCAGTTGAATTCCAAATCACGTATTGTGATTTTTCCGGTTTCGACTACCATACGAAGAGTACGACAGCACCTGCGATGGATGCGGCGGAAATGCCGAACCAGATGTTACGGGCAGTGGTGTAAGAATCCTGAGTCTTCTTGTTCTCATCGATACGATTCTGCAGGCCACGCAAATCCTGTGATTGCACGTAGGACAGCATGATATCTTCGCACCTGGAATCGCCTTCGCACTTTCTCTTCATTAACTTGCTCAAGTCGTTCAGTTCATCGTAAGCGTCCTTGGCTTCGTTAGCCTTGGTATGCTGCATGACACCGACCACGGCGGCAGTCACAGCCAAAGCGGAAAGACCGACTGCCGTCCAGAAACGGACTTCGTCTGCAATACCGAAACGATCGCCCACGTCCTTGGCGGCATCACTAGCGGCATAATCACGATTGTCAGCAGTATTGTCAACCGGAGCAGAAGTCTTGTAAGAAGAGTAGTCGTCATCGTCATCTTCTTCTTCGCAGTCCGGATCGTATTCGTCACATTCCTGAGCCTTGCTGCTAGGAACAGCAGGAGCGGCAGCAACAGTTTCTTCTTCGTCTTCGCTGGCAGCAGCGGCAGATTCGTCACCCTTGAGGGTTACCGGAGAGCCATCGATATACACAACTGCGGTGGAAAGACCGGGAGCGTAAACAGCCTTACCGTCGAAATAAACCTTTTCGACATCCTTGTCGGCAGCGGCACCGCGACGAGTATAGAGCTTAGCGTTAACGAGCTTGGAGTAGTCAACGCCTTCGGCGGTCATCGGAGTCATGGACGAAAGGTCACCCTTGCCACCCTGGTAAAGCTGGTAAGAGGTTTCGGATTCGCCAAACGGATCTTCAAACTTTTGACGAACAACCAAACGGCCAGACTGCAGAGTTGCAACTTCATCTGCCGGAGCGACCTTCAGTTCGCCACCAAATTCAGCAACAATGTAATCATCGGGAGTGCCCGCATCTTTAGCGGAAAATTCTTCGATATCGTATATACCGGCAAAAGCGGATACGACGGACAGGCAAAGGACCATCAAAAGTGAACGTTTCATTTATTACTCCAAAAGGTCTAATTTTTGTTGGAAATATATAAAAAAATGTGAACAAGTGCACTAAAATAATGCTTTAATAATATACAATCGTACACATAACGTTCTCCCCGAGTTCAATGTTTATCAATGTTTACACTCAAAGCGCAGATTGTCAAAAAAGTGTGATTTAGCCACGCTCTCGCCGCAATACAGATAGAGACCAATCGCCCACTAAAATTGCTATATTTTCCCGCGTAAAATTTTAACCCTAAAAAGAGGATTGCTACAATGGCAAAGCTTTCTATCGAAGATCTCGAACTCGCCGGCAAGCGCGTGTTCATCCGTGTCGACTTCAACGTTCCGCAGGACAAGGTGACTGGCGAAATCACCAACACCAAGCGTATCGAAGCCGCTCTCCCGACCATCCAGTATGCTCTCGACAAGGGTGCAGCCGTCGTGCTCGCTTCCCACCTGGGACGCCCGAATGGCGAAAAGAACATGAAGTACACGCTCGCTCCGGTTGCCAAGAAGCTCGAAGAACTCATCAAGAAGCCGGTGAAGTTCCTTGCTGACTGCGTTGGTCCGGAAGTCGAAGCCGCCTGCGCCGCTATCAAGCCGGGTGAAATCATCCTCCTCGAAAACCTCCGCTTCCACATCGAAGAAGAAGGCAAGCGCAAGATCAAGAACGCCGATGGCACCGAAACTAAGGAAAAGGCCGACAAGGAAGCCGTGAAGGCCTTCCGCGCAAGCCTCACCAAGCTCGCTGACGTCTATGTGAACGACGCTTTCGGTACCGCTCACCGCGATCACTCTTCTATGACTGGTGTTGAACTGCCGCAGCGCGCTGCCGGTTTCCTCATGAACAAGGAACTCAAGGCATTCGACCAGGTTCTCAACAATCCTCCGCGTCCGTTCCTCGCCATCCTCGGCGGTGCCAAGGTCGCTGACAAGATCCAGCTCATCAACAACCTCCTCGACAAGGCCGACAAGATCATCATCGGCGGTGGCATGGCATTCACCTTCAAGAAGGTTCTGAACAACATCGAAATCGGTTCTTCTCTGTTTGACGAAGAAGGTGCCAAGCTCGTTCCGGAACTCATGGCCAAGGCCAAGGCTGCTGGCAAGGAAATCATCCTCCCAGTTGACTACATCGCTGCCGACAAGTTCGCTGCCGACGCTGCTACCAAGGCTGTCTCTGACGCCGAAGGCATTCCGGCTGGCTGGATGGGCCTCGATGTGGGCGCTGAATCCACCAAGCTCTTCGTGAACGCTATCAAGTCTGCAAAGACCATCGTTTGGAACGGTCCTGCTGGCGTGTTCGAATTCGAAGCCTTCGAAAAGGCTACCAAGGCTATGGCTGACGCTATCGTCGAAGCTACCGCTGCTGGCGCAATCACCGTGATCGGTGGTGGCGATACCGCTACGGCTGCCAAGAAGTACGGCGCTGACAAGAAGGTGACCCACACCTCTACGGGTGGTGGCGCTTCGCTCGAACTCCTGGAAGGAAAGGTGCTTCCGGGCGTCGCAGTTTTGACTGATAAGTAATTTGTTTATTTGCGTCGCGATACGGCGTCACGAATCCGCTCGCCGTACGATTTGTACGGCTTCGGGCTTCGTTCCTTGTCTCGCTCGCAACTAACCAAATTCCTGCTTTTTAACCCTGCAAGTTTCTTGCAGGGTCTTTTTTTTCTAGACGAATAGTTTATTAGTTAAAGACTAATTTTGTGCTTGCGCAAATTCCTGACTATTATAAAGGCTCTGTTTTTTGCGGAGTTTTTTTATTTGAATAAACATTTTATATTATAGGCATGGCGAAGTTTTTGAGCAAGCATCTTGGTAAATTGGCTTTAATGACCGCAGCGGCGCTGTGGGCCAGTTGCAGCGACGCGAAAGAAGAAAAGGTCGACGAACACGCAACACCCAAAACTCAGGCTTCGCAATCGAAAGATATCCAAAACGCCATAAAAAACATCAACAAAAATGCAAACTCGAAATACCTACCGTCCCGCGAAATGGACACAAGTGGTGTTACAGCTCTTTATGGATGTATAAACTGCGAAAAAGCGCCCATTCAAGAGGATTCGGCAAAACTAGACTCCATTGTAGAACTTGTAGGATGCCTGTATGGTACTTGTGGCGGCGATGGCATTGCAACTAAAGCCAAGGGCAATGTGACAACACCCACTGAAAACGACATTTCTGTTGACGTAGATTCGTCCAATACTAAGTCTTTAATTTTGAAAGTTGTTCGGCAAAGAACTCCTGGTCTCCGCCATATTTACAACAAATATCTAAAGATTCGAGAGAACGATAAAAAGCCGAGTTTCAAAGGAACGATTGTCTTAAAACTTGAAATCGGTGATCTGGGCGCCGTAAGTAATGTTCTAGTCAAATCTACAACTACGAACTATCCAGAATTCGACGAACAAATCGCAAAAGCGGTGAGCCGGTGGAAATTTCCGCAAGCCAAACATGTCGGATCAATCACGATTCCTTTGACATTCCAGGAAAGCAAATAGTTTTCTGATTTTGCAATCACGTGTTTGCACTCTTTAATTTTTAGTTTTGTATATTGCATTTTAGAAATCTTTAACAAGGAACATCTTATGTCTATTGCAGAAATTTCAAAGCAGTTTCATGCGGACAAGCGCGGCAATTGCGCCATGTCTGTAGCGTATGGTTATGCTCGTGCAACGGGCAAGTCCGAGGCAGAGGCAATGGATGTTGCCGAGACGTTCCGCAATTTTGGTGGTGGCAAGGCCCCGAACGGTTCCTGCGGCGCGCTCTATGCGGCAAAGATGATGCAGCCGGACCATGCCGACGCTATTGAAGACTTTTTCAAGCGTGGCGCCCAGAACTTTACCAAGTGCAGTGAAATTCGCCCGAACAAGATTATCCCCTGCAACCGCTGTGTGGAACTTGCAGGCGAAGCGCTTGACTTTTTAGAGAAATAGCAACTACTTCGCTTTTTTCTTTGCTGTCGAGAGCCGTTTGAATTCGGCTCTCGCTTTTTTCATGTCGGCGAGGAAGGTTTCGTCGGCGTGCAGACGGGCAAAGCAGCCTGCAATAATCGCCTTGGAGGCTTCGATATCGCTTTGCCAGTGGTAGCCCGCAATCACACGGCTTTGGCCCCATTCGTAGCCGTATTTCAAAATGGCATCTTGTGCGGCGGGGTTGATTTCAGCAAGCAATAAAGCCATCGCCCATCCGCGAACCGTATGGCCCGAGGGGTAAGAACCGTTTGTTCTATGTTCTTCTTCGAACTGCGGTAAAAGCGTTGGTTCGTTAAAATACATGAAGGGGCGCGGTCTCATATAATGTTTTTTCGGGGCACGCCCCGCAAGGCGCATCGTCAACACGCCGCGCTTGACCACATAAAAGATTGCCGGAGTTTTCTTTTCCGAGATTTCCATACCAAAGGCTTCGCTGAACATGGCCATCATCTCGGCCACATCCACGGTCGCCTGGGCAATTGCTAGGGCGGCACGGGCAGAATCGACCCGCATGGCCTTGCCCCACTTATACTGCGCCACATCGTAGGCAAAGGCGGCAGAACCCGTATCAGGCGGAGCAGGGTAAAATTCCAGTGCATTCGGAAGATCTTCGGCTCCCATGTACAGTTTGACATCGTCGGCAGCAATGCAAAACACCGCGCTGCATACTACAAGCGCAAATAAAATTTTCTTCATAATCATTATCGGACTTCTAATTGAGTGAACGATTTGTAATGATCAGAGGTATAGTAGATAACGCAATCGCTTTCGTAGACCAAGCGCTTGTTACCACGGTTATCACTAAAGTAATCTACATCAGCCTCATAATAAGAACCCTTTGGTAAAAGGCCTTCCTTATTGCCAAAAGAATCTCCGCCTATCATCACGCCGAGTGTTGTCCACGGGTTAAAATTCCATTTCTCAAATGTTTTACCCGTTTCAGATTCGTAAAGAGCGATTCCCTCTTTTTGCGTGATATAATTGTCCGGCAACTTATCAAACTTGCACAAGTAAGCGGCCACGGAATCCTTGGTCGTATATAGGCCAGACTCCTCCACCGCCTCGTAGATGCTCTTTGCGGAGCTACTTGAAGACTTCTTTTCCTTGCTAGAAGATGACGTTTCCGTTTTGCTACTAGAAGAAACAGATCTTCTTCCATAAGATTCTTCATCGTCGTCACTGGAAATAGTCGGCGTGGAGCAGGCCGCAAAGAATGCAGTCAATGCACCGGCAAGAAAAATTTTAAGCGAAACAGCCTTCATCATGCCTTAAATATATGAAAATATAATGTCGCCGAGTTGAGACAACAAGCATAAGCTTGTTGCCGAAACGAAGGGCGACCAAAGACTGACTAATCCTTTTGGAGTTCTCTAATATCTTTGGTCGCTATGATTAAGCACAAGCTTGTGGTTCACATGAGCTTCTACAACGTTCACCACGTAGTCGCCCATCTTTTCGAAGTCGTTAATCAAGTCCATGTAATGCACGCCCATCTGGTAGCTGTAACGTTGGGCATTGATATCATCGACATTCAATTCCTTGAGCATTTTGCGGTAATCGTTGACTTCGAATTCCAAAGTCATGATCGACTTCGGATTCACATTCGGCTGTCCCTCAACCACGGCCTTCATTTGTTCAAGCATCTGATCACAGAGTTTCACCATGCCATCAATTCGGCTGTACTGTTCTTCGGTGAAGTCTTCTTCGCTCTTGAATTTGCGATTGATGACTCGAGCCATATTGAAGCAGGCATCGCCAATACTTTCAATTTCAGAAATTTCGCGAAGCATGCACTGGAGAGCCGTTTTACTTTCAGGGCTCAAGCGGCCTTCGCTCACCTTATTCAGGTAGTTTCCGATTTCAATTTCAAAACTATCGCTAATGCCTTCGTACTTTTCGATGCGTGCAAAGAGCTTTGAGAATTCGTCTTCATTCGTCATTCTGAGAAGTTCCGGAATCATGTGGAACATCTTCTGGGTCTTTTCAACAAACAAGTTGATTTCTTTGCGAGCTTCAAAAAGCGAAAGTTCTGCGGTGCTCATAAGGCCACCACTGATAAACTTGATCCTGAAATCTTCGCCATCTTCTTTTTCGCGGATAATCTTGCAGATAAGCTTTTCCATGGGCTTGATGAACCAAATCAAGAGCAGCACGTTGCACAGGTTGAATGCGGTATGGAATCCGGAAAGGGCATAAGTCACGCGGACACCGGCCTGGGCGATTTCTTCTTGGCTTTGCGGCACAAAAGTCGGATCGAAGCCCACCACATTGCAAACCATATTCACGAAGGGATTGAAAATGATAAGTACCCAAATTACGCCGAATACGTTGAAGAGCATGTGAGCGAGAGCGGCGCGCCTTGCCTGCGTACTCGCCGAAAGGGCGGCCAAATTCGAAGTCACCGTGGTACCGATGTTTTCACCCATCACAAGGGCAATACCCTGGTAAATCGGGAGCACACCGCTGCTGCAAAGGATAAGCGTAATGGCCATGATGGCTGCAGAAGACTGCACGCACATGGTAAGAATGCCGCCCAACAACAAGAACAGAAGCGTACTGAAAATGCCCCAGCCACCGGTCGTTGCAAAGAAGTTGATAATCGTTTCGTTATGGGCCAAATCCATAGCCACCGCATTTTCGCGGAGGGTAGTAAGACCAAGGAACATGAAGGCAAAGCCGAAAATGAATTCACCAAAGCTACGCACGCCATTCTTACGCACATACGAAAGCGCAATGCCCAAGCCGAAAATGGGCCACACGAAGCTGCTCATGTTGAACTGGAAACCGAATATGGACATAATCCACGCCGTAGCCGTGGTACCGATGTTTGCGCCCATAATCACAGGAATTGCCTGTTTGAGCGTCAACAAGCCTGCGTTCACGAAGCTCACCGTCATCACGGTCGTCGCAGTCGAAGACTGCACCGCAGCGGTAACGAAGGTACCTGTCAAAAGTCCGCCCACGCGATGCTTGGTCATGGTTCCGAGAACGGCGCGCAGGTGGCCACCCGTAAGTTTCTGCAAGCCTTCACTCATCGTCTTCATGCCGAACATGAGGAGCGCAAGGCAACCGATCATTTTTAAAATTGCAAGAATCATAAGACCTTATTCTGTTTTGAAAATGAGTTAAAATTGATTCGAATTTCTGTGCCGAAGCCCACCGTAGAATTCAAGTGAATCGTTGCGTGAAGGACTTCTGCAATATGCTTGACGATGGCTAGGCCGAGGCCCGTGCCACCCGTTTCTTTGGAACGGCTCTTGTCGACGCGATAGAACCGTTCGAAAATGCGGGACTGGCTTTCTTCGGGGATTCCGATACCGGTATCTTTGACCACGAGGGCATTGGGTTCAACGAGAACCACCACCTTGCCGCCCGATTCCGTATAGCGAATCGCGTTATCCACCAAGTTGAAAAGCATTTCATACGTGAGTTTTGAATTGCCCAAAATCTCGGCGGAGGAATCGCCATCCAGCGAAAGCTGAATCGACTTTTTGTTCGCATTCAGAATCAGCCCTTCGATACAGCTGTGAGCCAGATTCCAAAGGTTGATTTTTTCGCTGAGGTCAAAAGGTTCGCTTTCAAGGTCATTAAGCTTGGAAAGCGTAATGATATCGTTAGCAATGGACTGAAGGCGTTTTGCCTCTTTATGAATCTTGCCCGCAAACATCTTGACGTCTTCGGGCTTAGCCATATCGTTTTCAATGAGTTCCGCATAGCCAGAAATTGAGGTCAGCGGAGTTTTCAATTCGTGAGAGGCATTGGCCGTGAATTCGTCTTTCAAGTGCGAAATCTTCTGCTTTTCGCTAGATAGCTGTTCGATGGTCAGCTGGAGTTCAAGATCCTGCTTACGAATGGTATTTACAAGCGGTGCAATTTCCTTGTAAGCGTTCTCAATATTCATCTGTTCCGGCGTTCCCAACTGGTCCACCAACTTTTGGAGCGGGCTGATGAAGGCGCGACTCAAACCGATGGCGATTAAAATGGCGGCCAGAACGATTGCCGCAAGCAGCACAATAAGGTAGGGAATCGTCTTGGAATAAGCCTGCTGCAAACTAGCCTGGCGCGTGCCGAGACGCAGCACATTGCCGTCATTCAAGCGCTTGGCAAAATAGAAGGCATTCGCCTGCAGCGTCGAAGAATAACGCAAGTCTTCGCCAGAACCTTTCGCAAAGGCATCCACCACTTCTTTACGGTCAAAGTGGTTTTCCATCTTGCTCGCTTCGGCATCGCTATCGTAAAGGATTACACCCGTAGAATCAATGAGCGTAATGCGAAGTTCTTTGCTTGCAAAAGGAGCAAGTTTTTGCGGATTTTCGTTGAGAGAATTGTTGGTGTAAGCGGTTTCGACAAGGTGCAGTTTTTCGCGCAGGTGAATTTTAAGCTGTTCAGCCATTTCATCTTCAAAGACCTGCGTCGTGAAGATTACTGCAAATAAGGCGGCCAAGACGCCCATGTAGATCAAGCTATATCGTATTCGATCTTTCATTGCGCCTTGTAGCCCACATTGCGTACGGTTTGAATGACCGAGCTCTGTTCGCCTAATTTTTGTCGAAGGGTTTTAACGTGCATGTCTACCGTTCGGGTATCCATCTTGAAGTCGATTCCCCAGATTTTTTCAAGAATCTGTTGTCTCGAATAGACTAGCCCCGGATGCGACATCAAAAGTTTCAAAAGTTCGTATTCTTTGTAGGTCAGGTCCACCACTTCACCGCTAACGGTTACGACGCGTGTTCCTTCATCAATCACAATGCCGCCAAGCGAAATCTGCGCAGATTCTACCGGTTCCAGTTTCAAGCCACCCGCACGGCGCAACAAAGCACGCACGCGGGACACAAATTCCAAAATTCCGAAAGGTTTGGCAATGTAATCGTCGGCCCCCAAGTCAAAGCCCTTCACCTTGTCCAATTCGGAACTTTTGGCGGTAAGCATGATGATGGGAACGTTCTTGGTGTTTTCTTGGGTGCGAAGACGCTTCAAAATGCTCAGACCGTCTTCTCCGGGCAACATGATGTCAAGAATGAACAAGTCAGGGACCATCTCCTTGACTTCTTCGTCCAAGGCTTTTCCACTTTCAAACGCCTTGGACTCAAAACCGCTGCTCTTGAGAGCATAGACTTCTAATTCGCGGATTTCGGCATCATCTTCGACAATATAAATCATGTTCACACCTGCGAATCTACAATAGCAAGATAAAAAGACTCACGACTTTATGCAATGCCTAAAGTAGCGGATTAGCAAAGACTTTGCCCGCACTTTACACAGACTTTACAAATCAAAGCCTAAGCAATAGGTATAAAATGCCTGCGGAACTTGCCGAGTTGAGGCAACAAGCACAAGCTTGTTGTCGAAACGAAGGACGACCAAAGACTTACTAATCCTTTTGGAGTTCCCAAATATCTTTGGTCGTTATTATTAGTTTTCAAGTTTCTTGTTCACGTGAGCTTCGACCACATTCACCACGTAGTCGCCAAGCTTTTCGCAGTCATTCACCACATCCATATAGTGCACGCCCATCTGGTAGCTGTACTTCTGCGATTCAATGTCTTCCACGTTCTTGCCCTTGAGCAACTTGCGGTAGTCATTGATTTCGTGTTCAATGTTCAAAGTACGGTTCGCATCGGCCTGCGGTTCGTCGGCAATGACAGCAATCATGTGCGTCATGGCCTTATCGCAGAGCGCCATAATGTGCTTGATGCGGCTGTACTGTTCTTCGTTAAAGTCATCCTTGCTCTTGAATTTGCGATTGATAGCGCGGGCCATGTTGTAGCAGGCGTCACCAATGCTTTCGATTTCAGAAATTTCGCGGAGCATGGACTGAATGGTCACCTTACTTTCAGGGCTCAAGCGGCCTTCGGCCACCTGGTTCAAGTAATTAGCGATTTCGATTTCCATATTGTCGCTAATGCCTTCGTACTTTTCAATGCGGGCAAAGAGCTTCACAAAGTCGTTTTCCTCCTTCATTTCAAGAAGGTCGGGCACCATGCGGAACATTTTCTGCGTGCGGTTAGCGAACAAAATGATTTCCTTATGGGCTTCGAGGAGCGAAAGTTCGGGTGTACCCATGAGGCCAGAGCTGATAAAGTGAAGGCGGGAATCCTCTTCTTCTTCGGTGGTCTTGGGCTTGATTACGCGGCAAACGAACTTCTCGATAAACTTGATAAACCAAATCTGGAGGAAGGTATTGGACACGTTAAAGGCGGAGTGGAAGGAGGCAAGCACCACGGAAATCTTTGCGAGGTTTGCGGCATAGCCTTCGTCGCCCGGGTGAATGGAAAGATCGTAGCCCACCACATGGCAGACGGCAGCGAGGAACCACTTGAGGACAATCACCACCCAGATCACGCCGATAACGTTGATGGTAAAGTGAGCGAGAGCGGCGCGGCGGGCCTGCGTATTGGCCGAAAGCGCCACGATGTTTGCGGTAATTGTAGTACCGATGTTTTCGCCAAGCACCAGCATAATGCCCTGGTCAATGTGAAGCACGCCGGTGGAGCAAAGAATCATCGTGATGGCCATGATGGCTGCAGAAGACTGCACGCAAAGGGTCAGCACCGTACCCATGACCAAGAAGAACAGGGAGTTGAAGAAGTTCGGGTCGCTGAAGTTGGCGAAGAACGAACTGATGGAAGCACTTGCGTCAGGATCCTGCACAATGGTAAAGCCGGTTTCCTTAAGAGTCGTAAGACCGAGGAAGAGGAAACCCACACCGAACAGGAATTCGCCCAAGACGCGCTTCTTGTTCATGTACACCAAAATGATGCCCACGAAGAAGGCCGGGTAAACAAAGTTAGCGATGTTGAACGAGAACCCAAGGCTCATAATCCATGCGGTAACCGTCGTACCGATGTGAGCGCCAAGGATAATCGAGATGGCCTGCACCAGTGTCAAAAGTCCCGCATTAACAAAAGAGACCGTCATCAACGTGGTGGCGGTCGAACTCTGTACTGATGCTGTGACGAACATGCCGGTGAGCATACCCGTGAAACGATTCGTGGTCATGGTACCCAGCACATGTCTGAGCTGCGGACCAGCCATCTTTTGGAGAGCTTCGCTCATGGACTTCATGCCGAACATGAGCAGGGCTAAGCAGCCCAACATTTTAAACGCCATCCATGCCATATAATAGGACCTTCCTATGAAGCGCCACTACCGGATCATCGTCGCTGCCTTTCAGCTAGTTCGGGCTCATGGCGGTGAATTGTTATTTGTAAAAGCTGCGTAAAAATATAGTAAAGCAAAAACAACCCCACATTACACGTGGGGTTATAAAAAGGAGAAATATTTATTACAAGTAAAGTCCCCGTAAAATGACGGGGACTTTTGTCTCAAAAATTAGCGGATATTCACAAGTCGAGTCGCTTTTCCGCTGCGGACAAGATATTGACCGGCACGTGGCAACGAAAGCGACACAGCCCCACCATGGGAACGAACCGACTTGACCAGGCGACCATGCATATCAAACACCATCACCGGCTTATTTTCAAGCAAGCCCGCTACCGACAGTTCACGGCCACGAACTTCAACAGACAGCTGAGGCAGTAGGTTCACGATTTCCAGCACCGGAGTCGTACCGCCATGTTCGCCGCCGTTGCCGTTTTCACCATCGGGTTCCTCAAAGATGAGCCCCGTCCAATCCTTTTCCAAGAAAACAATCTTGTAAGAGGTTTCCGCTTCAGCAAAGGAAACGGCAATGCCCTCCACAGAACAGGCCGTCGTCGTATCACTGTTAAATACAGGCAAGCAACCCTTCGATTTCCAGAGGGTATCACCCTGAGAGAAATCTTCAAACGCTTCTGTGGTTTTCATATCTTCAAAGGTCACAGCCTCGTTATTCATAATAACCGACACAGAATCCATCGGGGCCGGATAAGACGCAACCGGATCAGCACTCAAACCGCCTTCATACCAAATTTTTCGAACCGCATAATAACCATTCTCAATATGTCCCACAGCGGTGCCGACATCATTACCCTCCAGTTCCGCAATCATGTTGTATCCATGACTGATTATTGTTTTTTCAGAGGTCCCAACCAAGCCGACCAGGCCGCCCGAAATTTTACGCGAACCTTTTTTCAAGACATTGAGAACAGAGCCGCGGTTATAGACATCCTGAATAATGCCACCATCAGCAAACCCGACAAGGCCACCCGCATACGCTTCGGTCACAGAGGAATCAATATAGACAGGACCATAATTAAACGATTCCGCCAAGAGGGATTGCCCCAATCTCGATCCATCCGAACCAGCAGAATCTCCAGCAAGGAAGCCTATCAGGCCTCCCGCATAGGAATATTTACCAGACATCACATGGACCTGTCCCCAGCTTCTAGCATCGGTCACGTTTGTTACTGATGCGCCCCCTATAACACCGCCAGCCACAGCCATGCCAGACTTAGCCTTGGCCTCCACATACCCTGTATTAGAGCCATCCACCAAATTATTCTTCAAGTCCATACCCACAATACCACCGGCAAACACATTACTGTCACCCGCAGCGAGAACCGTACCCGAATTTGCAACATGACCAATAAAATGGGGGCATTTCAAACAGGCTTGGGCCATTCCCACAAAGCCACCGGCAACAGGACCTTCTACACGACCGGAATTATAACTGTTCACGACATAGCCAGTCGAGGACCCGGCAAGTCCACCCGCAAAGCCTTCATCTGCCTTTACCCAGGTATTTTCATTAGAACTGTTATAAATCCCCTGCGAGTAACCCATATCCGTTACAATACCGTTCTCTGCCACAAGGCCGCCCACAAGTTGAGATCCATGAACGACACTATTACGGACAGTTACATAGGCTACGGCACCGGCATAGCTTGTAATCGCAATCGCAGCAGCAGGTTTCCCCTCATCGTTTTCAAAGCGGCTATTGGCAATTGTCAGATTCATAACGACACCATTGTCGATACAATAGAACATTGCCATATCGCGATCCATGCCATAAATGGTGTGACCGTTTCCGTTGAACACCGTTTTCAGGCAACCCTGATCGGTACGGGTCTTCTTCTTGGTCGACAGGTGGAGAGAATCCTTTCCCAGCACGATGTCGTTCATCAGCATCACATTGAAATACGAGTAGTTAGAAGGGCTTTCCAGAAGACCGCGCAACTCGTCAGCCGTATAGACCAGGTAGAAGAGCGAATCGTTGATGCGCTTGTAATGGGGCAGCAACGAGCCCTCGTCATCCCTATAGGTAAAATCATTTTTAGACAAGCTATCAATCGAGAGAATCGGGTAGCCACCACGGCGTGTCCATATCTTGCGGTCAGCAACGGAACCGTTCCTGGAATTCAGCAATGCAACAATGCCGTCATTCAGCAATTCCGCAGTCTTCTTTTTCGCTTTTGTCAACGAGGCTGGTTCCGCCGAGTCAATCTTTGCATCGACAGAATCGCCACAAGCAGAGACATTCACCAAAGAGGCATCATAGTATGCATTGGATGGAGCCCAGGCAGAACGCAGCTTACCCACAACGCCACCCACGTAACGGCCTTCCAACTTAGAAGCCGCACTATAACCGTTCTTGATTTTACTGGTCACATAATACTGATGACCTACGATGCCACCCACATAGCTGATGCCGTCACCCTTCGCAACCACGTTTCCACGGTTATACACATCGCTAATGGTAGTGGAAGAATTGTACCCTATAACACCACCCACTTCAAGATTCCGAGAATACTCCGCATTGACAAACTCGCCCGACACATTGCCGTAGTTAAAGGACTGCGACACCAATTCCTTGTCCGAGGATCCCGAAGACTCCGTAAAACCCATCACTCCGCCGACATGAATCCAATAGTCCCCCTCGGCAGAAACACTACCACGATTCTTCAACTGCGAATAGCCCGACAAATACGGGTTTGCCGCACCATAACCGACAACGCCTCCCGTCGAAACTTCAAGCGCCCTGCCGCTCGTTACCGCCTCGACCTTGCCCTTGTTCAGGGCATTGAAAAGTTCGATGCTCGAAGCATTTCCCAAGACGCCAGCGACCTTGGCCGTTCCCTTGACCGCACCGGCCTCGATTCCCGCAAATATATCTCCCTTGTTGAACAGGTTGTGGCATTCATAGATTTCCGACGTGCCATGCAAATCACCGACGATTCCTCCCACCGAATAGAAAATCGAGGAATACTTGTCCACACCTTCTGTCGGAGCAATCAGTTTCGAAGTCACGCTTCCTTCGTTGCTCGAATTAAGGACGGTTCCATCTACAAAACCGCCAACGCCACCGACATACAAAGAGAGACCCGTCGCCAAGGACTTCACCTCGCCGCGGTTGTGGCACTGGTTGATGGCAATGCCAGTCTTGTATACGATATAGCCGGCGATGCCACCGATATATTTATTGGCGTCAGCGTCCTGGTTCTGGAGCGTTACAGAGGCGGAGTTCGTACAATTCTGGACAGTGCCCCTTGCATTGGCCACAATGCCACCTACATATCCAACCCCCTTAACAGAGCCCCCAATCATATTGCTATTGACAATATAGGCGGGGTCAGAACTCTGCTGGTACATGCAGGCCGCAATTCCACCCACATAATACTTGCCCCGGACCTGAGTATTGATGACATTGACATTCCGAATCACCCCCAGATTTTCTCTCGCAACAGAGGCCACATACATGACCGTATCGCCGCCAAAGGAACTGTTCGCAATGTTGAGATTTATAACATAGCCATCGCCCTGGCCAATCGTATTGAACAACGGATTCACCGCATTTAGGCCATAGATGGTATGCCCCCTGCCATCGAAAGTGCTCTGGAAATACGCTTTCTGCTTCTGGTGATTCAACACCTTTTCGCAAAGCTTACTCGTATCGGCTCCAAACACAATGTCATTTTTCAGGTAGGCGTGGACTTTGTAAATATCCTCTTCAGCCAGCACCGATTCCAAATAGCCCACCAATTCTTCGGCAGACGTAATCTCGTAGAACAGCGTATCATTCTGCTTGACAGTCTTAGGGACCTTCGCAGAGCCATTCCAAGCAGCAAAAGAGACCTGAACAAAAACGAACAGGGCGATAAACGCGAACAATCTTTTAGACATCAAGTCCTCCTAACTTAAGATTGTTTGAAATATAAAATTTTTAGAGTTTGTCTAAACTTTCCAGTCGCAGAAATTCTTGAGCATGGCAAGCCCCACGTCGCCACTCTTTTCCTGGTGGAACTGGGTTGCAACCAAATTATCACGGCCGACCATTCCCTGGAAGGTCTGCGCACCGTAAGTCGTCTCGGCAAAAGCGTATTCTGCAGGTACCACCGGATGGTAGGAGTGCACGTAATAAAAGTCGCTACCGCTGCGGATACCCTTCATAATCGGGTGCTCGCGGGTAAAATTCACCTGATTCCAGCCCATGTGCGGAATCTTGAGCCCCGGTTCATCCTTAAAGCGCACCGCCTTGCCGGGAATAAGACCGAGGGTCTTGACGCCACCGTCTTCTTCACTCTCTTCCAGAATAATCTGGCAGCCGATGCAAATACCCAGCACAGGATTACCCGCCTTCACCACCGCCTTAATGGCTTCTCCAATGCCCGTACGGGTAAGGGTTTCCATGGCAGAGGCGGCAGCACCCACGCCCGGGAAAATCAGGCGGGAGGCCTTGGCGATTTCGTCCGCATCGCGGCTAGACTTGGCCTCGGCACCAATGTGGGCAAGGGCGTTCATCACCGATGTCAGGTTACCGGCATTGTAATCAACCACGATAATAGGATTTGCGGACATAAAAACCTCTTTTTTCGCAGACAAAGATAGAAAGATTCCGGCACAAGGCCGGAATGACGAATTAAAGACTACGCACCATGGCAACAGCCTGGCTGGCAATACCTTCGCCGCGACCCGTAAAGCCCAACTTTTCGGTAGTCGTACCCTTGATGCCAATCTGCTTGATATCCAGACCCAGCACGCGGGCAATATTCGCCTTCATCTGATCTTTGTGCGGATTCACCTTCGGGCGTTCACACATCACGATGCTATCGATGTTGATGATTTCGTAACCGGCTTTGCGGACTTCTTCGCCTACCTTGCGCAACAGTTCCAGGCTATCGGCGCCCTTGAACGCAGGATCCGTATCCGGGAAGTAGGTACCGATATCGCCGAGACCCGCGGCGCCGAGCAGAGCATCGCTAATGGCGTGCAGCAACACATCGGCATCGCTGTGACCGAGGAGTCCCTTTTCGTACGGGATGTCTACCCCGCCGATAATGCACTTGCGGCCTTCCACCAACTTGTGAACGTCAAAACCGATACCCGAACGATAAATTTTGTCCATAATTTTTTCCTTTTTTATTCCACTGAAAATTTAAGAAAATGAACAAGAAGAGATTCCCGCCTTCGCGTGAATGATACAGAAAAAGCCCGCCCCTGAAAAATAATTCAGGGAACCAGGCTTCAATTATCTTTTATACGCCAGCAGTTACTTTGCCGTGGCAGCGTCGATTTCAGCGTAGGCCTTGTCGGCAGCCGCACGGATCTTGTTCTTCTGAGCCTCGCTTATCGCATCAGAATTCTGCAGCGACTTGAGGTATTCATTCACCAAGTCGGTTCCAAGGGTCATAACACCGTAGACTTTGAACTGACCATCTTCAGTCGTTTCAATCTGCACATCCGTGAGTGTTGCGCCGTTCATACGGGTATCAATGATTGCCTTAGAAGCACTCTGGAAGTGTTCAGCGACATCGCCACCCACATCTTCCTTGAAGTTCTTGGTAAGGGCCTTCATACGCACGTCAAGTTCGCGGGCAAGGTCAACACGAGCATTCTGGTCGGCCTTTTCCATAGCGATCTGTTCGTCCTTGGAAACGCCAATACCCATACCCGCAGGAATTTTCTCCTTAAGGTACTTCGTCTTGACCGCCTGCATTTCGAGAAGCTTATTCGCCGACTTTTCTTGCGGGGTACTTGCGCAGCCCGACATCATGGCAGCTAATGCTACCGCGGCCAATGTTGCGATTAACTTTTTCATAATGATTCTCCTTGTTAGGGTTTTTGTTTAAATTCTATTCAGATTTTGCATTTTCGACGCAACGGACAGAGAGTGCATACCACTTATATTCGGACGTGGTAAACTTAGGCTCATTATCATCATCTTCGCCAATACCAAACCTCTGCGCCGACGCATAATCTTGTTCTTCCGAAGTCCAATAATTCGCAGAATTATCGCAATCATCGTAGCCCAAAGCATCGGTACATTCGTCCCCTACATATCCCTTTCCACCAGCGGGGTATGCGTTAAACCCATAGGCATCCGAACCATTTTTACCATCGTGCCAAGCTGTCTTGGATTTAAGTACATAACCGCCACCTGATCCAAGTAATACAAATTCATCTATCGTGGGCAAATGCCATCCTTTGGGGCAAACTCCTCTCACCGGATAGCTAGGGGGAAAACACTCTTCCTTATCGCCACAATCTTTTCCGGTTTCACTATATAAAGCAGCACTATCCATAGCAGCACTCCACAAATACAAGCGACCGTACTTGTTACAGTTTTCAGCTTTATTATCCAAACAGAAACTGGAAGAGTCCTCTGTAGTGGTGGGCTGCAAATAGGCATAATTCAAGTTTTCCGCCATCCAGTTTTGGCTTCCAATTTTTATAGTCTTGTAAGTTTGTCCATCTCGATCATCCGTCAACGAGCCAAAGACTTCATAATCCTGTACACAACGCACAGAATAGGCTTCGGACTTAGAGTCTTCACGAACCTCTATTAACGGGCCCCAGCCTTCGGCTTCAACCATCGTTAAATCATTCGCAGCATATTTACTCACCTGGCTATTAGACCACATAAAAGCTTCCCAAGGCTGATAGCCATCATTTCCATTCGCAAGCCTTCCTGCTTGAACAACAGAAAAACCGAAGTCATCTGTGCCGGCATTTTTCCAAGTTTTCGTGGACTTCGCCTTCATTATATCACCACCAGTAATCGAAACGATTTCGCCAAGCTCCACCGCCGAAGGCAAATGGAACCCTTCAGGGCAAACACCACGAATCATTTCATAAGCCGGAGGGGCTTCACACAGCACTCTATTTCCGCAGCCTTTGCCTTTATCGCTAAAATTACCCGCACTGTCCATCGCAGCACCCCACGTGTACAGGCGACCGAACTTGGTACAATTATCCATTTTATCATTAAGGCAATAGCTATTTTCCGTTTCAAAATTCAGGTTCTGCGCCATCCAAACCCGGCCATTAATATTCACCGTCTTATACACCTGACCATCACGGTCATCGGTAATTTCGCCATAAGAAATATTCGGATTCAAATAAATATCTATCGAAAAAACAGAACTAGAAGATTCAACATTTTCCGAGGAGCTAGAAACGACCTCAGGAGATTCGCTACTAGAAACAGAACTAGAAGAAGAACCTTTCTTCGAAGAACTTGATTCCGATTTTTGTGAACTCGAAACAGGAACAACGACTTCAATCGTATCGCGGCTATCTTCAATTGTTTTTTGCGCCAACGAATCAATTATCTTTGAATCCTCGGAAGACAACGAAGAATCCTTCTTCAAATCATCCGCAGTTATTGCGCCCGACTTAATCGAATCAATCAAGCTCTGGCTGAGTCCATCCGATGTATCAACTTTTCCGTTCTTGATATCCTCTATAAGCTGACTCAAGGCTTCGTCTTCGGACATTTGAACGATTTCCTGGACGGTATCAAATTGTGCGACATAGTTCGAAGCACCCGGATCGAGCGGATTATCTCGATCACCGACATCTGTACAGGCAGAAAGAAGGAACACGGCAAGAAAAGCCACATGGATTCCCGCGGCAGCAATGCCCCATCGCAATGATGTAACCATATTACGCATAGCCACCTCCTAGAATACGAAGAGGACAACAGCACCGGCACCAATCAGGCCCGCCCCTGCGCCATATAAAATGTTACGCAAAGTCTCCGCAGATTCAACCTTGTCCCATTGCGCATCATATTCAGCCTTGGTCGAATAACTCGCCTTGTCGTACTTGTCACGTTCGCTCCCCAGCACCATATTTTCGTACACGCCCATCATAAGGCCTACGGCACCAAGCGCCATAAGGACTACAGATACCGGAGTCTTGATTTTCGAACGGCTTTCAGACGCAGCAGCCTTGCGGGCGGCCTCATCGGCAGCGGCCTGTTCTGCAGCACGAATTGAATCGGCACGGAGTTCTTCGGCAGTCAGCTTCGCGGCCTTTAGCTTGTACACAATTTCAAGTTTATCATTGCCTTGCCAATCCGTCAGAACAATTTCGCGGAAACCTTCTTCGCCCACTTCGATTTTTGCACAAACAGGGACATTGTCATACAGTGGGGTACTTCCAAACGGTTCCCCATTCACAAGGACGGGAACAACTCTCGGCTCGCCCTTGAATTCTGTCGCAATCGAAAGGAATTTTTTCTTCAGGTCAAGCGGATTGTTCACCACAGTCGTCTTGCCACTCAGGACATTCACCTTGAACGGCTGCGAATCATAGCACCGGTGCGTAAATTCAACCGTATGCATTCCCGGAGGGACTTCCCACACGCCACGCATATATTTGCGGCCATCCTTTGACGATTCCCCATCTATCTTAATAACAAGATCCGATTCCTGTCCTATGTTTTTTTCCAATGTCGGCTGCAAATCCAGTTTGCCATAGGAGCTAGCCACAATACGCGCAAACAGTTCCTGCGATTTCTGCCGGATTTCTGTTTCCAGAGATTCGATATTTCTAGCCTTACTGCTAAAGCTCCCCATGAGCTTGTTGCCAGCCGTCTCGTACAGTTCCACGGTAATTGTCAGGTTGTCCGCAAAACGGCCCACATGCCCCTGGGCAATGTAATCGGCAGAAATATTCTTACCCGTTTCAACAAGGCAGCTACCTTCGCAATCTTCAATCGCCTTGCCCGGCGGAAGCATCATGTTGATATTTTCGCGGGTCATAATGGTATAGTTCTGTTCGGCAGGCAACGCCTTCACCGCCTCGGAACGCAACACATCCGTCAAGTACTGTTTTTCTTCGAGCGTAATCACGCCCGAACCGGCAGTCGTTTCAAGCACTGCCACATGGGTTGCAATGGCCGGAACAGCCAATACAAGCAAAGACCATTTCAACCATTTAAACATTATTTACCCGCACTTTTCAAAAGGTTTATAAAGTCATCACCTTCTTCGCTAAGCATGAACAGGGGCTTTAGCGAGGAATCCACGACTATCGTACGCGGCAGCGACATGTTCTCGTTTTCTTTTTTCAACCCAAAGCCCTCGGTAAGGCGGCCAAACGGGTCCACCACAGCCTTCATCTGATCCAGCGAGAACGTCTGCAGATATTTCGTAAGCGCCTCCGTATCGCGCTCCCCCACATTCACCAGCACAATTTCTGTTCCCGCCTTGGCAAGTTCGTCATGATGAGCCGCGATCTGTTTCAAACCGACTCGGCACGGGATGCACCATGTCGCAAAGTAAACCAGCGCCACGCGATTGTTCTTCTTGGCGATCTGTTGCAAATGTGTCCTTGTAAAAGGAGTATTGTTGTCACCCAGTTCACGCACCGCAAACCACGGGAGCGAATCCTGAATCTGCGGAGGAAGAGGCATCTTCACGGATTCCTTCGCAAAAACGCCCTGGGCAAAAGCGAACACAACAAGCACAAAAGTCAAATACTTTACCATAAACTACCTCGCCACCCAGCGATTAATTTCTTTGAGCCATTCCGCCATAAAGTCATTCTTGGCAAGTCCACTTAAAAGCCGTTCGCGGGCCTCGGCCTCGTCACGGCGGCCAACTCCCTTAAACGATCCACCCAAAGTAAAGAAGCTTTCGCCACTGCACGATTTTCCGTTCAGGGCAATCACCTCGGAACAGCTCACGCCAAGCCCGCCTTCCTTGCATTTTGGGTCAGAAATTTCAAGTTCCAGGACAACGCCAGACACACAGCTATCAGTCAGGGACTGGAGCTTTATAGTTTTAGAAATTTCCGAGAAAACAAATCGACCTTCGTCCGTTTCAATCGCCCCGTCCATATAAATCTTATAGTTGCTTCTAAATTCGTTGTAGGCTTCCATCGCCTTGCGGTAATCATTTTCGATATCGCCAAAGCCATCGGTTTGTCCCAGCGACTGCAAAACACTCACCGATTCATGGTAACGGTCGTAAGCACGGACCATGTTGTCGTAATTCGTGAACTTTTCAAGCGGGTGATTCGTCATGCTTAGAATCGCCATGGCCGACACCAGCTGGTCACGGGCTGACTGGTAATCCATGCGGAACGGCTTCGCGGCGTCATTTCGATCCATGCACGCGACAATTCCTACAATTCCATCGCGGGCAATCGTCTGGTTCACGCGAACATCTTGACTGTTTCTAATTTCGGCAGACACCTGAGATTTCGTCTGAAAATTCTCGGTAATCTGTTCTGTGCCGTCGGCAGCGATATCCGACGTCTTTTTCGAGTAATTCACCGATTTCACCGAGCTTTGAATCTGAACAGCGATCTGCGACACCGCTGCATTAAGAGCCTGGCCATAATCACCAGCCATGCCGAGCCCCTGAAGGTGCCCCGGAGGACAAGGATACCGCATCAATTCTTGCGAAATAGGAATCGCTGGCTTAGGCGGAGGTGGCGGCGGAACAACAGCCTCTTTTTCGGAAGCACAACTGCACATAAAGAAAAACATACCCATCAGGGTACAGAGCGCCACATCGGTTAAATTAAAATTACAAAAACTCCTTCTCATACGCATAATATACCTACGGACCCACTAGAAGTCAACAGTAAATATTAAAATTTTGTTATAAAATTATTCCAACTCGGAATATAGCATGATTTTTTTATTCCAAATTGGAATGCAAATGAACCCCAACTTTAAAATCGGCACATTTCGGGCGTTTTATCTAATCCTTTACGCAACGGACCGAATGACCGAATTCTTTATTCTGATATTTAAAATTAGTCTCGTCTCGGCCATAATACATATACACGAAATATGCCGTACTGGAATCCCGCTCCGTAGAGCTCCAGAAATTGGCGGCCCATCCTTCAAAGACATATTCCCCTTCGTCATTCCTTAAGCCGGCAGGAAGTGCCGAGAAAGCAAAGGCATCCGATCCGTTTCCGCCTTTACTCCAATCGTTCTTAGACTTAAGCATCGAGCCAGCCATAGATATTCCGCCAACCATCGCAAATAGCGACTCCCATTCCGCCTTGCTGGGCAAATGCCACCCGATTGGACAAGCCCTTTTTGCGTCATCCCAAAGATAGAGTTTGCCGTATTTTTTGCAATTAGACTTTTCTTCGCCGTAACAATAACTGCCGGCTGTCTCGTAGTTCAAATTCTGGGCCATCCAAGTCAGCTTCCCCGCTTTCAACACACGATACTTTTTCCCGTCACGGCGATCAACGAACACATCTCCCGTAGTACGAATCTTATATAAATGATTCACTGTTTCACCCGCCTTAAGTTTCACCGGAATTTCTTTTTTATCCTTTCCCGCTTGAATCTTTGCGCAAACCGGAACCATTTCAAGGAACGGAGTATTCCCCTTCAGTAGCCCATTCACATAGACGGGAATAGCTTTCGGCTTTCCTTCTAACGTAGCATCCAATTGCAACCCTCCCAACAGCGGCTTCATTTTTTGATCAAATAAAATGATACTTCTATTCTTCACGTTTAAGTTAAAAGAAATCTTTTCATAACAACGATGCGAAATCTGTACCTGGTGATCTCCAACCGACAACTGCAACGACTTACTCTGCACCTTTTTGCCGTCTATCTTTATTTCAGCATCGCCTATATTCCCCATGCCACCTTCAAACACAGGATCAATTGTCAACTTTCCAAAATACGGCGTGAGTTTCACCGAAACCTTCAACCCACTTTTTTGAACATTGACCATAGCGTCCATATTCTGGTACATATCCTTGCTAAAGTTGAACTGGTGACTGCCCCCGGGAAGGGCGATGCTGCAGGGAGTCGTATTGCAACCGGAATTTATGCGACCATCCACACTAAACAGCGCTCCCGCAGGAGAACTTTCCACGTTCACGATATATATTTTGCCATCTCCGGACTGATAGCCCTCATTGCCGGTTTTAACTCCGCTGATACCGTCGCTGCCACCAACCGTCAGCACACTCGTCGCCAAAATTTGCTGAAAGACTCGGTCAGCCTCTCGTTCAATCTCTTCTAAAAGTCCCTCGGCATCAGGCTTGCGGGCGGTAAAACTACCTATTAGATTATTCCCGGCTGTTTCGTAAAGCTCCATGGTAACCGTCAGCTGCTTGCCAAACTTGCCAACACGGGCCTGCGCCACATAATCGGCGGCAATATTCTTCCCCGTTTCGACCAAGCAACTTCCTTCGCAATCTTCTATAGACTTCCCCGGAGGAAGCATCGCGCTGATATTCTCACGGGTCATAACAATGTAGCCCATATAAGTAGGCAACACCTTATTCGCACGCTCACGCAATTTATCTGTCAGAAACATCTTTTCGGAACGGCCGATAACGCCCTGTTCCGAAACAGTCTCTAACACTGCCACGTGCGTAGAAGCCATTGATGCAACAGCTAAACAAACTATCAAAAAATAAACCAGTCGCCCAGCCATCCCTCAACCTTCTCATAGACTACACTAGAATAACAATAAATATATCCTAAACATCTTAAAGTGCGCAATCTTTTTACAAATCGCCCCGATTTTTTTATTCCAAATTGGAATTGTACATTTATCTTTATAAAGCAAAATCGGTTCCAAACGGGACCGATTTTTGAATTTAATACTAATGAGCGCAAAACTTAGTGCACATTCACAATGCGCTTGCCAAGGCCGACTTTTACCACGTAGGAACCTGCGGTCTGCACCGGTACGACAATTTCAGAAGAATTGATTGTCCCCTGTTTCAAGATTCTACCCTGCAAATCCATGACGGCATATTTTTTGTTGGTGGCTGTCGAGGAATTCCAATCAAATACAATGGTAAACTCAAACGGAGCCGTCATTACCACGCGGAAGGTCGGTTCAGCATACTCAAAATCAGCATCATCCTCAATAATTACCGGATCGTTGCTTACAATAGGAATCCATCTGGACGACAGTCGCTTTTTTTCCTTATAGCCCGTGGGAGAATTCCAATAGTAGGCAGAATCCGCTACTACACGTAACGTATCACCCCCAAACAGAGACAAATCCGTAGTATCGGCCCATAACGCATGCGACAAGCTGCCACCCAAACGCACATAGTCACCCTTATGCGGAGATGCTGAGCCGCGCTTGTAGATATAACTTATGAGCCCGCCACCTGTTTTTTCATTAACAGTTATCACAGGATCTTTTTCTGCCGTCACTTTTTTAGATGTCTCACCCAGGACAGACATATAGCGTTCTTCTTCGGACAAATCTTCGGCAGAATTCAGGTAGAAATCCAAAGCCTTCTTTTTCTTTGAACTTGTCAACACCTTGACCGGTTCAGACATCGTCACAACAAGGCTGTCGTAATCGGACTGTTTATCGCCATTCATAACAGAACGTAATACGGCACGCAATGGCACAGGAGCTATGCGATCAAATAAAGCGCCCTTAAAGCCCTGCCTTACTACCTTGCCCTTGTCTTCAAATTTAACATAAGAAGAAACAAAACCAACTCCAGCCGTCTTGACAGCAGACGAAAGTTTAAGACCTCCAATAGTAATCACGTTGGAGCACAAGCCTTCTGCAGTCGAATGAGAGCAGTCGATATTACCGGCGTCAATTGATACAAGTTCGTTACAGATAGTAGAAGAATCCTTCGGCATGGTAGAGAAGCCTTCTGCATAGGGATTATAGGCTTTAGCTGAAGTGGAATCCCACATAATGCAAACTTTTCTCGGCAAAGAATCCCTATGAATGGGCCTGTCGTAATAAATGGCCACAGAATCGCCAATACCATCCAGGTATTCCCTATCCATGTCGAAATACGGGGCCGGAATCTTGTATTCCTCAGAAGGTGTAGAACCGTGCACGTCGAACACGTCGGCAAGAACCGGATAGGGAACCGGAGAATTGCGGAAGTACATCGGCTTGTAAACGGCCTGTACGTAATCGTTGAATTCGGCCACAATGGTAGCCGGAGAATTAATTGACGGATCCGTATCCCAACGATATGCAGCCAGCGAGCGGACAGCAACTGTCGCATAGCCGTCTTTGAACGAAACCTGTTCCGGAATAAACTCAATCCTCGAAGAAGTACTTGCACCCATGTGAATTGCAACACCATCGCATTCTTCCAAGCAGAGACTATAGGTCCTGTCCAAATTGGGCTTCACAATGGCAAGGTACATTTCATATTGCGTGCCCATCCACAATTCCTCGTAGGAGCCATCGGGTTCAGGCCGTTGTCCCGTGATAGACTTGGCGGATTCACCCGACTCCGGAATCTTTTCGATAAAGGTAATCTGCGGCAGGTAGAAGCTGATATTCATCGCATTTTGCGGCTTACCGGAAACACTGACGCTAAAATTCTGGATAGCTTCGGTCATATCATCCATATCAACAGTTACATATACAGTATCAACACCACTGTTGCCTATTTTTCGTGCTGAACCCGAAGCCAGTTTCACGTAAGATTCGGTACCCGTCAGCGGATCCACTTCCTTAGCATAGGCTTTCATGACGCGATCGTATGCGAGCGTGTATTCAACACCCTTAGCATCCTCAGGGTAAATCTCGACTTCATCCTTACCATCAGCCTTAGGAGCCACAGAAGATACATAGATCGGAACCATCTGGCCAGCCATTGCTGTCTTCATCAAGGTGTACTTGCCACCCGAAATAGCCTTGCCAACAGTATCAATGGCTATACCATCCTTGTAAACCACATCCACTTCTCCGCTCATTCGGAAGGTGGCAACCTTCTTAGTCTTGCCATCAATGTCAACATACAAGGTATAGCGACCACCTCCTAAGCCACAGAGACTTTCCTTATTAATCTTGGGAACTGCAAGATTAGTCAAGTCAATACCACACTTGTAGATTCCCGGTGTGCTAACGTTTTCAAAACCAGCAACAGCATTCTCACCATATTTGTCACCCATTACAAGCTTATAAGACATGGTAATCAAGCCAGCATTCATGGCCTCCACAAGCTGACTTCCGCAATACTTTTCAGAATTACCCGCAGACATGGCGGCAGCACAGGAACCATCACCGGACTTGGCGACGCAAATATCATAAACGGTTTCATTCTTGTTGGCAGGGTTCTTTTTACCCATCATTTCAATTCCACTCTTCTGAAGGATATGCATATTGGTCTTGATACGCAAGCTATTCCATGTTGTGCGCCTATCGCAGAAAAAGATATCCAAGTCATATTCATTGCCGACTTCAAAGCCACCGCTGGCACCCACAAAATAATCCAGGTCTACGTATCCCGGGGCTGGCAAATGGGTACCACCGATATCCACGGCCAATTTGTTGTCAATATACACCCACACATCATCGCTTCCGCGGAAGCTGAAACGAAGCCCCTTTCTATAGGTAAACTTGGCGTGAGACTCTAAACAATAATGTTGATTTCGTCCCTGGCCATTGGTAAAGACCGTGGCATCGTAAGCCTGGACAGCAGCCTTACCCATACCATCCTTCACCCAGCCACCGGACGCCCAACGGGCAGCATTACCAGTACCATAACCGTTCGCCGTATTGGTAACGTTTACAGCCGTTTCAGTACCCTGCTTGTAGAAGGTCCAGCCTTCCGGAGCCACATCATTAGCCCAGCCGTCACCCATGACAGACCACTGCCAGCCATCGCCCCGTACGGCAAGGCCCGCCTTAGGCGGATTCATCGAAGACCATTCGCCACCACCAGCGAAGAGGCCATCACAAGGCACACCCTTATTCCAACCGGGTCCATTGCAGAGAATGTCAATTTCGGGAACACCCTCATTAGCATTGATCTTTCTGAAAGATGATTCCATGAACACGGGGCCTTCGGCCTTGCGCTTGTTATGGGCTGCAGGAACTGCAGCAGAAAGCATGTTAGCGGGATTAAGAAGAGAATAGCTTTCACCAGGATAGAAGCCTCCTTTGGCAGTGACTCCGGGACTGGTATAGTTGTCGGAATCGAATTCCCATTTGCCGTCAGAGCTACGGGTAAAGGGAATTTCCACACAATAGGTTTCGTTGTACCTGGTATTGCTCTGGAACATGGTATTAAAGGCTTCCACACTGACAAAGCAACCACTGGCCGCATTGTAAGTCGGCTTTTTCGTAGTGGGATCCAGAAGATCGGCAACGATATTCTGTGTAACACCTACGCAAGGCGTGGGCTGATTGGCCGGGTAACTGAAGGGAGCGTTTGTAGGGCAACCATTGTACAGACCTTCTGCGGCAGACATGCCGTCATAATATGTAGTAGCACAAGTAAAGGCTCCATGCAAGCTTGCATCGGTATCGTAGATAATGGCAGCAAGATCATAGGAACAAATGCCGTGAACGCCCGGGAACGTATAATACCAGCCATCATCACCATCAGCCAGCAACAGTTCCTTGTCAGGCACAAAGTACAGGGTATCCACCATGCCGAACATCAGGCTCAAGGGAATCGGCGTCGCCTCACCCGACTCTTCCCAGTTGCCATTCAAACCAATCATGTCTTCACGATCAACATCGTCATTACGGTAAAAAACCACATTGTCCGGAATGTTGTCGCCCATCCAGACATACCTGAACCATCCGCAATAGTATTCGTCATCAACAGCTTCAAGCATTTCTCCCGTAACGCCGCCATCCATGCTAATCATGGGATCCGCAAAAAGCCATTCCGTGTAGTCGGGCGGAATCATTACGTACAGGAACTTGGCTCCCGGCGGGACATCTCCAGTCATCGTTTTTCCCGCAGCATTGGGATTTTCGAAGATGTACACATGCTTATCATCACCTGGACAATGTAGACTTGCGTCATTGGTGGGCCAACCAACATCGTTTGTACCATTCTTAGGCATAACGTTAAACAAGGTCCCCGTTACTATTCTAAGAGAAGCATTCGTAGTAGACTGGTTTCCTATAGCGAAAAAAGGACTCTGACTATCTGTTATACCCAATTTTTCCAAATCGAATTCATAGAAGCCATTAGCATTCAATGTCATTTTTTGGACATTATTGACGTTACTGCCGCCAATATAGGCCGCAGTCCATTTATCCGGAGCCTTAAAGTAGACTTTACCTCTACAGGTAATTGGCATCGTCAGCTGAGCCCATGCCATTTGCAAACCAGCAAGCGTCGCAAGCAATGTCAGACATAATCTATTCTTCATAAGATACCTGTTTAAAAATTTTTGATTAATGAATATTCACTACACGTTTTTTATGACCAACTTTCACTATATAAGAGCCAGAGGTCAGTACAGGGACCACCGTTTCAGAGGACCGAATCACCCCTTGTTGTAAGATTCGTCCCTGCAAATCCATAACCGCATAATTTTTCTCTAGCGCTAGGTTCGAAGCCCAATCCAGTTCAATTGTAAACTGGAACGGTCCAGTCATTACCACACGGAACGTCGGTTCTGCAAAGTCTTCTTCTCCACTTGCATCGCCCTTGTACACTACAAAAACGGTATCCACTCCGCAGTTGCCAGCTTTGTCGCAGAATTCACGAATAATCGCATTGGGTCCACGTTCTAGTTGCTGGACATTCAAACTATCTTGAAGAACTCCATTGACACACCACGTCACATTTACCAAATTAGAGTGAAACACTCGATATTCTTCCGGCGAAACAATTTCAACAACAGGTGTAGTCTGATCAACAACCACATTCATGGCAACTATCGTAGAACGTCCCAAATCATCTACATAAGAATAAGACACTTCGTAATCAACGTTGCCTTCAGCATTCTTTAAAACAGAGCCTTTTTTATCAACCGCATAAGTTATGGTCGTGGAATTAGCAGAATCATCATAAGCTACATAATAGTAACCAACATTCGGCTTACCTCTCGCAGCAGAACTAGTCAGTAAATTACCCAAAGTGTCCTTTAGAATCATCGCTCCCGTTGAAGCATTCGCCATATAAGAAACGACTACATCATTGTCATTAATCATGGTTGCATAAGACACCGTCATTGTTTTAACAGAATCTATTCCGCCCAGCTCATTTACAACAGCCTGTTTTACAATCTTGCCATCGGCATCAGTTTTATAGCTTACAATGACATCGACTTCCGCCACTTTTTCTGTATACGATACTTGAACTATTGAATTATTCAGCAATACACGTTTCCCATTATCTTCAGAAGGTTCATTCAGCACAATTTTCTCATTAGCAATAGCAGCAAGCTTCAAGCATATCTTTTCAGGCACAGAAACCGCATCAAAATTCAAGCTAACAGCATACGTGGAATCCGTTTTCTTAACAGGATCCTTTATAGACACATATGTATTCCATGCCGTCGTATTTATATAAACTCGGTTATCATCAGCGCTTATATTTTCAGTTATTCTAACGGAATTACTACTATCCAATTTTTGTGCAATTGCAGATATTGTCAACACGGGAGCTACATAATCATCAATTACATTTTCATCCTTGTTTTCATTTTCTATATCTTCATCAACTTCCGATTTTTCTTCAACATCTACCTTGACCGTATCGGCAGAGTCACTCGCAATAGGCGACGGCTCATCCACATCAAGGACATTCACCACAATGGCCTTTGTGACCGTATTGGGGCCACCGAAAATCAAGTTGCGATCCGTGGCATCCACCAAGTCGGTGATAGCCACTTCGATATTCAAAGCCGGGCTCTTTTCATAGTCAAGAGCAGTACAATCATCCTTCTTCACGGTCACTATACCAGTATTTTCGTCAATCGCAAAACAACCACTCGGATCCTTAATCATTTCAAAATGCATTACGGTGTCAAAGCGGTCATAGTCAAACCACTTGATTGTATCGACAATGGTTCCCTTCGGAGAATTTTCTGCGACACCGATGGTATCGGTCCTAAACACAGGCGGTTCGTTTAAATCAGCAACCGTAACCGGGATTCGAACGATGCTATACACCGTTTTGAGCGTGGTATCGCCGTAAAACAGTTCAACCCAATAAACAGAATCTACACCGCATATATAACTACCATCTTCGCAGTCAATAGAATCCTGAGCAATAAGACTGATTCTCAACAAGTCCGCAGGATCCTTTCTCAAGTCAAAACGGTCTATATCACCGCCTGTCACCTTGAAGCTATTGTCGTAAAAAGCCGGATTCCTAGATAATGAGTCAACATCGCTGGGATGTTCCACATAACCGATGGAATCTCCAGGATGATTGCCCTCGACAACCACGCTTGGCACCGCAGTAAAGAGAGGCTTTTCGTTTTCATCAATCACGCGAATTATGCGGTAAAGCGTATCAGCCAAACCCTTCGGGTCTGTCACGACAATGCCCATCGTGTATTCCGGATCCGGATCATTACGAGATGTTGCATTTCTGAGCGTTTCGTAATCAAGCAGCTTCTGGTCCTTGACGGTCACCGTAATCACACCATTTTTGCCCACAATGTTAAAGAGGTCGGAACCCTTCGTGGTCAGCTTCGGATTCGGCGAGGGAAGAACGTCAAACCAGGTAACCTTGGCACCAGCAACATGGCCTGTATCTTCATCGGCATAGTGATACTGGAACAATACCATTCCCGTCGGAGATACGACATCCATCGTACCATCCAAATTAGTGAGATTTTCCCTGACACCTACAGTAAGGATAGAATCCTTCCAAACACCACGATCCGTGGTATCGCAATGGGCAACGCAGAACGGCTCAGAATCGTCACCACCATCCGGAGTAGGACCGTCAATGATGATTTCCGGCTTTTCGTTGACATCCTGAATATTGACAACCACATTGGCTGTGTCATACAGGCATGCACCATCATACTTGCCTGATGTCTTATTCCATTCGCAGTTTTTAACCAGAACATCGAATGTGTAATTATGAACAGGCGATTCGTAATCCATCTTGGACGGATCTTTCACAATAATCTTATTGGAGTCCATCGTGAACACGAAGCTTTCGTCCATACCGATAATCGAATAATCCAAATGTCCAAATTCCCTGATATGTTTGACATCCGGATCAGCAACATTCATTGCGCCAATGACCATACCCATCGGCACGTTTTCATCGATTTCAAAGACAACATCTTCAGCCATCGGAATTTCGTTTACATCAACGACATTGATCGTGCGTATTATCGTATCCTGGTTACAGCCGGCAACACCATTTTGATCTTTTAATGTTAATGTCACATTGTAAGAAGACGGAATAGCCTCATAATCTAGCATCGAACCATCTTTTACAGACAAAACAGCATAAACAGACCCATCGTCATTATCAAGGGACAATTCTAAAATATCTAATACACCTGTTAAGCCTGAAGCAGAACTATTATTCTCAAGTGTTACAATTAATTCATCCGTTGCAAGAGCATTTTCTATCGGAATCTTTGCAACAATAGATCCAGTCGCTGAATTTTCGGGTACCGAATATTGCTCTACACTACTAGCAAATTTAGGAGATGCACCAGTATCATCACCAATCGTTAGATTTAAATATCCCTCGTGCATATTTTCCGAAAGCACTGCACCACTCATATCAAAGATTTTAAGAGGCAATATTTCTTCGCCTTCCATCACGCTATCTTTTTTCACATTGACATATATCTTTGTCTCATCAGTAGGCTCAACAGTTCCTGCTTTTATTACAACTTGGCCATATTCACCTTTGTCACAAACAGGGAATGCAAGAGACGACACATCAAAATCTTCAATAGAGGCAGAACCCTCCGAGGTTGCAGACTGAGCTTTCACATCAAAGCAATATTTAAAATCAACATCTGTTTTCGCAATTGCATTCAACTCTATAGGAATCAAAGCATCCGCACCATTTTCCAAGAATTTTTCTTTCAAAACGGAAGCATCAACATCCAAATATTGAAGAGAATTATTCGAATCTAACGGAGCCACATCAGCGGCATGGGAACCCACCGACAAGGCATAAAATAGCCCGCATAATACTTTTTTTAATAAATTCGTTTTCATCGGGGGCTTCTAGATAAACCAATAAGCTACGTTAAATTGCCATTGCCAAGTTTTCGGAGGGTCATCTGCATCGTTAAGGGGAGTAATTCCAAGGACAAAGCGCAGGTTAAAGTCTAGTATGGATTTACCAACAGGGCGCATGACACCCACACCCGTAAGCAAGTCGAATTCGACAACCTTAAAGGTATTCGTTTCCCTAATTTCCTGCGTTCCGAACTCGTCATCAATATCAAACTTGCACTTTGAATACAAATTGAAGGACATCATCGGTCCCAGTTCAGCATAAATCATTCCCGGTAGCAGCACTCGCATCGCCAGCGGAATATCAATGTTAAGCTGTTCAACATGATAATCTATTTCCAAATCAGATTTTTCGGGTATGCGATCAAGGTCTTCCCAAAACACTTTCACTGTCACGTCAGACTTTCCGGATCCATGCCTAAAGGCAACGCCCAAATCAGCACGGAGACCAAAAAAAGGAGTGAACAGATATAATCCGCTTAAGCCAATATTCCCTCCGACGCCCCAATAATTGCCCAGAACATCATCGGCACCTTCGACTTTTAGCGTATAATCATCGCCCGATTCCAGATTTTCAAATCCGAATTTTGTTCCATAGAAATCGTTATACGTTGCAGCGACAAATGCACCCACCCAGAATTTTTTTTGCGGAGGATCTTTTTTTGAAGGTTCTGCACGTTCTACCGGACTATTCCAATCAAGTTCGTTATACGCATTCTCTGCATTGGCTTGAGTCTGATCGGCAACAGGCAAAGTATCGCGTTCCTTCATTTCGTGGGTCACCTTGGTAACCTCGTGCCATTTCAAGGTAACTGCAACTTCTTCGCGATAATCAGCGTCACCAACCTCGACTTTTGAACATAGCGGAACTTTCCTCGTAAACGGAGTCATACCGACCTTCTCGCCATCTAAATAAACCGGAACCGAATGAGGTTCACCACCCCGATAGACATCCAAAATCAATCCACCAAGACCGCGCTTAAGAGAATCCCTAAATGTTCCAACCTTGCCTTTATCAACAGCAACCTTGAAAACCAAGGGATCATAGCAAGGATGCTCTATTTTAACTTCATGTAATCCCGGCGTAAGATCATTATTGCCGACAAGCCCATTTTCACCGTCAATCGTAATGGCAACCGGATACTTGGCCAAATTCTCCTGGATATAAGGCCTCAAGTCCAATGAGCCAATATTTGGCGACAGGTTCAACAAAATTTTCTGGTTGTTCGCGACAATATTGACTACCGTATCCTTATCTTCAAAACGTTCCTTGGACAACACAAAGTGACGTTCGCCTGCTTCAAGCTGGATTTTACAAGGCGTACTCGTACACTTCGGAATGGCCTTACCGTCTATAGAAGGAATCGCTCCAGACGGATTCGTTTCGATTTCCACAATAAAACGCGGATTCTCTTGGAAGTCAAAATTCGAAGATGTTCCTAAATCACCCAAATTATTCCATGTAGATTCATTGGCCTTCTTAAAGAATTCCGGAGCCTGAGCCTTGATGATCTTTTCGATATCCACAACTGTCTCGCCCCTGCCGCTAAAACTCGACACAAGCTTATTACCAGTGGTTTCATAAAGCTCCGCACTTACTGCAAGAGAAGAACCAAACTGAGAAATGCGAGCTTGAGCCACAAAGTCTGCAGGAACATTTCTATCCGTTATGATAGTCCAGTTCGGCCCTGCAGGCAACACTGTAACCGCTTGATTCCTCAAAATATCGGTCAAGTACTGCGTTTCTTGTACCGTCAGTAAACCATTTTGCGAGATTGTTTCTAGCACCGCCATATGCTTTGCTGCAGAAAACACTGGCAACAAGACAATTGCCAAAATTATCAGGGTAAACTTTTTGCTCATAACAGGAGACCTGTATAGGAGGTTGCACTAGTGGATGTAACAAATATATATGAAAAGCCATACTTTTGCAAGTTTTTCTTTACATAAACGGATTCCATACACAAAAAAAGGCCTAAAAAGGCCCCTTTTATCTAAAAATTCAGGATTACAGTTTGCTTTGCCAAACCAAAGCACCGCGTTTATTCAGCGTCAACTTCCTGATAGGCCTTGTCAGCCTTGGCACGGGTTTCGTCATTGTTGTTGTCCGGCGTACCGGCGCATGCCACGAGCATCAGGGCAGCAAATAAAGACAGAATTATTTTTTTTAATTCCATAAAAACTCCTTCTTTAACGTTCTTTAAATATATACGCGAAAAAAGTCTATGTCAAGAACTTTTTCTAAAAAACACCTAAAAAGCAAAAACCGCCCCGAAAGGCGGTTTCTTGAATAATTTCGCTCTTGTGACTTACTATTGCAGAATCAGTGCGACCTTGGGGAAGATTCCCACGAGAATCAACGCGATTGCGGCAAGGGTCACAGCAAAGCGCAACAGGTAGGCATACACGGTATTCTTGCCGCAGCAGCACTTGCATTCGCATTCAGCCTTGAGGGGCATAAAGAGCACGAAGGCGATGCGCAGGTAGAACACAGCGGCCACCAGCGAAAGGGCAAAGGCAATGGCAGCGACAAGGCCGAGTCCACCAGCAAGAGCGTCGGTAAACAACGTGAACTTGGCAAGGAAACCGGCCACGGGCGGCATACCTGCGAGGCTAGCCAAGCAGACCGTCGTAGCAATGGCCACGTAGGGGCGCTTGCGTCCACGGCCCTGGATGTCTTCCAAAGATTCGTTCCTGTCGTCCTTACCGGCAAGGTAAGCGATACCGGCCAAAGCGCCAGCGCTACCGATAGCATAGGTAATGAGGAAGTAGTACATGGCACCCATCTGCACCGTACCTTCGGCGGCATAGTTCGGGAGCAGCAGGCCAATGACGATAAAGCCCGCGTTCATCACGGCAGAGTATGCCATAATGCGGCGGATGGACTTCTGGGCAAGGCCACCGAAAGCACCGATAGCCATGGACAAGACAGACACCACCAAAATCACGTAGAACAGGCTCTTGTTTTCGCCACGGATCGTCACCTGTTCAGCCAAGTTCCATGCCGGAGCAGAACCGATGCGGGTCACCAAGGAACCGAGCCAGAGCGTGCCCAAGGCAGCGAGAGCGCCAACCTTGACAACGGCAGCCATAAAGCCCGTCACAGCCACAGAGGCACCCGTATAGACATCGGCCACCCAGAAATGGAGCGGAGCGGCACCGGCCTTAAAGAGGAGAGCGAATATGGCGAGCAGAACACCCATGCCATAAAGCAGGCCGCGGCCAGCGATAACAGAGGCAAAAATGTGAGTCGAACCAGTTGCACCGTAAATCAGGGCCACACCGTACAGGAAGATAGCGCTGAAGATCGAGCCCGAAACGAAGTACTTGAAAGCACCTTCGTTGGCGTTCACGTCTTTGCGGCGAAGACCCACCAAGGCGTAAATCGGGAAGCTGGCCAGTTCCATACCCAAGAAGAGGGCAAGGAAGTCGATAGCCTGAGTCATGAGGGTCGCGCCACAGGTTGCAAGCAACAAGAGAGCGTAAGCTTCGCCACCCTTGAATTTTTCGTGACCGAGGGTCCACTGGAGCCCTGCAATTCCGAGGAAAGCGCAGAGCATCACGGAAAGACCCAGCACGCGACGGATCGGGTCCATAGCGTACAAGTCCATAAAGACATCGTTAGTGGTAAAGTAGTAAGCACCTGCACCAAGAGCAATAAACAAGGAAGCTACCCATGGCAGAATCTTGTGCTTGTTTTCGTCTTTGATGAACGGTTCTGCGGCAAGGGTCATCAGTGCGCCCAAAGCCACAAGGATTACCGGCAAGAGATTTACGTAATTACTCATTTTCAGAAGCCTCCTTCACATTGGCCTCGTTTTGTTCAAGCGCGCCTTCTTCCTGAGCTTCGGCAACTTCAGATTCGCTCATGTTCTTCAGCTGGGCAATCAGAGAAGCGCGTTCTTCGTCGCTAAATCCATTTGCCTTCAGGTTGGAATCCAGCTGACGCAAATCATCGTCGGTCATGGGCTGGGCCACGGCAGCGATGTTTTCGTCCACAATGGCTTCGCCAGTGGTATCGGCAGAAGCTTCAACCGTCTGGGCGTCTTCAGCAGGGTGCGTCAGCTTGTTCATTTCTTGCACGGCGCTTTCGTCAAAGAGCTGGAGTGCATTGGTAATGAAGGCCGGATGCATGCCGAACACCAGAAGAAGGACACCCATGACACCAATGGAAGAACCTTCGATTGCAGTCATGCGCTTGCTGTCTTCATATTCACGGGCAGGCTTGCCAAAGATGACCTTCTGCACAAAGCGGAGCATGTAGGTTGCCGAAAGAATCAGGCAAAGACCGGCAGCCAATGCCGGGAGCGGACCCATATCCCACAGGGACATGAGCACGGTAAATTCGCCAACGAATCCGGCAGTACCCGGAACCGCAAGAGAAAGTACGGCCAGGAATCCGAACAGGGAACCGAACACGGGGTTGCGAGTTGCAAGACCGCCCAGCTGTTCGATATCGCGAGTACCGGCAAAACGTTCGGCAATGCCCATCAGGTAGAACTGGGCGCCAGCGGAAAGACCGTGAGCAACCAGGAGCACCAGGACTGCCGGGAGCATAGATTCAGAGAGGCTGAACACACCTGCCACAGCGAGGCCCAAATGGCTCATGGAGCTGAAGGCGAGGAGTTTCTTGCCGTCGGTAGCGCGGAGGGCCATCAAGGCACCATAAATGGCCGTGACCAAGCCCAGCCACATCATGGAATCCACCACTTCCATCGAAAGCGGGAAAATCGGAAGAATCCAGGCGATGAAACCGAACACGCCGGCCTTACTCATGGCACCCGTAAGGATTGCCGAAAGCGGAGCCGGAGCTTCAGCATAGGTAATTGCCTGCCAGCCGTGGAAGGGGAAAATCGGAGTCTTCACCAAGAAGGCCAGCAAGAAACAAAGCAGAAGAGTCATCTGGGTTGCCGGATCCAGGTTCTGGAGAGCCACGGCCAAGGAAAGCACCAGAGAATTGTCTGCCAGCGTAATCAGGTACCAGAGGGCGACCATCATGGGAGCAGAACCCACCAGAGTGTAGATCGCAAAGGTCATGGCGGCCTTGCGACGTTCCTTACCACCGAAACCGGCAATGAGCACTGCGGCGGGGAACACCATGGCTTCGAAGAAGAAGAAGAACAGCACCGCGTCTGCAGCGAGGAATGTACCGTTCATGGCGCCCATCAAGGCGAAAATGCCGATGGCGAAATTACGGTAATTCTTGTCGAGAGTGTTGCGGGCCGTCATCAGGGCCACAAGGGAAAGTGCGCAAGAAAGGAACACCATCCAGGCGCCCAGTCCATGACTGTACAGGTAGTAGTAAACGGCACCCTTGGCGCCAGGAATGTGGAACCATTCGATGGCTTCGGTAGCCTGGTTACCGCTAGCGATCAAGGCAATGGACATCGCCACAAAGGCAAAGCCAAACAAGAAGGCAAGCCTAGAAGAAGACTTGGGATCTTCCTTGGAGGTGGCGATCATCAAAATCGCGGCGGCAAAAGGAGCAAGGACAAGAAGATGTAAAAGCATTAGAACAATCCTCCGGTCAAAAGTACAACGACAACTAAGGCGGCTACACCCAGCAGGCTAAGCGTAAGCTGCACACGCACCTTGCGCACCTGGAATGTGCTCACACCGTCTCCAACGATTTCGGCAATGGAACCCACCGTCCACTGGATACCCTGCAGAATCTTTTCGACAATCATGTCCGCGATAAAGGCGGCAGCCTTGGTTACGGTAATGAAAATTTCATGGATGTAGTCAAAGAAGAACGTCCAGTCGGCCTTGGAGCCTTCGGGTGCGCTGCTAACCTTGGCAGAGATATGCGGAATGCGGGCACGGCCGTAAACCACAAAAGCGATAATCATACCCAGGAGAGCGGCCGCCGTACCGAAGCAGGCGAACGTCAAGGCGTTCACGTGATGGGTTGCAGTACCCAGGCTGTAGTTCTGAGCCTCGCCCACCACCGGAGCAAGAGTATTTGCAAAGAACTTGATACCCATGGAATCTGCCCACAGGTAACCGGCAAACACGGCACCGAAAGCGAGAATCACCATCGGAACAAGCATGCTGGCCGGAGCTTCGTGAATATGTTCTTCGCTTTCCTTGGAACCGCGGTATTCACCGAAGAAGGTCATGATGATGAGGCGGCCCATGTAGACAGCCGTAATCACAGCCGTAAGGAGACCGGCGAAGTAGAAGAATTCACCGAAGGGAGCGTTCGTATAGAGACGTTCCAGGATGAGGTCCTTGGACCAGAAGCCTGCAAAGCCCGGGAAACCGATAATGGCCAAGAAGGCAAAAATCATCACGCAAGCGGTTACCGGAGTCTTCTTGATAAGGCCACCCATGCGACGCATATCCTGTTCGCCAGCCAGAGAATGAATCACTGCACCGGCGCCCAAGAAGAGGGCTGCCTTGAAGAAGGCGTGGGTGAACACGTGGAAGATGGAGGCATCGAAGGCTGAAGCGCCTGCGGCCATGAACATGTAACCGAGCTGAGAAATGGTCGAGTAAGCAAGCACCTTCTTGATGTCGTTCTGGAAGAGACCTGCAACGGCCGCCCAGAAAGCGGTAAGCATACCCACAACCAAGATAACAACCAGCACTTCGGGCACGAGCACGAACATGCGGGAAAGACGAGCCAACAGATACACGCCAGAGGTCACCATGGTAGCGGCATGGATAAGGGCAGACACAGGGGTCGGACCGGCCATAGCATCCGGAAGCCAGGTGAGGAGCGGAATTTGAGCGGACTTACCAGTGCAACCCACGAAGAACAAGAGGCCAGCGATCATCAAGATCGGGGCGGCAAGATCAACATGGCCACCGGCAATGAGCATTTCAACAAACTTGTTCAGGGCTTCGTAGTTGAGAATTGCGGAGCCACCCAGCGTTGCAAGGCAGAGCATGCCCAGCAAGAAACCGATATCGCCCACGCGGTTCACGATGAAGGCCTTGTTTGCAGCCTTGCAGTTGTTGAGGTCGTGATTCCAGAAACCGATGAGCAAGTAGGAGCAAAGGCCCACGCCTTCCCAACCGAGGAAGGTGAGAAGCAAGCTATCGGAGAGCACCAGCACGATCATGCTGAACAGGAAGAGGTTGATGTAGGCGAAGAAGCGGGTGAAGCCGCGGTCGCCGTGCATATAACCTATCGAGTAGAGAGCGATGAGGGAACCGATGCCGGTCACGAACAGGAGCATCACGCGGGAGAGGCCGTCGAACAGGAATCCGATATCGACCTTCAGCATCGGGATGTCAATCCAGTTGCAAAGCGTCTGGCGAATACCTTCTTCAGGCATGCCAAAGGCAAGGAGCACCACGCATACGAACGAAATCACCGGGAACAGCACCGAGAGGGCGCCCACGAAACCTTCGGAGGGGCCTTTCTTGCTACCCGAAGAAATCACGGCAATCGCACCCAGAAGAATCGTTCCGAGGAGCGGGAAAAGAGGAATGATCCAAAGCGGTAAATTTGTCATTGCTTACCCCTTCATATTGGAATAGTTGTCGGAATCGACACTTTCACGGTTACGGAAAATGAGGATGACAAGAGCCAAGCCAACGCATGCTTCGGCGGCGGCTACGGCAATCGAGAACAGCGGGAAGATTTGACCCGCAACGCTCAAGTCAGCCGGAAGCGTCTTTGCGAAACCCACGAAAGAGAGGTTCACGGCGTTGAGCGCAAGTTCAATTCCCATGAGCACAAAGAAGATGTTGCGGCGAGAAAGAGCAACAATCAAGCCGATGGTGAAAATCACCAGGGCAAGAATCTGGATGTAAATCGGTTGGAGTTCCATTACTTATCCTCCTTATGATCGGAGACATTTTCTTCGGAGACTTCAGAGCCCAGGCGCTTCTTAGCCATCAGCACGGCAGCACCCATGGAAGAGAGCAACAACAGGCCAAGCACTTCGAACAGAACGAAGTAACCGGGGCCCGTCTTCGAGGTATCGAAGAGGTTCTTGGAAGTCATTTCCACAGAGCCACGGAGCGTCGTCACGTCGAAACCCATGGGAGAAAGCACCAGGGCAAAACCCACGAGGCCGGCAAGGGCGAGAGCCGCAATGATCACGAAGATGGACACTCCATCGAACATGGGCGTCTTGGAATCCTTCGCAGCGTTCAAGACGGAAATCACGAACACCAGGAGCATCATGATTGCACCGGCGTAGACCATGATCTGCACAACGCCGATAAAGGGGCTACCCACAAGGCCGTAAATGCCAGCGAGGGAAAGCATGGTGAGCACCAGCGAAAGACCGCCATACAACGGGTGCTTCGAGAAAAGCACGCCAAGAGCGGCAATCACGGCAACCGCAGCGAGAACAATGAAATAAATCAGGGCAAGCATTACTTTACCTCCATTCCCCAGACAGCACGGGCCTGGGCATTCTTTGTTCCACCCGGAGCCTTCTGGCTCTGTTCATCTTCGGGGTAATCCTTCGGATCCCAGCTGGTGAGAGTCTTAAGGTTTGCGACGAATTCTTCGCGGGTGCGATGTTCAAAGATGATTTCCTTGGTATCCATGCGGAGTGCATCTACCGGGCAGGCTTCAACGCAAAGGCCGCAGAACACGCAGGTCAAATGGTCGATATCGAAACGCTTCACCTTCTTTTCGATACGGGGATCGTCACTGGCGGTAGCTTCGATATAAATACAGTGAGCGGGGCAAGCTGCAGCGCACATGCCGCAGGCCACGCAACGGGGACTGCCATCGGGGCGAAGCATCAGGCGATGCTTGGCGCGATAGCCGCTAAGAACTTCGGGCTGACCTTCCGGGTAAGAAATGGTCGGCAAGGTTTCGTAGCGGAACAGGCCGCGGGCTGCGTGCTTGAGGGTTGTCCACAAGCCGCGAATGGCCTCGAAAATGTAGAGGCGTTCCACCCAGTTCATGGGTCTCTGTTTAATAACGCGAGCCATTAGTTACCTCCCATAAGCTTTGCAACCACGGCGGTCACAACGAGGTTCAAAATAGCGATGTTCAAGATAATCTTCCAGCCGAGATGCATAATGTGGTCGTAGCGGAAACGCGGGAGCGTCCAGCGGACCCAAATCCACACCCAGCAGAAGAACACGCTCTTCACGAGGAGCACCAGCAAGTGGATGAGAGCCGTACCGAGGGCAGCGCCCAGGGTATTCACGGCAACGCCGTCAATCATGGTGATTTGCGGGTTATAGAACATCCAGGAGCAAACGCCGGCAGCAATGAATGCGGCAGCGGCCACCCAGCCGATAGTCTTGTAGAGAGTATATTCGCGCAGGATTTCCATCTTGTTGCTCTGCTTGGAAGCGGCAAGCTTGCGAGAGTAACGGTAAATCATGTGGAGGAATGCAAGAGCGAGGAAGGCCAGCACCCAGCAGAGAATGGCGAGAGAGCCACCCATGTGAGCCTGGATGGTTTCGGTCGTCACGAACGGGACCGAGTAGCCGCCCAAGAAGAGGGTTGCCACCAAGAGGCTGCTAATGCAAATGTGGGAGTATTCACCCATGTAGAACAGGCCGAACTGCATGGCGCCATATTCAGTGTGGTAACCGGCAACCAGTTCAGGTTCACCTTCAGCCACGTCGAAGGGAGCACGACCCGTTTCAGCAATCGTCGCAATGAGGAAGCAGAAGAAAGCCACCGGCTGGGCCACAATGCCCCACACGTGGTTTTCTTGCCAGCTCACGATGTCGGTGAGGCTGAAGGAGCCTGCGAGCACCAGGAGACCCATCATGGAAAGGCCCTGGCAGACTTCGTAGCTAATGGTCATTGCAGTGGTACGCAAGGAACCGAGGTAGCTGTACTTGGAGCGGGAGCTAAGGCCAGCGAGAACGGCACCGTAAGCGGAGAGGGAGCTGAAACCGAAGAGCAACAGGATGCCCACTTCGGAATCAACGATCGGGCCTGCAATACGGACTACAGAGCCGCCCCATTCGAATACCATCGGACCAAACCACGGGATGACACACGGGCTGAGGAACACGATGGCAAAGGGGATGGCCGGAGCCACGTAGTAAAGGAACTTCTTGGAACCGGTCGGAGCAAACATTTCCTTGAAGAAAAGCTTGGTACCGTCGCACATGTTCTGCACATAGCCGAACAGGCGAACCTTACCGAAGAACGGAACCTTGATATAGGAGCGGTTCGGGCCCTGGCGGTCCTGCATAAAGCCTGCACCACGACGTTCCATAGGAATCAGGAGCAGAATATAGAGAACCGGCACAAAGCAGAAACCAAACTTTGCGATGGTAATGAGCCATTCCACCCAAGTTTTGGATTCAATAATATCCATTAGGCGTTACCTCCTTCGAGCAACTTACCAGTGCTCTTGATGGTATCGTAAGAAAGTCCAGCCAAGACGCTTGCATATTCGCCAGCCTTCTTGAAGGCGTCGAATGCGCTTTCGAACTTGTAGCCGGCAAGTTCAGAGAGCACTTCGTAAGCGGGGCGAAGGTTTTCGTCGGGGCAAACCGGGCAGGCGTTCAGCTTCTGAAGAATATTCATGCTGTTCACCATGGTACCCTGGACTTCGCTCCAGTGACGAATACCGAAAGCCAGCGTGGCCTTCTTGGCAGTAGCGTCGTCGAAAGCAGAGAGGACGATGCGGGTCGGAATCTTTTCGAGAGCGGCAGCGACATCGCCAACTTCGCCGAAGATATCCGCATTCACCGTAATGAGCACCTTGAATTCAGGAGCACCCTTCACCAGGTCGCTTCTGAGGCGATCCACGAGATTGTCCAGATTGTTGTCAGGAATGCCCAGCAGCTTGAAACCGGCGCGGTTAGCCAGCGGGTCGCCACTCATGGCGATGCCGTCGGGGGCACCCACCTTCTTGAAGGTGCCGCCGAAGAGTTCGGCGGAGTCGCCCAGGCTTTCCTTGAGCATGCGGAGGGCAGCAAGATCTTCAATCGTGCAGGAGCCACCGGCAACCAGGGCGACCTTGCCCCCATTCTTAAGGGCGGCCTTCACTGCATCCAAGTCCATCGCCGGAAGGCGGTTCTTGTCGAAGTTCTGGAAAGCGAGACGGCTGGTGTTAGAGAGCCAGCTGCGGTTCACTTCAGGATTGCAACGCGGCATCACACGGTAGATGTGACCGTCGGCGTGATCCAGCCAAATGTTTGCACCCAGGGAGTCGTCCATCGAAATGGTCGGCGTATGGGAAAGGAGCCATACGCGCTTCTGGAAACGGAAATACTTGGCGGTCATGGCGCCCACCGGGCAAACGTCGGTGACGCACAAGTCATATTCGTGGTCCAGCTTTTCGCCCGGGAAGGTGGTAATGTAAGTGTGGTCGGCGCGGCCAGCGAGCTGCAGCTGTTCGGAACCGGCGATGCTACGCATAAAGCGCACGCAACGGTCGCACTGCACGCAACGTTCTTCGTCGAGCAACACACGGGGACCGAGGTCCACGTGCTTACCGCCACGGAGCTGACCCTTGGCATCCACAAACTGGTGGGCCGGATTGCCGTGGTAGTTCTTGCCGTATTCAGGACGCATGCGAGATTCGCACTGGCCTGCTTCCATGTAGTTTTCTTGCAGGGTGCATTCACCGGCCTTGTCGCAAATGGGGCAATCCAGCGGGTGGTTCACCAGCATAAATTCCTGCGTTGCCTTGCGGGCGTTCTTCACGCGGGCGCTAGAAGCCGGCGTGTAGATCTTCATGCCCGGAGCCACCGGAGTATAGCAGGCAATCACCAGCATGCGACCGCGGGGGCCTTCTTGTTCCACCAGGCACTGGCGGCAGTTACCGGACACCGGCAAATACGGGTGGTAACATACGTGAGGAGTTTCAATCCCGACAGCCTTGAGGGCTTCGAGGAGGTTCGTATCGCCTGGAACCATCACCGGCTTGTCGTCCACGAAGATTTCCACCTTCGGGCTGTTCTCGGTCGGGAGTTTCGGCATGTTGTAGTAGTTACTCATATTATTACCAGAAAATTCCAGGACGATAGTTTTCCTGAACACGCGGCTTGGCGTGGTCGGGGTTCTTTGCAATCAATTCATCAAAGTCGGCTCTGAACTTTGCGGTGTAGCTAGACACCGGGCCGCCGAGAGAAATGGAAAGCGGACAAATCGTCACGCCGCCAAATCCACCGGAAAGGCTCTGCATGAGTTCCACGTCGCCGTCGTGACCCTTGCCATCCACAATCTGGTTCAGAATGCGGTGCAGGAGGCCCGTACCTTCGCGGCACGGAGTGCACTGGCCACAGGATTCGTGGCTGTAGAAGTTGCCGAGCACGTTCAGGAGTTCAGCCATGTTGTGGGTATCGTTAATCACGATCATGGCGCCCGAACCGAACATCGTCTTCATGGAAGCGAGGCATTCGTAGTCCATGGTGGCCACGGCGCATTCGCCAGCATTCAGCGGAGCGCAAGAGGAACCACCCGGAAGCACAGCCTTCAGGTTTCCGCCCACGACGCCACCGGCGTATTCGTTAATCATCGTCATCATCGGGGTGCCGAGCGGAGCTTCGTACACGCCCGGATTCTTCACGTCGCCCGAGATGCAGAACACCTTGGTACCGCCGGCACGGGGAGTACCCATCTTGGCGTATTCTTCGGGTTCATGCTGGAAAATCCAGGGGAGAGCCATAATGGTTTCGACGTTGTTCACGCAAGTCGGAGACTTCCATGCACCGCTCACTGCCGGGAAAGGCGGCTTCAGGCGGGGCTGACCCTTCTGGCCTTCGAGGGAGTTGATAAGAGCAGTTTCTTCACCGCAAATGTAGGCGCCAGCGCCGCGGTGAACAAAGATATCGAAACTGAACTTGGTTCCGCAAATGTTTTCGCCGAGGTAGCCGGCAGCGTAAGCCTGGTTCAAAGCCTTGTTCAGGCTTTCAATGCAGGGCAGGAATTCGCCACGGCAGTAGATATATGCGGCGCGGCTACCGAGAGCCCAGGCAGCAATAATCAAACCTTCAATCAAGCGGTGCGGATCTTCCATCATCAGGAAGTGATCCTTAAAGGTACCGCCTTCGCCTTCGTCAGCGTTCACCACGATGTACACAGGCTTGCCGGAATTGCGCGGAACAAAGCTCCACTTCATGCCGGTCGGGAAGCCTGCACCGCCACGGCCGCGAAGACCGGAACGCTGCACGTAGTCGATCACTTCGAACTGGCTCATGTTGAACAAGCGTTCAGAAATGTTGGCATAGCCACCCAGCTTCTTGTAGACTTCGATGTCCTGGGCGCCCTTGCCAAAGTTTTGCGTACAAACTTTAATTGCTTCTGCCATAATTAAGCCTTCGCCTCCTCTACCGGAGCCGGTTTCTGGGTGGTGACGGCTTCCTTGGAAGGCTTAGCCGTGCGTTCACCGGAAGTTGCAATCATGCGATAGACATCGCCCGCCTTGCCGCTTGCATCGACGAAAGCCTTGTCCTTCACGCCGGGCTCGCCCACAGCGACCCAGTTGCTGCCGTCCTTCTTTTCGACGACAAGCTTCGTGAATTCAGGAGCGCCCTTCCAAGTGAGGGTAGCACCGTTTTCGTCTGCTTCGGCCTTCACGTTCAAAACCGGAGAAGGAGGAGCGTAGTCAGCAACCTGCGGCTTAGCCGTAGCGCCCGGAGCACCGGGGTGACCGCCGTGGCCCTTCACGATACCGCCGAGCACGTCGTGCTTCGGCACGTTATTTGCATTGGCCTTGCACCAGTCGATAATGCGATCGATGCTAGCTTCGGTAAGAGTCGTACCGCGCTTCATCTTGAGCTGACCGTCCACCACGTCGGTGGCGAAGTCATCGTTCACCAGCATCATGGGGCCGTTTCCGCAGCTACCCAGGCATTCCACCTGAAGAATCGTGAACATGCCATCGGGAGTGGTTTCGCCGCTCTTGATGCCGAGCTTGTTTTCGACATACTTGATCAGCGGCTGAGCACCCTTGATAGCGCAGCTGATGTTGCGGCAGAACTGCAACAGGAACTTGCCCTTGGGAGCATGGTTGTACATGGTATAGAAAGTAGCGACGCCGAGAGCGTGTGCCGGAGCGCAACCGCAAACGTTTGCAGCCCAGCGGATACCTTCGGTGGGAACCCAGCCGAACACGCCCTGCACCAGCCAAAGGACTTCGAGGAGAGCACCCTGGCCCACCGGATAGCGGCTGAGCAAGTCGGCGCAACGTTCCTTGATTTCAGGAGTGTCGAGTTTTTCGAGCAATTCCTTGGTAGAGGGCTGCGGAACGGGCTTGTTCACGTAGCCAAAAGTCTGTCCCGGATCCGGGAGGGCGCCAATGGCTTCGCTCGGACCGTCGAACTTCAAATGGTTGTTCGATACAAACTGAACTGCACCTTGAATATGTTGTGTCATCGGTCAAGTTCTCCAGCAATCATGTTGAGGCCAGGCAGAGTTGCCATCGAGTCGGCAAGGGTCAGGCCTTCGACCAGTTCGTTAAATGCAGACACATGGGCAAACGACGGGGAACGCACCTTGATTCGGTACGGGTGGCCGCTGCCATCAGAGACGATGGTGAAGCCCAGTTCGCCGTTAGCGCATTCGCTTGCGCAGTAGTATTCGCCTTCGGGCACGCGGATGCCTTCGTACACGCTCTTGAAGCGGCCAATCAAGGCTTCCATATCCTGGTAAGCGAGCTTGTGCGCGGGCACGCGGATGCGTGGGTCGACGATGTCGACCGGGCCCGGAGCGAGGCGCTTCAGGGCCTGGCGCACAATCTTCACAGATTCTTCGATTTCAGCGAGGCGAACCTGGAGACGGTCGTTGGCGTCACCCTGAGTGCCGACCACGACTTCCCAGTCGTAGGTTTCGTAATCGTAGTAAGGTTCATCCTTGCGGAGGTCGCTTTCGACACCCGTGGCGCGGAGACACGGACCAGTCCAGCCGTAGCTGATAGCGCGTTCGGCAGAAATCTTGCCGACGCCCACGGTACGATCGAGGAAGATACGGTTGCGGTCCAAGCAGGCATGCAGGTCCTTCAGGGCCTTTTCCACCGACTTGCAAGCGGCAAGAACATCTTCTTCGAAGCCATTGTAGCTATCGCGATAGAGACCGCCAATGCGGGCAAAGCTATTGGTGAGACGAGCGCCCGTGAGCTTTTCCCAAATCAGCATGATTTCTTCACGCGGGTTAAAGGCATACATGAACGGAGTGGTACCGCCCAAGTCCTGGAAAGCTGCAGCGACGCAAATAAAGTGGTCGTTAATACGGGAGAGTTCGTTCACGATCACGCGGAGCACCTTGGTGCGTTCCGGGATCTCGATGCCGTACATGTTTTCCACAGCGCGGCAGAACGCAATGTTGTTCATCATGGCCGAGCAGTAGTTCAGACGGTCGGTGTAAGGAATCACCTGCTGCCAGGTGCCGCGTTCCACCATCTTTTCAAAGCCACGGTGCATGAAACCGATTTCATGGACGCCAGCCACGATGGTTTCGCCATCGATAGCAGCCAGCAGGCGCACGCAGTGGTGAGTTGCCGGGTGCGTGGGGCCCACGTTCAGGGCCATCAGGTTTACTTTTTCGCCATTCGGGTCAAGTACGATCATTCTCTGATACTCCCTTCAAGGTATTCTTCTTCAACAGGCATAATTTCCTTGGAGCGCTGGATAACCTTGTAGCCCTTGTCTTCCAGACGCTTTTCCAGTTCCGGAATCAAGAAATCGGTCGTCGAAAGCCACTGGCGCTTCTGGGCAGGATAATCCTTGCGCAGCGGGTGGCCCACAAATTCAACATGGTTCAGAATGCGGCGCAGGTCCGGGTGACCTTCGAACACGATGCCGTACTGGTCATAAACTTCGCGTTCGAGCCAGTTGGCGCTTGCATACAGATCGGTAATGGTCGGGACCTTCAGGTCGGCTTCGCTGACCAGCACCTTAAGACGGAGACGACGGCCCGGATTCTTGACGCTCTTGAAGGCGTAAGAAACCGCAAAGCGTTCCCCTTCATGGTTCGGGTAAGTCAGGTAGTCGATACCGGCCAAATCCAGGAGCATGTCCATCTTGAACGAGGGGTCGTCCTTCAGGAACTCAACCGCATTGTGCAGGTATTCCTTGGGAATCACCACGCAGGCATCCCATTTGGCCTTTTCTTCACGCTTGCCGCCAAACTTCGATACGAGGACGGAGACAGCCGTTTCTGCAAAATTCACTTCGCTATTCACGGAATCCATTTTTTACTCCTTCCAGAACTGGGCTTTCTTGGCGAGATCACCGGCCTTTTCAGCCACCTTTTCCTTCAAGTCGAGAGCCTTTTCACGGGCGAATTCGCGAGCTTCAGCCTTGGCCTCGGCAGTCTTCGCCTTGATCATTTCCAGCTGTTCCTTGACGCGTTCGGCACGCTGTTTCATGTAAGATTCGTCCTTGATCTTCTTCTGAAGGTCAAACATGGCTTCGAAGAAGGCTTCCGGACGAGAGGGGCAACCGCCGATATAGACGTCCACCGGAATAATGTGGTCAATGCCCGGCACCGTGCAGTAGCAGTCATAAAAACCGCCAGAGCTTGCGCAAGCGCCCATGGCAATCACCCAGCGGGGTTCAGCCATCTGTTCGTACATGCGCTTGAGAATCGGAGCCTGCTTATAAGAAATCGTACCTGCCACGAGCAGCACATCGGACTGGCGCGGCGTAAAGCGGACGTATTCTGACCCGATACGTGACAAGTCGTAGCGGCCCACTTCGGTACTCATGAATTCGATTGCACAGCATGCCGTACCATACGGAAACGGCCATAGGGAGTTCGTACGGCCCCAATTGACCAGAAAGTCAAGAGAAGTCGTAATGAAATTCGGCTTTTCTGCCTCATTACTCATAGGAGGTTACCTCTTTAAATGCGAGCGTAAAGATAGCTTTTTAGAGTAAGGGAGAGTGGCTAAAGGGCAAAGAAAAGATGAATGTAATATATATTCCAAGTTAGATTAATCTAATTCAACAGCCTACTTTTTTGTGACCGGTCGCACACTTTTTTCTAGAAAAGCTTATATTAGAAGAGTTCTGAGCGAATTTGCCCACATAGGAAAGAAATAAGCTTGCAACCTATATAAATTTTTTATAGTTTTGGCGCGGTTTTGGTATGTTGATGTTGAGGATGTAATGGATATTCCGCTGTACAACGACATCTATCTTGATTTCAGGTCCAAGCTCCTGGGGCCTGTCTTCAGTACAGACGAAATATTCGCCATCATGGCCAGAAACCTCCCTCCCCTCGCAAAAAGTGCTAACATCGGCTTGATCCACTGCAATTTCTACGCACCGGTCAGCCAATTTGCCCCGAACGGCATTTCTGGGGAGTTTACGGCCTACCATGACAAGGAAAAGCTCCCTACACGACCGGCCACTCCGGATTTTTCCGAGACCATGACCACCGGCGAGCAGGGTTCCTTTACATTCCAGGCTCACCCCATCGAAGGCCATACCTTCACAGATTTTGAGAGAAAGTTCGTCCAACTGCTAAGCTGGGACTTCTTTATCCTCTCCGGTCGAGCCCGTCTTATGGGCAATACCCGCAAGGTCGCCATTTCCGACGGCATGACGGGCGCCTACAACCAGGCCGGCATTTTCGCCTTCACCCAGCAGTTCATCAGGGAAAACCTCAAGGACTACACCGCCTTCTTTATTAACCTGAAGAACTTTAAGTATATCAACAAGTCCTTGGGCAACAACATGGGCGACCTCGCCCTCAGGACATTCGTAAAACAGATCCTCCTGTTCCTGGACAAAACCGAACTTGTTGCAAGACTGGGCGGCGACAACTTCTTCATCCTCACGAAGAAAGAACGCCAAAACGAATTTATCGAAAAGTTCAGAGTCTCCGAGCTGAGCCTGAGCCAGGGCCCCAAGCCCGTAGACATCCGCATTCAGGCCCGCATGGGCGTCTACCCCATCGAAGAAAACGTCATTGTCGGCGATGCACTGAATAACGCCTCCACGGCAGTGATGGCTGCAAGAGCCATCAAGAACCGCGACGTGGTGTTCTTCACTAAGGAAATGCAGATCCAGTCGATCCACCAGAGGGAAATTTCCAGCGAGTTCCACAACGCCCTCAGGAATCGCGAACTGGTGGTATTCTATCAGCCCAAGGTCTCCCTGACCGACAAGCACATGAACGGTGCCGAAGCCCTGGTACGCTGGGTCCGTCACAAGACTATCGTGCCCCCCATGGACTTTATTCCCATCCTGGAACGGGAAGGCACCATTTGCGAACTGGACTTTTACGTTTTCGAAACCGCCTGTAACGACCTCCACGAATGGCTCAAAGTCGGAATCGAGCCCGTACGCATTTCTTCGAACTTCTCAAAATTGCATTTGCGCAACAGCGATTTTGCCGACCGTATTCTCGGCATCATGAAAAAGTACGAACTTGACGGCAAGTACATCGAAGTGGAACTGACCGAAGTATCGGACTTTGACGATTCTGTCGCCATGCAGAAGTTCATCGACATCATGCGCAAGCACAATATCGGCGTCGCTATCGATGACTTCGGTACGGGCTACTCCACCTTGAACGTGCTCAAGGACTACAACATCAGCGTCGTCAAGATCGACAAGTCCCTCCTGAACAACATCGGCAAGGCCAACTCCCACGACGAAATCATTCTCCGCAACGTGGTGAAAATGGCCCGCGAACTGGATAAGGACGTCATCGCCGAAGGTGTGGAAACCCAGGAACAGGCCGATTACCTGAAGGGAATCAACTGCGGCAGCGCCCAGGGATTCCTGTTCGACAAGCCACTGGTCCGCGACGATTTCCAGAAGCGCCTGATTGGCGAAGTAACTTACTAATTGCTATATTCTTCTTTAATGAAGAAGCTTGTTCACGACAGAAAGGTTTGTCTCGCCTGCGCTGGTTGCGTAGGCATTTGCTCCAAGATGGCACTTGACATGTACGGGCTCGATTTGCAAATCGACCACGAAAAATGCATCAAGTGCGGTATTTGCGCCAAGGCATGTCCCGTAGGCGCGCTGAAACTCGTGGAGGTGGACAATGCTTAATTCCGAATACGATGTAGTTGTCATTGGCGCAGGGCCGGGAGGCTCTGTGGCCGCAAGAAATCTGGCCCGAGCTGGCCACAAGGTCCTGCTTCTCGAAAAGCGGGAACGCATCGGGTTCCCGGTGCGTTGCGGCGAAGCCAGCACTACCCTCGCCGACTTGCAGACTTACGGTCCCATCGACGAAAGCTGCATCGAAAGCATTATCAACGGGCTGTACATTTATGGCCCCAACGGCGTGAATATCGAAGTTCCCAAGCCGGGCACCGGCATCATGCTGAACCGCGAAATATTTGACCCCTGGCTGGCAAAGCTTGCGGCCGACGACGGCGCCCAGGTAGAAACTTGCGCCCGCGCGGAATTCGTGGGCGACGTGGAAGGCGGCAAGCGCATGGTCCGCGTCGTGCTCGGCAAGGGCGACGGATGCGGTAGCGTTACCGAAACCGCCACCCAGGAAATTTTTGCCAAGATGGTCATTGCAGCCGACGGCGTAGAAAGCCGCATCGGTCGCATGGTAGGCCTCAAGTCCGAACAGAATCCCCGCGAAACCTGCACGGGCGTCGATATCCAGGTACAGGGACTTTTGACCAAGCCCGACTACCTGACCTTCTGGCAGGGCCACGACTTTATTAACGATGGCTACATCTGGAGTTTTCCGAAGCAAAAGTCCAACGTGACGAACTTCGGCGCAGGCTTCCTGGCCGCCGGAAAGCATTCGGGCAATATCCTCGAAGTCACCATGGAATGGCTGGAAAAGCTTTTCCCCGGCGCAAAGATCAATCACACTGTCGGCGGAATGGTTCCGGTTTCAAGCACCCTCAAGGATTATACCCTCGACCACTTCGCCCTGGTGGGCGACGCCGCCCACCACACCAACCCGCTCACGGGTGGTGGCATCGCTGCCGCGATGCGCGCCGGCAGGTTCTGCGCCCAGTACGTGGACCAGGGCCTCAAGGTAAACAACCTTTCGAAGCAGTTCCTAAAGCAGTACGAAAAACGCTGCTACGACCATTTCGGCAAGACTCACGACTTTGAATACAAGTTCCGCCGGTTCCTGCTCGCCATCAACCGCGAAGAACAAATCGGGCTTTACAAGGTGCTGCAAGGCTTTGCCCTCAGCGGATACAAGAAGAGCGCCTTCTTGAAGACGCCCGTTCAGACCGCGAAGTACCTGTACAAGTTCTGGAAGTTCAAATAGTTCCAATGTTTTCCCGCATAGGCGGGACTCAAAACAAATCGTCGACTTTCGTTTGCGCAAGCACGCGGTTATAGATAATCCGCTTGCCCAATTTTCCGTCCGTGGCGCACACGTGATCTTTGGGCGGTCTCAAGATAGAAGTCACCAAATGGGCCGCCACCGTTTCGGCATGCACCGGGCGCACGTAGGCAGGAATCCATTCAGGATGCCTTCCGATGGTCTTTTGCAAAAGATCTTCACCAAAACGTTTGTCCTTGTGTTTACCAAGCAAAAGCGAAGGGCGCACCAGCGTCAAGGTTTCAAAGCCCATCATGTCCAGACCATCTTCCAGTTGACCCTTTAGGCGGTTATAAAAATAAGGCGAACGGCTGTCGGCACCCATGGCACTGACACACAGGAAATTTTTCACCCCAGCCTTCTTGGCGAGGGCAGCCAGTTTCAGCGGAAGTTTCAGATCCACCTTTTCTTGGGCGGCCTTGCTTCCCGCCTGCTTTCGAGTGGTCCCTAGACAACACACCACGGCATCGCAGCCCACAAAGCCCGCGTAGAAAAACAGGCGCATGGCATCGTCGTCTTGTTCAAAATCCACCTGCTTGAAGTCAATCTTGGAAGCCCCTTCCAGAATTCCAAGTTCATTCATGTCCGGCACATTCCGCACAGGACAAAAAACTCGCACCACCTGCGGGAGGCGAGCGAGTAATTTCAAAACATTCTTGCCGACGAGACCCGTCGAGCCGAGAACCGCAATTTTCATATAGGGACTATTCTACGGATTTTCTAATGCAGCAAGGGAATCAATCTTAGCTTGTCTTGCTTCGGTATACATGAAACCGACATCGTTTCCACGAACAGGATAAACTTCAACCTGATCTTCCGCATTCAAAACAACCGCAATACCCGACAGATAATTCACCCAGCGGCCGTCTCTATAGAAATTCACAGTCGCTTGTCTATTGCTTGCGTAAACAACCAAAGGTTCCAAAAGGACATCATGTGAAACCAAAACGCTCACACGTTTCCATTTAGGCATATTCGCAACAATGTTTTCCATCACAAACTGATTTCCCCTTTCAAAGAGATCATAAAAATGAAGATTCAACGTCTCTACTTGAAATTGTTCTCCAAAAGCATAGGCAGAAACGACTTTCCAACTACCACCTTTTTTCTTGGCATAGGCATCGAGACTATCTGAAGAAACCGTCAAGAAATAGCTTCCATTCAACAACTCCGCTTGCGTTTCCGTTTCAAAATCAGTTTCCCCACGGCCTTTTGCAATGTTATTGCAGGTTTCACGGGTACGGACAAAATCCGTCGATGCATAATAGAACGATTCATCGCCACCAGCAAGTTTTGCACCAACATTCAACGCTTGAGCCACGCCAGCCTCAGTAAGAGCTGATTCTTGGCCAAGTCCCGATTCACGTGCAGCATGACGTAATACAAAAGCGATTCTATAAGTTTCGGGAGCGGCCTTGTAGATATCGCCGACATCATAAAAGCCGTTCGTATCGGGTTCTACAGACAACGTTTTTACTTCAGCAAATTTGGCAGGCACCGTTACAGATGCCGACGACAAGATTTCAGGATCGGAAGATTCCGATGCGGAAGAGAGAGTCTCGGTACCGGCCTCCGGATTCTGTTCACCCGGATTTCCTTGATTGCCGGAATCACCCTGGCTACTAGAAGTGGGGTTTTCAGCATTTTCTCCAGCAGAAGAAGACTCCACAGTAGCGGGGTCCGACGGATCAGCCCCATGACTGGACGAGTCATCCCCGCAGCCGACCATACAAGCAAACGCAATGGAACAGACGATTGGGAAAGATTTCATAGCCGTTTTACAAATCAAGTTCATATTTTTTCCTTATAATCGTTTTTTCATTGAACAATTTAATTATTTGCACCTCGCAAAGCCCGTAAAAATTTCTAAACTTACTGATGTAGAATTTTAACCCTAACCCTAAGGACTGTCTTATGGCAAAAACATTCAAGAAAGCTGAAGAAGTCTCCGTGCTCGGGACCGATGCGGAATCGTTCCGCAAGGCATTTACCGACCATATCCACCACACCCTCGCTCGTAACAGCGCTACCGTGACCGACCACGAAAAGTTCTTGGCCGTTGCTTACGCCGTGCGCGACCGCCTGGTAGACCGCTGGATCAAGACCCAGGAAACCTACTACCAGAAAGACGTGAAGCGCGTCTATTATCTGTCCCTCGAATTTTTGATTGGCCGTACTCTCGGTAACTCCGTTCTGAACCTCGATGTCGAAAGCGCCGTGACCGAAGCTCTCGACGAACTGGGCATGACCCTCGAAGAACTCCGCGAACAGGAAGTGGACGCCGGTCTCGGTAACGGTGGTCTCGGCCGCCTCGCCGCATGCTTCCTCGACTCCATGGCCACCCTGGAACTCCCGGCCACCGGTATGGGTATCCGCTACGAATACGGTATGTTCAGCCAGAAGATCGTGAATGGTGAACAGGAAGAACAGCCGGATAACTGGCTGCGTCTCACCAACCCGTGGGAAATCGCACGTCCGTCAAACGAAGTCAAGGTGCCCATGTATGGTTACGTAGTCAGCTGGATGGACGAAAAGGGCAAGCTCCGCAACCGTTGGGAAACCAAGGACTACGTGCTCGCTCTCCCCTACGACACTCCGATTCCGGGTTACAAGAACAACACCGTGAACAACCTGCGCCTCTGGAGCGCCAAGTCCACCGACGACTTCGGCCTCTCCTACTTCAACAACGGTGACTACATCGCCGCCGTGCAGGACATGGAACTTTCCGAAACCATTTCCAAGGTGCTCTACCCGAACGATGCTTCCATGAACGGTAAGGAACTGCGCCTCAAGCAGCAGTACTTCCTCTGCTCTGCATCGCTCCAGGATATCATCCGCCGCTTCAAGAAGCTCCACGAAGGCGAATGGAAGGTGTTCCCCGAAAAGGTCGCCATCCAGTTGAACGACACGCACCCGGCAATCTCTATCGCCGAAATGATGCGCATCTTGCTCGACGAAGAAAACCTGGAATGGGACGAAGCATGGGAAATCGTGACGCACACCTTTGCATACACGAACCACACCTTGATGCCCGAAGCTCTTGAAAAGTGGCCGGTCAGCCTCTTCGAAAAGCTCCTGCCGCGTCACCTCCAGATCATTTACGAAATCAACGCACGCTTCCTCCGTCAGGTGTCCCTCAAGTGGCCCGGCGACAACGCTCGCCTCGCCCGCATGAGCCTCATCGAAGAAGGCGGCTGCAAGATGGTTCGCATGGCTTACCTCTCCATCGTGGGTTCCTTCGCCGTGAACGGTGTGGCAGCACTCCACTCCGACCTCCTGAAGACCACTCTCTTCAAGGACTTCTACGAACTGTGGCCTGAAAAGTTCAACAACAAGACGAACGGCGTGACGCCGCGTCGCTGGGTCCGCAAGGCTAACCCGGCTATGTCCGAACTCATCACTTCCAAGATCGGCGAAGGCTGGGTCAAGGACCTCGACGAACTCAAGAAGCTCGAAAAGTTTGCCAAGGACGCCAAGTTCCAGAAGGACTTCATGGCTGTCAAGAAGCAGAACAAGGAACGCCTCGCCAAGTACCTGAAGGAAACTCAGGGCGTGGAAGTCGACACCAACACGTTCTTCGACGTGCAGGTCAAGCGTATCCACGAATACAAGCGCCAGCTCCTGAACATCCTGCATGCCATTCACCTGTACATCCAGTTGAAGGACGGCAAGGAAATCATGCCGCGTACCATCATGATTGGTGGCAAGTCCGCTCCGGGTTACTGGATGGCCAAGCAGATCATCCGTCTTGCCAACGCCGTTGCCGCCATCATCGATGCCGACCCGGTTTGCAAGGGCAAGCTCAAGATGGTGTTCCTCGAAAACTACCGCGTGTCTTTCGCCGAAAAGATCATTCCGGCCGCAGACCTCTCCGAACAGATTTCTACCGCAGGCACCGAAGCCTCTGGTACCGGTAACATGAAGTTCGCCTTGAACGGTGCACTCACCATCGGTACTCTCGACGGCGCCAACGTTGAAATGAAGGAAGAAGTCGGTGACGACAACATCTTCATCTTCGGTCTCACCGTTGAAGAAGTGACCGACCTGCTCGCCAAGGGCTACCGTCCGCGCGACTTCTACGAACACGACGATGATCTCCGCCGCGTGATCGATCTGATCGCATCCGGATTCTTCTGCCCCGATCGTCCGGACCTGTTCAAGCATATCGCCGACAAGCTCCTCACCAACGACACCTACCTGCTCTGCGCAGACTTCCGCAGCTACGTGGACATGCAGAAGAAGGTCGCCGAGGAATACTTGGACAAGAAGACCTGGGCCGAAAAGGCTATCCTCAACGTGGCTCGCATGGGCAAGTTCAGCTCCGACCGTACTATCAAGCAGTACGCCGAAGAAATCTGGAATGCCAAGGGCTGCAGCATCAAGCTGTAATTAACGGCTAACCTTTAAGCAAAGGGCTGCGATTTTATCGCGGCCCTTTCTTTTTATATTTGGGCTATGGAAATCAAGAAGACTAATGCGGCACGAATCTTGGACCGCCAGAAAATTTCTTACGAGCTAATCCCCTACAAGGTTGACGAAAACGATCTCGGTGCGCAGCATGTGGCCGACAGCCTCGGCGAAGACATCAATCAAGTTTTCAAGACGATTCTTGTTCACGGCGACAAGATCGGTTATCTCGTGTGCGTGGTGCCGGGCAATCTCGAAGTGGACTTGAAGGGAGCCGCCAAGGTGAGCGGCAACAAGAAGATTGATACCGTCCCCCTCAAGGACTTGACTCCGCTTACCGGCTACATTCGCGGCGGTTGCAGCCCCCTTGGCCTCAAGAAGAACTTCCCTATTTTCATTCACGAAACCGCGATGCAGTTCGAATACATTTACGTGAGTGCAGGCGAACGCGGCTTGCAGCTGAAGGTTGCGCCCGCCGACTTAGTGAAAGCAACCCGCGCCACCGTAGGCGTCATTGCGCGAGTTCCGCCTGAAGTACCCGAATAAGCGCTTCGTATTCAACCATGAACGCTTCGTGATTCTTCTTTACGAAATCTAGATTGCCTTCCTTACAGGCCATTTCAAGGGCCTTGGCATTTTCCGAAACTTTAGTAGCACCGATCGTAAGAGAGGTGCTTTTTATTGCATGCACCGTAATGCGATAATACTCGAAGTCGCCCTTTTCAAAGTATTCCTTCAATTCTCCGGACTTTTCGCTCTTTGCATATTCGTCCAGCATTTCCTTATAAAACGCCTGGTCGTTCATGCAGTAGGCAAGGCCCGTGGCCGTATCCAAATAATCCGACAATTTGGTTTGCTGCTTTGCCGTAGACATCTGAACCGGTTCAGCAGCCTTGTCTTCACCAACCTTCTTAACCAAATCCTTCCGCAAGAATTTTTTCAGCGTTGTCAACAGGACTTCTTCGCGGATCGGTTTCGCCATATAATCGGAGAAGCCTTCGTCCATATAGCCGTTTCGGGCATCGGAGACTGCATTTGCAGTAAGCATTACTACAGGCGTAATAGCATTCGGATTCTTTTCCAGCTCCTTCATGCGGCGGAAAGCTTCCACCCCATCCATCACCGGCATCATGTGATCCAGGAAAATCACGTCGTAGCGTTTAGCTTGAATAAGTTCCAGGGCCTCGGCACCATTGACCGCCGTATCAATTTGGATCTTGGTTTCCTTCAGGAGGCCAGCAAACACCTTCAAGTTCATTTGGACGTCGTCCACCACCAAGATTCTTGCATCAGGAGCTTCGAACCTTTCGTGAGCGGCATCGACCACATTCACGTGTTCCTTATACAGCTTCTCAAAGTCACCTAGAGGTTTTTCGTCGCTTACTTGCTGCAACAGGCGCACCGTAAAGACGGAACCCTCGCCATAGGTACTTTCAACGCCGATGGATCCACCCATCATATCCAGCAGTTGCTTGGTCAGATTGAGACCAAGGCCCGTACCTTCGATATTGCGGTTGCGTTTTTCGTCCAGTCGCACAAAGTCGGCAAATAGTTTCTCGCGATCCCTTTCGCGAATACCGATGCCCGTGTCCTTCACCTGAATGCAAAGTTCCACCTGTTTTGAATCGTCTCCCTGAATAGGGTCCACCTTCACCTTTTCGGAGTAAACCTTCAGCGTCACGGAGCCTTCATTTGTGTACTTGACGGCATTGGAAAGCAAGTTGTTCACCACCTGCCTAATGCGCACTTCATCGCCAAACAAGGCCCTTGGAATTGCCGGCGAAATGTCCATCACCAGTTCCAGGTTCTTGTCGTGGGCACGAATGGCCACCATATTGTAGCAGTCGTTCAACACCGTAAACACACTATAGGTAACAGGCAAGATTTCCATTTTGCCCGATTCGATTTTAGAAATATCCAGAATATCATTAATGAGTGACAGCAACGTCTGCCCGGCACTTTGAATGTTCAAGGCATAATCCCGCAGAGTTTCGTCTTTACATTCCTTTAGGAGCATGGAATCCATACCCAAAATTCCGTTGATTGGCGTGCGTATTTCATGGCTCATGTTAGCCAGGAAAATACTTTTCGCCTTGCTTGCACTTTCGGCATTTTCCTTTTCCCGGAGCAGTTCCTTGTTTTCACGCGCCTTCTTTTCGGAAAGCACCACATAAATCATGGCAATGGTAAACATGAAAATCAAAAGACCGAACACCCAAAGAATCAAGAACGAGATGCCGTCTTTTTCTGAAGCTACCACGCTTGCAGGCACCACGCCCCGCAAAGAAACTCCCGGTAACTTAAGTTCCGCCACAAAATAATAATATTCCGTTCCCTCTACTTCCCAATTGGTTGCAGAGGCAATAGAAACGTTCAGGCCGCTGGAAAGTTTATCGCGAACAGCCCCATAACCGTCTTCACCCCACAATAAATCGGTTCCTAAAGAATCGTTGGAAGAATTGATAATGACGTTGTCGTTTGCTCCCCAAATCGTCGCATAGCCTTTACCGCCATAACACACCACGCCAAAATTCTTGACAACCGTTTCTTCTTTATACATGCGGAACAACACATACTTGATATTTTTCCCGCTATACACGGGAGCCGAGAACATGAGTCCCGTTCCCTTGGAATAGCTGATGAATCTTGCTCCATGGAAGGATTCCGAAATACCCTTGAAATCCGAGGCTTGAATTTCTGCCGTATCACCACTATAGACAACATTACCATTCAAGGCCACGACACCATAGTAATATTCTCCATTGGGATCTTCCAACGCAGAAAGCATTCTCTCTACATGGGGCAAATTGGCAGAAACACCCGAAGCGATACCCGACAAGGATTTCAATTCAAGCAAAAGACGGTCAGCCTCGGCACTGGCATAGCTTTCCGCTTGGTAAGCCACCTGCTTTTCCGCATAGTTCTGGAATAGGCTAGAAAACTTGACCCGCAGCAATACTCCTACCAAAAGGAGAATCAATACAAAGAATAAAATTCCTATTAAGGGTCTTACACCAAACTTTTTTATCATGGTTCAATCGCACCCTTGATGAGCCAATTCATTTCGCTGTGCAGAACTTCGTCACTAAAGGTTTCCCCCTCCTCAGACCGAATTTGTCCTTGGACATCCACAATCCGCCCAGAGAACACATTGTAACCCGTCTTGATTTTCTCGGCAGCTGCATTTACCAACGCCTTCACGGAATCAGGGACTTCGCTTGAATAGAACGCAAGGCCCACGGCATCTTTTTCAAGACCGATCCAGTAATCCATATTCTCGTTATCCTTTTTCTGGATATAATCCTGAATAAAGTTCCTATAAATAATGTACCAGTTTATCGCGATAGAGGTGAGCATTCTCGGAGAGAAACGATTATTTTCTACATGGTTTCCAATGCAATAAAGGCCTCGTTTTTCGGCAACTTCAATAATAAAGGCGCGATCTTGATGGAACGCGATGACGTCAATGCCCGAGCTGTCAATCAACTTGTTGGCATTTTCGGTTTCCGTCTCCCCTTCGTTCCAGGAATTTGTCCAGCGCACATATACATTCGCATTCGGATTAACGCTTTGCACACCCAGGATAAACGCATTCAGGCCTCTGTAAACTTGAATGTTCTTCATGGCAGCCACAAAGCCCACATGGTTCGTCTTGGTCATGGCGCCCGCGACAATTCCCGCCAGGTAGCGAGCCTGGTAAATGCGAGCAAAATAGGCCTTATAGTTCGGAGCGTCATACTCCCAGTTGATTCCGTAGAATGTTACATCCGGATGGGATTCAATAATATCCCTAATCAAGATTGGATAGTTGTAGCTCGTAAGCACAATGACTTTCAAGCTATCGGCAATCATTCCGTTCACGGCATTTGCTAGGGGAATACGTTCTTCGGGAACATCGATAGTCAAAGTTCTTTGCACGCCAAGGGAATCACACGCTGCCCTAATCCCCTTATAATGCGTTTCATTCCAGCCGTTATCAGCTGTATCGCTTAAAAGGACAAAGCCTACACGGAGCTTTTGAGATTCCGTTTTCTTGACCGACTCCCTATTATCGACTTTGTTAAACACCACATACAGCATTACAAAAAAGATGGCAACCGCCGTCAATGCCCCAATGGTTATTTTACTCTTCATCTATTTTCACCCCCTTTACGAACCAGTTGAAATTATTCAGCATATCGCTATCGGACATGCTTTCCCCTTCGTTAATACGAATCGTTCCGGCGTTATCTTCGATGGGTCCGTAAAATACATCAAAGGAACCGTCCTGAATCTTTTTGCGTTCACTGGCAACCATTTCGATTGCTTTCGGATCCACATGCTTCGTGAAAGGCGCCAAGTCCACTACGCCCGAACTAACTCCGCTCCAGTAATTTCTCCCTACGAACTTTTTCTTGAGGACTTCCAGAATATGGGGCGTATAGAAATTTTCCCAACGCCATACAGGAGCTGTCAAAAAATGTTCCGGATACAAATCCGAATTATCCAGATTGTAGCCCACAATCCATAACCCAAGGGAATCCGCAATACGCATGGGCTCATGGCTATCCGCATGCAAGGTAAGCACGTCTATGGAATCGTTTTGCGCAAGAAGTGCACGAGTCGCTTCCCCACAGGCCTTGTCGTCATTCCAGGATTTTGTCCAACGAACAATCACGTTCGCATCTGGGTTCACCTTTTGTACGCCCAAGGTAAAGGCGTTAATGCCGCGAACCACTTCGGGTATTTCGAAGGAAGCCACATAGCCCACCTTGCCGGTTTTTGTCTGCATGCCAGCGACAATGCCCGAAAGGTAACGCATTTGATAAATGCGTCCAAAATAGGTTGACATGTTCTTTGCGTATTTCACTCCAGAGGCATGGAAGAATTTTATGTCAGGATGCCTAATCGCAACTTCCTGGACATAGGGCCCCAACTGGAAAGAATTCGCCACAATGATTTTGACTCCGGCCGCAATGAGACCTTCCATTACTTCTTCAGATGTTTTATTTGCCGGAATCCTTTCACGGAAAAAAACATCCAGGTTCAGTTCCTTGGCAGTCTTTCGCATGCCCTCGTAGTGAGACTGGCCCCAACTTTGATCGCTAATGGAGCCGTTCATGATCATTGCAACTTTTGTCTTTTCGCGCGTAATGTCAGTATTTTTCTTTTTCACATTGAACGTGAGCAATCCTGCTATAATGACAGCAAGGATTAACGCCGGAATAACATAAACCAGTTTCATGTTACGAACCTCCTGCAGCAAGATAGTTCGACAGTTTTTCTAGAACCGCTTTGTAATCAGCCATGCACTTTTCGTGCTGGTTCCGGACAAAATCAACATTTCCTTCTTTACAGGCCATTTCAATGGTCTTAGCCGTTTCTGACAAGGCCACCGCACCAATCGTCAGCGATGTACTTTTCAGGGAATGCATATTGATGCGGTAATTGTCAAAATCCTCTTTTGCAAAGGCACTTTCCAAATCGGCGCAATGATCATTTTTAACGTATTCGGCAAGCATCTCGCGATAAAAGTCTTTATCGTTCATGCAATAACCAAGTCCCGTTGCAGTATCCAGAATTTCCGAAAGTTCGTCCATCGGGTGCGACGTCGGCCTTGGCGGATTTTTCTCGACATTTTCTACCTTGTCGATCAGTTCCGGCGGCAAGAGCTTTTTCACCGTCGTCAACAAGACCTCTTCACGAATGGGCTTGGTGATATAGTCCGTAAAGCCGGCCTGAATGTAGGCATCCTTCGCGCCCACAACCGCATTTGCCGTAAGCATCACCACAGGTGTCTTTTTAATGTCAAAGGATTTTATATCCTTCATGCACTGCAGGGTTTCTATGCCGTCCATCACAGGCATCATGTGGTCCAAAAGAATCAAGTCGTAATGATTTTTTTCAACAAGGGCGAGAGCATCTTCGCCATTGGTTGCCGTATCGACTTGTATTTCGGTTTCCTTGAGAAGCCCGCAAACAACCTTCAGGTTCATGGACACGTCATCCACTACCAGCAACCTGGCGTTTTTCGCCTTGAACTTTTTCACGCCGGAATTAAATGAAATAAATTCCTTATGGCGCTCCATAAAGTTGCCTATGGCGGCATCGCCCATTACAGGCTGCGGAACATGGACTTCAAAGACGGAGCCGGAACCATAAACGCTCTTTACCAAAACCCGGCCATCCATCATTTCGACCAGCTTTTTGGTAAGGTTCAATCCGAGACCCGTTCCCTCGATATTCCTGTTGCGGTCCAGGTCTATGCGTTCAAAGCTCTGAAACAACTTGCCGCGATCGTCAGAACGGATACCGATACCCGTATCGGCCACAATGATAACCAGCTCAATGCGCTTGCCCGAATTTTCCTCGGGCAAAGCCTTAAAATCGACCAGCAAGTCAACCGTTCCCGCAGGCGTGTATTTGATGGCATTCGAAAGCAGGTTGTTTATAATCTGGCGAAGCCGCACCTCGTCACCGCTGAGCAGCGAAGGCGTTTTGGGGTTCACGTTGATATTGAACTCCAGGCCCTTGCTTTGGGCTCTAGGATTCGCCACACTGTAGCAGTCGTTCAATACAGCAAATAAATCATAGTCCCCAATCAAAAGCTCCATCTTGCCAGATTCAATCTTAGTAATGTCCAGGACATCATTCACCAGCGAAAGCAAGGTATGCCCTGCATTCTGGATATTTTGGGCATATTCAAGTAACGTGGCGTCCTTGCACTCCTTCAAAAGCATGGTATTCATTCCCAAAATGCCGTTAATCGGAGTACGAATTTCGTGGCTCATATTGGCAAGGAAAAAGCTCTTGGCCATATTTGCCGATTCCGCGTTCTTGCGCGCTTCTTCGGCTTCGGCCCAGGCCTTGCGCAGTTCATCGGAATGCTGCGCCTTTTTGCGGGCATTGTCCAAGTTTTCAAGCAACCTATGGGTAAGCTTCGCAATGGTAATGCACAAGAGCGTCATGGCTATGGCTTCGATCAAGAACCCCGCCGATCGAGAAATCCACCAGAACGTGTCCGAAGAAAATTCGCCGTGATTTGCACCGGGAGCCCTAAAATAAAGGGATATCACTATCAACAAATAACTGAAAATCGAAATCTTGAAAGTAAAGGCCGCATTAAAGAACAGTAGGCTTGTGACCATGGCAAGGGTATAGGTCATATAGACGCCAATGTTTTCATTAGTCGCAAGCATTGCAATAATGCATCCCATGCCCAGTACGCAAAAATACCTGCGCACCATCAACGAAGCCCCCATGCGCTCAATAAAAGTCGGGAGCCACAAGATAACAAAAGCAATTGCCGTCAAGACATTCAATTCAAAATAGTCAATTTTGAACAAATGAACAACATTCCCGAGATAAATCAACGGAAACATGGCCCACAACCAACGCATGACCCTAGTCAGCGTCTGCAAGACCCTACGGTCATTTTCATCGAAAATGTCATTAGAATCCATTGTCGACTCCAGTTGATTCATTCTAATAGTCCTGCCCGTCATCTCGCATTTCGTAGTTTACATCGTCATCGATCATCTGAAGCATGATGTCCGCAAAGTCCGGATCGAACTGCATTCCCCGGCCTCTCAGAATTTCACTGCGGACAGAGCTCTGCGGAAGGGCAGAACGGTAGCTGCGGCGGCTGGTCATGGCATCGTAGGCATCGGCCACGGCAATGATTCGGGCAATTTCGGGAATAGCGTAACCGGCTAGGCCCTCGGGGTAACCCTTGCCGTCAAAGCGTTCATGGTGATAATGGGCCCCGATTTCGATATTGGGCATGCCGGTAATGTTCTTCAGGATTTCGACACCGATACTCGGGTGCTGCTTAATGGTTTCGTATTCTTCGTCCGTGAGCTTTGAATTCTTGTTCAAGATATTGTCCGGAACCCCGATTTTTCCGATATCGTGCAAAAGAGCCACGAAATAGATTTCATCTTGGAATTCCACAGGCTTGCCTAGCCGACGGGCGATTTCCCTGCTATACTTGGCCACTCGGCTGGAATGGCCGTTTGTGTAACGGTCCTTGGCATCAATGGTAGACGCCAAGGTCTTCACCACCTGTAACGAAAGGACTTCAAGCTTATGCCGGCTTTCTTCCAGTTCAGCAGTCCGGCGTTCGACCTCATTCTCCAGTGAGACCTGCAACTTGCGCAAAGACAGGATTCTCTTGATTCGCTCCAGCACCACCTCGGGCACCAAGGGCTTCTGGATATAGTCCTGGGCCCCCTCCTTAAACACCCGGACCTCGGTCTCCCGGTCGCTGTCCGCCGTCAGGAACACTACCGGTAAGTCGTTGCAATTCTTCATCTTACGAATTTCGGCCAGCAACTCGAAGCCGTTCTTTCCCGGCATATGCACATCCAACAGCGCAAGTGCGGGCATTTCCTTTGACAGGTAGTCCAGGGCCTCTTCATAGGAGTTCGCCATTACGACGTTATACGTCGAACTGAGCATGTGCTCGGCGAATCTAAGGTTCATACGATCGTCATCCACAATTAAGATCGTTTTCTTTTGCGAAACCAACATGTTAAATCCTCTTTACAATAAATATATAATTGGAAAAGGCCCCGTCAAGGGCTTTCTCACAAAAACAATACGCAAAAATGTCTTTTTTATTACAACTTTAAAGCTTTGAACCGTCTACAGCTTAATTTTGAAGGTCTTTTTCACCCCCGGAGAGTTCACCCGGACAAGGACAACTCCGCTCGCCGGTATATCCTGCAAAAGGATCGACCGCCCCATATTCAGGGACTTTACCGGAATTCGCTTGCCATCGATACCCACCACAGTCACCTTGGCATTGGCTGGAATATCCTGGGAGAACTCAAGAGCCCAGCTCCTGACACCACGGTGAACTAGGTTCACGCGGTTCGGGGCGGTAATCGCCGCCACAGCCCTCGTCGGACCGGTAAGGATCTTCCAGACAAGAACAGAATCCTTGTAGCCCCGGCCCACGTACAGAGAAGTATCGTAACGCAGCACGGCCATTGCATGGTATTCACCCGGCATGGTCTGCGAGACATCGGCATAATCGACCAAAACCTGCTCCGGAACATTTTCAAGCTTTACGGAATGTTCTGTGGCATCGAAATCGAATTCTATGGTCTTGCCCCACACAACCCTGGAAAGATCCAGCGTATCCTTGTTGATGACCCACTTTAGGCTATCCTTGAAGACAGGCGCATTGTAAAGGGCGGTATCGTATTGCAATGTCACACGAGCGACATACGTTCCAGGTACAGTTGCGGAGCCGTTGGTATAAGTCGCCTTCACTTGTTTCGGTAAGCCACTCAAAGAAACCGACTTTTCCTTTCCATCATATTTGAAAGGAGCCGTATAGTTCCAAGCCACCTTGGAGAAGTCCAAATCAGTCTTTACCGGCGGAATTGTCTTTTCCGCAATCAGGCGAACCCAAATCGACTTTGCAACACCATCCGATTCAACCGTCAGCATTGCAAGCGTATCGCGGCTCAGAGCATCGAATGTCACCGAATCTGCATTGAACGTGACCGCGGCCAAGTCCGAAGACCACGTGACACTTTCGCCAAGTGCATTTTTAGAGGCGACCTTGAAGGTTGCATCTATCGAATCAGCGCTGACATAGCTACTGTCCGTCAAGGACAAATAGACGGGCGTTGCACCGAGCGCGCTAATATTGCGAACATCGTCGACCGTCGATTCCGCGAAAATCTTCAGCTGCGGGTAATAGCCATTCACATTCACCCAATCTTCGGCGCGAAGCACCGAGGGCAAGGAGTCGGCAGTGAGTTCGGCTGTAGTATATAGCGACAGTCCCTCAAGCGTATCCAAAACAGCAAGCTGCTTGTCGACAACCGCACTGTCCCATGCCACCGGATGGTAATAGGAATCATCTTTCACCACAACAGCACCATAGGCAATAGCCGAATGTATTTCGAAAAGTGAATCCGCGGGCGCATTGACAATGCTATTGTACAAGGATTTTTCTGCATCTACATCTACCACAATAGAGCCGCCGTTCACAACATTCCTCATATTGATGACTCCATAGGAATACCCCATCAAGCCAGCAACTTTCGACTCGGCAGAAGCACTACGGACACGGACAGACCCATAATTCGCCACGTTTTCAAAACCGATGGAACTCTTCACCAAGGCCATAATACCCACACCCACAATTCCACCCAGATAGGCGTTCCTCACTCCGGATGACTTTGCAATATCAAAATCGATGTTTCCAACATTGATCACGTTTTCAAATTTAGACCAATCTTCAGAATACACACCAGGATTAAGCGAACCTACAATACCACCCACCATTTCTCCGCTCGCAGGCGTTACGTTGATAACCTCAATCTCGTCTGAATTCGATACATACAGATTTCCCTTATTGTAGGAATCCTTCACAAGGAGACGACCTGCAGATCCTAACAAACCTCCCAAAGTCACGGTACTATAAGAAGACACATTCCTCTTCGCATAAAGATTTGCTTCGTTGTGACAATTTTCAACCCGGAACTGATTTAAATCGTTCAAAATACCGACAAGGCCACCTTCATGAAGTTCTCTCGAATAGGCATCAATCTCTCCGAAATTATGATTGTTCGCAAAGTACAGGGAATCGGCATTGATTTGACCCGCAACTCCGCCGATAAAGACATCATTCTGTACAAGTTCAGCCAGAACAGATGTCGTAAAAGACACGTTTCCTTCATTGGTAGAATTTTTCACCGTTAGGAACGGAGACCTTTCTACATAACCAATGACACCGCCAACATAGGCATGGGTCATTTGAGAATCGGACTTCACTTCAACACGTCCAGTATTCGCAACAGAATCGATAACAACGGGATCTGAATCGTAACTTACATCAAGCACGCCCATAATTCCACCGGCATTCAAATAGGCATAGCCACCCTTTTCGAGCAAGAGATTACCCTTATTGGCAAGTCCTGTTAACTGGTGGAAATGGCATTTACCAAATAGGCCACCAACAGAATATGTTTTTATGAACAAGCTTGTGGAATAAGAACCCATTTGTACATGGATCAAGCCTTCGTTTGAAGAATGTTCAATGACACTCTCACTTGTATGGGGCAATATAACACCCGCAAGGCCACCCAAAACCGGATTTCCACTATCAAAGCGGACCTCACCCTTGTTGTGGTTATTCACAAAGCTATCGCAATCCATGACACGACCGAACAAACCTCCCAAATACTCACCACCGTTCGCAACAACTTCACCTTCATTCACGTTATTTTCAATAACCGATTTTACTGTAACATACCCGACAATACCACCAGCCAACTCTACGACGCTATTTACGTTTGCTCGATTGACATTGCCCGAAATAGTAACTTCTTTGCCCGTAATCAAGCACCCGACAACGCCACCCATGCAAGCAGACATTCCATCTTCTATCGAACGCGGCACCGTAACCACCGAGCCTTCTACGGTATTGTCAAGCAGGTAAAAATGTTCAGCTCCACCAGCACTCATAATACCGCCGGTCTGATTTTCACCTTGAATCGAACCATTCACCGATATATTGCGGAGAATTACGACCTTACCATTAATATAAGTCGATAGCGCCGCAGCATTGTATTGTTTTGTAGTACGGATATTCACGTTTTCAAGAGAAAGATTTTCGATTACAATCGTATCTTCGAGTGCAATAATAGCCGAAAACAAGCCACCTTCATACAATTCAAGGTCACCGACCCTATAGAGGTTCGAAATTTTATGATTGCCTCCATTGAGTTTTCCCCTGAAATTCACAATCGGAGTCCAGTCTCCCTTGGTGGGGCCACAGACAGAACTCAAATCCAAGTCGTTGGTAATCTTGAAGGCAAGACGGGAGCCGGCACTATCCATCTTTACGCCCTTGTATTCAGTCGTATCGGCAAGAGCCTTTCTGAACTGCAACAGTTCATTCACCGAAGAAATCGTGAGCGGATTTTCAACAGTGCCCAACTTACTTGTTGCAGTAACGTTCACGATAATTTTTTTCTTTGCATTTTCATTCAACACATACAGGGTGTCTATGCCCAAGGAATAAGGCATCGCCACAGAATCATTCACGAAAGAAACATTTCCACGGGCACTATAGACATCGACGGCGTTCCCTGCGGGATCTTTAGTCGTATAGCTTATGTTTTTCGTGATGTGTGCTGCATCATCGCCAAGACCCAAACGCACCGGAGTTGAAGCCACCAGCTGAGCATCGCGGATTTCTTTCATCGGGTTTTCTGCGAGAGTCATGATTTGCGGATAGTAACCTTCCTTGAATTCCCAAAGAGAATCGCCCAAGGCATCAATCGCTTTTCCCGAAATCAAGCTATCTGTCACATAGGCGTGGGCGGCATCAATTGTATATAGGCAATCTTCTTCGAAATGCGACATGACGCTATCGTAGATTGCAAAGGTATCGGGAGCGGCAATGCTTAAATTTGCAAAAACTTCTTCACTAGTTACATCACCGACGCGACCCGCAATACCGCCGGCATAACCAAAGCCAACCGCACCAGCATTCATATTATGGTCTGCGTAGAAATAGACGCTGTTATTATTTCCCACAATTCCACCGGCATAGGCACCCGCATTAATCGTGCCCAAATTAAGAGTTTGAGAAATCCTTGCCGGGAAATGTCCATTGGAAAGTCCGACAATGCCGCCCGCATTTGTTCCTGCAAAAACATTTCCGGTATTCACACACATTAGAATATCTTGCGCGTAGGCCGATTTCAGTTGTCCCACAATGCCTGCGGCAGAAGTAGAGGCCTGAACATACCCAGCATTAAATGCATTTGTAATGTTGAAAGCACCTTCTCCGGCAACAGCGACAATGCCACCCGAAATTTTACCCGAGCTTACATACCCTTTGTTAATCAAATAATTCAACTTAGCAGAAGTTCCAGCCGCATTATAAATCACGGCGACAATTCCTGCAGCCGTATCAGACGCAGAGACGCTACCTAAATTTGTACAGCTATCGATGTGCACACCAAATCCATTGACAGCCCCCACAATGCCTCCAGCCTTGAGCATTGCATCGACATAGCCTTCATTCACACAATTCTTGATACGCACACCGTCAGGGAGCGGAACATTCGCAACAAAACCGACAATGCCTCCCGCAACAAGTCGACCATGCACACGGCCCTTATTTTTACAATTGTCGATAACGACATTAAAACCGGCATATCCAACAACGGCTCCTATTTGGCCATCTCGTTGAGTATAAATGCTGGAGTTTTCACCGATGGTCAGATTCTTAATTTCGGTATTTGATGAAATTTCAGTCTGCATTACACCAAACAAGCCGTAATAAGCCGAGGCCGTATCGGTGCGTTCCGGCAGTTGTTCATCGATATACAAATAGTCAATCGTCTTGCCGTTACCGTCAAAACTACCCTTGAACGGATGTTCCATCGTACCGATTGGAGTCCAGTTTCCGACATCCTTTCCGCAAACAGAACTCAAGTCCAAATCGCGGCTGAGTTTAAAATACAAGTCAGTCGCACCGTTAGAAACATCGACACCCTTGAATGTTCCACTACCGGCATTCACCGCATTGCGCAGCAAAACCAAGTCATTTTCGTTATCAATGGTCAGCGGATTTTCGGCCGTTCCCAAATCAGCTGCAAAAATCGCACAAGAAAAAGCAACAAAAAGCAGACACGCCCTTTTGAGCATATTCATCCTCCTTATATTGTACAAGTTAAATGTAATTAAAAAGGCATTGTCCGTTGAGACAACGCCTTCTGCAAAGCCAATTTAGGGCAAAAAAACTATTTCACTATTATTTTTTGAGACAAATTGATTCCCTGGCCCACCACCTTCACAAAGTACATGCCCTTTGCGGCATCTATCTTGAACTGATGAGAGCCCGAGGCAAGCATTCCCTTGTGCAAAGTAGCCACACGATGACCGGTTACGTCGAGGAGTTCTGCTGTCACGACCGCAGGACGGGTCATCGTCAAGCTCAGGATTCCATTGTTCAATTGCATTGCCTTGGCACTTGCGCTACGAATAGAAGTAATCCCCGAAGAAGCATCAAATACGATCTTGATTTCAGGAATCATCGCTTCGGTATTTTCGAAACCGCGGCTAAAGGCATCGTACTTGTCTTCGTTAAAGTCCCAAAGAACCTGGTCGCCCGCCTTGAAGTTATCGTATAGGATGGTGCCGGTATAGCCAGCGGCATAGTTTGCCACGACAACGCTCAAGGTCTTGTTGCGGTCGGCATGGGCCGAAATATCGTAAGAGCATGTCACGGACTTGCCAGCAGGCACCGCGCAATCACCATCAATTTCAGTCCATGTCCAGGCATCGGTCAGCTTAAAGATCAGGTACAGCTTTGCGTCGCTTGCACCTTGGTTCGTCGCTTCGAAGGTAAACGTATTCGCTTTGCTCAAATCCCAAGTCTTCTGGTATTCGATCTGGGCGTTGTCTCCGCCGTAGGTCACAGCCATCTTGCCGTCACCGCCCTGCTGGCTAATTACGACATCCTTGATCTTGATGCTAGCTTCTTCTGCAGCAGCGAGGACCTTCATGGCATCGAGTGCGGGGTCGATGGTGTAAGTGTAACCGCCAAAGGTAGCTTCGGTCTTGTCGCCGATGTACTGCCAGGCAAGAGCCCCCGCATAGCCGCCGTCAAAAGCCTTGCGGTAGCATTCTTCAGTCGAAATTTCGGTCTTTGCAGCAAAATTCGACCTGTAGGTATCGCCCTTCCAGCCGCTGGCCGGGAATTCACCGATAATCATGGGCTTAGAATCATAGCCGTAAGTAGAGGCCATCTGGGCCGCGGTATTTACGAACGGAGAAACGGAATTGTCCTGATAATACGGGTAGTAATGGGTCTGGAAGAAGTCCAGCGTACCCTTCGCTTCGCCACCAGCTTCGACGAGAGCGGCGTCGTTCCAGTACTTCTGATACTTGATATTCACGCTACCGGTCGAAACGAGAAGTTCCGGGTTGGTCGTATGAATAGCCGCAGCCACCTTGTTGGTAAACTTCTGGATCTTGGCAAGCGACATCTTCTTGGACGTCCAACCACTACATTCACTCGTCATGCCTTCGGGTTCGTTGAAGACTTCCCAAGTCATGAGAGCCTTGTGGTTACCGATTGCCTTGACCACCGGATTGAGCACATTGTCGATAAAGGCCTTGGTGCCTGCGTCTTCAAACAGATTTTCATTCGCGGTGATATCGAGCTTGTCGTCAGCGTAAAGGCCCCACTGATTCGGCTCCATCAGGTTATGGCTGAAAAGGCACATGGAAACCATCACGCCGTATTCTTCGGCGATATCCAAAGCCTTCTTCATATTGGCAATAGTGTTTTCCTTGAGCCCCGAAACCAGATGCGTCGTCTGATCGATTTCCGGGCTCTGGCTCATGTTATTGAAGAGCCACCAACGGATTGCATTACCGCCTGCGGCACGCGTGCCTTCGACAGCCTTGCGCCAAGCGTTTTCGTTCAGCGGAGCATCGCCCACGTCAGAGTTGTAATCACTCCAGGCGAGGTTCGTACCCGAGAAGAAAATCTTCTTGCCGTTGTAGAGTAAATCGGTGCCGCTCACGGTAAGGCCCGGAGCAGCGAAAGTAGAAATTGCGCCGCCAAACAAAGCGGTTGCAACCAACATCTTAAAGGTGTTTTTCATAATTTATCCTTTTCCAAACAACAGTTGTTCTTTTAAACAACCTGACCTTAAAATATATTATAAAACCCGCTTTTTCCATAAAAAAAGCAATTCTTAAGCTCAAAAAGCAAATATTCCAATAAATAAACGCTTAGCGCACGATCCAGCCGCCGCCCAGCACCATATCGCCATCGTAAAATACGGCGCACTGGCCAGGCGTAACAGCAAATTGGGATTGCTCGAAACAGGCGAGTGCACAGCCGTTTTCTAGAATCTTGACCATGCAACGGGTCGGACGCTGGCGATAACGGACCATGCCTTCGCATTCGAACGTATCGCCTGCGGCGTAGGCAGCGCCTGTAGCCGGATTCATGCCGTGCCATTCGCAATTCTGGATGCGAACTTCGCTGGCCGAGACGGCCGACTTGTCGGCCGTCACCAGGATGTCTCCGGTTTCAGGATTCACGCTCTGCACGAAGGCGGGGACGCCCAGGGCAACGCCAAGTCCCTTGCGTTGCCCCACCGTGTAACGGTGGTAACCTTCGTGACTTTTCAAAATCTTGCCGTCGGCGGTCATGAAGTTTCCTGGGCGTGTCATCGCACCGAAACGTTCCTGCAAGAAATTCGTGTAATCTTCACCGTAAATATCAAAGCAAATATCCTGGCTGTCGCTGGCACTGGCATTCACAAAGCCATGCTTCGCCGCAATGGCCCGCACATCGGGCTTTTCCATATCGCCCAGCGGAGTCATTACCCGCGCCATGGCAGAATCGGGCACGCCGAACAAGAAATAGCTCTGGTCCTTGGCGCGGTCTTTCCCCTTGAAAAGCCTACGCACGCCACCGACCTCCTTCACGTTCACATAGTGCCCCGTCGAAAGGAAGTCTGCGCCGTGCTCCAAAGCAAAATCAAGCATCCAGCCGAACTTCACGTAGCGATTGCAATAGCAGCAAGGATTCGGCGTACGGGCCCCTGCGAAATCATCGTGACAACGTTTCAGCACCCTGTCCGTAAAGGCGTCATCGCACACCGCCACAAAATGTTCAATGCCCAGCTTGTTCGCCACCGCACGGGCCCGCAAAACGCTTTCGTCTTTTTCGGGATCGTAGTCATTTGAAAGAGGGGGCAACACGCGAAGCGTCACACCAAAAACATCGTAGCCTTGTTCCAACAAAAGCAGAGCCGCAACAGAGGAATCTACTCCCCCGCTCATTCCGACAGCTACTCTAGCCACTAGTCAAACCTCAGCATCAAAGCAATTTCAAATTGCAGAATCTGACGCAAGTGCGGAGTTTCGTCATCCAGCTTTTCATGAATCTGGCGGTATTCAATGTAGCTGCTCATAGACGCAATCTTATTGAACTGGTAACCCGCACTGGGGCGTATAAACCATTCATGGGTACGTGACGGCACCGTGCGATCAACTAATTCCAGTTTCGGGCTATAGACTCTATCAGGCAAGTCCGCATGCAAGCCGTCATCGAACTTCCACTGTTCAAAGATACCGTCGGTACCGCTATCCTTGTTCCACTTGTCGTAACCTTCCACCGGATCGTATTCCTTACGGATCGTCTTCTTGTAGTCATAACCGGCGGTAAACTTCAGGTCAATGGAATTCTTGAACTTGAAGAACCACTTGAAGAACTTCACGGCCTTGTCAAGCTTCAACGGGTAGGTTATGGTGAAGTCATCGCCAATGTTGAACATGAAGTCATTGTACAGGGACGTATGAATCCAGGGAATTTCCCAGAAGTAGTCCGAAGTATCGCGGATGCTGCCCGAAGAATCAGGCCATGACGTAATGCCAATCACTTCTTCCTTGGGGCGACGGTCCGTATTTTCAATCTTCATGCGCACGCTATTTTCAATGCGCATATTGTTCTGCAGCAAGAAGGTAATTCGAACGAGCGGATTGAAATTCAGGCTCTGGGACCAGGAATCTTCGGCACTCTGGAACGGATGAACTGTGGTGGTATAGGCGTAATCAAATCGATGGTATGTCGACACGCTACGGAAGCTGTTCAAGAAGGATACTTTTTGGGCAAAGTTCGGCACCGTCACGCCAATGCCAATCTTCGGCCACACCGTCGTAGTATCGATATACATCGGGTATTCTCTAGACTGAGAGAAGTCTTCCTTCCATTGCAAGTCACCCGTTACGCCAATGTCCCAAATCGGGAGCGTAATGCCCGATCCCACCTGGAACTGGCGGGATACGGAATGCCTGAAGTTGCCTTGATAAACAACCGTATCTACATGGTGGTTCCTGTACTGGGCAAAGCGCAGGTAATCGTCGCGGTGGTCCAGGCCCATGTCGCCGGTGACAATGTTATAGAAGCCACGGTTGCGGTAACCGTTACCCAGGCCAAGGCCATACAAATAATACTGCAGCGGAGTCACACCCTGGTCTTCATACAGCTGAGCCAAGGTGAAGTTTTCGCCCACGGTGTTGGTACTTGCAGTCCAGTTAAAGCGGACTTCGCGCCACTTGACCTTATCAAAGGCACTTGCCACCGGATTTTCCTTACCAAAGCTTCGAGCCAAGTCCAGCACCTTCAAAGAGGGCGAGAACTCGAAACGGTTCGTCTGCGAAATGGTCCAATAATTTTTCTCCAGGGTGGTTTCATCCATAAAGTCAAAATCATCGGGGATGGTCTTTTGCTGGTTGAAATCAGAACTGAAGTTAGCACTGAAGGGCAAGAAGGGAATCAGGCGCGGATTGAACCCGATCTTGAACTGCTGAGAACGGGCACGTTCATTACGCAAAATACCGTAGGCACGACCATATTCCCTATGGCCCACGCTATCCACCTTGTAGAACACCGTAGTATCGTACTTGATTTCATAAGATTCCGGATTCTGCATGTCGATGGCAAAGGTATCGCCGTTTTCCTTAATGCGCGGAATAGTGTCGTAAGGAATAGCCACAATACTGTCGCCCGATATATAGACGCGGCGGTCCGTATGGTCGTAATCGAAGATATAGTCGCTGGCAAAAAGTCCGCCATCCCTTGTGGTAAAGAAGTTCTTTTTCACGAAGGCTTCACGGTCGCCACCGCCGTACATATCACGCTTGATGTTCAACGAATAGTTCGTCGAAAGGAACGAGAAGATATTCCAGCGCATGTTCAGCTTGTGGTTCAATTCCGTGGTATAAGTTACAATCTTGTCGACCTGGGGGTCCACATAGTCCGGGTCACGGCTCTGGTTCACATAGCGCACATAGTTCAAGTCGAAAAGCGTAAGGTCGAAGGTCTGGGGCCACGGTTCAAATTCAGTCTTCGCAATGGGTTTCAACCATTCATACTTCGAAAGGCCATCAAGGGGCCTGAACTTGAACATGCTGAAGGTACCCAACTTATATTCGATTACCGTATGGTAAGAATAGGTGGAGTCTGCAGAAGTCGTGGATCTGCCTTCGGATTCATTGTAGGAATAGCTAAATGCCGGACGGTCAAGGAATATCTGCGACATTACCTCGCCAAACTTGGAATCGTGGGCGTGGTAATCCTTACGGTAGCTGATACCAAAGGACTTGTCACGCACGTAAGACTGGTAACCCTTGGATTCCGCATTGTCGCGCAAGCCCTGTTCTTCCTTGTCGGAACCTACTTCCAGCTTGTTCTGGAACATATCGCCCGTGAGGTCCACAAAGCTGCTTCTTTTAAGCATCATGTCGTCGGTGGGCTTCATGTAAGGGCGCTTGGTCGAGCTATGGTAACCCAAGGAAAGGGGAATATGGAATCCGGCACTATCGTTCAAGAACTTGTTCAAGTTCATGGTGAAGTCGCTAGCCACATCCAGCTGGGAGGCTGCCACAGAGGATTTCGGCTTCGGCGAGCCATTGGAAGTGGAAAGGGTCGCAAAGTTTCCATCCTGGTAACGCACCGTTCCCGAAAGCGAGATAAAGTCGGCAAAGTTCACCTGGGCGCCCGTACGAGCCGCATAGCCCCATTCCGTATCCATGTCCGAAAGGCGCAGGTCATCCAGCCAGAAGGTACCAGAATCCAGTTCATCCGTGGAGGCACTGGAATCGGCCATAACCACAAAGCGCATCCAGTCGATGCTGGTAATCGACGGATTACCCACCAGCTTCAACTTTTCTTCGCGTTCACCGCCCAGGTCTTTTTCAACAGCGCTCAAGTAAGGCGGACGACGGCCACGCTTGAGATCCGAGAAATCAGCCACATCCATGGCGAAGGCGTTGGCCAGCCAGTTACGTTCATGACAATCCTGGGGACGTTCCTTGTCTTTACAAGGGGTATTGACCGGACGGAAGCTCCATTCGTAGTAATCGCTGGAACCTTCCAGGGACCCCTCACCGAACTGAATCGCAAAGCGCACCGGAGCCTTGTCTACACCCTTCTTCGCCTCGTAATGGATTTCCATCTTGAGGGAACGGTAACTGGAGAAATCCTTCACATCGGTTTCAAAGATTCGGGTAACACCCACTTCTTGGCCTGGGCTCATCCCATGGTAATTAAGGACCAAAGCCGTTTCCTTAAGCGGGGCATTAGAATCAGAATCACGTTCCGTACGGGTATTGGGAGACTTGTGATACTTGTTTGCATCTTCGCGGTTGTTAATCGTCTTGACGCTAATATAGGTCGTATCGCGGGCCACCACATTTTCAGAAACCTTGGTTTCAAGCCCATTCACTTCCACAATCTGCGAATTCTCCGTAGAGCTGGTCCTGTACAAGTCGGCAACCGTCGTTTCTTCCCAGGCGTTACCGATAACGCCAAGACTTACAATCTGGACCTTGGCTTCGGCCACACCGTTATTCAGCTTGCCCAACCAAAGCCTACTGAACTGGGCTTCGGCAAGAATCGTCAAGTAATCATTGGTAGAAGGCGAAACAATCGTATCGTACTGGTAAAGCGGAATACGCCACCTACGCCAGCCATTTCGCAGTTCTTCAAAGTTCATCTTATTGGTGTCAGACAAGTCGATTCGGTAACGGACAAAGCTGATATCCTGATCCAAGGATCCATTCTTGTTGATATCTTCGGTATCGTAGGTGCGTTCGCCAGCGTTGTTTTCGGTTCCGTTAATCTGTCTGGGCGGATCGCTTTCGTCTTCCAAATCGTCATCATAATTGTCGCGGGCAATATCGCTTGTAGACGCATCCACATTACCCATGCGCAAGCTAAGCTCAGTTCCTTTACAGGGGGTGGTGCGGCAATCCCACACCGAGTCAAATTCATCGTTACCTGACAAGCCGTCGAGACCCTTGTCATGAAGCGCCGTCGTGGAACCAATATCGTTTTCACCGTTATACTGGCCGTTCGGGGCTGTACCGTTAATAGAAAGGTCTTCACTGATAAGGCCCAAATCCAGGTAGAGAGAACCCACGTTTCCGCGAGCCACCACCTCGATGTACTTCATGTCGCTCAGGTCATGGTAATACTCGCTGTTCGGACGCATGACGCCACCCCAAGAATTACCGGAGAGGTTATCATTAGCGCGGAGCGTCATCTTGAGCACAGTCAGGTGTTGGTTATCCACATCGGAATTTCCGACCGGCGTATAAATGTTCTTGTACAGTTCGGTATTGTTGCTATGCCAAATGAATTCACCCTTGTGCTTATAGTCCTGATTTTCGATATAAGTCAAGGCGCTTATATCTCCATTATTTGCAGAAGGTTCCACACCGCCCGGAGGCGAAGCCTGGTACCAGGAAAGACGGGATAGAGGGTACATCAACCCAGAAGTGGTCGCTTCGAAATCTTCAACCAGGGCAGACTGTTCATCGCTGGTATTTGCATTATGGCGGCTGGCAGCGAATTCAGCTTCATAGCGCCAAGAAGACTGGGCCGTCGTGTTGATACCCGGAATCAGGTTCACCAGTTCGGTCAAAGCCGGCACCGTATCCTGCAGGCGCAGGTTCATGCCCCACAGCACGCTGGAGTAGGGTTCGTTACCCAGAGTCGGCGTCGTGGCCGTCGTGCTCTGGCTCTTGTAAAGGGCGGTAATACCGAACACAGATCCCGCGCCCATGCCGTACAGATCCAGCGGGAGTTCGGCGCGGGCACCAAGCAACAGTTTGTTGTCGATTTCAAACAGGGGTTCGCATTCGTAAGTGACCTTGATTTCTTTATTCGGGTCAAGGGCGCGTTCACTCAAAAGTTCAATCTGGCCCAGTTCATAGTTCACTTCGTAGTCGGTTCCACGGATAAGGGTCGTAGAACCCGCCGTCACCTTTTCTGTGCCCGGCGAAATATCCATACAGGAACTACCGCTCACAGAATAGCTGGAGCTGGGGTCACGCACGCTCAAGGTAGAACTGCGGCGCTTGCCCACCGATTCGAAATAGAAGCGGTTCGTATAGCGAGAAAGGTTGTAGACCGGAAGCGTATAGAGCTGCGCCATGGCCGCCGAAGAATCCAAGTTACGCATCGGTTCCAAGCAGTTCTGCTTGGCGAGTTCTTCGGCATTGCGCTTGCCAGAATAAATCGGGTCCGAAGCCTTTTTACAAGGAAGCCACATTTCACCCGTGTAGTTACCCGAGGCATCCTTTTTAAAGATGGTAGCGTCGTTTACCAGCGGAGTTCCCGTGGTGGTATCTACAAGTCCAAGTTTCTTGAGGTAGTCCCCCGCAATACCGGACTTGCTTTTCATGCGCAGCACAAAGTTCGAAGAACTTGCATCCGAAATGCCGATGGAATACACATTACGCAACATCAGCTTGTCAATATCCACAAGTTCCGAAAGAGTTGCGTCCCACTGGATAAGCGAAATCGTATCGCCTTTCTTCACAGACGACTTACCACGATTTTCAGACCAGCTTGCAGCAAGCAATGTGTTACGGCTTATACCGTTCACTTTCACGACGCCCATCTTATCATCGTAATCAAAGTCTTCGATGGGAGCAAGACGTTCCACCTTTTTAACGATCGGTTTGCCGCTAGGTGTCACGTATTTAACATACACGTCCTCAATTACATCTTTCGAGTTCGTGGAACCGCGCTTAAAGAGTTTCAAGTCCGTTGCCTTATAAATCTTGGACCTTTTACCTGTTTGCGAAACATCTCTGACGTATGAATCTCTCGTAGCATAGTTCAAGAAGAAATAACGGTATGCAACAAACTGCTTATCCAGAATCTGGAATTCCGTAGTCGACTCATTGGCCTTCAGGCTGTATTCTTCCTGGTCGCCGCCATCCTGCGACGCAATGGTGGTAAGGCGCCAGTCACCCAGTTTCCAATCCGCCTTGATACCGAACAGCCCCTGGTGGTTCTCGGAATAACCCGTGAGTTCCGTACCGGTCAAGGCTAGGTTCGTGGTACCGGCTTCTACGCGCTGCAGAATGTAGTCTTCAAATTCATCCTTGTAAGATTCTTCGTAAACCACGCGCACCTGGTTGCGGGCGCCCAAGCCTTCTTCCACGTTGTTAATTTCAACCGTGATATAAGGACCGATTTTGCCCTTCACCATGAAGTTCGGCGTGTAGTTCAAAGTCGGACTGGGCCACAGGCTCGTGTTGGTGCTACCCTCTGCGTCATCCTTTTCACCGTAGCCCTTCAAACGAATGTCCATGGTACCCTGGAGCATCAGCTTCGGCTTGTCCAGGCCAAAGTCGCGCATCCATGCAGGCATGGTCACCGGAATCGTAATATCGAATACCGAGCCGGTCTCGGGGGTCTCGTAGCCATCGTTGGCCTTGCCCACCAAGTCGTTCAGCCACAGGCTCTTTTGGCCAATGCTGTACATGTCCGACACGTAGTCCGCCAGTTCGGGGTAATGGGCCGTCCACAAAGTCGTCGTATCGCGCGAAACGGAGTTCACACGCTTTTCGCTCACGTCCATTTCACGGGTCGAGACATCGATATCGTGACTAAAGACCTGCCCCTTGCTGGTACTCATGAGCGTCGGCGAAGAACCGATGCCGCCAAAAGGCAGAAGTCCATTAAGCGGGGTTACCGAAGGAGGGAGCGAAATGTACTGGTAAGTAGGTTGCCACTCGGTCTCTGCCGGGTCCGGTTCAGAGGTTTCAGCATCGCTTGCAGACACAACCGAAACAGAGTCGCTCTGGGACCAGGCGATTCCTACGGCAAGGGCGACAGTCGCCACCGGCCACAAGCGTTTTAGACCTTCAAAAAACACAATTATCTTCTATACAGGTTCCCATAAAATACTGAATTTGCACACCGCAAAACCACTTCGAATATGGATTTTTCCTGCAATTTGTGCGAAAATAGAAAAATTTCAGGCCCTAAAGGGCAATTGTTTAATGCAAATTCATTCTTTTCCCACGCTTTTTCCATATGCAAAAAGCCCGCTACGAGCGGGCTTAATTTATTTAAAACAATAAAACCGATTCGGTCTCCATGAGCGAAAAACGCCTGGTATTAACCAGGCGTGTTCGCGAGAGCGAGGCGATATCACATTCTTGCGAATGCTATAGAGCCGAGCGGTCTCATTAAAGCGGGATATTCGCGTGCTTTTTCCAGTGACGCTTCTGATCCTTGGTCTTCAAGGCGTCGAAAGCGGTAATCAAGCGCTTACGAACATCAGCCGGGTGAATCACTTCGTCGACCACACCCATAGAGGCGGCAACGTAGGGGTTCATCAGTTCATCTTCGTACTTGGCGATGCACTGGGCGCGAGCGGCCACCGGATCCGGGGCTGCAGCGATTTCCTTCTTGTTGATGATTTCCACGGCACCTTCGGCCCCCATCACTGCCACCTGAGCAATCGGGAGTGCGAACACGTAGTCGGCACCCACGTCCTTACTGTTCATGGCGATGTAGGCACCACCGAAAGCCTTACGCAGAATGAGCGTCACCTTCGGCACGGTTGCTTCAGCAAAGGCGTACAAGAGCTTTGCACCGTGGCGAATGATGCCCGAGTATTCCTGCTTGGAACCCGGCATGTAACCCGGAACGTCAGCGAGGGCGAGCAGAGGAATGTTGAACGCATCGCAGAAACGCACAAAGCGGCCAGCCTTATCGGAACCGTCCACATCCAAGGAACCGGCAAGTACCTTGGGCTGGTTGGCGACGATACCGATGGCTTCGCCGTTCAAGCGGGCGAAACCAATCACCACGTTCTTGCCCCAGTCGCTCTGAACTTCAAAGAAGCTGTCGACATCGGCAAAGGCGGCAATCACGGACTTCACATCGTAAGCCTGCTTGTAGTTATCCGGAACGATGTCCTGGATAGAGGCGCTGTTGTCGAAGGAAGCTGCCACTTCGTTCGATTCGGACTTGGAGAACAGCTTCTTGAAGAAACCTTCGTCATTCTTGGCGGCTTCGGCAATCTTGCAGTTGCATTCGGCACCTTCCTTGCGGTTGCTCTGCGGCAAGTAGCTCAGGAGCTTGCGGACGCCTTCGAGGCACTTCTTGTCGTCTTCGTACATGAAGTGAGCCACGCCGGACTTTGCCATGTGCACCGGAGCACCACCGAGTTCGGCAGCAGTAATGTTTTCACCCATCACCTGCTTCACGACAGCCGGGCCGGTAAGGAACATCTGGCTCGTGTTCTGGGTCATGAAAATAAAGTCACTAAGAGCCGGAGAATAGCAGGCGCCACCGGCGCAAGGTCCCATAATCACGGCAATCTGCGGAATCACGCCAGAAGCCCAAACGTTACGGGCCATAATGGCGCTATAGCCGGCGAGCGAGAACACGCCTTCGTCAATACGAGCTCCACCGCTGTCGTTCATGGCGACAAAGGGAGCGCCGGCTTCCACAGCCATATCCATGACGCGGCAAATCTTTTCAGCGTGGCATTGGCCCAAGGAGCCGCCACCCACCGTAAAGTCCTGAGAAGAAGCAAACACCAAACGGCCGTTCACCTTGCCGTAACCGGTCACGACGCCGTCACCCAAGACGACCTTGCTTTCCTTGAGCACGCGATTGCTAGACTTGCGGAGCGCACCGACTTCAACAAAGGTGCCTTCGTCGAACAACATTTCCATGCGTTCGCGGGCGGTGCACTTTCCGGACTGGTGCTGCTTATCGACACGGGCAGCCCCACCTGCCGCCTGGGCCTGAGCCAGATAGTTATCCAACTTGGCGATATACTTTTCGTTCCACATTTTGTAAAGAACTCCTGTACTTGTAAGATTTTCGTAGCCAAAATTAGAAAATGCCGTTGAGCTAGTCAACGGCTTTTGTATAATTTTGTTTAAATAAGTAAGATAGAAGAAGTTTGTATTTATAGTCAGGGGCCAAAATAAAAAAGGCGGGTAGATAACCCGCCTCTATAATTCTTATAAACGAAGCATTACAGGAACACTTCGATGCCACCGCGGCACTTTTCCCAAGTGGGGTTCTTCTTCACCAGAAGATCCATCATCTTGTCGTAGGTAGCCGTGTTGGAGAAGCCCTTCCACAGGCGACGTTCCACGGATTCGCCGCTATCCTTGTCGATAGTGGTAATGGTGTCGTAGTAAGACGGATTGTCCTTGAATTCAGAAATCAGGATTCCCTTCAGGTCTTCCGTATAGATCTTGGAAGCGTACTTGAGGATAGAATCGTTGAAGTTGAGTTCGTTTTCAACCAGCCATTCGAAATCCTGAATCGGGTCACCGTAGATGAGCCAGTGCTTAAGGGCAAGGGCCACCACCAGGTCCTTCACGGCGCTACGGAAGATAAACTTGTCTTCGAGGCGGCCGTTCCAGGTGATACGGGTCAGCGGGTTATCATCGTTAGCTTCGATAGACACGCCCTTACCCGGGGTAACGCGGCGAATCTTGATCGGAAGACGGCTAAGGAGCTGCCAAGCCTTGGTGAAGGCGATGGTCTTGCGCACAAAGTCGCGTTCCTTATCCGGGGAAACACGTACGAAAGCACCGAAGCAGCGCTGGTACAAAGTTTCCTTATCGAAAATGCAGTCGCTGGAGCGGCATTCGCTGAGCTTGCCATCCATCATAAAGAGGGTCTTGGCAAGTTCGGGGCGCATACGCACTTCGAGCTTACGGGTACGTGCCTTCAGGCGCACACCATCCTTATAAACGTAGGTAAAGCCTTCTTCCTGGTAACGCTGCCAAATGAAGAACTGCAGGTCGTCAGCGGCACGCAGGTGGTAGCTGAACACCGGGTTCTGACGGTTGTTGGCCATGGTCACCTGGTTCAAGAAGTTATCGGCACCGGGGTACGGCACCACCACCTTCACGAGCACCTGGGGGTTCACCGGCTTCTTGCTCTTCTTGGCATACTGTTCGTATGTGAAGAGAGACTGGGCACCGTTAATGATCTTCGGGCGTTCGATGTAAAGAACCTTCTTGCCGTCGCGTTCCTTGAGGCGCAGGTCATCACCCGTCAGGGTCATACCGTTGTGCAGGAACGGGAAGTCGTCCACGTTCACGTTCTGGTCGTCGTTGCGTTCCATGGTCTGGAAGGCATCGATAAGAGCAGCGTTCGTGTGAGTGAGGTTGCCGAGGTAAGTACGGATGTTGCTCGAGACGATAGCCATGTTGTGCTTGGTCTTGAGGCGCTTACCCAGGTTCACGTGGTAATCAAAAATCGTACGAATCGGGCAGAAACCGAGGAACAGTTCGCCGTGATCGCTGGTCAAGTGCAGCGGATCGGAATCCATCACGATTTCAAGCTTGTCGTCGGCGCTGCGGAAGTCGCGAGTCAGGTCGTCATGTTCGGCAATGATTTCGAGTTTTGCCTTGACTTCGTTCTTCCAGATACCGAGCTTGCGGCGCATGTCCTTAAGGGTACGTTCCAGTTCGGAGTCGGTAATGTCACGGGTCGCACGAGTACGGAGCACCGTAATTTCCAACGTTTCCATGTAAGGACGGCTAGCCGGGGAATCGGAATCTTCTTCGTCTTCGTCGTCAGAAATCTTATTAACAGCCCAAGGATCAGCTTCTTCGCGGAGCGACATGAAGAACGGATTAGGAGGGTCGCTGGTGCGGAAAACGGCAATCTGGAGCTGTTTCAGGTCGGAATTCAGGTGAGAAACGACCTTTTCGAGGGGAGTATCTTCATCAAGGAAGATGAAGAATTCCATAAAGCCTTGGGAATATTGGAAACCATGGAAGCAGCCGTTTTCATCAAGGTTTAGATGCCGGAGTGCCTTAATTCTGTCAGTAGGATCGTTCGGATTGAGACTCAAGAGGCTAGCCACAAATGCTAGACGGCGTTCCTGCGATTTGGTTAGTTCCATTTTTTCCTCAGTTCTGTTATTTTACAATAGCAAAAGTCGGGTGCAATTGCGGCACCTTACCCTTAATATCGTATTTTGCACCCTAAAAATAGTTTCAAAATGTACCTTTGTGAACAAAAAGCATACATTTTTTTCATTTTTTTTCAAAAACGCCCCTATTTACGGTGAACATTTGTGCAAAAATCATACTTTTTTACTTTTTTTGAATAAAGTTTAATCTTTTCGGGGCAAAAATGCTATGATTTACACTATAGGAGATGTTCCCATGAATTTGCTAGATATTATTAATAAGGCCAAGGCCGAAAAAGCCACCTCGTTAGACCTTTCCCAGAAAGAACTGAGAATCCTTCCTCAGGAACTTTTTGAACTGGAAGACCTCGAAGAGCTCATCCTCGACCGCAATATGCTCGTGGAACTCCCGGACGACATTTCCAAGCTCAAAAAGCTCAAAAAACTCTCCGTCAGCGAAAACGACCTGATGGAACTCCCCGAAACCATCGGTGAACTGGAAAACCTCCAGCACCTGTACCTGGGTTACAACAGCCTCTCGGAACTTCCGGATTCCGTGGGCAACCTGAAAAAGCTGGAAACGGTGAACATCGCCAAGAACCAGCTTCTGGACTTGACCCTCGAAGTCGGCAAGTGGACCAACGTCACCAAGATTTCCCTGCACGACAACATGCTTTCCGAAGTGCCTCCTACCCTCGGCAAGCTCAAAAAGCTCCGCAAGCTTTACCTCGACAACAACGACCTGACTTCCATTCCGGCCACCCTCGGCCACCTGGAATCTCTCGAAGTCCTGATGGTGTCGGGTAACAACCTGGGCGCAATCCCCTCGGAATTTTCAAACCTGAAAAAGCTCAAGGAACTGGTCCTTGACGCAAACCAGCTCGCCACCCTCCCCGAAAGCCTCGCCGAATGCGACAGCCTCGAAACCATTTCCGTGGTCGAAAACCCCATGGAAGGCGGCATCCCCCGTGTGCTCCTGGACAAGAAGGGACTGAGCATCGATCAGTAAGTTCAAGTTCGGAATCAAGGGTTAGGAGTTAATCATGGATTGTATACGCCACGTCATCGCATGCCGTAGGCAATGCAATCCATTTTTCATATTCTCTTTCCTGATTCTCAATTTACTCACCGGCTGTAGTGATTTTTTCCATCCGGTGGATTCAACTCCGGCCCCGACGGAATACACTTATAACTACTGGCTTCTGCAAAGGACCTACCTGTTCGAAGACGAACTGCCGCTGCTGGATGAAAACGGCAGTTCAGTCAACGATCTTTACGCCGCCCTCTCGGACCCCTACACACGCTACGTCCCTCCGGCAAAAAGCGAAGACACCAAGACCCATATCAACACAAGCATCGTGCCCGGCGATGTGGGAATGGAATATGTCGCATTCCCGCAAAGCGAACACCCGCTCGTCATTTACCGAGTATACGCCGAAAGCCCCGCCGGTCGAGCTGGAATCCCGCGCTACAGCACCATCTTGAACGTAAACGGCGTAGAAATCGTGGGCGATCGCGCCAAGGCCACCTACGATTCCGTCCTCACCCATAACAGGAACCTGTCCATAAAGGTCACCTATCAGGGCGATACCGCAACATACAACATCACGAAAGAAGATGTCTACGCCCCCACCGTTTTCATCGACACCCTAAACGATATCGAAGTCATCACCATCACGTCATTCAAGCTCAATACGGTCGACCGGGATAGTGGCACCCTGGGCGAGCTGAGAACCTACCTAAACGCCACAAGGAATACGACCGCCCCCAGGCTCATCGACTTGCGCAACAATCCCGGTGGACACGTAAAGCACTGCACCGCCATGGCCGACCTGTTTATCGCAAAGGGAATTTTATCCACCCGTTCCTGGCGCGGCCTTGCAAGCGACGGCACCCCCACCTACAACACCGCTTCCGAAATGGCGGAACAGGGCAACGCTGGCGAAGGCAAGAAGTTTGTGGCGCTTGTAAACAGGAATAGCGCAAGTTGCGCAGAAATCTTTGCGGCAGCCCTCCAAGAAGGCGCCAAAATTCCAATCGCCGGCGATACTACCTATGGTAAGGGAATCGGACAAAGTACCTGGAACACCATGGACGGAGGACTTGCCATTATTACGAATCTGGAATTCCTGACCCCCGAAGGCAATTCCTACCACAAGAAAGGAATTGCACCCAATTACTATTGCAAATCCCCCTCGATCACGTGCGGGCTAGAGGCTATTCAAAAGTATTACGGGAAAAAAGACGTTAAAAAGGAAAAAATCAGCATTCTTGGCGAAGAACGCCCCATACTACGCAGATACCAGTTCGATAAAGGAGCCTTTATCGAAGGTGACAGCCCCCTAGTTTTCTAGAAATTCTTACAATTAAAACCATAAAAAGGAGGTTTTTGTATGAAACTGAATCTTTTAGCCTCTGTCCTGGGCATTTACGTCCTCGTTTTTACCGCATGCGATTCCGGTAGCAGCAATGACGATTCTCTTCTCTCCGATGCAGACGTAGATCCGTTCTTTGCGAATGCCTATCCAGAAATACTCGAAATTAGTGATCCCGTGGAGCTGGAATTTTATTCAAACTACACAATGCTAGATCTTCTGTACTTGTACGCCCATACGCGCAACGAAATCAGCGATGACTATCGAGTATATCTTGGCAAGGGATCTGCTGCGGATAACCAAGTGAAGGGGCGCTGTACAGAAGGCTATTACGACATCTGCTACATGTACAACCAGATGGCCGACCCATTTACCCAGTACTTCGATCCGAGTGTTGCAGACTTGGTTTTAAGAAGTGTCATGGAAACCGAGCAAGCCGTCGGTGTCGGAGCCGAAGTCGAAGTTGTTTCGGATGGAGAGTCCAATCATTTGGTCGTTACCGAAGTATATTCGGAGGGGCCGGGAGAAAAGGCCGGACTTAAAACAGGGGACGTCGTTTTAAATGTAAACGACATTCCCATTACAACTCCCGAAAACTTTAACAAGCTGTGTTCTGGCGAAGCAGGCTCAACCGTTCCAATTACCGTCCAGCGCGGTGAAGAAATTGTGGTTGTCAGCGTTGTTCTAGAAGAAATCCACACACCCTCTGTTAAAACACATTACGAAGATTCCATACCTGTCATTGAAATTCTGGAATTTTCTCAGACGACCTCCCATAAAGAAGGAACTTACGGGGAATTTGTCGAGGCTCTGAAGAAGACCGAAGGTGCAAAATCAACGATTATCGACTTACGTCGTAACCCTGGTGGCGATACCGATCACTGTAACAGGATCGCGTACGAAATGCTTTCTGCCGGTGACACCGTTATCACGGATATCATGTCTGATATCGATCTTAAGCATCTTAAATACATTCCTATACAGGTTGACACAACTTATGCGGCACCAAGAGACGGCATCGGCAAAGACCGCTACTATGTTCTTATGTCGAGTGACTCATCGGCAAGTTGTGCAGAAATTGTATTGTCTGCAATATCTGTAAACAAGAAGGCCCCGATTGTGGGAGTCAAGTCTTACGGCAAGGGCATTGGCCAGCGCGTCGTATATGGTGATATCCTTAAGGGTGTTACTATTAAGGGGCTTGCTTTGATTACCGGCCTGCAAGGAGTTGATAAGAACGGTGAAAGCTACCATGACTTAGGCATTGTTCCGGATTTCGAAATTGTAGACCCTAACGCCCAGATGGCCAAGGCTGTCGAACTTGCTAAAGAAATGACCTTCGTTCGCACCGCCGGATACGGCACAGAAAGGCTGTACCATTTCTCGAAGGACCGCGAAACAGCATCGAACAAAAAAATCCCGGATATCCGAGACTTGAAGACAAGATACACAATTATGAAAAAATAGATCCTCTAGGCCAAATCGACGAGGATAGGCAAAATTACAAATTACGCATACGCACCATCACATCGGTGGTGTCGTTTGCTTTTACGGCAGGGGCGGCGAGAGTCGCCTCTATTTGCGAGCGGATTTCAGCCACTTCCTTCTTGAGGCGAGCAAGGCGTTCGCCTTCCAGCTTGGGGGCCGCAATCATGGTCTTGGAGGCCGGATTGATCCAGGCGCCCTTTTCGTTTTTGAAGCCCAGATGCAAGTGGGGACCGGTGCTTCGGCCCGTGGAACCCACGCGACCAATACACTGACGGGCGGCCACCTTGGAGCCCACCTTTACCCCGCGAACAGACAGGTGCATGTACCAGCTTTCGGAACGGTCCCTGTGACGAATGGCAATCTTGTTTCCGCTAAAGGGGTCAAATCCGGAAACCGTAACAACGCCCTCTGCAACAGCATAAACGGGAGTGCCCGTAGGGCTACCATAGTCAATGCCGTAATGGGTCTTGCGCTGACCCGTAATGGGGTGAATACGGGAACCGAATGGACTTGTAACGTGTAGACGGTCCAGCGGGTAACGGAGCCCGTCAAAGACCAGGGCCTCACCCTTTTCGGTATAATGGGCGTTAAAGGAACTCTTCGGATCCGGGTCTTCGTAACGGAAGGCTTCGTGGTGCCCCACGATGCGACCGTCGAATTCAGCGTAGACCACGCGACCGTCAATCCAAATGGAATCCTGGTAGAAGGTTTCTTCCAGCAGGATGCGGAACTTGTCCCCGGCGCGGGCCAAGGGGAAAGCCACCTTGCACTGGAGCACGCCACTGACAATACCCACCATGCGGCCGGGAATCCCCACCTTGAAAAGGGTTCCGTTCAGGGTGCTGCCTTCGGTAAGGGCACCTTCGAAAATTGACTGGCGACGGGTTACCGGCTTCTGGATCAGGCTATAGACGTAACCGTTTTCGGTACGGCTGAGCATGTGGACAGTTGCCGGGTTAGGGGCATAACGGAATCGCTGGACGCTGCCCGCGGAATCGATGGCGGCATAAAAGACCTGGCCCACCCGAAGCTTGGAAAGTTCCACGCTATCCTGGAGCGCAAGCACAATCTTACCCCTTTCCTTCTCGTTAATCTGCATGCGGACAAGCACCTGGAAAAGGCCATCGCCCGCACGGACGGTATCATTATGCACAAACCAGTTGCCGGGCTGCATTTGCACCTGTTCAATGGCATTTGTAAGGGAATCTATCTGTGCACGGAGCCTATCGCCTTCATCTTTAAGATTTTGAATTTTTTCCTGTTCATTGCAGCCGGAGAAAGAGAGCAAGAAAAATACAGACAAGACGACAAACAAAAAGCGGTTCACGTGCACCTCAAAATGATGTTACAAGATAGAAAAAATCCCCCCGCGGTTAAGCAAGGGGATTCTCAAAGTTCTTATGCGAACCGATTACTGTGCAGCAGCCGGGGCTTCTGCGGCAGGCTTAGCTTCTGCCTTCGGGGCTTCGGCGGGCTTTGCAGCTTCAGCAGGCTTTGCTTCAGCGGCCGGCTTTGCAGCAGCGGGCTTGGCTTCAGCCTTCGGGGCTGCCTTCGGAGCAGCAGCCTTCTTCACTTCGGCCTTCGGGGCTTCGGCAGCGGCCGGAGCGTCGGCAGAATGAGTATCGATCAATTCCATTTCGAACACGAGGAGGCTATTACCCGGAATCTGCGGGCCACGGCCACGCGGACCGTAAGCGAGGTCGCTGGGGATCCAAGCGGTGACCTTGCCGCCCACCTTCATGAGCTTGAGCATTTCGGTCCAACCCGGAATCACGGCGCCAATCGGGAATTCGAGCGGTTCGCCACGGTCGACAGAACTGTCGAACTTGGTGCCGTCGAGGAGCGTACCGGTGTAGTGCACCTTCACGATGTCGCCATCGGCCGGAGTTGCACCCGTACCTTCGGTAATCACCTTGTACTGGAGGCCAGATTCGGTGGTCACGACGCCTTCGGCAGTCTTGTTCTTGGCGAGGAATTCTTCGCCAGCAGCCTTGTTGGCTTCGGCAGCGAGGCTGTCCTTCTTGTTCTTTTCAGCCTGACGGGCCTGGGAGAGGTCAGTCAGAGTCTGGAAGATGATGGAATCGTTCATCAAGAAGTGAGCGGAATCTTCGTTGTAGCGTTCCTTGAAAGCCTGGATAAAGAGATCGAGGTCGAGGTCGATAGAGTCGCGGGTCACCAACTGGAAACGAGCCTGGTTGCCGAAATGGGCACCAAGAGCATAGCTGTACTTATCCTTTTCGGTCACCAAGGCAGTCTTGGTCTTGGGACCCTGGCACAGCTGGTCACAACCGGTCAGAGCAAATGCGAGAGCACCCGCAGCAATAATGAGTTTTTTGTTCATTTTATCCTCTTTTTTGTTAGACAAACGAAAAATAACAAAATCTTACAGGAAAAGACCATATGTAACCCTTTTTTACCAAAAGAAATTGGTATATTGCGTTTCGTAAACAAAAAAAGGTGCCTTTACTATGTGCGGAATTGTAGGCTACATCGGCCAAAACGAAGCTTTACCGGTCCTGATTGGTGGACTCAAGAAACTCGAATACCGTGGCTATGACAGCTCGGGCGTCGCCCTCATCGAAGACGGCCAAATCGAGACCGTTCGTGCTTCCGGCAAGATTGCCGCCCTTGAAGACAAACTTAAAAACAAGGCTCTTCACGGTCATGTCGGCATTGCCCACACCCGCTGGGCCACCCACGGCGCCCCCACGGAACAGAACGCCCACCCGCACCAGAGCTTTGACGGCAAGATTTCGATTGTGCACAACGGCATTATTGAAAACTACGCCATCCTCAAAAAGAAACTCCAGTCCGAAGGCGTCGAATTCAAGTCCGAAACCGACACCGAAGTCGTTGCCCACCTGATAGCCCGTTACTACAAGGGCAACTTGAAAGAGGCTGTACTCAAGGCCATTTCCAAAATTGAAGGGACCTTTGGTCTCGCCGTCATTTGCAAAGATGAACCGGGAACCTTGATTGGCGCCCGCCGCGGCAGCCCCCTCATTCTGGGCATCGGCCAAAACGAATTCTACCTGGCATCCGACGTTTCTGCCATCATCATGCATACGCAGAAAGTCGTTTACCTGGACGACAACGATATCGTCGAAATCAAGAACGACGGCTACAACCTGCTGAATACCCACAGCCAGCCCGTGCAGCACGAAGTGCAGGACGTGGAATTTGACGCAGACGCCATCGCCAAGGGCGGTTTTGCCCACTTTATGCTCAAGGAAATCTTCGAGCAGCCCGAAGTGCTCCGCAATACCATGCGCGGCCGCCTGCTGTACGCTGAAGGCAACGCCAAGCTTGCCGGCCTTGACACCAACATCAAGGAACTGCGCAATATAAACCGTATTATCATTACCGCTTGCGGCACCAGCTACTATGCCGGTATGGTGGGCGAATACATGATCGAAGACTTGGCCGGCGTCCCGGTCGAAGTCGAATACGCTTCGGAATTCCGCTACAGGAACCCCATTATCAAGCCGGGCACGCTCGTGCTCGCCATCAGCCAGTCTGGCGAAACCGCCGACACCCTGGCCGCCCTCAAGGAAGCCCAGCAGAAGGGAGCTACCGCACTTGCCATTTGTAACGGCGTGGGTTCCACCATCGCTCGCACCAGCGACGGCGGCGTTTACCTGCACGCAGGCCCCGAAATCGGCGTGGCCAGCACCAAGGCATTCACTAGCCAGGTGACCGTGCTCGCCATGATCGCCCTCTTGCTCGGCCGTCAGCGCCGCCTTTCTTTCGAAGCCGGTTCCGACATCGTGAAGGCCATGCAGGAACTCCCGGAACTGGTGGAACAGACCCTCAAACTTTCGGACCAGATTGCAGGCATCGCCAACAAGTACGTGAAGGCGAACAACTTCTTGTACCTGGGCCGCCACTTCAACTACCCCGTTGCCATGGAAGGCGCCCTGAAGCTCAAGGAAATTAGCTATATCCACGCCGAAGGCTACCCCGCCGCCGAAATGAAGCACGGCCCCATCGCCCTTATCGACGAAAACATGCCGGTCGTGGTGATTGCCCCGAAGGACGCCCTGTTTGACAAGGTAATCAGCAATGTCCGCGAAATCAAGGCTCGCGGTGGCAAGGTCATCGCCATTTCTACCGAAGACTGCCACCCGCTCGACGAAATCGCCGACCACCTGATCAAGGTTCCGAAAACCAGCCCCATGCTCATGCCGATTGTGACCTGCGTGCCGCTTCAGCTGCTCGCCTACCACATCGCAGTGCTCCGTGGCAACGACGTGGACCAGCCGCGTAACCTCGCCAAGAGCGTGACCGTGGAATAAGGCAATACAGTAAACAGAAATTAAAGCACGCCTCCCTAACGGGAGGCTTTTTTGTTTAAGGCACAAGACAATTTGGGCTCCCCTTCAAAAACGAGAAATTAACTACATTTAATTCAAATGACTGAATTCGAAGAACAGGAAGACTACGAAGTACGCATCGGGGCGTTCAATGGACCGATGGACTTGCTGGTCTATCTTGTCCAGAAGAAGGAAGTTCCGCTGGAGCAGATTTCCATTGCCGAAATTGCGGACCAGTTCTTGAAATGGGTGAACGAGTACGAGGGCACCGACCTTTCGAAGGCAGGCGACTTCTTGTACATGGCTAGCCGCTTGATGGCACTCAAGGTGCAGGAACTTTTGCCGGCCGAGCAGCGCGACCCCGAAATGGAAGCGGAATACAACGAAGACCGCGAGCAGCTCATGAAGGAAATGCTCGAATACCAGCGCTTTAAGCAGGTGGCTGGCGGTCTTCAGGAAATGGAAGCCCAGAACTTCGGTACCTATTCCCGCGGTCGTCTCGAAAAGACCCAAAGCGACGAAGAGACTTTGGCCGACGCCAACATCTGGCAGCTTTTCCGCGCCTACCAGAAGAGTTTAAAGACCAAGATTTCCGAAACGATTCACCATATCGAACTCGACTACGTGACCATTCAGGACCGCCAGCAGGCGATCAACAACTACTTGTCGGTGAATGGCCGCGCCCTGTTCGAAGACTTGCTGGATAACGATTCCCACCCGATTGTGGCGGCAGTGACCTTCATGGCTATGCTCGAAATGATCAAGACAGATGAAATCGTGTTCCGCCAGAGCGAACTGTTCGGACCGATTTGGATTTACCGCAAGAAGAACAACGCCGACTACGCCGAAGAAATGGCGCACGAGACCGTGTTCTTCAGCAAGGATCCGGATGTGAAGCCGGGCCTTGTAGAGGCCATTCGCAACCAGGCAATTGCCCGTTCCAAGGAACAGAGCGTGGGCGATTTGGCCGCCGTGATGCGCGAAGCCGTGCTGTGGACCAGCCGCGGCAGGAACGTGAGCGACGAAGACTTGACCGCAATGCTCGAAGGTCGCGAAGACTTGAGCGAAGTGCAGGAAAATCCGTTCGCTGAAATGATGAAGGAAGATGAGGCGGCTGAGGGTGCCGCATCTGCAGAAGGAACGGCTCCGGTCACTGAGAATGCTCCGCCCGCTGAGAATGTTCCGGCAGCCGAGAACGCTGCGCCGGCAACTGAAGCTACCGCAGAAGCAAGCGTCCCCGTTGTGGAACATGCTGCCGAACAGATTGTTTCGTCGCCTACAGCTCCTCGCAATGACAAGGGAGCCGAGAGCAGCAGAAATGCTAGCATTTCTATTGCCGAGGCGAACCAGTCATGCGCTTTGCGCAATGACGTGGTTACCGAAGATACTGCCGCGCCGATTGAAGAATCTCCTGTGGAAGATATTCCCGTTGTCGAAGAAACTCCTGTTGAAGAGAATGACGAATGGATCGCCACGCCTTCGGCTCGCGATGACGCGACTGAAGAAATCCCTACAGAAGAGCCGCAGCCGTCGGATAACATGACGGACGAAGAATTCGAAGCCTTCATGAAAAAAGCCCAGGCGTTCTATGACACCCAGGCGAATGAAAATTCTGGTTCAGACGACGATGACGAATTTCCCAATATAGAGATTCATTCAGGCGACTAGAGGAGATCCCGAGGCAAGCCCGGGATGACAACAGAAGGCTAGTCTCGTCGGCCACCGATAAGGCCTGCGCGGTACGCCCAGTAAAGCAACTGCATAATGGAGCCGATAGCGGCTGCCACGTAGGTAAGCCCTGCGGCAAACAGCACTCCCGAAACCGTATTGTATTCGCGGCCCTGCGCCACAATGTCAAGGCGAGCAAGCACCTTCTTGGCGCGGGAAGAAGCATCGAATTCCACCGGCACCGTGATCAGCGTAAAGAGCGTTGCAATGCCGAAGAGCACAACGCCAGCCACCGCAAGGGAATAACCCAGCGCACGGCCTGCACTCATCAGAACGATACCAAGAATCACAAGCCACGGACCCAGATTAGAACCCAAGTTTGCAGCCGGCACAATAAAGGAACGCAGCCACAGCGGGAAGTACCCCTGCGCATGCTGAATGGCATGGCCCACTTCGTGAGCGGCAACGCCAGCGGCAGATGCATTGCGGCCGTTATAAACTTCTGGCGACAAGTTCAAAGTCTTGTTCAGCGGATTGTAATGGTCCGACAAGAATCCATGATGCTGCAAAACCTTCACATCGGTAATGCCCGCATCCATCAGGATAGCCTTCGCCACATCGGCGCCGGTTAAGCCACTCGAAATACCGACCTTCTGGCCAGCGTTAAAACGAGACTTGACCATCCAAGAAACACTACCCGAAAGGGCCAGCGTCACCAGGAGAATTGTCATGTATAAAGGATCGAACATCATATAGTTACCTCAAGGAACAATATACAAAAAAGACGACGGAATCATGAAGCATTTCGTCGTCCAATAATTACTACATATCGCCGGTTTCGAGTTTGCTGCCGTCGCGAAGGTTCGTAAGCACAAGCCCAAGCAGCAAGTAGAACACCGCCTGCATGGCAAGGGGCAGCAAAAGGGAGGCCGCATCGTAAATGTCGGCTCCGCGCTGTTCAATGGTCAGCCAAGCCGGAATTGCAAAGGTCGAAGGCAACAAGCAAGAGAGTCCCTTCATCCACGCCGGAATCAATTCAGTAGGCCAGCTAAAGTTCGACAGGAACAGAATCGGGATGCTCATGTACAGGAACAACTGCATGCTGGTTTCGCGGCGCAAGAACACCTGCGAAAGCACCATCCCGAAATTAATCACCGAGAACAGGAACACGATGGCGAACGCCACCATTGGCAAGATCTCGCCGCGACGCGGGAAGTCAAACACATTGTACACCACAAAATGGTAGAACAGAATGAAGCTGCAATAATGCAAGAAGTACGCCAGCGAACGCCCGAAATAGCGGTAAGGCATCAGTTCGTTTTCCACAGAACTATCGCGGTTCTTTTTGCGGAACTTGCGGTGAGCACGGGCACCACCCAAAATGCAAATGCCGATCACAAGGGTCTGCTGCAAAATCAGCACCAACACGCTAGGCACCACGTAATTGGAATAACTACCCGTGTTGTTGTACATAGTCTGCACGCTGATGGGAATGGGGTCGCGCATGGCAATCGCCTTTGCCGCCGGAACCTTCTTGCCTAATGCAATCCGCTTGACTTTTGTAGTCGCGCCCACCGTGAGCGCACATGTGGTAAATGCCGTTCCGATGTTTCCGTGGAGCATCACGTAAGCGCCGTGCGTAAACACGTTCACGTTTGTCTTGCCGCCATTGCGGAGCGTCTTTTCCATGTCTTGGGGAATCACCATGAAGCCATAGATTTTCTCATTTGCCATGGCTTCTTCAGCTTCGCGAATATCCGAAAACACATAACGCACATCGATCTGCTGGGCAGCCGCCGACATTTGCGTCAAGTCGCGGGACATCACGGTCTTGTCCAAATCCACCACGGCAACAGGAATCTTCGATGCCGTCTGGTTCATGTACGGAGTCGGGTAATAGAAGGCGTAAAGCACACCCGCCACCACCAGCAAAAGCACAGCGGCCGGATCCGTGTAAAAGAGTTTCCATTCGGCAAAGGCCACCTTGAAAAGTCGCTTAAAGAGGTCAATCATCTTTGCCTCCTCAGAGCGATATCAGCCGCAACCGCCTTGCGAACGCTTAAATCCGAAGCGATAGCCTCGGCAGCACTCTTGATTTTGTCTTTCAACTTCAGTTTTTCGCGGGCTTCCCAATCGGCTTCTTTTACCAAAGCTTCTTTCCAGCGCAAGAACAAGAGCCTTGCACCAAGCATGTGCCAGAACAACGCCATAAACAAGAGTACCACAATCGATTCCCAAGCATGAGCCTTGCCGACAGAGCCCAAGAGCATGGTCGATTGCACCTTAAGCACATGGGTAAGCGGAAGCAAGAATGCAAAGCAGCGCACCGCAAAAGGCATCGCCATCACCGGGAAGGTTTGGCCTGCAAAAGCAAAAGCCGGGCCCGCAATCACGCCCGCCACACTCGTGGACATACGCATATTGCCCGTGATGCCCACAAAGGCGGCACCCGCACCAGAGCAAGCCAAGAGCATGGCCAACTGCCCCGCCGACACCATGATGAATTCATCGAGAGTCATGGGTGTAAGCGCCCGATGGGCATAAGCGTAGACCGCCATCATGGAAAGCCACAGAATTGCAACCATCGGCAAGAAGGTCGCCGCCCCAAGCACCATGCGAGAGTTACCTGCCGCCGCCAAGAATTCACGAATGCGATGATCGCGGAACGGGAAACTGAACAGGTAAACGGCCGCAAGAATTCCTGCTAAGTGGAAAATTGCCGTCACAAGCCCGAGGCCCAAAAATCCTTGGTAGTTACCGCTGTTATTGCCGACGGACTTGAGTTCCACATGAATGGGATCGTCCATCTGCTTGGTGAACTGGTTTGCGCCAATGGTCGAAATCACCGAGCGGATTTCCTTGACCGCAAAGGTGTTGGTCAGATAATTCTGACCGCTAGAATAAACCGGAATCACGGGTGCCTCGAGCCGGAGCGCACGGCGTTCCATATCGTAAGGCAACACGATGAAGCCCTGCAAGTCGCCACGGACAACAGCATGTTCGCATTCACTGCGCTCTTCGCAAACCATTTCCACAGAAAGCACCGGGTCTGCGCGGAGCGCCATTTCAATCTCGTCGGCTAGTTGCGAACGGTCTTGTTTTAAAATTCCGATAGGAACATGCTGAATGGTTTCGGCCGAGAAAAAATCCACCATGAAGGTAGAAGTTGCCACCGGCAAAATCAAGAGCACCAGCCACAAGACGATATTGTGGCTGATATAGATTTTCTTGAAAGCTCTAAAGAACGCAAGGAACACGATAGCGACCTTACTGAATCTGCTCCACGGAGAAAAGCACACTCATGCCGGGGCGCAAGTTTTCAATTTTGGTCTTCGGGCGCAGGCGCACTTCGAAACTCTTGAGATCGAAACCGCCGCTTTCCTTGGAGCTACGCCAAGTGGCGTAATCACCCACCGAGGCAATGTAGCTGACTTCCATTTCCACATTCTGGTCGAGGGCCGGAATGTACATGTTGAAGGTCTTGCCCTTGGATACATTCTTGAGCAAGTCTTCGCGCAAATGGAATACCGCCCATGAATCGTTGAGATCGGTAATGGCGACCACAGGCATGCCAGAACCAACGACTTCGCCCTCTTCGACCAACTTCACGGAGACTTCGCCTGAGATGGGGGCGCGGATTTTCGTTTCTTCGAGGTAGGCGTCGACCTCGGCGTTGGCGCCCTTCGCTTGCATCACGAGGGCGTTTGCGGCAGCCTTGTCTTCGCTGCGGGCGCCGGCGAGGGCCTGTTCATACTGGGCCTTGGCGGCGTCGGCGGCAGACTGCGAAGCCTTCATCTGGGTTTCGGCTTCGTCGCGCTTCTGGAGCGGAAGCACGCCTTCGTTATAAAGCTTTTGCACACGATCGTAAGTATTCTTAGCAAGGTTTGCGGCATCCTGGGCACGCGAAGCCATCGCCTTGAGAGCCGTAATGTCTTCGGAGCGGGCGCCGTTCTTTGCCTTGTTCGCCTGAGCGCGGGCAGCGCCCAAAGCACCCTGGGCCTGAATCTTTTTCGCCTCGATTTCGGGGCTGCTAATGATGGCCACAATGGCATCCTTTTCAACCATGTCGCCTTCGCGGAAGAACAGCTGTTCCACGCGACCAGGGACCTTCCCCGCCACCAACACGCGGCGAGCTTCCATCTGACCCTGCAAATAGGCATCGCGGGGTTCCGTCGCAAACTTCTGCAACGTCACGATTCCAAGAACGATCAAGGCAATCAACGCCAAGATCACTAATGTTTTTCCGATTAATTTCAAGACGTTCATTATTTTTCTCCGTTTCTAAATTCAGTTTGCAGGAGCAGCAGGCGTTGCTGCTTCAGAAGCCTTGGCACTATCTGCCGGAACACTTGCCGAAATATTTGCCGGTTCTGCAGCGGGAGCAACAGCTGGTTCGACGGTCTTTGCAGAATCTGCCGACGCAGCACTCACGTCATTGCGAGCCGAAGGCGCGGCAATCTCTTCGCTAGCTTTAGCGGGTTCCTCAGCCATCGTTTCTTCCACAGGCTTCACATTCTTGAGCATCTCGCCCGCATTCGCCACTTCACCGCTGGCTTCCAAAAGTCCAAGCCATGCGACCACGGCATCGAAATGAGCCTTCAGGTCAGCCACCTGCAAACGAGAAAGGGCGAGTTCGGCATCCACCACATCCAAGCCTGTAGCAAGGCCTGCTTCGTAAGCGAGGGTCTGGCTGCGGTGGGCTTCTTCGGCCAATTCGCGAGTTTTCTTCAAACTTTCCAGGCGGCTCTTGGCATGTTCCATTTCACGCCAGCGTTTTTCCACCAGCAGGCCAATGTTATCCATGGTCTGCTCTTCCATGCTCGACAGCGAACGGTCAAGAGCCTTCGCGTTGCTTACCTTGGAGCGAGTCTCGCCGCCCTTGAACAAGTCCCACTGCATCTTGGCACCCACCGCCCAGTCGGGCTCCAAGAGCGTCAAGTCGCGAGTATAAAGTTCCTTGTAGGCAAAGAGCGCCACTGTCGGGAAATAATCGGCGCGGGCAGCGCTCACCGCATCCTGGCTGCGCTTACGCTCGGTACGCAACTGGCGCAGTCCCGGGTGCCTATCCATAGCCAGTTGCTTGAATTCTTCCATGCCGAAAGTCTGTTCCGGAGCCATCACCGGAGTGATAGCCGTAATGTTCGTGTCGGTATGCAACAAGCTTGCAAGTGCAAGTCGCGCCAGCGTCTGGTCGCGGTAAGAATCTTCCAATGCATTTTCCGCTTCGGCCAAGGCTACTTCGGCGCGCAGGCGTTCCGCCTTGCTAATCTGTCCACCTTCTTCAAGCTTCCTGGAACGGGCCAAATGTTCTTCCAAGTTCTTCTTGGTGCTTTCGCGAAGCACCGTCAATTCTTCAGCCAAGCGTAACGTAAAGTACTTGGTGGCCACATCCATGAGGATGGTGTTTTGCGCCATGTCGAAGGCAGCCTTCTTGGCGTTCACGTTTTCTTTGGCGGCATCGTAGGCAGAATAAATCTTAAGACCTGTAAAAATCGGCCAAATGGCAGTCAGGCGTGCATTAAAGAACACGTCGTCCTGCACCTTCATACGGAAATCGGCATCATCGATCTGCGACTGGGCCGCTTCGAGTTTCTGTTGCGTTTCCAGTGCATACTTGTCCGCATTCTGCTGGGCAATTTCTTGTGCGGTACCGCCCACTTTGTCAAGCGCAAAGGCACTCGCCCGTTCTGGAGTCATGCCTGCCGCAAGAGCACCATTGTATGCCTGTTCGTAACCGGCCTGCGCCTTATTGTAGGCATCGATGTATGCCTTGGAATACACCGCCGCAGGGCCAACCGTCGCAAGACCGCCTGCAAGACCGCTCATGGCCTGCTGAATTTCACCCAAGTCAATATAAATGGGGTCGTTAATCTTTGTAACACTGGCTGTCAACGACAACTGGGGCATAAAACGGGAACGGGCCTCGGTTCGTCCACTTTCGGCCATATCCACTTTTGCCCTTTCGGCCTTTATTTGCGAATTGTTCGTTTTCGCCATGGAAATCGCATCAGACAGCGAAATCGGCGCAGCAAAAACGGCAGCACTCGCTGCAATACCCAAAAACAAACTCTTTCTCATAGCATCATAAAAATAAATTTTTCCATACAAAAAAACCGCTCCAAAGGAGCGGTTTCCCTCATTTTTACAAAAAATGTATTATAAGGCGCTTACAAGCCGTTTATAAAACACTAACGGCCCGCAAGACAGCGTTTTTTACTTACCCGGAGTGGGTTCGCCAACAGTCCAAGCAGAGGCTTCGTAACCCATGGTCGTAACGTCCTTACGTTGCAAGCTGAATCCGAAACCATCGGCACGCTTGTAATCGACGCCTGCACCACGCCAGTTATCGCTATAGAGCGATGCATCGGACCAATCATAGAACCACTGGTCATTCAAAGGATTAGATGCGTCCTTGATCAAAGAGTAGGGTTTCTTGACAGCAATGGTTTCACCACGGTTCGAAAGCTTACCCTTATAGAACTTCACCAAGACATCGGCAGCAAGCTGATAACGGTTACGCAGCTTTGTCTCTCCAACGGCAGTCGAGAGCGATTCAGGGAAGAGCACCGCAAAACCACCCGCCGGAATAATATCAGTTGCCGCGAACTCGAAATTAATACCTTCAACCTTCCAGCCTCTGCTACCATTGCTAAGCGACTGGTACATGGTAATCGCTTCAGAAGAAGTGTTCTTGAGTTCCAGGAATTCCACGTCGTTCAAGTCTTCTTCATTGGGGTGATAATGAATTTCATTGATTACCACCGGACCAATGTAAAGAGCCGTATTGGGAGTACCCGGAGTAGCTTCCTTCAAGGCTCCCTGAGCGGTAGAACCATCACTCAAGTCCACCACGCCACTCGAAAGTTCACTAGAAGGCAAAAGCAAACTAGATTCATCACCTTCGGTTTCGCCATACAGATAATAAGAACCACCAATGGGGCTAACAATCAGTTCCTTCGTGACTCCAGCAGAATCAAAATCGGTCGCACCATCCAGCACGAGGTAGCCACCTGCAGGAACGGTACCGGCTTTAATCGTGAGTTTTTCTTTGCGGACCTTAGATTCAAAAGTCCAGCCTGTCACGTCCACTTCGGCAGAACCTGCATTATAGAGTTCCACCCAAGAAGCCTTACCCGTCTGATTCGGCATAATCTCGTTCAAGCGAATATTCGACGTCGTAAGCCATTCGTCATTGCCCACCCCCGGATTACCCTTAAGAATCTTGCTTGCGCCCCAAGAAGTCGCCTGGGCAGCGTTACCGCCCTTGTACACCAAGGTACGGCCCTTACCGTTTGCAAGAGACGGCCAAGGAGGTTCCATGCTGTAAGAGCAGCTCACGTCACCTTCGCCCATGACTTTCACGTCAATCACGTCGCCTTCGTTAGAAAGCTTTGCCACAGCGCCAGTAGCGGGATCATTAGCCCAGGGGCCATAGAGCCTTCCGGCATAATCCGGATACTCCTGCTTGAAGAGATCCATGTTGTTGGTCACGACAATATATTCGCCTTTCTTCAAGGGATCATTCGGGAAATCATAAGAAATAGCACCATCCAAACGCATGCCCGATGCCAACATACTGGGAATATCCGGGCCACTGGCAATGGTCACTTCAATCCATTCCAGTTCAGAACCTTCGGGGGCGTTGTACATGATTTCGGTAATGGCCATCTGGGTTACAGATTCATCGACCACAGAAGATGACGACGTATTTTTATTTCCGTTTTCGCCATTGCTGCTGGACGAACCAGTGGCGCCACCGGAAGAATTGGGGTCAGCCCCTTCTTCCGAAGAAGTCGGTGTATCCGGATTATCGGGCTCAGGTTCCGACGACGAGCTGCTGGAACAAGAAGTGGCAAGAACCATTGCAGTTACAGCCGAGCCAGCCAAAAGAATTTTTTTGATATCCATAAAGGTATCCTCGTAAAACGTACTTCTATTTTAATAATTTTCGCCAGCGCCAACAGCAAGCTTCGTCCAATAGGGAGCCTTAAAGCGACGCGGATTCTCGTAGACGCGCTTCCATTCGGCGGCGGCATTGCCAAACTTCGAAAAAGCCGCATGTTTCAGGTTCAAGAACTTGATCAGGTCGAACATCCAATAAGGCACCTGGGAGCAGGGGCACTTGAGCTCTAGAACGGCATCACATGCCGGCTGGAAAAATCTCGGAAGTCCCGTCGAATGCATGTAATGAGGATCCACCGTATAATCAAAACCGTTTTCTTCGCGGAATCGCATGCCAGTATCGATGGTCACTCGAGAATATTCTTCGCGAAGCCCAAACCAGGCGCGGCGCTTGTACTGGGTCAAAAGGCGCGGATGTGCATTATAGAGTTCCGTCTTGTACAAGAAATCCTTGACGTACATGCGGTCCTTTTCACCCTTGCACGGCCAGTCTTCAGGCTTCATGTTCCAAACTTCGCCCGGGTTAATGCCCTTGATAGTTCCACGGCTCTTGTAGCAAATATTCTTGATCTTGCGCTTGCATTCAAAGTGGAACGTTCCGTCTTGAGCCGGGTGTTCACCGTAGGTGCGGATGCGCATGTTAAAGCGATCCAATAGCTGTTTCTTTTTCCAGCCGAGGAACGTCCAGCTAGGCGAATCCAAGTAGAGGTTCGTGATCCAATAGAATCCGCCCGGGGTAATTTTAGAGTAATAGTCTTCTTCGCAGTACGGCGCAAGGAATTGGCCGATACGGTCCGCCCATTCCACAGGAATGTGGTACTTGAGTTCGAACCTTTCGAGAAGGCTAAATCCGCGGGCTTCGGCCATACTACTTGAGCCCCCCGACTAGGTGGTTCTGCACGCCTTCCTTGGAGAGCTGGCCTGCATACTGCAATACTTCAAGATAAAGATCGTAAATGTCCGTTTCGAGCTTGGCCGCATTCAGTTCGCTTTCGACAGCGGATTCGCGGGCACGCAGCAAAAGGAGCGGGTCAGAACCGGCGTCTTTAGCAAACTGTTCGAAGATATTGCCAGCCTTTACCTTGTCAGCAAAATCCTTCTGCACCTTCCACTGGGCAAGGAAACCATTAATCTGTTCCACAAGGCGGTTCACCTTCACGCTCACGTCGCGAGCCTTTTCCATATAGTCGCCTTCGGCATCAAGGTCTGCCACCTGGTTACGCAGGTCGTTATCCTTGTTGCTATCGAAGAACGGGAGCTTGATAGCCAGCGTCGCATAGAACTTGTCGCGAGTAAGGCGGCTGTCCCTGTCAGCCACTTCTTTCTGAATCGCGTAGGTATTGTCAAAGAGGCCGGTCTTTTCATCTTCGGCATTTTTCAGCCATTCCGCACAGGCGTCAGCATCGTAATACTCACCATTCTTCGTGCACAAATCAGAATAACCCATGTCCTTGTACTTTTTCATCAAGGATTCGATCTTCAAGGAGTAGCCGATACCGATGTGAGAAATGTAATCACGACGGCTAGCTACATCCTGCTTAGCGCGGGCCTTTTCGGAATCCATCTTGCCCTTAGCCATGGCAAGCTGCGGGAAGTTGTCACTCACGTCAACTCCATCTTTCAGCTGGGCTTCAATCTCTTCCATAGACGGAAGCCAGGTAGAATCCAACTCGATACTATCGAAATCGGGAATCCACACACGCAGCTTTCGTTCGGAATTCTGGAGGGAATTGGAATCGTTAATCAGCGCCGCACGGATGGAAGCTTCTTTTTCAAGAGCGGACATCAAGTCCTGCGGATTGAACGTAGCCGAGCCAGACTTGATATGCAGCACTTCGATACGGTCTGCGTTAATCTGGTAGAGTTCCTGATTCAACGCATTGATACGCTTGCGCATCAGATAATGGATGGCACGTTCGTAACGGTCATACAGAAGAACACCGCGGTCTTCAGCCAGCTGGGCGTTTGCATAAGCCATTTGCGCTTCGTAATGAGCACGATCGGCAGAGCCTTCGCCAAAAGCCTTCGGAGTCATGCGAAGTTCAAAATCGTGCTGGGCAAAGCTAAAGCCATCCAGTTTGTAACGCAGTTCAAGCTTGTCCCACAACTTAGTGCTGCGGGAAGTCGCAATATTGGCACGCTTCTTAGAGGCCTGGTAACGCACATCGTCATCAGCAGACTTGATGAGAGTCTCCCAAGTCAGAGGAGCAGCAATCAAAGGGGCTGCGACAAACAAAGATACAAGAGCAAATTTTTTCATAAATCAAATTATTCGGAGATGGTCACCATTTCGCCAAGAAGGAACGGGTTTTCGGCAGGAATCGTGATAATGACTTCACGACCGTGAATCGGCATTTCAGGCATCTTCCACATACGCATAGGGAATTCCACGATACGGCTGGAAAGACCAACCACCTTACCCTTGACCGGCTTACCCGTAGCACCCAGCGGCTTCACATTGACGGTTTCGCCAACATCCATGCGCTGGTACATTCTTTCGTGGATGTAACCGCGAACCAGCGTCGGAGACTTGTGAGTGAGAGTAACAATCGGAGCAAAGCTAGACACCTTTTCGCCGTCATGAACATTCACGGAACCCACGACCCAGCTTTCCTTGGCAATCTGGATCAATTCTTCCTGCTGCTTCTGGAGTTCTTCCAGTTCCTTCTTCAGGTTTTCCACTTCGCTCTTGCCGGCGTCCTTCTGCAAGCGGTTGCTGCTGCGCAAAAGCTTGATCTGTTCGTTGGCATTAGCGTTGGCAACAGCCAGTTCGTTCTTGAGGCTCTTGATCTGCATCGCCATGGCGTCGTTGCCATCGGCTTCAGAATTAGAATTCTTGAGGCTCTTGAGTCTGGAAGCGATTTCCTTGTTTTTCTTGTATTCCGTTTCAAGCCTGTTGATTTCGGACTTGAGGGTCAGCGTCTTTGTAGCAAGGTCAGCCTTGACAGCAGCCACCTTCTGGTCGATATCTGCGGCAGACAAGTTGCTGCGGCCTTCACTGGCATCCAGTTCACGAGTCACTTCGGCAATGCGAAGCGTCAAGTCCGGACGGTTGAGCTCCACAATTGTATCGCCCGCATTGATGGCCTGACCCGGCATCACATGCACCTTCACTACTTCGGTGGGGCTCGGCACGCTAATCGTCGTTTCAGCGGCTTCTGCAATACCCTGGAAGGTGGCAATCTTGCCCTGATACATGTAACCGAGGATAATGGCGATGATTACGCAAAGAATCCAGGCAAGGGAAAGCTTATGGCTGTATACGTAAGCAACACCGGCGTTACTCTTATGCGTGTTCCAAAAATTTTCGAGCATATCGCTAAGCTTGTTCATACCGTCTCCCTTACATTTCCGTCGTGGCGTCTTGCATCATGAACTGCACGTCCGAGATGCCTTCGATCTTCGAAAGTTCGCTCAGGATTTCAGCAGCGGGGTGAGTGGCGCGCAGGCGAATCTGGTAAGCCACATCGAGACGGGCACCGCCATCCACTTCGCGCATGGTAATCAAAATAAAGGTCTTGAGGCTGGACTTCATGATGTCTTCGATCTGGCCACGAACCTTGGGTTCGTTGGGCAAAGCAAAGCGGAGCATGCCATCAAAGAAATGCTTGGTACCGAGACCCGTACGGGAAAGGAGGAAGGCCACAGCGCTAAAGGCGATGGTTCCGCCCACGGCAGCACCCCAAGCATACACACCGCAACCGATACCGGCGCCCAGCGATGCGAACACGAACATAATGTCGCGGGGATCCTTAAAACTCGTTCTAAAGCGAACCACAGAAAGAGCACCCATCATACCCAAGCCGCGACCCACGTTATCACCGATAGCCTGCATCACAGTGGCAGCGACCACGGCACTCAGCACAATGGCCTGCACAAAGTTTCTGGAATACGACAAACCAAGGAAGGTCTTTTCGTAGGTCCAAGCAATCACCGAGGAAAGGATAAACGTGAGGATCAAGGTGTACGCCAACGTAATAAGAGTGGCATTGGCGGTGCCGGATTGGACGGCTAATAGATCGAGCATAGGGACTCCGTGGTTTACTTTTTCTTTTTCAGCCAAAATTTACTTTAATCACTCGCAAAATAGCGAATTTTTGTGTAAAAATGGATGAACAAAAACCAAACGTTCCTATAAAAATGGGGCAATTCGGGGGGAATCCACCCTATTTTTAACACCACATTGGAATAATAGCAAAAAAGGGGTAAAAATACACCTAAAAAGATTTTTGCATTCTAAAACAAGCGTGCAAATAGCGTGCAAATCACAGTAAAAATAATTTACTTTTAGCTGAATCTGCCAGCTCCAACACGACGTTTCCGGCCCCTTTCAGACACCAGGGCTTCGATCAAGAAAAGGAGTGCCGCAAGGCCCAGGAATATCTGGTAACGGTCCTGGTAATTTTCCATACGATCAGAGGCCTGTTCCTTTTTCTCGAGGCTCGCAATTTCAGAAAGCACCTTCTGCAATTGGAACTCACCGGGGCTTGCATAGAAATAAAGTCCACCGGTCACGCTTGCGATTTCTTGCAGAGTTCCATCTTCAAGACGGGTGGTCACAATGTTGCCCTGCATGTCCTTCTTGTATGCGACTTCGCCGTTCTTGGAAGGCACGGGAATAGGTACACCTTCGCGAGAGCCAATGCCGATGGTATAAATGCGGATTCCCATTTCGGCAGCTTCCTTAGCAGCGTTTACGGCGGCAGCTTCAAGTTCTTCGCCATCGCTCATCAAAATCATCACGGAGTACTGCCCGGCACTTCCAGAATTCTTGTAAAGGTCCATGCCCTTACGGATTGCCTTTTCGAGGTTTGTACCCGGCATGAGCCAGCCCGGAGTCAGTTCCTTTAGCATCATCTGCACGGTGCCATAATCAAGGGTCAGCGGCACCATCACCTGGGCTTCGCCCGAGAACGCCACAAGACCTACGCGGTCGCCTGAAAGCGATTCCAAAAAGGCCGAAATTTCATGACGGCTACGAGTCAAGCGGTTGGGCTTGATGTCTTCGGCAAGCATAGAAAGTGAAATATCCTGCAGCAGCACCAAATCGAGTCCACGGCGTTCGATATGTTCCATTTTACGGCCCCATTGCGGGCGAGCAAGAGCCACAAACAAGAAGGCAATCGCAAACAGCAGAATTGTCACCTTTGCAAGCCTACGCCAGGGCGATACCGACGTCGAAAGCTTGGGCAACATCGATAGCGAAACAAAGCGGGCTGCCAGCTTTTTGCGGCGGTGATAGGCATACACAAAAAGAAGCGCAAACAGAGGGAGCGTCAAAAGGCCCCACAAAAACATCGGTTCAGCAAATCGCATCTAAAGCCTCCAATTACGGGATGCGCACAAAGCGCGTATTCGCAAGCAACAATTCAAGCAAAATCAACAGGGCTCCCGCCAAAAGCCAGGGGTAGAACTTTTCGGCATAGCGGGCATAGGCCACCGTTTCGATTTCGGTCTTTTCCAGTTCGTCGATTTCGGAATAAATCTTTTCCAATTCTTCCTTGTTTTCGGCACGATAGAAACGGCCACCGGTCTTTTGAGCCACAGACCGAAGCACTCCTTCGTCGATTCCTTCTTCGGGAGTAATATCACGTTCGCCCCAAGAGATATCGCCCGTCCAGGGATTCTGCTGGAAGGCAAGAATCTTGCCATTCTTTTTACCCACGCCCACCGTGTAGACTTTAACGCCAAGGGACTGGGCCACATCGGCGGCGCGCATCGGCGGCACCACACTGGCGTTGTCGCGGCCATCGGTCAAGAGCACCACCACCTTGGATTTTGCTTCGGACTTTTGCAGGCGAGCCAAGGCATTCATCAGGCCATCGCCAATGGCCGTACGGCTATTCATAATGGAATCCCGGGCAAGATCATCGGTAGCCCTTAAAATTTCCAGCAAGGAGCCATAATCCAGCGTCAGCGGGCACTGGGTCACCGAACGGGAACCGAAAGCGGAAAGTCCGATTCGGTCGCTATGGCGTTTCTGGATAAAATCGGCAATCACCTGCTGGGCATAACCCAAACGGCTATACTTCCAATAATCGCCGGATTTTAGAATCCGTTCAGCATTCATCACACCCAGCTTTGCCTGTTCCATACGGGTAAGCATATCCAGCGTACCCATAGAACCCGAAACGTCCAGAGCCAGCATAATGTCGACGCCATCAGTAGAGGTATATTCCACTTCCATGGCGTTCTGCGGACGGGCAAGCGCCACCACAAAACAAGCGAGGGCGGTCAGACGCAACAGGGGCACAATATGGCGGAATTTGACACGGCGACTGGGAACAGCACGCTTGGCAATGGAAAGGGCCGGAAACTTGATGGTGCTCTTGCGGCGGTGTTCACGATAAATGTACCATCCAACCAAAACGGGAATCAAAAGTAAAAGCCAAAAGGCCTCGGGATTCTGAAAATGCAACGCACCAATATCCATAAAATCTCCGAAAAATCGCAAAAAATCTTTTTTCAACGGAGAATATACAAAAATGCGATGAGAGAAATCAAATTACGTCTTTCTGGGCAGTCACGTGAGGCAAAAACCGCTTCATAAGCGGGATAATACCAAGGTACAGCAGCATAGTCACCGCAAACACAAACGCCAAGGACACCGGACGCGGCCAATGCACATGGATATCCCGCAAAATCTTGATGATACTCCACTGCACCCACCCATGGGTTACCAAAATCATAATGGAATAGCGGCCAAAATAAGACACCAGAGGAATCTTGCCGATAGCTTTCGACAAGAACAGCACCGCCAAAGTACCTAAAAGCCCGCACAGGTAAACGCTCCAAATCGGGAGCCAATAGCGGTTGCTCACGTAGCTCACTGAATCGGGCGGAGCATTAAAGGTCAACAGGAACGACACTCCAAAACACAAAAGGGCGAAGGGAATATTCCAACGGTCCATGCGGTTCGGGGCCAGAATCGGGGTATAGCGATAGGCCACATGCCCAGCGCAAAAATAAGGGATAGATGCCAGGGACGACGCCCAGAATAGGGGTAGCTTAATGTTATAGCGGCCCAAGAAAAATCCCACCAGTCCAAGCGCAACCGAGAGCACCACCAGGGCTTTTGTCGTGTGCCGCGGAAACTTTTTGGCAGCCCATTTTTTCGTCACCAGGTACAACCCGTAGAACATCAAATTCGTCCAAAACAGGCTCAGCAAAAACCACACCGGAATATTCGGGAAGGACTGTTTCCATACAAAAGAAAACCACACGGCGGCACCGGGATTTGCACGCAAGTGAAAATAGTGCAGTATAAAGGGTAGCAAGCACGACAAGGTTACAAAAAAGAACGCGAAGGGTATCAGGAGCTTGTTGATTTTACGGCGACAGAAATCAAAGAATCCCGCGTATTCCTTAAAGAACAGTCCCGACAAAAAGAAATACAGGGGCATTCTAAATGCGGAAACCGTTTCTTTAAGTGGGTACGTTTCAAGGCCCCAGGTACTTACCACATGGTGCCACACTACCAGCATAATGCAGATGCCTTTGGCCAAATCCACAAAGGCATAGCGCGGCTTGGGTGCAACATTCACAGGTTCCATAAAATACCGTTACTGTTCCAAGAAATCAAAAATCCGTTTCTTGTAGTCGGGCAATTCATCGAACACGGCGTGCCCGCAATCTTCGTACATATAGAATTCACAGGGAATGCAGGCGTCCTTCAATTTTTCGGCAATCTTGACAGAAGCTTCCGGCGTGGTCACAAGATCCTTGCCTGCGCCAAGCACAAGCACCTGACTCCTGATTTTGCCAAGGTCATTGTAGGTGTCTACGTAATCGCAGGCATCTGCAAAAATGGCAAAACGATCCAGTTCTTCGTCCGAGATTTCTTTATACAAGGCCAGTAACGCCCTGCGGTAACGGGCTGCGAATTTTTCGCTAAAGCAGTCGTCAATAAAGCTATTTACTAGCGTCGTCGTTTCGCGGGCGCGAGCGAGGCGGGCCCAGTTACGGATTGTCTTGAGCTGTTGCGGCTCCGCCTTCGAAGTCGAAGAACCGAGTACCAATTTATTCACGATTTCAGGGTTACGAATTGCCATATACTGGGCAATCATGCCGCCCTGGGACAAGCCGTAAATGTCGGCCTTTTCTATACCCAAGGCCTTGAGGGCCGCCACCTGATCGTCGGCCATTTCGGTCAACGAATAACCGGGCTTGGCATCTTTTTTACGGTCAAAAAAATAGAGCGTATACTTTTCCTTAAAAATCTTGTAGGGACCTTCAAGCGAAGCTGCCGATTTCATGACGCTTTTTATGGAGAGGCCGGGAATCACAATCAATGGCTTGGGTCCTGAGCCAATGCGGGCATATTCCATTTCAAGGTCGCCCGCACAAACCGTATGTACAAGATTTTCGCTCATGTCCTAAATATATTAAAAGCTCATAGAACGGCCCACAAAAAAGTCCCGCATGGACTGCGGGACTTGAATTTTTCTAATAACAGCGACTTACGCGCATTAATTTCTGTGGAAGTCGTCTTCCACGCGGATGATATCGTCTTCACCGGTGTATTCGCCCACCTGCACTTCGACGATCACCAGCGGCAGCTTGCCTTCGTTCTGCAGACGGTGAACTTCGCCTACCGGGATGTAGGTGGATTCGTTGGGACGCACGTAGAACACGTTCTTGCCCACGGTCACCGTAGCGGTACCGCTCACCACCACCCAGTGTTCTGAGCGATGCAAATGTTTCTGCAGGCTGAGGCGCTTGCCCGGCTTCACCACGATACGCTTCATCTTGTAGCGTTCAGAAGATTCCAGCACGGAGTAAGTTCCCCACGGACGGCTCACGGTCTGCGGCACGTTAATGAGGTCAGAGCCACGTTCCTTCAGTTCTTCCACCACCTTCTTCACCTTCTGGCTGCTGCTAAGGGGTGCGACCAAGAGGGCATCCGGAGTATCCACGATAAGCATCTTGTCGAGGTCAATCGTCGCGATGGCGCGCTGGGAACCCATCACCAAGGAATTCTTGGAGTCCACGGCAATGTGGCGCGGGTTCACGTTGTTGCCGTTTTCGTCGTGGGGATATTCACCATAAAGGCTATCGAAGCTACCAAGGTCGCTCCAACCGATATCGCTGGGAACAACCTTCACCTTGTTGGACTTTTCCATGACGGCGTAGTCGATGGAGTTCGACGGAATGGCCATCATGTCGTCGCGATTGATACGGATGGGTTCGCCATCTTCAATCGGCGCATTGGAAAGGGCCTTTTTTGCAGCAGCGAGCATTTCCGGAGAATACTTGCCGAGTTCAGAAAGGAACGTCTTTGCCTTGAAGCAGAAAATGCCGCTGTTCCAGTAGAAGTTACCTGCCAACAGGTACTTTTCGGCAGTAGCGCGGTCGGGCTTTTCCACGAAACGCTTTACGCTGCCGCTGTTTTCGCCATCGGCTTCGATGTAGCCGTAGCCCGTTTCGGGACTGGTCGGCGTAATACCGAAGGTCACCAGGTTGCCGGCTTCGGCAAGTTCCTGGGCGCGGAGCAGCACCTTCTTGTACTCGTCTTTCTTGCGGATCACGTGATCCGAAGGAGATACCAGCACGATGGTTTCCGGGTTCATGGTAAGGCAAGCGAGAGCGATAGCCGGGGCGGTGTTACGACCCACCGGTTCCAGAAGGAACTTGCTACCGGTCATGCCTTCCATTTCAAGCTGATCCTTGGCCAAGAAGAACTGGTCGGCATTGCTCACGATAAACTGAGACTCGCAAACAGCGGAGTTTGTCACCACCGTCTTGCGGAAAAGGGACTGACCGTCAAAAAGCGGGGCAAACTGCTTGGGCATCAGGGATCGGCTCACAGGCCAAAGGCGCGTGCCCGAACCACCACAAAGAATTAAGTTAATCATTAATCCCATCCTCAACGATTACCAGAACAGTGATTTAGTAGTCGTATTATTATTGTTATTCGTACCAGTGCCAGTGCCGGTACCAGTATTTGTCTTGTCGTTACCCGTACTCTTATCGCTACTACTGCTGCTAGTACTCTTCGGCGTATAGTCATCCTTAACCACATGGACTTGATGAGCAGCCAAAGCGCCATAGTAGACGGCGTTCACCGACGGGAAGATCAAGCTCACGAGGCGGTTCCAAGTTGCGAGATCAGAAGCATCAACATAAACGATGTCGCGAGAATTCAACTTGAATCGATCAGCCATAGCCAAGGCCATTGCATTCTTCGCATTCAGCTGGAACACATCAATCTGGTTTTCAGAAGTATTGCGAATAACGTAAATTCCGCGAGCGGTAGCGTTCAAGGCCTGCAGGCCGCCAGCAGTAGCCAAAGCTTCGGCCAGGGTCAGATTGCCATTATAGATGTTGACAATACCAGGTCTACCCACTTCGCCCATCACATAGGCCTTCTGGTCTTTCTGGGTTTCAGTAAGAGCCGGCACCAAAATCTGGTCATCAGGCTTGATCATCAAACGTTCAAGAGGCAGATTTGCATTAAAGGCATTAAGGTAATTGATATTGTAAACCTTGTCGCCACGGCGAATCTGCATGGCAGAAGGGTCAGCCTTATCAGTAAAGCCGCCAGCATAGGCAATAGCGTCGGGCAAGGTCATCGGGTTTTCATTGAACGAAATAATGCCCGGTTTTTCAACAGCACCTGCCACAAAAGCCTTACGGCTATAGTAACCCGTCACGCGAACATCCACCTGCGGATCATTCAAGATCTTGTCAGAAAGACGCTTGGTAATTTCGGCACGAAGTTCCTGGGCCGTAAGACCTGCAGCCTGAAGTTCACCGGCATACGGGTAGAAGAGCTTACCATCGGTAGTCACCTTCTGACCAGCCGGCTGGTATTGCCCCATCGGAGAAGTCAATTCCGGGTGTTCCCACACCACCACCTGAACCATGTCTAGAGGTCCGATGCGGTATTCCAGTTCAGGCAAGGAATCCACCAACAGATCCTTCAAATCGCCGAATTCACTAGAATTGCTGTCGACAGAGGCCGTTACGGCGGAGCCCATATCACCAGCACCAATGTCATGGATACGCACAATCTTGCCGTTATATTCGGCTTCGTCACCCGGCACACTCATCTGCATCTGCGGTCCGAGAGCGCAACCGCTCAAAGCAGCGACGGCAACAAGTCCAAGACCCAAACTCATTTTCTTCATAAATTAACCCTTTTAGCCAGTCTATGCCTGGCCTTCGCTTTGTTTGATTTTTTCTACCCAGTACGGGGTCAGTTTAGAGATAAAATTCCACGCCAGCACGAAAGCATTTTCAGGACGGCGATACGGGTCGGGAACATCCACCCGCTGCGGTTCGCCATAACGGAAGACCTTACCTTCGAGCCACGGATAACGGTGCAACAAATCCATCTTGTGGCCGTTTTCCATCACCAGGATGAGGTCAGCCCACTTCAAAATATCCAGATTTATCTGGCGAGCGCGGTGTGCGCTCATGTCTACACCGTGTTCAAGAGCGATTTTTTGACTCAATTCATGGGCCGGGTGATCCACCAGGGCTCCAAGGCCGGCACTCATTACATCAAAACCTTCCCCCAGTTCCTTTTTCAAAAGGTATTCACCTGTGGGGCTACGGCATATATTACCAGTACATACAACGAGAATGTGTTTCATTGCTTTTAAATTAGAAAATTCTTACAATTCAAACGCAAAGCCAAGATCCTTAAGGGCAGGGTTCTTGGTATCCTTTTCCGAAAGCAACGGTTCAAAACCATTGCCCACCGGCCATTCAATGCCGATTTCGGGATCATTCCACATGAGGCCACCTTCGTCCTTGGGGTCGTAAAGGCGGGTGCACTTGTACACGAAAGTTGCAGTCTCGCTAAGGACCACGAAACCGTGGGCAAAGCCTTCGGGAATATAAAATTGCTTCTTATTTTCGGCAGAAAGCGTAACACCTTCCCACTTACCGAATGTAGGGCTACCCTTGCGCAGGTCTACGGCCACGTCAAAGACTTCGCCTTCGATGACGCGAACGAGCTTACCTTGCGGATTTTTCTTCTGGAAATGCAAACCGCGGAGCACACCCTTCTTAGAGCGGGATTCATTGTCCTGCACAAAGACCATGTCGAGGCCGGCAGCGTCAAATTCACCCTTGTTGTAGGTTTCCATAAAGTAGCCGCGCTGGTCGCCATAGACCGTCGGCTCAATAATCGTTACGCCTTCGATGGACGTCTTGATAAAGTTAAACTTACCCATTATCTATTCCCGTACATTTTTTCGTAATACTTCTCGTAGTCACCGCTGGTGATGTTGTCCAGCCATTCCTGGTTGTCCAAATACCAGCGCACCGTCTTCTCGATGCCTTCTTCGAACTGCAGGCTCGGTTCCCAGCCCAGTTCCTTCTGGAGCTTGGTGGAGTCAATGGCATAGCGGGCATCGTGGCCCAGGCGGTCGGTCACGTAAGTGATCAAGTTCATGTCTTCGCCTTCGGCGCGACCGAGGAGCTTGTCCACCGTCTTGATGACAACCTTAATGATGTCGATGTTCTTCCATTCGTTGAAGCCGCCGATGTTATAGGTTTCGGCAATCTTCCCATTATGGAAAATCACGTCAATAGCGCGGGCGTGATCTTCGACGAAAAGCCAGTCGCGGACGTTTTCGCCCTTGCCGTAAACCGGGAGCGGCTTCTTGTGGCGAATGTTGTTGATGAAGAGCGGAATCAGCTTTTCGGGGAACTGGTACGGACCGTAGTTGTTGCTGCAGTTCGTCACGATGGTCGGCATGCCGTAAGTGTCATGGAAGGCGCGAACGAAGTGGTCGGAACCGGCCTTGGATGCAGAATACGGAGAATGCGGCGTGTACTTCGTGGTCTCGTAGAAGAAGTCATCGCCGTAAGCCAAGTGATGTTCGGAGCTGGACGCCGTAGTGGTGAACGGAGGCGTAATGCCTTCCGGATGGTTCATCTTGAGGGCGCCATAAACTTCGTCGGTGGAAATATGGTAGAAGCGCTTGCCTTCGTACTTTTCGGGGAGGCTCTCCCAGTAGAGCTTGGCAGCCTGGAGCAGAGCCAGCGTACCCATGACGTTGGTCTTTGCGAAGGTGAACGGGTCCTTGATGGAACGGTCCACGTGGCTTTCGGCAGCCAGGTGAATGATGCCGTCCACCTGTTCGTCCTGCATGAGCTTGTAGAAAGCGTCAAAGTCGCAGATATCCATCTTCACGAATTTGTAGTTCGGCTTGTCTTCGATGTCCTTGAGGTTGGCAAGGTTACCCGCATAGGTCAGCTTATCCAGGTTGATAATCTTGTATTCAGGATACTTATTCACAAAAAGGCGTACCACGTGGCTTCCGATAAAGCCTGCGCCGCCAGTAATAACGATGGATCTTTTCATATTTTTCTCCGATTACGGGCTAATATAGCAATTAATCGTTTTTCCCCTAAGGAACATTTCTCTTTATGGTAGGTACGCTGGCAAGCAACTTCTGGGTGTATTCGTGCTGGGGGTTCGTCAAGACAACATCTGCTGCCCCCCGCTCCACAATACGGCCAAAATACATCACCAGCACATCGTCACTCAAGGCGCGAACGACCTGCATGTCGTGACTGATAAACACGATAGAAAGTCCAAATTCATTGCGCAGGTCATCCAGCAAATGCAAGATTTGCGCCTGCACCGAAACATCCAAGGCGCTGGTAACTTCGTCGCATAAAAGAATCTTGGGCTTGACCATCAAGCTGCGGGCAATGCAGAGTCTTTGCCGCTGGCCCCCCGAGAACTCGTGGGGGAACTTTTGGAGAGCCTCTTTCGGTAACGACACCCGCTCCAAAAGTTCTCTTGCACGCGCTTCCGCATCCGCAACCTTCACACCGCGTGCAAGCAGCGGCGCCGTCAAGATTTCAGCCACCGTCTGGCGGGGATTCAAGCTACTGAAGGGGTCCTGAAAAATCATCTGCACCAGGTCAGAAACCCGGCGCTCGCCTCCGGAATTCTTTCCGGCAATGCGTCCCTTTACAACGGGTTCGCCGAAAAGCTTGAATTCACCGGAATCCATGGGCACAAGTCCCACCAGAGACTTAACGAGAGTAGACTTACCACAGCCCGACTCCCCCACAATCGAAAGGATTTTTCCGGATTCAAGTACAAAAGAGACGTTCTCTACCGCTGTAAAATAGTTCTGGACCTTGCCCAAGACGCCACCGCGAATCGGGAACTTTACCGTAAGCCCCGAAACCTCCATTGCAGGTATGGATTCCTGAGCCATTCCTAAGCCTCAGCTTCCGTTTCACCGTCAAGGCCCGAAAGGGCTTCCTGCACGTTTTTTTCGGTAGCAAGCAAAATTTTGCGGCATTTACGCAAAAGTTCGGTAGCTTCCTGTACCGCACCGGCCAATTCGTCTATTTCCATCTCGGAATTGTCAATTCGCTCCAAGATGCCCTCTAAACGCTCCATTGCGGTTTTATATTCAAAATTTTCGGTACTCATATAAGTGAATATAGTTATCTTTAACGAAGTGAGTTCTATGAAGAAGACCAAGCGAAGTGTTTTGGACATTTGCCTTGCGCTTATGGCGGGGGGGCTCTTTTCTGCATGCCTCCACATTCCAAACGCCCCCGGCGACGATCCCAAGATTACCTCTGTCGAAGTCCTGGTAAAGCAATTCGACGAAACAAAGGAATCGCCCCTTAAAATCAATTCCGACGAAGACGCCGAACTGATTGCCCTAGTCAATCCCCACAAGTACAAGGACGATGTCAAATATTACTGGTACAAGGGCGACGATGTTCTGGGTGAGGGCATGACCTACGCCATCTCCACCGACGACATGGCATCTAGCAAGAAGATCAAGAAAAATATTCCCGACAAGCTGGTCATCAAAGACCGCGAAAAGAACAGCCTCGAGACCACGTTCCAGATCATTATCAACGTTCCTCCACAAATTTCGGCAGACACGAAACCGGCTGACGGCGACACCCTGTACGGCAATACCCACACCCCGTTCCAGTTTTCTTGGAAATCCTCCGACCGCGACGAAAACGGCCATTTGTCCCATATACTTGAAATTGACGGCATCCGGTACAACGTAGGCGAACTACAGCAGGTTTCCCAGTCCGGCTTTACCGAAGGCCGACACACCTACCGCATCCTGGTAGAAGATTCCTTGGGCGACAAGGATTCCATTCCCGAGCAGGAATTTTTTGTCATAGACACTTTGGGGGCTCCATGATTTTTCAAAATTCGAAACCGGCAGCCCTCCTTGGCATTCTCGTCCTTGCACTCCTTGCATGCACCAATTCCGACGATTACCTCTTCAACGACCAGGAAACCCAGGAAATAGAAATCTCCGCCGTCGTAACCAGATCCTTCGACAACGAAGCCAAGAAAACGAAGGCCGATACCATTCAGCCGGGCGACTCCCTCATATTCCTGACCACGGTATCCCCCTCCAAATCCATTCGAAACAAGCAATATTACTGGACCATAGACGGAGGAAACTTCGCCAGCGAGTATAGCTTTCAGAAAAGCATCAACGATCCCGGAATCCACAAGGTTGCATTCGTCTTCGTTGATTTTTTCGGAGACACCTTAAGCGACACCCTGACCATTACCGTTGCCACGCCCCCCATTATGGACACGGAGCATTTTATTCCGGCAACGGGAACCCAGAACTTGACACCGGATAGCACCATCCACTTTGCATGGAATTCCTACGACCCAGATTCCCTGTGGGACCTTTCATTCCGCTTTACGCTGCAGAACAGCGACAAGGACACCATCGTAGACACCTTGCTCCATAAGGCCTATTTCAAATACCGCAAAAAGCTTTCCCCATTGCAAAAATACACTTGGACCGTCAAGGCCTACAACGAATTCAACCAGAAGTCCAACGAAACCCTGACCGCCACTTTTTACACCAAGGGACACAAAGGGGAAAGCGCCGTTTCCGGAACCATCAAGACAAGTTCCAACCACAAGGAACAAGATTTCAGCATCATACTTCTAGATTCTCTACAAGAACCTCTCGACACGCTCCAGCTTTCCGGAAACCCTAGCGCAGACTTCAACATCCAGCCACTCGCCGAAGGCAAATACAGCTTGGTGTTTTTCGTAGACAACGCAAGCGATTTCCTATCTGAAACCATTCACTTCAAGCTAGATGCAAACCAGGTTTCCCAACTGGACACAATCACTCTTGTAGACGGGATCCTGCCCCGCATCCGGAGCGTTTCCGACAACGACTCCCTCGACATTTCGGATACGTTGCGATTTATCGTCTTTGACAAGGGTGGCCCCATTTCCACGTCCATGATTCAAGTTTCTTACGAGAACAGGAACCTTCAGGACCTAACGCTATTGAAGGACACCTTATACGTCCCTTTCAACAAGGAAGCTTCTGCACAAAACTGGACAACCAAGTTTATTACCGTTAGCGTGACCGACCCCAGCAACAACAGCTCCAAGCATATTTTCTACCTCCGTCCCAATGCAACCCTACCGGAGGTATTCAGTGAATAAGCTTTTATACATTCCGTTTTTAGCAGTCTCAATTGCCTTGACGGCCTGTGGCGATGACCACGTAATCAATCAGGACACGCCCACCCTCAAGCAGTATGTTTTCGCCGGCCCCGACGGTTTTAACGGAGACATTGCCAATTATTACGACCCCATCACCGAAATATACGTGGAGCAGGGTCAGACCATCAAGTTCTTTGCAGGCTACTCCGCCGGAGCACGCATTTACACCGACGAAACGTTGCAGCAAAACTATAATGGGCTTCTCTGGAAAATCGGCGAAAGCACTTACAACCTGAGTTCATTCCGCCATACATTCTCCACCCCCGGTGTATACGAAGGCTCCCTGGAAACCACCGACTATTTCAACGATACGTTGCGTACAACTTTTAAGATCTACGTGAATACGCCGAACAGCATCGCCCTCGAGCAGCCTTACAACGGCTACAACCAGGCAAGCCCTGACGACAACCAGGAACTCCTATTACAATGGAGCGTTTCTGGAATTGACCCCTGGGAAACCCCTCGGTGCCTGATTTACATGGCCTACGACCCCGAATCCGTTTGGGAATCTCCACTGGGTTACACGGACTGCAATTCGCCGGTCACACTTAAAGGATCTCTCATCCAGTCTTTTGATGCTATTACGCGGGAATACATTAGCGCCTACGACAGTTCCTTCACCCTGTACTGGGGCGCCAAGATGTTCACCAAGAGCCAAAGCGGACGAGAATACCGCGACTCTACAGAAATATTCCACTTCTCGACCCAGATTCTCGACGAGACGTCGACATTAAAAATTCCCCTGGTATACAACCGTTACAGGGACAATTCCATTTTGCAGACAGACATCTATCTAATTTCAAAAGATGGCGATACCCTGCAGACCCTTACCAACAGCTTGAGCTCCAACACCATTACGGCCAAGGTTGAGCCTCAAGTCGGCCTCAAGGTTCTTCTGAAAGAAACCTACCGCAAGGAATACGCCAGCGAAAGCCTTGTTGTCGACATTCCCGCCCATACGGTACTTACCACGGACACGATCGTTCTGAAAGACCAGACGCCTCCGCAGATTGCTTTCATCAGCGACCAGGTACTAAATTCCGACTCCATTGCCTTTTACATTTACGACGACGGTTCCGGCCTCAACGTTTCCAAGTTGACTGTCACCTTGGATTTCGACACCTTGAATTTCAACTACAACAACCCTACGCTGACTTTCTACAAAAACTGCTTTGGCACCTGCAGACTGTCCATTACAGGCGAAGACTATTCACAAAATAGTTTGCCAGAGGTTTATTGGACAATCCAGAATGTCCCCGGCTATCGGTTAATTTCGGGTCCTTATCCAATCGAGGGTATCTGACATGTTGCGCCTTGTAACGATAATCCTCCTTTGCGCAATGGCCTATGCATTTGCAGACCCCAAGGTTCTGCACGTGTCAACCATTCCCAGCAACGCCGACATTTACGTCGACGAGATTCGCCCCAACCACGCCAAGGCTCCGGCCTATATTTCTCCAGCAGTCATCGAAATTGCCGACGATTCCTTGGCAAGCGAAGTCCTGATATCCCTGTTCAATCCCGGTTTCATGGATACGACGCTTCGGGTAAGGTTGTCCCCCAAGGACACCTCCTACATCATTATTTCGCAGAGCCCCATTTCTGACGAAGACTTACTGGACAAGCAACAATCGGAGCTTTCGAAGCGCAAGCGGGCCAATTTCGGAAAGGGCCTTATGAAATTTTCACTTATACCCTTAGCCCTGGGCCTAGCCTCGGGAGCGGTCGCCTATTACGAAATCGAAAAGGCAAAAGACAGCAAAAAGACTCTGAAAAATTCCTCTATCGCTACAGACCGTTACCAACAGGAACTCGAAGACTTTAGGGATTACCGAGACAAGGCCAAAGTCGCCAAAGGCTTTAGCTACGCCGGAATCATTTCTGGAGCGGCACTATTTTCAATCGGTTTCATCTTATACTTCTAGGGCTTTATGAAAAAACTCATACTGACATTTGCACTCTTTTGGGTCAGCGCCGTTAGTGCCAGCGAAGGTATTCCGAGCCTTGTCGAATTGGTGACTGGCACCAAACAGGCAGCCCAGTTTTTGGGCGTCCAAAACGACACCGTAAGCCTTGGCGGAACCATCAAGGGAAAATTCACGGTTATCCGCATTCCGAAGAACCGGTTCAAGAGCATCGTAGACGAAAAGGGCAACGACCTTCTGAACGGCACAAGCGCCCCGGCAAAGGATACCATCGCACAGAATACTGTCCTGCAGGATTCCTCTGTCCAAGAAACGAATCAAGTCGAACAAGTGGCGGAACCTCACGAACCCACCTTCTTAGATTCGGTGGCCGGCAAGCACGTCTTTGTGGACTTCGAACGTCGCAATTCAGAATCTACTCTGGCAGAGCAACTGGAAAACCTGATTATCCGGTTACTTAAGGAATCCGGCACGCCCATTTGGTTTGTGAATCGCCAGAACTTCAACACCTGTACCGACGTAGCCTGCATCAAGGACTCCTTGAAGATTCACGGGGCTGCCTCTGCCTATATCGGACGCATTACCTCGGCAAGGACCCCGGACTCCATCGCAGTGCAAATGTCGCGCTACATCCTGGAAGATTCCACCAAGTCCGCCCCCAACACAGCACAGGTTAATTTATCCGCAATTCATGCCTTGACAGATGCCCTTTCCAAAGACAAGCTCCACCGTTTTGTTCTTCGTCTGCAAGGCGAAGCCATCCCTGCAGAAACATACAACAACAAGAGCTATGTACGCGTCGAAACCAACCCCGAAGGAGCAAACATTGTAACAAAGGGTAATGTCGACATCTGCAAAAGCCCCTGCACCTTTGTCCTTACCGACTCCACGAAAACCGATGTCTACGCTTACTGGGGCGTAGATCGCCAGCTATGGGGAGCCAAGTCCAGCGTCAAGCCCATTCCCGGGGACACCGCAAAAATTTCCTTGAAACTCAAGAGAGTCAAGCCGGAGCTCTTGATTCACACCAACCCCGAAGGAGCCTACATCTTTGCTGGTTCCGCCAAGGTTACTAAGAAAACCAAGCCCGTCGGAACATCACCCCGCAAATTCCAGATATACGACCCGGGCCTTTCTACGGTCCAGATCCGCATGGAAGGTTTCAAGGACACGACGCTTACCGTATTCGCCGCCCCCACCGAACTTACCGACGTAAACGTAAAGCTCACCCCCATTACCGACCAACGCGAACAACTCGCCCAACAGGAATGGCTCCGGGAACGCAAGAAGAACTTTATCGGCAAGACCCTAATAGGCTCTTCTATCGCCCCCATTCTCTTGGGAACGCTCATCATGTACCTCGGCACCATCGACTACGATGACGCCGACAGAATCAAGGAAGACCTAAACCGCCCCGCAGCCAGGGGTGAAAACTTCCAGGATCAGGCAGCCGAAAACAAGGACTTGATTGACAAAGGCGACAAGAAAATGATTGTCGGAGGGTCCCTATTGGGAGCCGGAATCATCCTATTGGGCGTCGGAATCGTTTTAAACTTCTAAAATCACCCGAAAATCGCACTAAAAAGCATATTTTATTTACACTTTATGTTCCACATTGCTAAAGAAAATTTAAATTTAGACTGATGCGTAAACTGTTACTTGTACTGACTTTATTGGCTGCAGCAACCCAAGCTGCAGATTTTGAACGAATCCACTGGCGAACCCAGCTCTATTTGCAAGGTGAGCCCGCCTTCCTGAATTTCAAGGCAGACAAAAATAAGACTCTGCTCGACGACGGTGTCGATGTGGACGTTCTTACCGTGCCGGTCTCGATCGGTTACCTGTGGTCGCCCTTGATCACCCCCTTCTGGAAGGCCGACATTCCGTTCACACTGTGGCTCGGTGCCGAAGTCAACTCCTTCCAGTTCGGAACGATTGAAGACAGCCCGAAGTACACCTTCACCGATGACGAAGGAAAGGAAAACAAGAAGAACCCGAAGGACGACGAGGAACTCTGGTTCCTTGCCTACGCACCGTCCCTCCTGGCCGGTTTCAGCTTCAACCTGGGTGGCGACTTCGACTTGCGCGTCTTGGGTGGCTACGGCTTCCAGTTCTTCACCTTCTACGATGACTTTGCCGGCAACACCAAGCAGCACACCGAAATGCTTCAGACGGGCTTTGTATCGGGCGCATTGGAATATCGCATTGGAGAATTGTTCCAGGACGTAGACTTCAAGATCGGTGTCAATGTCCGCAAGGAATTCCTGCCCTACGAAAAAGTCAAGGCTCGTGACGAAGATAAGGAAGGCAGCCCCTCGCCGTACTCCGGCCTCAAGTTCGACAAGATCGAATACAAGTGGCCCGTACGCGTCGGCCTCGAACTTTCTCTTGACTTCGGCCGCGAAAGCCGCCGCGACCGCCGCATGCGCTACAACCTGCATGACCGCGATGGCGTGCTCCGCAAGTACAGCGAAGTCAAGGACACGCTCAGCGACTGGGACTGCATGGCCATCGAACGTGACTACCGCTTCTACCTGGACGAAAACGGTGAGCTCCCCGACATGAGCGAAGCCTACACCCGTACACAGTTCGCAGACGTTCTTGAAAGCTTCCTCGCCTTCTGCCACCCGGCAGACCTGGCCACCAAGGAAAAGCTCTACGCCACCCTCGACAGCGGCAAGATCCAGCTCAAGGAATACCAGAGCGCCCAGGAAGATTCTCGTTTCGATCAGGTCATGGCAAGCAACGATCCCGAAATGCTGGAAATGTTCTTGCTGTACTACCCCGACTCTCCGCGTAGGGCCGAAGTGGAAGCCAAGCTCCGCGGTCTCGGCGAATACGACAAGTTCCGCGCCATCCAGGCACAGAACACCTTCAAGGCATACCTGACCTACTTGAACGACAATCCCAACGGAGCATTCCGCGACGAAGCCGAAACAGGAATCTTCGAACTGGTCAAGGCAGGCGGTCGTCTCAAGGATTATGAAATCTACCTGAAGCGCTTCCCGGACGGCAAGTACGTCGAAGAAGCCAAGGCCGCCATAAAGAAGGGTAATGTTTCTTCTGAAGAAACTTCGATCATCGAATACCAGACTGGCGAAAGCTACAGCGAACCGGAACAGCCGGCTGTAGAAGAACCCGCTGCTGAAGAAGTCGAAGAAGACGAAGAAGAAGTAAAGACTTCAAAGAACAAGAAAGCCAAGAAGGCCAACAAGAAGGCTAAGAAGGCCTCCAAGAAGCCGGCCAAGAAAGCCAAGAAGAAAAAGTAATCAGCAACCTTCCTAAGAATTTACGAACAGCATCCCCGGTAACCACCGGGGATTTTTTGTGCCATACCGGCAAATTCTATATTTAGCCCCATGAATAAAAAAATCTTTGTCCTTGCTCTCGTTACCTTGTTCGCAACCGTTGCCCTTGCAGAACCTGCAGTTGCCGACACCGTTTCGCAGGCCGCACCCGCTACAAAGTCCGCAGGCATTTACACTCAGATTATCGACTGGTATAACGCCCATTTGAACTATTGGTCTATCGCACTCTTGATGGCCATCGAAAGTTCCTTCATTCCCTTTCCCTCGGAACTGGTGGTGCCTCCTGCCGCCTACAAGGCCTTGCAGCCAGATTCAGGCTTGAGCATCGTACTCATCGTTATTGCCGCCAGCATGGGTGCCCTGGTAGGGGCCTACATCAACTACTTCTTGGCCAAGTTCCTGGGCCGCCCGATTGTCTACAAATTCGCCGACAGCCGTTTGGGACATTTCCTGCTGCTGGACGCAAGCAAGGTTCAAAAGGCCGAGGACTACTTCCGTGAACACGGCGCCATTTCGACTTTTGTCGGCCGGTTGATTACGGTTATCCGCCAGCTTATTTCGATTCCGGCAGGCATCGCCAACATGAAGCTTTTTCCGTTTACGCTTTACACCTTCTTGGGCGCCACCATCTGGAACTGCGTGCTGGCCGCCCTGGGCTACCTTGCTCACGGACAGAAGGACATCATCGAAAAGTACAATTCCGAGCTCGCCATCGCCTTGCTAGCCTTTGGCGCCCTATTTATCGGCTACATGGTCTGGAACGCCGTTAAGCCCCGCAAGAAATAAAATCCGAATTAAGTAGCCTCACGGATTTGGAATCACTAACGTGGTTCTTTTTGTAGGCATGAAAAAAGCTCCCTGAAGGGAGCTTTCCTTTACATCTGTTTAATTCAATTACTGTGCACCACAAGTAGCTGGACCATCCACAGTGACCGAGACTACTGCAGAACCGGAACAATCTTCCGGAGATAAGCTAACTACCGTATACCAGTCCTTTTTCATCGGCGTGCTGTTCACTGAACCTCCCACTGGGCCACTAACTCCATTGCAAAAGAAAGTTCTATTCATGCAAGCAAAGGCGATGACTACATTATAGGTTCCTTCACCCGGCAAGGAAATTTTTCCAGCATCCGTATTGTTCTTAATTACATACTCTACACCTTCGGTAACCTTAACGGCAGGACAGGCAACATCAATCACCGTATTGTCCGCATTGCCGACCTTCAATGTCGGAGCATAAGAAGCCGTTGCAGCCGTAAACGAATTGGTAAAGGTTACACCACCTTCAGTTCCATTCCAGTTATAGGTCAAAGGCGTGGATGCAGACGTACAGCCTGTCACAGACCAGGTAACATCCGGAGTCGTCATATAGTCAACCGAAGTTGCTTCCGTGGTGCACTTACACCCCGTAATCGGATCGCCATTCACCTGCAGCGGAGAACATTGAATCGTTTCGGTGCTTCCATCAGACATTGTTACAGTCAAAGATGCAGAGGCCTTGCCCGAATTGGCATAAGAAACCGCGACAGAAGTACTCGGAGTAGCATCAGTCGCAGGAGTTGCCCCGGCACCAAAATTCCAAGCATAGGTAGCCTTAGCAATGTCAATTGCCGTGTATCCAGAACTCATGTTGGGAGTGAACTTCCACTTAGCACTTGAACCCTTATCAATAGGGGTAGTCACAGGCGCGCACATACCGAGACCCGTTATTGGAACAAGCTCATCTTTCTTAGAAGAACTGGAAAAATCCACATCGATATAAACTACCGAAGAGGAACTCGGGGACGCTATATCGACCCCACTAGAAGAAGACTTTTTCGTAGAGCTAGAAGATTCCACGGTTTTCTTTTCGGGAATCCACTCCCCCTCTTCACAAGTATAAAGATTCTTTTCTTCCTTTACGTAGATTTCCTTGCCCTCGCGCTTAATGGAGCATTTAGGCAAGTCATCTTCAGTTTCCACGATATCGCTTTCAGCAGATTCTTCTACCCTCGATGACGAAGATTTTTCAGAAGATTTAGCCGAACTGGAGGAAGACTTTGAGGACTGTTTTTCACTAGAAACAGGAGTATCAGGATCGTCAGATTCCGATTCATCGTCTTCTGAAACCTGCTTGACATCATTGGAATTAATGACACTCTCGTCGCCGCAAGCCGTAAGAGTCAACAACGAAAGCGGCAGAGCCAGCAAAATACCACCGAAGAAAGGATGTTTCATAAAACCTCTAGCTAAAAATCTACACAACACAATTTATAATTTTCATTTACAATAATCAATGATCATTCTCACTATTACCGCGACGATTCCTATGGATACAAAAAAAGCTCCCCGAAGGGAGCTTTCATTAATGAATTTCAACAACTAGTTCCAACGAGCTTTACAAGAAACATCCGTACTAGCGTTCAAGTCAAAAGTACTCTTACAAAACTCAGCAGAAACCCCTTCACCAGCATAATATGAGCCAGTCAAAGTCGTTCCTGTACCAAGTTTAACAGTTAACGGACCGCCTGCAGTACATTCAAAACGACATTGTGTCAAAGAGGAGGGGCCCATAACAGTCACAGAATGTGTACCTTGAGGAATAGCAATTTCTCCAGCATCTCCGCTTTCCTTTATGGTATATTCCGGGCCTTCCGTAACCTTCACTGCCGGACAGGTGACATCGATGACCGTGTTATCGGAATTACCTACCTTCAACTTCGGTGCATACGAATCCGTGGCAGCACTAAACGAATTGGAGAAGGATTCAGAACCATCAGTTCCATTCCAATTATAGGCCAAAGGCATAGAAGCAGACGTACAACCCGTCACGGACCAGACAACATCAGGCGTTGCCGTATAGTCAACAGAGGTTGCTTCCGTGGTGCACTTGCAACCCGTAATCGGATCGCCATTCACCTGCAGCGGTTTACACTGAATCGTTTCGGAACCGCCACCAATAGTCACAGTCACAGATGCAGTGGCCGTACCCGAATTGCCGTAAGAAACCGCAGCAGACGTACTCGGAGTCCCATCAGTTGCAGGAGTTGCTCCGGCACCAAAATTCCAGGCATAGGTAGCCTTAGCAAAGTCAATTGCCGTGTATCCTGCATTCAGGTTGGGAGTAAACTTCCACTTAGTACTTCCCGTATTCTTGTCAATGGGGGTAGTCACTGGTTCGCACATACCGAGACCCGTAATAGGCACTTCTTCAGAAGAAGAAGACTGGTCTCCCAGAGGATCATCGTCCCTTCTCGTGATAGAAGAACTTGATGCATCAACAATATCGAACGGATTATTGTTCCTGACAGAAGAGGACGACTGCCCCGGGTTCGGTCCCGGATTGTTGCCGTTGTCATTCGAGCTCGGAGTCTCACCCGGGGTTTCGCCATTGAGCTCAGCAAAGTAGGGAGCGTATTCCATCTTGCAGAAATCATCCGCAAGACAATTGTCCAACCCTTCCTTTTTAAGGGCTTCTGCATCTGCCTCGCTCCCATACTGGTACTCGAGAGCCTCATCTTCAGTATTCCATTTGCTAATATTGCCTTCACCGCAAGCCCAGAAGGTTGCTCCGGCAACAACTGCTAACGAAATCCCAGCAACAAATTTCTTATTCATAATAAAACCTCTTTGGCTGAAAAATACATTATTCAAATTGAAAATGCTACAGCCGACCTAAAAATCGTGCTTAAAAGCACATATTTTTTGCATACAAAACAAGTTGCCAGCCGGCAAAGTAAACGGCAGTTTACAATGTGTTTAGACTCAACTTATATTGTATGGATTCCCGGCCACATGCGTGGCCGAATATGACATTTTAGCGGTTATTCTTCGTCTACCGATATCTTGCGCTGGCCGGTAATAAACTGGTGCACGTAGGGATTGCTGGTATTCTTGATTTCGTCAACCGTACCCACTTCGATAATACGGCCATTATACAGCATGGCAATTCGGTCAGCCACCTTGAAGGCGCTCACCATGTCATGAGTCACCACCACCGAGGTCACACCGAGCTTGCTCTGCATATCCAGAATCAAGTCGTTGATCACGTCGCTGGTAATGGGGTCCAGACCGGTAGTGGGTTCATCGTACAAAAGGATTTCAGGGTTCAAGGCAATGGCACGGGCAAGGGCCACACGCTTGCGCATACCGCCCGAAAGTTCAGAGGGCATCTTGGTACGGAATTCAGGCACCAGGTTGATCATCTTCAGCTTTTCGGTCACCACATCCTGAATTTCTTTTTCGCTCATTTCCGGATGATGTTCGCGCAAGGCAAAGGCGATATTTTCGCCGGTGTCCATGGAGTCAAAAAGAGCCCCCATCTGGAACAGCATACCCATCTTGCGGCGAATGGTATGGGTGTCAAAGAACTTGGGCGTACTGATTGTCACGCCATCCACCGTCACCTCGCCACCATCCGGTTGCAAAAGCCCAATCATGTGCTTCAGAATCACGGACTTGCCGCCACCGGACTTACCGATAATCACCATAGTCTCGCCACGGCGAATATCCAGGTTCACGTCGCAAAGAACGTCCTGCGGGCCAAAGGACTTCTTAAGCCCCTTAAGGCGAATAGCGATATCGTTTGGGTCTATTTTTACGTTAGGCATAGGCGAATGTGGAATGTGAAATGTGGAATTAAAAATTAGAAGAACAGTATAGCGTCCAGGACAAAGTCAGCGATCAAAATCATAAGGCAGCTGGAGACCACCACACTCATGGTAGCAATTCCCACGCCGCGGGCACCCGCCTTGGCATTGACGCCGTGGTAGTAACCCAACAAGAAAATCAAGGTTCCGAATACAAAAGACTTGAGCGTACCCGACCACAGATCCATGGAGTCGAACAGATACTGCATACCTGTCACGTAAGTGTAAGTCGTAATATCAAGGCCGAGCACACAAACAATCCAGCCACCGATAATACCCAAGGCGTTAGAGATAATGGTCAAGCAGGGCACCATGGTAAAGAAGGCCACAAAGCGCGGCATGGCCAAATAGCGGTAAGTATCGAGGCCCAGCACCGTGTAGGCAGCCAGTTCCTCTTTTTCTTTCATAGAGCCCAACTCCGCAGCAATAGCGGAACCCACTCGGCCCGAAAGCACAATGGCCGTAAGCAAGGGGCCAAGCTCAATCAGAATCATCTTACAGGCGGCAGTACCCACGAACTTATCGGCCACCAGGTTGTGGAATTCGAACTCGGCCTGCACCGTAGCCACCATGCCCGTAAAGATAGACGTCACGAACAACAGCGGGAGCGACGACACGCCAATAGAAATCATCTGCTTTACGATAAGCACCGGATTCTTGTGGATAAAGCGCAGCTGCTTAAGGGTATTCAACAAGATGCAAATGACTTCGCCAATAGCCGAAATACCGGTTACGAGAACCTCGCCAAACCAGATAAATGGGGCTAACAGTAACTGCATCTAAACTCCTTAATAACTTCCGAAATCGGTTGCGCCCATGTCGCCGGCATCGTCGTAGGCATAGGCTTCGCCGCCGCCTTCCCCTTCGGGAGCGGCATCGTAGAAAGTGGTGTATTCCGGAATGAAGGTCATGGGAATGTCCTTCACCGAACCGTTACGGTGCTTTGCCACAATCAGTTCTGCAGTATGCTTGTCTTCTTCGCGGTGAGTCTGCACGAACTTACGTTCCACGAACCACACCATGTCGGCGTCCTGTTCGATAGAGCCCGATTCACGCAAGTCCGAAAGCTGCGGGCGTTCGCGGCCCTTTTCTTCGACTTTACGGCTAAGCTGCGCGAGAGCAATCACCGGAATCTGCATTTCCTTGGCAAGAATCTTGAGGCCGCGGGAAATAGCACCGATGGCCACGGCGCGGTTTTCTTCCTTGCCCGTCTTCATGAGCTGCAGGTAGTCAATAATCAACAAGTCCAGCTTGCCCTTGCGCTTGAGCTGACGGGCCTTGCTCATGAGTTCCATAATGCCGAGGTCGGCGTTATCGTCTACGTAGAGCGGAGCCTTTTGAATGGGCGTCACGGCAGCAATCAGTTTTTTCTTTTCGTCGCTATTGAGGTAGCCGTTGCGGAGCTTGCTCTGGTCAATCTGGGCCTGCGAACAAAGCAGACGCTGGGCCAGCTGCACGCCATCCATTTCGAGGCTGAAGAATGCCACGTTCTGCTGGAAGTTGATGGCCGCATTCGCCGCAATGGTAAGTGCGAAAGACGTCTTACCCACACCGGGACGTGCCGCCAAAATAATCAAGTCGGACTTTTGCAGACCGTTGGTCAGTTCATCCAGTTCAGTAATACCTGTGCGAATGCCCGTGATGCCATCCTTGCGGTTATTCAGGCGTTCCAAAAGAGGATTCACAAAATCCTGGATGGGTTTCAAAGAATCACGAATCTGGTCGGTTGCAATGGCCATGATATCGCGTTCAGCCGACTGCAAAACTTCTTCAGGTGCTGCCGCCGGATCCATCGCATTCTTGATTACTGCAGACGAAGACTTGATCAGCTTGCGAAGAGTCGACTTCTTGCGCAAGATTTCAATATGCCAGTCCGCATTGGCCGAAGAAGCCACCGATTCCATGAGTTCGAACAGATATTCGCGACCGCCCACCAACTGGAGCTTGTTCATGGTCTCGAGTTCTGCAGCAAGCGTCACCAGGTCAATCGGAGTCACGTTACGGTTGAGCGAGCAAAGGGCAGTCCAGATGAGCTGATGCTTTTCCAAGTAGAAAAAGCTTTCATCCTTAATAATCATGATGGCGCTACCCATCACATCCGGATCGCGCAAAATACTTCCAAGCAGGCAACGTTCAGCATCCAGGTCCATGGGGACCTGGCGGCCTTCGTAAGAATTCTGTTGATTTTCAAAATCAGGCATCGTCGCCATCCATAATAATCTTAAGTTCTTTCAGTTTACGCCACAAAGTCGCGCGGCTAATTCCCAGGCGCTTGCAGACTTCAGTGCGGTTACCGTTGCACACGCTCAGGGCACGCAAGATGTGCCTGCGTTCCATTTCTTCGAGCGACAAAAGTTCACCATCCCCATCGCTTTCGGCGGCAGGTTTCTTTTCGGACTTACCACTTTCAAAAGAGATTCCCGGCAGTTCCACCGATTCCGCTTCGATTACCTGGGGCTCTGCATTATGTTCGCCCTTGATATGCGGAATCGCCATGGTCTGTTCCCGGGCGCAGTTCTGCACTTCTTCGGGCAAGTCTTCCAGACGAATTACCCCGCCTTCGGCCAGCACGGTGGCATGCTCGATAATGTTTTCCAGCTCGCGGATGTTGCCCGGATAAGAATACTTGGTCAGCGCATACAGGGCCGCCGGTTCAAGGTCTACAATGTCCTTGCCCTGGGCATCCTTGTTTTTCAAGATGAAATACTTGATCAGGTTCGGCAGCGCTGGCTTGCGTTCGCGGAGCGGCGGCAAAAGCAAGTGGAAGGTATTTAGGCGGTAGTAAAGGTCTTCGCGGAAACGACCTTCTTGCATGGCTTCCTGCAAGTCGCGATTCGTTGCAGCCAGAACGCGCACGTCCAAGTACTGCGGTTGGGTGTCGCCCACCCGTCTAATTTCATGGCTCTGCAAAAAGCGCAAAAGCTTGACCTGGGTGGCCGCAGAGAGCTCGCCCACTTCGTCCAAGAAGAGCGTTCCGCCATTGGCAGATTCAAACAGGCCCTTCTTGTCGGCGGTAGAACCGGTATAAGACCCCTTCTTGCTACCGAAGAGTTCACTTTCCACCAGGTTCTCGGGAATGGCACCGCAGTTTACCGCCACAAAAGGTTCGGCGGCACGCTTGCTATAGCGGTGAATCACGTTAGCCAGGAATTCCTTGCCCGAACCAGATTCGCCAGTAATAAGAACCGTACTGTTGGTAGGAGCCACCTTGTATACGGTCTTCAGAATCTTGCGCATCTCGGGAGTGTTCCCGAGAAGGCCGTCCAGCACCTGGGATTCCATGAGCTGGTTGTTGGACTTGTTTACAAGCTGGGCCCGCACCTTTTCCGCAGTCGATTCCAACTGAGAAATAGAAATAGGCTTTTTAAGGAACGTATTCGCACCGCGGGTAATAGCCGCCGCAGCGCCCTGCCAGTTGCGGTCATCGCAAAGCACAAAGATTTCGATGCCCGGGTGGCGCTCCTTCAAGAAGCTCACCATATCCATGTTGTCTTGCATCAAAAAGGGAACTTCGATAAACGCCAGGTCTATCGAATCCTTTTTGACGATGGGCATTAAATCACTCTCGCGGGTACAGGCGAACAAGGTCGTTCCTGCAACCGACCAAGAGTGCTGGATATCGTCGATAAATTTCTGATCTAAATCCGCGATCAGGATATTCATCGCGACCTACTTACGAATGGCTCTTGATGATTTCTTCGACCTTCGCACGAAGGGCTTGCAAGTCCACAGGCTTGTTGAAGGTTGCCGCGGCATCGAAGTGCTGGGCAGTCATCAGGTAGTCTTCGGCAGAGGTACGGCCACCACCGCTCACGGCGATAGTGCGGTCGCTCATGTTCAAGCGACGCAAGTCCAGAATGACTTCGTAACCATCCACATCCGGCATAATGATGTCGGTAATGATCACGTCATAGGTCTTGTTCTGGTAAAGAGTCTTGGCTTCTTTACCATTCTTTGCCGTTTCAACATTGTAGCCCTTGATTTCAAGAGCGGACTTGAGCATCAGATTGAACTGCTCATCGTCATCGATAATCAGGATAGTAGGCACTAGCCCTCCTTCGTTTCAGTTTCCATTGGCCAATATAGATAAAATGTAGTTCCTTCACCCAATGTTGTCTGCACTGTAAAATAGGCATTGCCCTCTTTTAACAGCCTTAAAGCCGAAGAAAGGCCCAATCCCAGGCCTTCACCAGGGGCCTTAGTGGTAAAGAACGGTGCAAAAATGCGTTCCAGAGTGCCAGAATCCATACCCGTACCCGTATCGGAGATTTCGAACTTGGCATAGTTACCCGCAGGTACCGGCGGAGCGTAAGGTGTCACCAGCTGGGTTTCCAGCGTTTCAGGGTACAGCTTGAAGGTCAGGGAACCGCCCGTCTGCTTCATGGCAAACAGGGCGTTGTTGGCCAGGTTACTGATAATGCGGTCAAGGGACGCCACAATACCGCGAACCTTGAGGCTCTTGTCCAGTTCTTCGCTGTGGACCTTGACGTTAGGCGGCAAGGTCAAGGAAATCTTGCGGACCACGTCCTCAATAATCATGTAGGGCGAGAACACAATGGCAGGGGTAGCCGCATTTGCATTGCCGCGGATAGCGTTCAGCAATTCGTTGAGAGAATCCTTTCCGCGCTGGGCGGCCTTCTTCGCTTCCGAAATAAAGGTGTAAACCTGCGACTGCTTGTCTTCGATAACCTCTTGTGCAATTTCCAAGAAGCCAAGCTGCGAGCCGAGAATATTGTTGTAGTCGTGGGCAAACGCACCGCAAATGGTACCCAGTTCTTCGAGGCGAGAATGGATGAACTTCTGTTCGCGCAACATGTTCCGTTCGTATTCGAGCCTGCGCTGCTCGGTCATGTCGACCTTGAGGCAAAGCGTCTTGTATGGAGCCTTGCCCTGCTGAATAATCGGGATATACATGTTGTCGAAGGTCTGCACCAGTTCGCCCAAACCCGTAAGGCGGTTCGCCTCGTCCTGGGAAATTTCCACGCCATCCTTGTCTTCGAAGGAGGTGTTGACCCTAACTTCGCCCTTTTCACGGGCTTCCTTTTCGTATATCGAAATGTCTTCGTTATTGTCGCGGGCACCTTCGCGGGAGCCACGCTTTGCAAGATCCAGCTGGTTCTGTTTCTGGTAAACGCCCAGCTCGCTCTTGTACCACACTCTAAAGGGGAGCGCGTTAATCAAGGTGTTCAGCACGTTTTCTTTTTCAGCCTTGATGGAAGCTTCCTTGTTCAATCGGTCCTGATAACGCACCAGGTCGTGGGTATATTCCACGTACTGTTCGTTCAGGGTCTTCAGGTTCTGTTGCAGCAACAGGGTCTTGGACTGGTCCGTAAAAAAGGCGATGTTGACCATTGTCAAAAGGGTCTGCCGGCACTTGAAGAAATAAATCTTCATCACGTGGGTTTCGCCGTTAATATTCATGCGGACATCGCTGTAAACCGATTCCCTGAAAAAATCCAGGTTCGGCGGCAAGACATTCTTAATGGACTTTCCGCACAAATTAATAGACGACTGACCTAAAAGCTTAGACGCACCGTGGTTCACCGCCTTGATTCGTCCAGCATCGTCGTAATAGATAACGCCGTCTTCGATCTTGGTAATCAGCTTCTGCAAAAACCAGGAGGCTCCCAAATCACGGAATCTGGCCGACGTATAATACTGGCCGCATAGCAAGGCCAGGAACAACGTCAGGAACTGGTGCCACACAAAGAACTGGAACCCTCCATGCCATGCTCCAAAATCCTTGATAACGGGAATCACAAAGTCAAACAGGACAGCAACGATCAGGCACAAGGTAAAGCTGCCGGCCATATAGGCCCCTGTATACTGCACCGTCAAGTCCAAAGAGTGAATAGTCCCGCGCAAAAGCTGGTAGATGATAATCAGGCAGGGGGGTAAAAAGAACAGCAGGTAGACAACGGTAAAGGTCTTGAAAATCGGAAGCCCATCAAAGGGATGGAAACCGAACAAGTCAAATTCAGGCACCACATTGGGACAAAAGACAAACACGCTGGTAAGTGCCAAAATGACAAAGGTTCCCACAAAGCCAGACATGGTCTTAAAAATCGTCCGGCGAGTGTACAGAACCAGTTCGCCCATGTCATAAACGGCAACACCCACGCGCACCCAGCATAAAGCCTGCAAGCCAAAAAGAAGCTGGCGGCCAATGTAGAGGTTCGACTCGTCAGGGGTCATGGGCCCACTGAAAAAGATGATGCCCAAAATGCTACAGGCGTTCCAGGCGATGTTTGCAAGCACCATGATGCGCAAGGGTTTCGGCAAACGGCGTGCCGTCATCTTGCGCTCTAGCAATACCGGGTAATAAAACGATACAATAAGGGCTAGTACCGAAAGCACCAAAAGGTATGGAGAATCGGAAAACAAGCTCTCAGACATTTTATTTTACCCGCTTGACACCAAATGTGGACGTTTTATCGTAGGAGTTCTTGTTGCTGAACTTATCCGCATTTTCAGAATTGGGGTTCGCAACGAACATCGTTTCCATTTGCAATTTATAAATATAAGCGCCCGTGGCAACAGCCCTACCCTTTTCAGACTGGATTCCGACCTGGGTATTGGCCCATTCCACGTAGAAAACAACCTTACCCGACGAAGAAAGGTACTCGGCGGAGGGCACAACGTATTTACCCGACACTCGGTTCACGAAGCTACCCAGGTTCGTGTAAATAGGCATATCGTAGTTGACCCGCAGGCTATCCCAGGCAGCAGGATCACCACCCGCAGAACCACGAGGCACGGTCATCTCAATTTTCCAGATAGCACCCTGAATGCTGGTAGTATCGATACCCTGGGCAATTACCTGACCGTCACGAATCAAGTCCAGCTTGCGGGTTACAGGGTTCAGCACGTACAGGCGCATATTATCCTGAGCCGGCACCTGAGTACGGAACTCGCCACCCGAACGAGCCACACCGCTTTGGGCAGCTTCGTTTTGCATGGTCACGACAAACTTGATCTTCGGATCGCCAGCACTCATAATCGGAATCCACGGAGCATTCGTTGACGGCATGTTGTCCAAGGCATCTCGCAGAGCGCTAAATTCCTTCGGTTGCAAGCGCACATAGTCGCCATCACTTACAGCAAGGGGACTCTTCTTGTCATAAAACGCGTTCATGCCCATCTTAGATGCCGAAATAGACAAAGTCCGGACAGAATGTTTGTAGATGGCCGTATCACTGTCAGAAATCTTTTCGCGATAGTACACCAACGAAGAATCCGTGACATTCACCGGTTCACTCAGGTCAAGATTAAGGAAATCAATCTCATCGGACCTAGACATGTCAACGGAGGCCGCCACAATCACAGGGCCCACCAAGTCTTGCCCTAATACCGAGTTCATTTCGTACGAAGCGCCGGCGCCCAAATGCTGGGCCACAAGGCCTGCACCCGAAACCAACATTCCCTTGAGCGTACCTTCGTAAGTACCTCCGGTAACGCCATAGCTAAAGGGCGAAGACAGGCTAATGGTTGCCGTCATGCCATCTGCTGCATAGACCGGAACAGATCCTGCCACCCAGAGGGTTTCGGGAATCTGAATGCCGAACACAAGGGAAAGGCTATCCGGGTAATGCTTCGGATCTATGGGACGTTCGTATTCAATGTAAATGTATTCGGCAGAGCCGTCTTCGTCCTTATCCGAGATAGAGGCATATGTCATAGGCACCGGCAGCAGCTTTAGCGTAATGGGAAGCTTGGGCTGGCCGCAAGTAGCAGAGACCTCGTTACCGCTCTTGTCCTTAATGACACCGTTTGCCAACAGCTGGGCAAACATGCCTTCGGTCACCACGGAATTGCCGTTTGCATCAAAATCCACCTCGAATTCCCACACGTTCATGGCATCATTGTATATCTGCGAGAACCTGACCGAGGGTTCATTCACCTTGGAAGTGCCATTCGTAGCGAACAGCTGCACCGGCCAATCGGTACCCGGAGCCGAAATCGGCTCACTAAACTGCATGTACACACGGTCGCTCTTCGCCGTATCTAGACGTTCCAGCACAGCCACCGCCAAAAGCGTCGGGGCGACACCGTCCTGGTAGAAGTCGGTATGGCTTTCGACCGAGCCGTTCACGTTGGAATACAGCGTAATGGAGCCGCTGGGGTCGGTATTGATAGAGGTATCCTTGATGTTGGCCTTTACCAACAGGTCCCTGCCACTAAGGCTAATGACATCGGTGGAGGTAATGGTGTCGGCACCATACACAAAGCTCACCGACTTAAAGGACTGCTTTTCCTGATACTCGTTCGAAAGAGTAATGCTGATGGCGTCAGGCACATTGTCGCAGTCCGTATCCACCATCTTGGCCACATCAATAATGGGCCAGGGCGGAAGTTCCTCGATATTCAGCTTTGCATAGGCCGCATCATAATCAAATTGAGTCGATGTCCCCGCCGCTTTCGCAAACAAGGTTGTCACCAGGACTTCTTCGGAACTGACATAGAATACGGCTTCGCCGTTCACCAACTGAATACTGGTGATAGGAATCGTTGCCGTCTTGGAACTCCAGAAATGAACGTTTCCAGAAGTCGTACCCAGTTCAAGAGAAAGACTTACCGTATCCAAAAGCTGGGCTAAAGAATCCAGCAGGTAAACATGGACTTCGACCCTCTTGGGGTTCGAAGGATCCGATGTCCGGTAAGTGGTGTAAGCGTTCTTGTCGAAAGCGAGGATCCGTTTTTCCAGCGGCGTAGTAATGGTATCGATTTCTACATTCGAACGAACCACGGCGCAAGCGCAATCGTACTGATTTTTGCCCGTATAGCCCGGCATGCCAGCCACATGATTGTGCCAGCTCACCCATTCCATGTAGTTGTTACCGTAAGCAAGGGTCGTATCTTTGCCAAAAATAAAGGAATCGGTACGGGTTCCGTTATCGTACACAAAACTCTGCGGTTTGCCGTTCATTTCCAGGTCATCCAGAATCCCGGTGGGCGTCACCTTGCTGGAACCTTCATAAGTGGTCTTGTAGTCTTCTTTTTCGATAGAATAGTACGGGCTCTTAAAGGGCTTTTCAAAATCGAGAGTAACCGTGCGGTGTACCTGAGGTCCGTTTTCCGGCGTATAGTCCGGGCCGTAGCCAAAGATATGCTTGCCATGGTAATAAACAGTCACGTAAGGGTCTCGGGTAAAGGCGGCCACTTTTTCTCCGTTCGCATCATATTCCAAGTCAGTCGTTTCGGACAACTTAAAGTACGGTCCGTTCTTGAGATTAATCCCTTCGAAGTATTCGGGATCATCACTAGCCGTATGAGGCCTAATCGACCACCCATTTTCAAAATCCTTAAATGTTCCCGATTCAAACTTAAGCTGGAAAATCATACGACCGGAAACAGTAAGCGTATCCTTAATCGTTATTGGCAAATAGTAGCTAGAGCCTTCCAATTGCGGGGTTCCATAGATAAGTCCGCCCTGCTTTATCGAAGTCATCTGGCCAGTGCCCTTCCAGTTCTGGCTCATATTAGCCCATTCAACGGTTTTAATATTGGGATTATCACCTAAATAAAGTCTTACTTCAAAATCATAGAAGTCCAGGGTGTCGCTATTCGTCAGCGTCACCCAGAATTCAAAGCAATCCTGCCAATTGGAACAATCGGCCTGGTAACTACTGGGCTTGATGAAGATGGCAAGATCCGCATAAGACGCTTCGTTTTCGGTAGTAAAGCTGTAGCCGGCACCACCATTGTCTTCTTCTGACATGCCCGAAGACACCGTAAAGTAATAAGTGGTTCCTGCCTTAAGATTCGTAAGAGTCACCTCGTGGAACAACACCGCCCCATCGCTTGACACCTGGGTTTCATTAAGCGCCGACATCGAGGTTCCGTAATTCACCACGCCATTGGAACGAATATCGGTCCACCAGTAAATCTTGGCACTACGGTTATCAACCTGGCAAATTGTCACACCGCTAATGTTGGGCTTCACATTGGTCATGGTAAATTGATACCATTGCCCATGATTGTCATCGGTAGAAATATTGCGTTTGGTATCCATTCCTTCCAAGAAGAAGTAGTAGGTCTTGCCCATTTCAAGACCTTCGAGCGTCACCTCGCCGCCCTTAGAGGCCGTTTCTTGCTGCACGGACTTGGCTCCCATCTTGTCGGGAGTCGTATTGTAGAACACCGTCACGAGTGCAACTTCATTGGCATCCCAGCTTACAATGGCAGAAGTTTCGGTAATCGGAGTTCCCTGAATGTTACTGAACAAGGGACCATCATAATCAGGCGGAAGCGACTGCGCCAAGCTCTGCGCCGGAAACAGGAACTGAGCCGAGAAATCAATACAGGTCTCGGTCGATGTATACTTTTCCCAGTCTTCAATCAAGGTCTTGTCTGGGGCACGTCCACCCATCAAGGCACCAATAGGGCACCTGTATTCATAGGGCATGGCACCGGCATTATAGCCATCGGGGTTTGCCGAACGGTTATGCGGATGCTGCGGGTTCTTGTCACCAGCACCCATCAAGAGCGAAATATCCCAAGGGTTTGCACCCAAAACATAGTACATATTGTCTAGAGCTACCTTCAGGTAACCTTCGTCTTTCGTCAACTCGTACAACAGGAACACAGCAACTGCAGACCCCATATTGTAGCGCATCACGCCCCAGTCGAAGCTTGTCCACACCAAGTTATATGGAGGGCCGACATGAAGGCTAGAAGATCCTTCGCGAGGTTCGGCATCGCCTGATCCCGGATAAAAAACAGCAACGGAGTCATAAAGTACCCCCCCCATTTCAATTCCACTTGAGTTGGTTTGAACTTGCTTACGGAAGGAAGCCATCACTCGCTTAGACAACATATCCCGTTCCTTTTGGGATATATTGAATTTTGTTTCATATTCAGGATCATTCAAAATCAATTTCTGCATAGCAAACAGGACATAGGCGAAAAGGTTCTGGTAGTCAGTGGCCCACGAGTTATTAAAACCGGATTCCATAGCCATCACCCCTCCCTCAAAGAAGGCCAAATCATACTTGGCATGGGCATTTGAATCCAAGTCCTTGTTTTTATATAAATCATAAGCATAGGACGTGTCTCCGGTGGCATACCAAAGCGATACTGCGGCAGCGGCGACATCGTCTTCGCAAAGGCCCATGCCAGAATAGTAGCCCTTTCCTTCAAATTCAGGATTCTTGTGGCGATAGGTCGTCGCCTTACCCTTTCTCGCACAACCATCAGAACCAGAATAATTTTTGTATGTCGGCATCACAATTTTCGAATAAATGGTCTTTGCCGCATTAAGAAGAGAATCTGCATAAACCGGATTATAAGGTTTGATACCAGCAGCCACATTCGCCAATGTCGCTGCATAGATACCAGCCACATTCGTACCAATTCCACTGATAACAAAACGATCCGGGCCGCCCTTCGTTCGCTTCTGTTTGTCTTGACGCTCAGGCAAATCCCAGTATTCATGATCATAATCACTCATGCCCACGGTATGGTACATATCGCCCTTTTCAATTAGGCCGTCTTCTACCGACGCATTATAGAGTTTCATAATGTAATCCGTACCGACTTTGGCTTCCCACAAAATATCCGGATAGCCATCCGGTATGGTATCGCCATAAGAATGGCCAAAGCGGTCTTCAGCCTTGTCCTGATATGTCAAGTAAACCAGGGAAAGCACATAAGAGGTATAGCCCACTGTTTCGGCGACTTTAAAGTGGTCACCGCAGTCATGCCAACCACCCGTCAAGTCCCGTCCAATTTCAGAGCCGTCTTTCAAATGGCACGGTGCATGGAAATGCGAATTGGTATTGCCGCAACGCTGAATGCCAAAGAACATCAGGGACTTTTCAAGAATTGAATTATATATAGACGGGTGAATATGGAATGTTGCCGAAGTATCGCTCCCTACTACCACAAAATATTCACCCGGCGAACTTGGAGAAAAGCCCGTAAAGTCCGCCCTATAAAGCGCTTCTTTTTCAGTACTGACAGAATCCAGATTTCCGAACGTATAAAGATTATCCAACGAATTAAAGGCACCCCTCACCCAAATGTTCGGTTTAATGACGCTGGGGGTAATCAAGCTTAAAGAACCACTCCAAGCCTCGGCACCGCTATTGGCGTCAATCAGCTTGAACTTGGTATCCGACGGATCTGCCACGTAGGCGTACTTGTAATGATCCGGCCTATAGCCAGCCTGGTTCACGCGAATGACTCGACGGTTATAGACATTCATCGAATCAAGATAGCGACGGCTATGCACCTTGTCGGTACGGTCAATGTCAGGCAATGCATCCGCCATGGCAAAGTCCACGGCAAGGAACATCAACAACAAAACTGATTTTAATACGTTCTTCATAATCTTACTTATCCTCCCACAAACAATTATAAAAAGAGAATGCGCCACCCCCTGGCACATTCCCTTTCCCATTTTTACTTCCTAGCTCTTCTGAAACCGAACGTCTTGGTAAACGTATCGTCTTCCTTGAACGTTTCAGTGCGGTCCCCTTCGTCAGGTTTCTGCGGCAAGTATTCGCTCTTCGCATCGGTCAGGAACTTCGCAATGTAAGGGCCAGTACCAATCTTCTTGCCTTTAGAGCTAACCGGATAATCCACAGGAGCACACCATTCCAGGTATACTGTCAAGACGCTACCCACAGAAATGTATTCCTGCATCTGCGATGACATAAAGGAATAGGTTGCCCTGTTCACGAAAGAGCCCATATTGTTAAAGGCATCCATTTCCAGATTCACCTTGTAGTCTCGCTTTGCCTCACCCAATTCAGTCTTGTCGAGCACATCGGGCAAAGCAATTTCGATCATGAACACCGGACCAGCATGGTGGTAATTTCTGATCGGAGCGCTAAATACATCGTGCAATTCGCTTTCACCTTCAGCCAACACAACCGTTTCACCCATTTTATCCAAAGTGGTCAAGCGGAAGTTGATATCTTCGCTAAGCGGAATGCCACCATAGTAAACGGAATCCGGGCTCCTGGACTTAGTCACGCCATCCACGGCCGTAATCGTAAACCGGATGTTCGACACAGAACCCGTTACCGGCACCCAAGGCGTTGCATATCCGGCGTACTGGCCAGCCTTATCCTTAAAGTAGCTCGTTTCGGAATCCGAAATCAGGCGCACCGAGTCCGCAATCCAGATGGCTTCATCGTATTTGTGCCTATAAGTCAGCTTAGCAGAAGTAGAATTCATGATATAATTGAGCGATACATTGGGATTCTGCTTGGGACTGAAGAACACTCCCGCCTTACCATCACGATTGCGTTCCACCACATAGGGGTGTTCCGGCATCGTATCCAGAGGTTCAGACATCGTAAGCGTCAAAATGTCCAGCGTACCATAAGTATCTTCCTTTGCATCAATATCCTGCCATATAGCGGTCAAAATGACAGGCGGGCACTTATCTACAACCGGATAGAACTTATCAAAGAATCCACCTTCGGGGCCCAGGCGCGGCGTTACGCGGCCATAAGAATCGTAAGGTCCTGTTGTCGATCCGTAGACAAAGGAATTTTCGGATGTAAACTTGATTATAATCACCGACACAGTATCGTCTACTGTGACTTCTACAATAGAAGAATCCGGGCCCAGCACATTTTCGGTATGCTGGCTATATTCATAGGTATGTTCCCATTCCGGCAGCAGGTTCCTAACTTCGCCATTCAGGCCCCATTCCACCACAAAGCTGTCCAGCATGTCCTTGGGACGGAGCTTCTTTTCGAATCGCAGATAGAGTTCATTGACATAGCCGTCACCTTCGAGGTCACGCATTTCGGCGAGGGTAACAGGCACCGGTCTCGGAGTTTCAACCACCTTGATCTGCGTACAAGCCTGAGTGGGATCCAACAAGTTGAGAGCCTTGTCGGCCACCATATTCGACTTGACCGTTACCGTCACGCCTTCCTTGACAATGTTGCCGTCGGTATTGCCAGAGATTGCATAGAGCCAGCTCTTGCCGTCGTTACTAGTTGTCGCCTTGCCCACCACGCTGATGGCAGCACCCGTGGCACCCATAATTTCCAGGGGCCAGACGCTCGGCGAATTCAGCATCACCGGTTCAGTAAAGGCAATCATCAAGGTATCCTGTTCGTACTGATGGTCAGGATTTTCAAGAATCGTCACGCTCAAGAGCTGCGGCAAGATACCATCGGTAATGGCCATCCTGCTGGCATTGGTTGCGCCTTCAGCCTTCATATACACCGTCGACATACCCGAGGGGGCCGCCGTCGCTTCGATTCCAAGCGTTGCAGGCAGGTCAATAACCACGTCGCTCTGGTCTTTAGCCTTCGCAGCGTCAACCTTAAGCGTAACCGTGTCAGCCATGCCAGGCAGGTACACACGAATACTGTCGAAGCTGTAATCGGCAATAAGCGTATTGCTAAAGGAAACCACCAACTTGTCGGCAATATTGTCGCAGTCGCTATCCTTGGCCAAGACCTTTGTCGGTTCAGGATACTTGGACTCAGAGAAGAAGCTCTGCTTCGAAACATCTTCTTCATCATCGGGGTCAATATAAACCACCTGGATCGTATCGCCCGCAAAGAACGAAATCTGGGTGCCGTTTCTTGCTCCAGGAGCCACGGACAAAGCCGTAATCGCGGCGGAGCTCTTGAAGCTGCCCGGATTCGAAGCGTCTTCCACCATCTTGACTTTCAAGGTATCGTTCTTTCTATTGTTAATCACCAGGACTTCAATCGGAGCCGAGGTACCGGCCTTATCCTTATCGTTCAAGTAAATGTAGAAGCGGGTATTCGCAGGATCAGCAGGAGACGCCACGGGGTTACCCTTTTCGTCCTTGATGGTAAGGCTAGATGCCGTAAGGTTACCGCGCGTAAACTGCACATAGTAGGTGCGGTTAATAAAGGCGCAGCCACCGTTTTCGGAACATTCTTCACATTCAGGGTCAGCACCCGCAAAGATGGTCAAGTCAATCTTGTTACTACCGATCTTCATCTTCACAGGGATATTGAGGGACCAAAGTCCGGTAGAGTCAATGACGCCACCGCCATCGGTCACGTTATAGTGTGCAATCACCTCGCTGTTATCCGAAATCAAGAAGATTTCGTTACCAATGCGGTCGACGTGAGCCTTGATTTCGTTACCATTAGCCCAAATGCGAGTAATGTAGCCTTGTTCAGAAATATGAGCATAGCCCTTCACATACACCGTGCTACTGGTCTGGTCAATCTGCACGTAAGAACCGTCAGACACATTGAACGGAGCATCCAAGGTCACATCCATTTTGTAATGAGCTCTCTTGGTAGTCATTTCCTGACGAGACGGGCTGTAGCCCCAAATGAACTCGTTCTTACGGTAAACCGTAATAAACTGATTTATCGGAATATCCGTATCGAAATCGCCATAGTCCTTGCCTTCGACCGGCATGCCATCGTAATCAGCTCCATCTACCAGGAATTCATGCGGAGCCCAAGACCAGTCGCCAGTATTTACGCCCAATTGTTTTTTCTGACGTTGGCGAAGCGTTTCACAATCTTTCCCATTATTGGTAATACCATAAGAGAAATCGAAATCAAGTCGGATTCTAGAAGCAGACTTCATTTCAGCAGGACCAAGAGGTACCGGGAAGTAGTAAGACTTCTTGCCTGTTGAGGCATCGTAGGTATCTTGCAAAGGTACCGGCTGGGCATTTCTCATAAGCATGCGGACCGTATTACCGACATCATTTCCATCTTTGTCAAGAAGCGGATGGTTAAAGCCGGATTCATCATATGCCTGTAGAATATCCGTATCCACAAGGAATGCGCAATTTTCAACCTCTTCGGGTGTAGCCGTGAAGTACAAGCGCAATTCAAGACTATCGAACGGTCTAGATTCATTATTGTAGATATTGAGGTCCAAGGCGTCGAGTCCATTATCCACATACTGATAAGCACGCACGCTAAAGTCGTACCACATCACCGGCGTCGTGAACTTGAGCATTTCACCCGTCTTGTCATCCACATTGGCAAACTGTCCATTGCTTTCGACCATGTAGTAGTAAGTTGTCTGTTCCTTAAGGCCGCCAATCCTCACGTAATGGAACTTGGTCGGAATGCCAGACACGTCTGCATTGCCGGAACCACTGTTAAAGGCATATTCAGAGGCATTCGTATGCGGAACAGTATCCCAATAAATCTTGGATTCGTATTCGCCGTTCGGTGTGTACCACATGACTTCGGCACTATCGCCAAACAGGTTACAGACGGTCACGTTGGTAATCTGGGCACTTTCTACCGAGTTGAGCGTAGTAAAGCTGAACGGAGTCTTGGTGCTATCGACCATGTACTTGAGCGTAATGTTTTCCGGATTATAGGCATTTGCACCAGACACATAGAAATAATAGGTGGTACCGTTCTGGAGTCCACGCAAGATAATTTCATGCTGTACTCCCGCCACATTACTATCGGGGACAACAGTTTCGTTCATCGCTGTTTCGCTAGTACCGTAATAAAGGTTCACCGTACCGCGATTAGAAAGCTTAACCATCACAATGGCAGAGTCCGTGCTTACATGGCGAATTTCCACGTTCACACCCGGAGCCACCGTACGGTCGAACTTTGCAGAGGCGAGCATACCCGAACTCACGAGAGTGGCGGCAGCGTCAATACAGGTTTCAGACTTATGATAGTCTTCCCAGCTCTTGTTGTCGGGAACAATGGAATTCGTCGTTCCCGGCACAACGCCACCATAAAGGGCTCCCACAGGCGGTTTATACGTGTAAGCAGCACCCGGCATATTCTTGCCTTCAGGGTTTGCCGCACGATGGTGGGGATGAGCATCGTTCTTGTCACCAATACCCAAGATGTACGACACATCCCACGGGTTCACGCCCAACAGGTAGTTCAACTGGTTAATAGCCAATTGGCGCATTTCATCGGCCTTCCAATCCACAGCACCCATATTCGGAAGTGTCAGATTCTGCTTTTCGATATCTTTTGCCACATCGGCATAGGCCAAGACTTCAAAGATATTGCCCGCCTGGTAACGGTTGTAAATCCAATCCTGGTCCGTCTGCATGGAATACCAAATCGGGTCATATTTCACTTCATTCATTTTCCAGCCGATTCCGTTCCAGCCAGTACTCTTGGGCAATACAATCGTCGCAGTACCCTTACTTACATCGCCCAAATTGAAAATCATATTCACGATACAGTCTTCAATCGCATTCAAGCGTTCGTCAGCAGTAAGCCCGTATTCGTTGATAGCCTTATTTTCGTCAGCGAGAATCAACTTGTAAAGTGCATAGGTGGCATAGGCATAAGAGTTTGCCCAACTGGTATTCTTGCCATTTTTCAAGAAGCCCTTGTCAGGCGACACGAACCAACCGCCCTTGAAATAACCAGGGCCATCCTGGTCAGGCAGCTGCTGACCGGTATACATATTGGGGTTGCGAATCATGTCATCGGCATATTCCTTTTCACCCGTCGCATAAAGGAGGGCTACAGAAGCCAAGGCCATGTCATCCACGAATTCGTTGTTACCGTTATAGGCGGGGCTAGACCATCCGGCAGCCTTCTTATTGTGCGTGAAGGTTTTTCCCTGGGCAAGGTCCTTGCCGAACTTATACATTTCCCTTGCGACCTTCAAGCAGCTATCAGCGAAGGGTTTGTCATATTCGGCATACATCTTGCTCATAATGGCAAGACCCGCAGCAGTCTCACCGCCAATATTCGCGCCGATTTCACCCAAGCGCACCGTTCTAGAAAGCGGGCCACCTCTGCGAAGTGCCGGGTCTCCCTTCTTGGGATCCAAAGGCAGCTTGTCCTGAGATTCCGGACGGCCCCACCAACCGTGGTCCGAACCAAAATCACCCACAGAAAGGGCCATGTCGTCAATAACACCCTTTGCACGTTTGTAAGCGCGCAATACAAAGTCGGCACCATGCTTCGCTTCGCGCAACATGTCCGGGATACCGTCGTTGCCGCCTTCTCCTTGGTTAAATTTGTAATGGTCTTCGTCGGCATCCGCATTGGTTGCAGCCATCACAGCCGCCACCATAAAGGCATACATCTGCGTCTGGGATTCCTTCAAATGGTCACCGCAGTCATAATAGCCACCTTCCAGAGTTCCTGCCAAAGACTGGTCAAAAGAATATACACCGGAATCAGAAGATGCGCCGCCATCCAAGGTATGGCTTGGATCGTGGAACCAGGAATCGCCATAGCCACTACGGTTAATGCCATAGAACTTCAGGGCGGCGTCCTTCACCATGGAATACACCTTATTGCTCACAATGAAGGTGCTCGAAATATCGTTGCCAACCTTGATACGCAAACGGGTTTCTGTAGGAACATTGCCCGGAATACGACCCACCTGGATAATGCCGGACTGGCCGGTAATGTCAACTTGGTAGCGTTTTTGGTCGTTGGTGGCAGCATTGGTACCAGCGATAATAGTCCAGTCAGAAGACGTCTGCTGACCGCTACTGGTAAATGAGCCCGTCACCTTCGGACTGAGGGATTTTCCATCGATATCCACCACTTCGAAAGTAGTTGCCGTACCCACGTAGTAGAACTGCTTTTCAGGATCACTTTCCAAATAACCGGCCTGGTTGATACGGATTGGCGACATGCGGTAGTTAATCGCATCCAAATAAGCCTGATTCAAGGTATCGGGAATAAGGGCATTCGGTACATAAGAGGCCGGAGTGCGGTTCTTAGGTACCATGTTGTGCTTTACAGTAACCGTCGTGTCGTAATGATCAAAGACAGTCGTATCCCAAGTCAGCGGATAGATTGGGCGAATCAGGTCGTAGGGAGTAGGTTGTTCCTGTTCGGCAGCAAACGCAACCGAAACAAGCACTGCCATGGTTAGTGCGGCAAACAGATTCTTTTTAACGGGCACAAAAGCCTCCTTTATAATACAACCAACACGGGTACTGCTGATACCCGTTTCAAAGATCCCAAATACACAAATCTAAAAATAGATTTATAAAGCCCAAAACGGACTATCTAAAAACAGAAAATGTTCCCTTTTTGCTCTCAAAAACGGCAAAAATCAATGATTTAAAGCACGCTATTTTACATAACATATTTTGGTAAGAAAAACGCCTAAATTGTTAACAGGAATTTACATAGATGAATAACCAAAAAAAAGAGCTGACGCCCGGAAGCATCAGCCCATAAAACCTATGGATTTTGAACCGCTAGATTAGTCCTTGCCGGTGAAGATAATCACGAGCACGGAAGCAACGAAGGCGGCAGACACGATCAGGAATTCCCAGGGGTTTTCCATGATGGTGGTCTTTGCAGAACCGGCAGAGCTGTTTTCGAGAGCAGCCTGTTCTTCGGCCTTGGCCTTAGCAGCAGCTTCGGCAGCCTTCTTTTCTTCTTCGGCCTTGGCGAGAGCAGCGCTATCGACCGGAGCTTCTTCAGCCTTGGCTTCGAGCACTTCGGCAGCGGCGGTGTCCTTGGCTGGTTCGGCAGCTACAGCGGCTTCGGCAGGAGCGGCAGCAGAGTCAGCCGGGGCTGCAGCGGCAGCTTCGGCAGGGGCAGCGGCTTCGGCAGGGGCAGCGGCTTCAGCAGGAGCGGCTTCGGCGGCAGGAGCAGCAGCGGCTTCGGCCTTCGGAGCTTCGGCAGCAGGCTGAGCAGCGGGAGCAGCAGCTTCAGCAGGGGCAGCAGCAGGAGCGGCTGCGGGGGCTTCGGCGGCAGGCTGTGCAGCAGGAGCAGCAGCGGCTTCAGCAGCAGGAGCGGCCTTTTCAGCCGGGGCAGCAGCCTTGGCATCCTTGGCGGCGGGGGCTGCGAAAACAACAGCAGAGGCAAGCATGGTTGCCAACATGAGAGTCTTGATCTTCATAGTATCCTCTTCAGTTTAAACTTTTACGGTGTAAAAAATAGTACATATTTAGGCCGTTCGCCAACTTTTTTATAAAAAAAGTACAAATTGTCCCCCTTTTTTGATATTTCATCGCCTTTTTGCGATATTCCTCACACTACCCCAAGCAAAAAGACTCCATTCAGTCGGAGACTTTTAGACTAAAGCCGCTAGAAATTTTAAATTACACGCATTAATTGAAGGTTCTCCGCCTTCGCGGGGAAGACTTAGTAGAACAATCAACCCAAGATTCTATATGGCATTCAAGTACGAAGCGACCGTGCAACACGGCAAAGACACTACCGAATACGTGAACCTCGGCAAGGACGGCATTTCCGTCGCCGAATTCGAAGGCAAGAAAATCCTGAAAGTGGCTCCCGAAGCCCTCACCAAGATTGCCCAGGCGGCATTCGAAGAAGTGAGCTTCAGACTCCGCCCGGCCCACACCCAGAAGGTCGCCAAAATCCTCCAGGACCCGGAGGCCAGCGACAACGACAAGTTCGTAGCCCTCACGCTCCTCAAGAATGCCTGCGTGGCCGCCAAGGGAATCCTCCCCTTCTGCCAGGACACCGGTACCGCCATTTGTATTTGCCACAAGGGCCAGCAAGTCTGGACCGGCTGCGATGACGCCGAAGCAATCTCCGAAGGTATCTACAACGCCTACACCGGCAAGAACCTTCGCTACAGCCAGATTGCCCCCCTTACCATGTACGAAGAAAAGAACACGGCTTGCAACCTTCCGGCCCAGATTGACATCCATGCCGAAGAAGGCGCCGACCTCAAGTTCCTGTTCGTGGCCAAGGGCGGTGGCTCTGCCAACAAGACTTACTACTGGCCCATGACCAAGGCACTCCTCAACCCCAAGTCCCTTGAAAAGTTTATTTCGGACAAGGTAAAGACTCTCGGTACTGCCGCATGCCCCCCGTACCACCTGGCCATCGTGATTGGCGGCACCTCCGCCGAAATGAATACCCACACCGTGAAGCTCGCTAGCTGCGGCTACCTCGATGATCTTCCGACCACCGGTTCCGAAGGCGGCCGTATGTTCCGCGACGTGGAAATGGAAGAAAAGGTTCTCCACATCTGCCAGAAGACGGGCATTGGCGCCCAGTTCGGCGGCAAGTACTTTGTGCATGACGTTCGCGTGATCCGCTGCCCGCGTCACGCTGCCAGCTGCCCGGTTTCTATCGGCGTCTCCTGCTCTGCAGACCGTAACATCAAGGCAAAGATCGACGAAAATGGTCTCTGGCTCGAAAAGATGGAACACCATCCGGAACAGTACCTGCCGAAGGGCGATGCCGTGAACATGGCTCCGGCTGTGGAAATTGATCTCGACCGCCCGATGAAGGAAGTTCTTGCCGAACTCACCAAGTACCCGGTCAAGACCCGCCTGAACTTGAAGGGCACCATGATTGTGGCCCGCGACATGGCTCACGCCAAGATCGCCGAAATCTTCGACAAGCAGGAAAAGGGCGAAGCCCTCACCGATATCGAAAAGACCGTGCTCGAAGTCGTAAGCAACCACCCGATTTACTACGCCGGCCCGGCCAAGACTCCGGAAGGCATGCCCACCGGAAGCTTCGGCCCCACGACCGCAGGCCGTATGGACCCCTACGTGATGCGCTTCCAGAGCAAGGGCACATCCATGATCATGGTGGCTAAGGGTAACCGCAGCCAGGATGTGACCGACGCTTGCCACAAGTACGGCGGTTTCTACCTGGGATCCATCGGTGGCCCGGCAGCAATCCTCGCCGAACAGAACATTCTCAGCAACGATATCGTCGCCTTCCCGGAACTGGGTATGGAAGCTATCCGCAAGATTACCATCAAGGACTTCCCCGCCTTCATTCTCGTGGATGACAAGGGCAACGACTTCTTCAAGGATCTGCTGTAATCCGATAGCCAAATACGGAGTCTCATAAGCCTTTGACATTTTTTCAAAGGCTTTTTTTATATCTATAGCCTTTTCCCAAGGGAAAAGGTTATTTTATTAATTGGAGAAATTTTTTCGAGAACTAGCCTATGCTGAACATTAACGAAATCAGTGACTACAGGGATCTGCTGAAGAATTACTATACCCAGCGCAAGCTGGACATGCCCCTGTATTCCTATAAGCTTATGGGGCAAAAGCTAGGGCTCGAAACGAGCCAGATTTTCCGCGTGCTGAACAAGGAATTGCACCTGCCGAACCACAGCATTCCCCTGGCAAAGACCCTGCTGGACTTGAAAGGGCGCAGTGGCGAAATTTTTGAAATCCTGGTAGCCGCCGCCAAGGCAAAATCCCAGGCGAAAAAAGAAAAACTCTACAAGATGGCCCTTTCGCTGCAAGACGTGGACTTGCGCAAGTTCAGCGCCAGCGAATACCTCTTCCTGAGCAAGTGGTGGATTCCCGTGGTGCGCGCCCTCATCGAGATGAACGGAGGACATGCCGAAGTTTCACGCCTGGCAAAGCAGATTTCGCCCGCGGTTTCTGAAGATCAGATTCGCGAAGCCATTACCGTACTGAAGGACTTGAAGCTGATTACGCCCCTGGCCTCGGAACGCTACGCAGCCACTACCGCCAACTTTACCTCGGCCGGTTCCGCCACAAAGACCGCCGCCATTCGCAGCTACCAGAACCAACTTTTGGCATTAGCGCAGAATGCCCTGATTGCAGTAGAACCCGCAAAGCGAAACATCTCTTCACTGCTGGTGGGTGTCGATGACGAATGTTTTGCCGACCTGAACGAGATGACCATTGAGTTCAGGCGCCAAGTACAAAAGAGAGTGGCCGAAGTGAAAGACGCGAACCGCGCCATGCAATTCGTATTCGCCTTTTACCCGGTGGCCGAAGTATCCAAGGACACGCAGACTAAAAAAGTGGGGGCCAAAAGATGAGACGATTGCTTTTATTCCTTGCTCCCCTCGCCTTCTGGGCCTGCTCCAACGAAAAAGATGTGGCCGGCATCAGCACTGTCGAAACAGAAAACGCCTTCCTGATTCAAGTCGTTCGGGAAGATTCCCTGCCTGCAGCAAACGTGGTGGCCCGCATGCGCTCCGTCGATTTCGTCCGGAGCGTTACCGAAAATTCCGTAGATTCAAAGACCGAATTCTTCAAAGAATTCACGACGGATTCCTTGGGTCAAATCCGCATCGATAGCCTCGCCGTAGATGTGGCGACACTTGAGATTGTCGACAAGGGCGAAGGCCTGTTCAAGAAGATTTCCGCCGAAGACGTTCAAGATGGAGACTCCATCCAGTACGTCATGGAAAAGACGGGAAGCCTGCGTGGCAAGGTTTACCTGCCCGACCATGTAGACTACGCCTGGGTTCAGGTATATGGCACCGACCGCTTGGTAAAAACCGACAGCGAAGGCTTTTACGAGATGGATTCCCTACCGCCATTCGATTATGAATTGCGCTACATCGTAGGCGACAGCATCGTAGAGAACACGGCAAAAGTCAGCACCGGCGAAGAAGCTTCTACCTACGCCTATACCTTCCAGCCTGATTCCGTCAAGATTCTAGATTTCGAATCGGCCAGCAAAGACCAGTTCATTGTCGACTTGGGCATTACGGTAGAAGGCTACATGGCCGCCACTGATACCGCCACCAAGACTGTTCCCGACATCAACGAAGACCTGGCAAAGTTTATTGACGAGGCAGGCGCCGATCGCAAAGGCAAGGCCCTGCACTGGGAATCATCAGCAAAATACGGCAAGTGGTCTTTCTTTGGAACCTGGATTTGCAAGGAAGAATCTCCCTGCGACTTGTCCGCCACGGACTCCATCGTATTCTACGCTCGCGGAACCGGCGTCATTTCTATTGCATTTGAAACTTTGGGCAGTTCCAATACCGAAGGCAAGACGCTCGCCTACGACACGCTGGATACAAGCGACAAATGGAAGCGGGTCAGCATAAAACCAGCGAACTTCAAGCCGCGAGACGACCTGTACGGAAACCTTGGCTGGGATGTCATCAGCAAGGCCGTGACGACAATTTCAATTGCCGCCTACGACAACACTGAATTCTGGATTGACGACATAGTTCTCTACGGAGTCAAACCCAGCGACTTTTTACGGTAAACCAACGTGTCTTTGCTTTTGCTTCTTGGGCTTGGGTTCTTCCGGGCCCTTTTCTGCTTCGGCCTTAGCGGCTTCGGCTAGCAGCATTTCTAACGACACGCGGGAGGCCTCCTGTTCGGCCTTCTTCTTGTTGCCGCCCTGTCCGCGGCCATAAACTTTTCCGTCTACGTGAACTTCGACGGTGAAAAGTTTCTGGTGTTCCGGACCAGATTCATCCACCACGATGTATTCCGGAACGGTGCGGAGCTTACCCTGCAAGTATTCCAAAAGTTCACTCTTGTGGTTGATAAAGTCTTCGGCAGAGATAATCTCCTGCACCCGCGGAAAGTGGAACTTATTCAGAATCGCGCGGACTTCTTCGAGGCCGCCATCCAGGTACACGGCTCCGAGCACAGCTTCGTAGGCGTCGGCCAAAATGCTTTCTTTACCGCGGCCGCCGAGTCTTTCTTCGGCCTTGCCCACCTTCACGTACTCGCTCAGGCTCCATTCCTTGGAAGACTGGGCGCAGGCGTGGCCCGATACGATGGCGCTCTTCCGCTTGGAAAGTTCGCCTTCCGGGTCATCGGGGTAAGTCCTGTAAAGGTATTCAGTGGTAAGCATGTTCAACACCGAGTCGCCCAGGAATTCCAGACGTTCGTTGTTACTTTCGTAGGGCAAGTCCGTTCCTGTCAAGAAGGAGCGGTGAACCAGGGCATGCGCCAGCAGTTCGGGGTCCTTGAACCGGTACCCGAGCTTCGCCTCAAGCCCGCCATCGGACTTCTGGCGAAACCAGAGTTTAAGCACTTTGTGTAGTAGTGTATTTTTTTCCATAGCGTCCTAAAAAAGAAAAGGGCAACCCTGTCCGGGCCACCCAATCCAGTTTCGTCTTCGAAGCTAGCTAATTAAGCCTTCTTTGCTTCGATGAAGGCGACCACGTCGGCAACCTTGGCGAACTTTTCAGCGTCGGAATCGAGGATTTCGACTTCAAATTCGTCTTCGAGAGCCATCACGAGTTCCACGCGGTCGAGGGAGTCGGCACCGAGGTCGTTACCGAATTCGGATTCGGGCTTCACGTCTTCAGCCTTAACGCCGAGCTTGTCAACGATAACAGCGGTGACCTTCTTGAAAATTTCTTCGTTCATTGTAATCTCCATTTGGATTGATTGTTTGAGTTCAAATTTAGTAAAAAACGCCTAGGCGTTCAACCCCCCATCAACGCCCAGAATCTGGCCGGTGATGTAGCAAGCGTCGTCAGATGCCAAAAATGCGACTGCATTGGCCACATCTTCGGGCTTACCGATGCGTCCCAGAGGAATCTGGGCGGCATATTTTTCCTTGGTGGCATCATCCATGGCAGCGGTCATATCGGTACCGATAAAACCGGGAGCAATGGCATTCACGGTAATGCCGCGAGAAGCGAATTCCATGGCATTGGACTTGGTCATGCCGATAATGCCAGCCTTGGCAGCGGCGTAGTTGGCCTGACCGGCCTGGCCGTGCAGGGCGTTAATGCTGGAAATGTTCACGATGCGGCCGGTACGCTTGCCCATCATGGTGCGGGCGACAGCGCGGGTGCAAAGGAACACGGAGCGCAGGTTGGTGGCGATGACGGCGTCGAAGTCTTCGTCCTTCATGCGCATCAGGAGACCATCGCGGGTAATACCGGCGTTATTCACCAGAATGTCCACCGTGCCCATGTCAGCAATAATCTGCTTGAACACGTTCTGCACAGTTTCGGAGTCGGCCACGTTGCAAGCATAGCTCTTGACCTGCACCCCAAGTTCGGCGGAAAGTTTGGCGGCCAAATCTTCCTTGACCGAGGTAGAGAGAATGGCAACGTCAGCACCTTCAGAAGCGAGCTTGGTTGCAATGGCAAGACCGATACCGCGAGAGGCGCCGGTGACAATTGCCTTTTTACCAGTAAGTTTACCCATAGTAGTTACCTGTGGTTAGTGTTAAAATTAACCCTTGAGAGCCTGGAAGGCTTCGATTGTTTCGACCGGAGTGACCTTCACGTCGCGGCTGATCTTGCGCATGAGGCCCATGAGCACCTTGCCGGAGCCCACTTCCACACCCTGGGTCACACCCAGAGACATGGCCTTGTTCATGCAGTCATTCCAACGGACCGGAGACACCAGCTGGCGCACCAGGAGGTCGGCAATTTCGGCACCCTTCGTGACCGGTTCGGCAATCACATTGGCGATGACCGGCTTTTCGACATCGTTAAACTTGGTCTTTGCAATGGCTTCGGCGAGACCGGCCTGAGCGAACTGCATGAGCGGGCTGTGGAAGGCACCGGACACGGCCAGCGGAATGGCCTTGATACCAGCGGCGCCGCAGTTTTCAACCAGCTTGTTCACGCCGGCGACAGCACCGGAAACCACGATCTGGCCCGGGCAGTTGATGTTGGCCGGAACCACGGTACCTGCGTCCTTCACGGCTTCGCAGAGTTCAAGAATTTTGGCTTCGTCCTGACCCATGATGGCAGCCATGGCACCCGGGTTCTTGGAACCGGCAGAAGCCATGAGTTCGCCACGGGTGCGCACCAGACGCAGGCCTTCTTCGAAGCTGAAACCGCCGGCGGCGTAGATAGCGGAGTATTCACCGAGAGAGTGACCAGCCACGTAGTCAAAGGCAAAGCCTTCGGACTTCAGGAGTTCCATGACCATAGCGGACACAGTAAAGAGAGCCGGCTGAGTATTGTCGGTGCTCTTCAGAACATCTTCGGGGCCTTCGGCCATGAGCTTGGACAGCGAGAAGCCGAGGATTTCGTCGGCCTGCTGCATGAGTTTCTTGGCGGGTTCAAAAGTAGAAGCAAGGGTCTGGCCCATGCCCACATACTGGGCACCCTGGCCAGGGAAAAGAAGAATCGTCTTAGACATTATAATCCTCTGCGGTAAACGCAAAAATTTTGTTCGCATGCTAATTTAGAAAATACAGCCCGTCATAAATGACGGGCTGCAGAAACCTGACGCGAAATCAGAATTATAATAAGTTTGAAACAAATTTTTAACAAACGGCCTTACCACGTCTGTCCGTGGTAGGTCCTGATTATCGCACCGGACTTCACCGTAACGGTACTACCCACAAAGCGGCCATAAATCGTCTTGCCAGCGGAACCAAGCTTCAGGGTTGCCTTCGGAGCAAACAGGACGCCGGCCCAATTGCTTGCAATTGTCAAGCCAGACGTATTTGACCCATGATAGACAACCTTGAAGTTCTTTGACAAATTCTTATACACTTCGCTACTACCAACCTTCAAAACCGGTTTCCAAACAAAACTGTTCTTCACATGGATTTCCGTCTTTTTGCTGGAATTGACAAAAACCACCGTAGACCCTTCTGCCAAAATAAGAGACTGCAGCTTGATAACGCCTGGCTGGATGTTCAGTTTGCCGTTGGGCTCCACCTGCAGGGACTTGAGGTTGGAACTCGGAGTCAGCGTATAGGTTTCGTTAGCCTCCACAACCTTGCTTGTCGATCCCGTAGTATAGGAATCCCAGGTGGAGTTGACTTCCCACGGCCAAAGATCTTCCGACATCGTAGCAGCCACACCCACAGAACCATTTCCTGCCACCTGATAACTCGGGGTAATCTTAGAACTAGAGAACAAGCTCAGGTTGGTAATTCTAGAATTACCACCCACAAGTACATTACCCTTTGAATACATGTTGGTCGTCAAATCCGTCTGATAAATCTTTGCCGCATAGGACGCAAGCTTACTTTCCGTCGCAAAGACGCATTTTTGCACATCTTGTGGACTATTGGTCATATTCCTACAGGAACTATTTTCTTCCAGCGTCAAGGCGTTGATTGCATAAATATCAAAATCACCGGGCACACCATTTTCCACATAGAGCGGACGATGTCCGCCATTCAGCAAGCCATCCACCGTACCATTGGCCTTTTCCGAAGCGTCGTTTTCCGCATTTTTTCCATTGTGATTAACATCTGCCCAGACCTCTTTTTGAACACCCAAAATAAAGCTATTGTCAGTTGCAGGAACTCCATGGCTCTGACTTGCATCATAGGGAGCGAAAACCGGCATTTCCAACAGCGTACGATTCAAGATTTCCACCTTATCTTCAATACCATCTCCATCAGAGTGCTTGGAATTTTTATTGGTTTTAAAACGATACATTTCATCAAAATCAACAATGCCATCATTGTCAGTATCCCTACGAACATCGTTGTCAGAATACCTCACATTGATTTTATTCTTATTGTACCACACGTACCCAATAATATCAACAGAGTTCAAAGTCCTCCACTGGAAAGAGCCGTCGTTGGTCGGGTTCAAGAGGCGAACCCACTTGACATTACGTGTAGTAATCGCATAGGCATCTATCAGCATCACGTGACCACTTTCAAAAATAATCGCCGGATAACCCTGATCAATATCATTAGTGATTCTTGTTTGAATACTTGTTTCACTGACGAATTCGTCATAATTGTTGTCAACATAAGCAATAACATCGGAGTCCGTCATCCCCAAAGCAAACCTGACGGCCTTTTCTATACGAGCCCCGCCATGTCCAGAAGAACCATCTGCCCAAAACGGAAAGTCCTTCACCGAACTTTGCCCATCCACATGGAAAACGTGATACTTGACTTCATCCTGGGTCAAGTAATGCTTAACATTCGGATCATTTGGATCGCTATTGGGATTAACCAGGCCCTCTTTTGCAGCAAAAAAACGGTTCAATTCAACAGCGGCAACCAGCCAGCATCGAGCAGCTTCTTCTTCCGTCATATACGGATCATTTACATGGCTCCTATCCCAACCGCGGTTGAGTGCATACCTTCCCCAGCCCGTAACAAGCATCTTTGTATCCTTACGAGCAGGTATTGGAGTTGCATTCAACAGCTTCTTTTTCTGCGAAACATACTGATATTCCTGGCCAATCGGCAGCGTATTTGCGTCCGCAGCCTTATAAAGAGCCTTCGGGCTATACTGTTCCGCCATGGTCGCCTTGGACAGTCCCGGCTGGACGTTCCATATCTTCGGAGCATTTACACCCTGGGCGTTGTTAAGCCTACGGCCCATAGCATCATAGCTATAGTTCACGGCTCCAGCACCGACATATGACAAAGCCAGCAAGCCAAAGGCCAACTTTGTGATTACAGATTTTTTCATATAACCTCTGCATGACCAATGATGTTAGGAAATCATTGTAAACAACGTTCAAACAACAAGTCTGAACATCAACATTGTTTAACACATTATTGATTGCATCACCTAACCGAGCATCTCTTTAGGAAGTCTTGCCCATCAAAAAGAACAAAAATTTCCTAGAGTATAATTTATTTAAAGTTCTAGACAATGTCACACGTACCACAACAAACAAATATTTCATTTATAAACAAATTTTAGTACAAATTACTTACAAACAACATTGTATTACACAAGAATACTTTCGTTAATACAATTCATTACAAAAAAAAAGAACCCGGCTAAAAAGCCGGGTTCCAAAATTTCGCACAAATTAGCGTTACTTTGCTTCGGAGGAATCGTCCTTGATTGCGAGCAAGCGTTCGTTCACATTCTTGGACACACCCTTTTCAGCGTACTTGGCGGCGACTTCGACAGCCTTCTCGATAGCGAGAGCGTCGGAGCGGCCGTGGGCGATAATGCCCGTACCGTTCAAGCCGAGGAGAAGAGCGCCACCCGTCATGCGGTAGTCCCACATTTCGTCGAAGCGGCGACCGTTCGGAGTGTCAATGACACCGAACATCTTCTTGTGCAGTTCGTAGAAGCCTTCGAGCATCTTCAGAACAACGTTACCCGTAAAGCCGGAAGTCACGACCACGTCGGCAACACCTTCGATGAGGGTTTCGCCTTCGATATTACCGATAAAGTTTACCGGAGCGGACTTGAGCAGCTGGTGTGCTTCCTGAAGCACAGCCGGGCCCTTGTGTTCTTCTTCGCCCATGTTCAAGAGACCGACCTTCGGATTCTTGTAACCGAAGTAGGTTTCGGCGAAAGCAGAACCGGCAATGGCGAAGTCTACCAAAGTAGCAGCACGTTCATCGACGTTTGCACCGGCATCGACCAAGATGATCGGGCGGTCGGCAGTCGGAATCACGCAACCGATAGGCGGACGGCTGAACTTGTCAGTCGTACGGCCAAGAAGCATAAGGCAGCTGGCCATCATGGCGCCGGAGTTACCTGCGCTCACGGAAGCATCTACCATACCCTTCTTCTGCAAGGCAACGCAGGTCACCAGGCCAGAGTGGGGCTTCTTCTTGAGGACTTCGACAGGGTGTTCATCCATGGCCACAGGATCCGGTGCATCGACCACAGAAATACCGTTGCCAGTATAACCAAGCTTAGCAAGCCCGGCCTTGACCTCGGCCTCCGGTCCGCACAAGACCACATGCAGGTTAGCATTCTTGTTGACGGCGTTAACAGCACCTTCAATCACTACAGCGGGGGCAAAATCGCCACCCAGCGCATCAAGAGCAACTTTAACCATGGACATCTCCTTACAACGAAAGAACCGTAATTAGGCTTCGGCGTCCTTCATATTGATCACTTCGACACCATTGTAGTAACCGCAAACCGGGCACACGCGGTGCGGGCGCTTCACGGAACCGCAATGATCGCAGGTAGCCATAGCGGGCACTTCCATCTTCCAGTGGGTGCGGCGCTTGTCACGACGGGCGGTCGAGGTTTTTCTTTTAGGTACTGCCATTTTTAACTCCTATTTTCCATTTTGCTCTTAAGAGCCTTGAGTTTGTCCCAACGAGGGTCGCTTAGAGGTTCCTCGTCGGCGGGTTTGTTTGATACAAAGATAAAATCTTCGTCAGGATTTTTCACGGGTGCTTGCGGTTCTTGTAGAATAACCAGCTGTCGGATGCACTCGGAAAGGTCCACGAAGTTCTGCCCCTGGGGAATTCGGTAGGCAAAGACGTCTACATCGTCTTCATCGAGTTCCTGTTGCGAAACCCCGGTGCGAGTGACTTCAGCCACGATTTCAGTCGAAAAGGGGCGGTCAAACGGTTCCAGGGTACGGGAGCAGGTCAGAGTTTGCACTCCGGAGATTGTACCAGTCACAAGACACTTGCTTTCGCCTTCGGGGCTTACCAGCACCTCGGCTACCAGATCGCCCTTGAGGTGCAGTTCGTCGAAGATTTCAGGGGCATCGGTACGGCACCAGACCACCCGGCGGTCTTCGGAATCAGTAAGTTTTTGTGCGATATCTAATCTCAAAGTAGCCCAAATTTAGTAAAAACGGGGTTTTAAGTCAACATCTACTTTTTCTTCTTTTTGCCCGGAGGAGTGGGCATAAAGGGGCTTGCGGCATCAGATTTCTTGGTGGCGGTAGTCAAGGTTTCCTGGCTGACCACCACGGAATCGCCTTCGCTAAGACCTTTGAGAATCTGAACATTCACGCCATCGCTGATGCCGATCTTGACGGGGCGAGGGGCAGCCTTGCCGTCAATACTTACCCACACGTGATTGCCCGAAAGCTTGGGACGCTGACCCTTCTTTTGACCGAAACCGCCCTTGCCCGGGGGGCCAAAGCCACCGGGACCGCCTGCGGGCGGGCCACCGGCACCCATGCCGGGGGGCGGGGGCGGGAAGTCGCCGTTTTCAGCCTTTTTCGCAAATTCCTTGAACTTGGTGCTGTCGCCGAACATGGGCGGGCGCGGAAAATCCTTGGGGTCGGCCATGGGAGTGCCTTCGGCAGGGCTGAACTTGAGGGCCTTCACCGGAATCGAGAGAGCATCCTTGACTTCCTGGGTCACGATGGTGCATGTGGCCGTCATGCCAGGGAGCAGTTTCTGGTCCGGGTTCTCGGCCGAAATCACTACGGTGTAAGTCACCACGTTGCTCGTGGTCGTCGGGCTCAGGCGAACTTCTTGCACCGTGCCGCTAAACTTTTCGTCTTGGTAGGCATCCACAGTGAATTCCACCCGCTGGCCGGCCTTCACCTGGCCAATGTCCGCTTCGTCCACATCCGCCATCACCTTCATCTGGCTTAAGTCTTTAGCGATTACAAACAACGTAGGAGTACTCATGGAGGCGGCCACCGTCTGGCCCACTTCTACGGCACGCTTCAGCACTACACCGCTAATGGGGCTCTTGATGGTGGCGTAGCTCAAGTTGAGTTTCGCCTGGTTCACCTCATTTTCGCTGCGTTCCACGGCCAGCTTGGCCGAATTCATGTTGTATTCGGCGGTTTCCAGTTCTACGGCGCTGGCAGAGTTGCTTTCGGAAAGCTTTTTCACACGGTTGTAGGTAGATTCTTTATAGTTATAATCAGCCTGGGCGCTCTTATAAGCGATTTCGGCCTGGGTAAGGGTGGCGCGAAGCTTGGACTTATCCAGTTCGGCAATCACCTGGCCCTTCTTGACCTTGGTGTTAAAGTCCACGTAAATCTTGCTGATATCCCCCGACACCTGGGTTCCCACTTCTACCTGGTCCACCGGTTCAAGGGTGCCGGTTGCAGAAATGGTGGTGGCAATCGTTGCCAGCGTGACCTTGGCACTTACCAGCGGACCGGCCGCCGTATCGGCCTTGGCATCAAAAAAGAAAGTCTTAACCCCCAAAGCAATGCCCGCAACCACAGCGAGCAAAACGACGAATTTCAGCAGTTTTTTCATACGACAGACCCAAAAATAAAAAGAATTATCAAAGTTTTCGCGTATTTAGGTGCCCGAAAGCGGGGTTTAGTTGCAGAATTTGTTGAAAATTATTTATATTTAAGGCGTATTAAACCAACCGTCTATTTATAGATAACAATAGGGAAAAAAATGAAAAAAGCGTTTTGGGGGCTTTCCATTTTGCCCATAGCTTTCATTTCTGGCTGTGGCGACGATTCATCTTCCTCTCCGGATTCTATCGCAATGCCCGATGGCGTTGTCAGAACTACCGAGAACCTCGGCACCTGCGACCGTTCCAACGAAGGCAAAAGTCTTCAGGTTATTGCTGAAGGCGCATACTTCCTGTGCACCGACGGCAAGTGGGTCAATAACGGCTGGTGGAAGGACCTGCCTACACCTTCTAGCAGCTCCATCTACGAAGAACTTTCTTCGTCTGCCAGAAGCTCCAGCTCCATAGATGACGAAGAAGAGGAAAGCTCTTCTTCTATAGCATCCAGTTCCAGCGTCGTAGACCTGTCCAGCTCCAGCGAAGAAGAAGACTTGAGTTCCTCCTCCGAAGATGAAGACCTGTCCAGCTCCAGCGAGGACGAAGAACTGAGCTCTTCCTCCGAAGAAGAAGATCTGTCCAGCTCTAGCGAAGACGAAGAAGAAAGCTCTTCCTCCGAAGAAGAGGAATTGTCCAGCTCTAGCGAAGACGAAGAAGAAAGCTCTTCCTCCGAAGAAGAAGAATTGTCCAGCTCCAGCGAAGAAGAAGAAAACTCTTCTTCTTCGGAACCTGACGATATTTAATTTTACTCGCCAATAAAAATTACCGCCGGTTGAACAGATGTGAGCCCGGCGGTTTTCTTTTTTTACAAAAAAAATCCTGGTTAAAAACCAGGATTTTTTGCTTTATAATTCCATCAAGCCTTAGTCTTCGACTTCAATATCGGCGGCGGGAATCTTGTAGGTAACAGACTTGGCTTCTTCGATGTTAGCTTCGACACCGTCCTCGCTGTAAGGCAGCACGATGAAGCTGACCTGCTTCACGGAAGAGGGGAAGTCATCCGGTTCGAAACGATAGTAGGTGTATGTCGAAGAAACAGTAGCATACTTCACGAAGTCCGGATTCACATCCGTCATGTAGTAGATGGTGTAACCGCCAATGTCACCCTTAGGAGCAGTCCAAGTCAGGCGCTGATAGTAGGTATAGTCCGGATCCTGTTCAATAGCCAAGTTCTTGACCTGGGCAGGAGCGTCACCGCTAGACTTGGCACCAACGCTGAAGGATGTCGAAACGGAGGATGCTGCGCCTTCGACAGAGTAAACAGTACCACGAACCGTGTAGCTAGTTTCGCTATTCCACTTGCCGGAGTACGGGGTAATCTTAATAGTACGCTTGTCGCTGCTCAGGGACACCGTAGAAAGCACCACAGAGCCGCTACCGTTGGTAACAGTCCAATGATCATTCGTGACAGAATCCTTCAAGAGCTCAGCTGCAAAAGTCATGGAGAAGTCGGAAGTTGCAGACATTTCTGCAGCGTTGTCCGAGACCTTCACGATAGAAGCAGAAAGCTTTTCGAGGTTGATGGTAGCAACGTTAATCTGGTCACCAGACCTGTAAGTTTCACCACCGACGGATTTCATATCACCACCGATGTACTTCTTGGAATTGATGGTTTCCTGTCCCACGTAGACAGCGATTTCGGTACCTTCGGGCAGGCTTTCGAAAGTATATTCGCCTTCGTCAGAAGTCTTGACGCTGATTTCAGACGGAACGAAATAGTTCGGGAGCTTTGCGTAAACGGTAACGCCCTTGGCGGCACCCACTTTGCCCTTGTCATCAGTGTAAAGGACGATACCCTTAGCAACGACACCAGCCTTGAACATGGGAACAGTTGCAACGACATCGCCTACGCGAGGAACGTCACCTTGGCCCTGTTCTGCAAGAGTGACCGTGGTCTGCACCGTAGCGTAGCCTTCCTTGGAGATCTGGAATGCATGGTCACCGAGAGCACTTCCTTCCCAAGTCGAATTTCCGAGATCATCGGAAATAACCGTCTCGTCATCTACGACAGAATAAACAGTCACGCTAGGCAGAGCGGCGCCAGAATGATTGTCAACAACTCTGATGGTAATAGTACCTTCAGCCTTGGCTTCATCGTTGATATTGGTTACAGTGCTATCGCATGCAGCAAGGAAAGCGCCGGATGCAAGAATCGAAATAATATGCTTGAGATGCATGTTTCCTCCATTAGTTAATATGTAAAATATAATAAAAAATCGGGCATTTTGTTATATTTTTTACAAAATGACACGTATAGCCAAAAAAGATGACAGCTCCGAAGTCCGCCGCATCACGTGGGTGGGTCTTGGCTGGAACGTTGTCTTATCTGTGGGCAAGTTTTTCGCCGGATATTTTGGCGGTTCCCAGGCCTTGATCGCAGACGCCATCCACAGTGCCTCGGACTTTACCACCGATATCGCCATTATTGTAGGGGCCCGTTTCTGGAACGCACCGCCCGACGCAGACCATCCTTACGGTCATCGTCGTTTCGAAACCCTGATTTCAGTCGGAATCGGCCTTGCAGTCTGTGCCGTGGGTCTCGGTCTCGGCTACAACGCCGTCGTGGCCCTCAAGAACGGGGAACAGTCACACCCGGAATGGATTGCCGCCATCATGGCGCTGGTTTCCATCATTATAAAAGAGGCCCTGTTCCGCTATACCCGGGCCAAGGGTCGCGCCATCCGCAGCGAGGCCGTAGAGGCCAACGCCTGGCACCACAGGAGCGACGCCTACAGTTCCATTCCGGTACTGGTGGCCGTGCTTTTCGGAATCATCGTTCCTGAACTATGGTTCGCAGACTCCGTAGGCGCCATTATCGTTTCGATTTTCATTTTGCATTCGGGCTTTGAAATCGCCTGGCCGGGCATTCACCGCGTGGCCGACGAAGGAGCTAGCGTCGAGGTTGCACAGAAGTTACGAGAAGTGGCCCTCAGCTGTCCGAACGTCATCAGCATCCACGGGTTCCGCACCCGTTACGTGGGCTCTGACTTGCACGTAGACTTGCATGTGGTGGTTCCCGCCGAAATGACTTTGCTTGCGGCCCATGACTTGGCCGAAGAAGTGGAACGCCGCATTATTGATGCCGGCGAAAATGTGGTCGATGCGCTGGTACACATCGACCCCTACGATCCGCAGAAAGATGAATCCAAAAATTAAGTAATGGATTGCTTCGGGGCGGTTCGCCCCTCGCAATGACGAAGAAGATTATTTCTTGAGCAGGAATCCTGCGATGGACTTTTCGCGGACGAAGGTCTTCTGGGCGGCGGCCTGCACGTCGGCAGCAGTCACCTTATTGAGCTGGTCAGCCCAGTTGAGGAAGATGCGGTAGTCACCGAACATTTCGTACCAAGCCAGCATGGTCGCCACGTTTTCCATATCGGTGAGGCTGCGTACCAAGCCAGCGTAGGCATGATTCTTCACCTTCTGGAAGTCGCGTTCGCTCACGGTTTCGGTCTTCAAGCGTTCCAGTTCTTCCCACACGATTTTTTCCACCTTCGCAGGGTCGGCATCCGGGCGCATGTTCACCGTCACGCCGAATTCAGACACATACTTGTTGGGTGAATTGGAAGCCTTCACACTCACGGCGAGCTTTTCTTCCTGAATCAGGCGCTTGTAAAGCCTGCCAGAACGGCCATTGAGCACGCCCTCGGCGATGTCCAAAGAATAAAGAATCTGGTCACCCACTTCGGGAGTCGTAAACACCAAGGTATAAAGATTCGGAGCATCCGGGCGCTTTACGGTCAGGCGCTTTTCGCCGGCCTGTTCGGGGTCGCGAATGGTCAGCGGCGGGAACGCCTCGCCCGTGGGAATGGGACCGAAGTACTTCTTCACCATTTCCATAGTAGCGGTAGTATCGATATCGCCCGCCAGCACCAGAATCGCATTGCGCGGCTTGTAATACTTGCGGTAATGTTCGTCGGCCATTTCGCGGGTCAAGTTCATAATGTCGCTGGGCCAGCCAATGGTCGGCACGCGATAGGGGAAGGCCTCGTAAATCATGGAATTCAGCGTTTCATAGAAACGGCCCGTAGGCTTGTCGTCGTAGCGCATGCGGCGTTCTTCGCGCACCACCATGCGTTCGGAATAGAATTCACGCAACACGGCATTCTGCATGCGGTCCGCTTCGAGCCACATGAACAGTTCCACCTTGTTCTTCGGGAGAGTCACGATGTAAGCGGTCATGAGGTCGCTGGTGAAAGCGTTCAAGCCCGTGCCGCCTGCAGCCTGGTAAGCGCTCCAAAGTTCGTCCTTCACAAAAATCTTGCGGTGTTCGTTCACCACGGAATCGTGTTCGGCAGTAAGCTTTTTCACCTTCGCGGTATCGCCAGCGAGAATCGCCGGGCGAATCAAGGCCTGCAGGCTATCTTGGGTCGCCATGAACTTGACATCGGCAATGCTATCCGAAATGCCCACCTTCTTGGTGCCCTTGAAAAGTTCATGTTCCAGAATGTGAGCGAGGCCGGACTTGCCCGGAACTTCGTGCACGGAGCCGGTCACATAAAACAGGCGGCAGCTCACCGTAGGAGCCTGCTTGTTCGGGTGCAGAAGCACCGTCAAACCATTAGGCAAAACTTCCTTGTGAACCACCAAGTTCACCTGTGCAAAAGATTGCTCCGTAAACAGGGAGGCAGCCAGGGCCATACCCCACGAAATTTTCTTGAGCCAATTCATTATGTCGACTGCTCCCCGCTACTTCTTTCTTTAGCGAACTTGACAATTTCTTCTGCGATTTCGTTTGCCTTCTGCATATCTTCATTGTAGATGGCATCGATTTTCTGGCAACCCAGTTCCAAAATGCGGCGAGCCAGCGCAGAATCTTTTTGACTGCGCAAGTCGCGAATGGCCAAGTCAATCAGCTTGACATCGGCCTGGGCCGGGTAGCCCTTCATAAAGTCGTAAAACAGCTTGATTTGTTCGTCGTACTGGGCATCGGTTTCAAGAGCCAGCAAAAACGGAATCACGCGCACGTTCAAAAGCTTGCCCAAATCGCCCACGAAGGTATTCAGCGTGAGCCCCTTCGGGAACAATTCCTCGGTATCGTTCTGCAGGTCTTCGGTATCCAGGAACTCGCCCGTCTCGATCTGTTCCAGAGCCTCGTTCAAGAAAGCCATCTCTTTCTTGCGGGCCTGTTCGCGGAAGCGTGCCTGGTAATAAATCGGCAGCGTCGTGAGGCAAAAGTGAGCCTGCCCCGCCCCGATAAATTCTCCGATGTAATAAATGTCGGCATCTTCAGCGAGAATATCTTCTTCGCGGGTAAAGTTGCCAATCTTTGCCGGAATCGGGATGACTTCCATGCTCGAAAGTTCGTGTAGGCGGTCGCGCATTTTTTCCACATCCATGTCGGGGGGCAAATCAACGCCTTCGGCTTCCATGGTTTCCAGCATATCGTTGATCTTGTCGTCCACGGCGCGGTCAATCGCCTTCTTGCTAGGCACGCGGGGCGAGAACATGCGAAAATCACCTTCCAAGGTCAAGAGTCCATTCTTGATCATATCGTCAAAGGGAGTACCGCTATCCCGCTCATCAGGGTTCGGCAAAATCTTCGCGTAGGCAATAATGCGTCCGCACAAATTCTCGTCGTTACCTTTTTTCTGCTCAATACCTAACATACAGCTTCCAATATAGAAAAAAAGAGGGGCAAGCCTGCCCCTCGTTCACACAGCGCAAGCGCGTTGTTCACTACCCCATCGAGCGGGGTTCCACCCCGCAACGCCCCGGTTATTTCACGCGGATAATCTGCTGGCGGAATATGGAACCATCGCCCCGTTGCAGCAAATACAAGCCCGGAGCAAGGTTCTCCGTTTCTAAAGTAGAACCTTCGCGCAGCAATTGTCCCGTCAGGGTAAACAGCCGTACGCGAGTAGTCATGGGCGTTATTTGCAGATGCGGTGTCACCAACCCGCGAACCGATGTGGTCTCGTCAGCCTTCACCAGCGTAAATTCCAGCTGATCCAAGTTCGGGCCATCGTTACCGCCAATCGTCGCAAAGGTAAAGTAGCCGGCGCCCTGAGACAACTTCGCAGTCATCGAAATCGTTTCCCATGTTGTCCAATTCTCCGTTGCTTCGAACGTAAGGGTTTCAGCCCCCTTGCAGCCATCAATTCCGCCAGGGCACACTCCCGGAGCAGCAGCTGCGAGACTGCGAGCCTTGCCGCTACCGTTGGCATAACGAATTTCAACCTTGTACTCGCCTGCAACATCGGCATAGATAGGCACCTGAATCATGCTCAAGTCACCTGCGCCAAAATTAACGAAGGCGGAACCCTTGAAGCCAGCGTTATTGCTTTCGGCGGCGGCATTGGTGATGATTCCATCTTCTGCCTGGAATACCGTGGTTCCCTTGGCAGTAAAACTCGGAATGAGTTCGATATCGCATTCTGCGATAATTTCGAGAGTCGCCTTACTTCCGTCGAGGCCGAGATCTGCAGTGCTCTTGCCGGTCTTGCCCTCAAAAATCCAGCCCGCGAAAGTCCAGCCTTCGTTGGGAACTGCAGTAATGATTGCCTTTTTGCCTTCGGCCACCTTATTGCTCGAAAGATTCGTTTCAACCTTGCCACCGATGGCATCGCCAATGGTTACTTTGTAATAAGTCACATTCGATTCAACTGTCATAACTTCGTTGGAATAGGCTCCGAGTCCGCCCATGCTATTGGCCGCACGCACCGTAATCTTGGAGCCTGGTGCAACATCATCGAGCGCAAAACTCGGCGTGACAACGTTCGCCTTGTACTTGCCATTTACAAATACCACCCAGGCACGGGCGTTATCGTCGTCAGCCCAGACAATCTCGCCACCATCCTGCTCAATTTTTGGAGCATTCACCTGAGCCGTCAACTTGGTCGGATCCCAGTTATCGCTACCCTTGAGCACATTCGAAAGTGTGTACTTGGCGGCATCGCTTGCATTCCACACCGTCTTGAGCGTAGTCGCCGTCGAACCATCCTTGCCACCATCAAAATACGTCTTGCGCTGGCTCGTGTTGATTGCGCCACCGCTACCATTCTTGCTGTTATATTCACCAAAGACCTGCGGTGCAGAATTCATATCGGGGCCCCAGCCTTCGGCTCTAGGTTCCGCCTGCATCTTCGTATTCAGGAAAACAGTCTTGGCATGTCCCCACGAACGCCCCAGGTAATAGTCCTTATTGTAGCTACTGACAATCGTCGCATTGTTGAAGACATAGCCCCAGTCGCCAGGGTTCTGTGAAGCCGTAATATAGCCGCTGCTTCGATTTACCACAAGCTTAGTTCCTTCGAAGAACACGTCGCCGCCACCACAGATAAAGTCGACAGTTCCGTCAATTTCGCCACCTTCCCAATAGGTGCGCCCCTTCTTGGTGTAGTAGGTATCCTGGCCACTCAACAAGCGCACATTCTTGTAGATATACTTGTCACCTTCGTTCTGTTGCAAGGCCACCTGGCGCGCCGCATTCGTCGAACTGACCGAACTCCTATTCTGCAGGGTAATATCCTGCATGTACATATTGTTGTTTTTAGGGAAATAGAGCGTTGCCGTGGTGCTGATGCCTTCGGTATCTGTCGTATTCCAAATAACAGTCTTGTCTACCGATTGCCCGACAATAGAGACATTCGATGCGGGAAAAGTCGTTTTGCCGTGTTCATCGCCAGTGAGCTTCGTGATTTCGTATTCACCATCGGGAACAAAAAGGACAAAGCGGTTGCTTGCGGATGCACCCGAAGCGCTCGCCGCAGCAATGGCAGCCTTGAAGTCACCGTCAACGCCAAGCACGAAGTCAATCTTCTTTTTTTCGACAGCGGAAGCAGTGATTGCGAGGCCCAGCGTCGCGCAAACAAGAACCTTATTCAACATATCACCTCAGCTTTCCATTTACATTAAACACTTTACCGTCAGCCTTCTTCAGGTAAACACCAGCGGAGGTGTTGCGGCCACCGAAGTCTACATAGTAGCGGTTGGTATTTTCCGGAGTTGCCTGCACCGCGCGCACGCCAATGACCGTCGTAGAATCTTCACCCAGGTCCTTTTCACCTGCGTACAAGTCAGCGTCCATCCATCCGATGTAATCGATGTTAGCCATGCCGTCTTTCGAGGTGCTCACAAACTTCAACTCGCTATAACCTTTTTCCAACGACACCGGAACAGTCTGCGTTTCCCAAGCGGTCCAGCTGCCGGTAGAGCCCATGCTCAAGCCCTCCACTAAAAGCGTATCGCCTATGTAAATATCGTAGCCGCGTGCACCAGAGCCACCGTTTGCAAAACGGACCGTCAGCGTGTACTCGCCCGCCTTTGCAGCAGTCACGCCATAAGTCACAAAAGAGCCGACGGCATTAGCCACATTCGCATAGCCCTCGCCCACAAAGCCCATATTCGTCGTTTCCTTGATGCCATCGATTTCTACAAAGTCTACGCCATCGATAAAGGTCTTGCAGGAATCGTTCCCACACATCGCCGACGGAGCCACGTAAGAACCAGCAGCCTTTTCAAGAGCCGTCAGGTAATCCTTTTCGACAGCAAGAATTGCAGAGCCGTAATCGCTTGCCCACTGGTACCCCGTGCGGCGTTCTTCGCTGATCCTGTTAAAATCCCGAGTCTTGGTGCTAATGCCTTCGCGGTCACAGAAGAAATAGTCGTCGCTATTGACTTCATAAAAACGGTACCAGAGCGACTTGCCGGCCTGTTCTTCGAAGATACCCTTCTTTTGCGAAAACACAAGTCCAGAAACCTTCGTTTTCTTGTACCAGGCAATAGCGGCTTTAACCGATTTTTGAATGGCTTCGGTCTGTTCGGGCTGATTCATCAGAACCCAGATTACGCCCACCGATTCCTTGCCCGACTTGGATTCCAGTTCATAAGCTCGAGCCGAACGCGGAGCGTAATTGGCCGTATCGTGCTGGGCGCACCACACCGTGGGTTGCCCGTTATTCACAATCTGCGCCTTGATCAGGTAATCAACCGCCTTGTCCACCGCCGTCTTCATCTTGGCGCGGGTCGCATCGTCAATTATATCGCTATCAAAGGGACTGACGGAGTTTGCAATATCCATCATCGCCACCAGCGCACGCACCATCGCATCGTCGTTGAGCGTGACATGGTCGTTATACGCATTACGCTTGGGCCACACCTGCGGGAGTCCACCCGAACGGCGCTGCATTGTCAAAAGGAAGTTGGCCGCCTTATTGAAGCTCGTCTTGAAAGTGTTCTTATAATTCGAATTGGTCGTCGCCTTGTACCGTACCGCCAAAAGGCGCATTTCTTGCACGGTCGCATTGTTGTCGATTGTCCCCACAAAGCCACCCGATGCAGCGGGCCAACCCGGAGACTTGTCGCCACCTGAATAGGGGTTCTTGTAGCTACTGGCCATGGATTTGAAAAAGCCGCCGTTGTCGATCTGCCAGGTGGTCATATTGTAGGTATACTGGTCAATATCCATTCCACTGGCCGCTTTCGTCAGCTCCGAATAACTGCGGTAATTGTCCAATCTCGATACAGCCAATTCAGGGGGAACATAGGCATCGGCAAAAACAAACGTCGAAGCCATCAACGGCGCGCCCAAAATACCGACCATCAGCGATCTAGTCCAAACACACATAGCATCCTCATTCTTGCGGAATTTACCCGCACATCCGTTTTCAAATCTACGTTATTTTCGCAAAAAGCGGTAATCCAGCAAGCTTATTTTTAGTCCACATTTATGCAAATAATAGCGTTATCAAAGAAAGAACGCTGAAAGTTTACAGAAATTAACGTCCACGTTTTCGTTTTTTAGGCACCGCCCTACAAATAGGATTTACGCGCTAATGACACGCCATGTATTATAGCTTTTATAAAAATTTATGAAAATTATAAAAACGCCAATTTTAAGCATAATTTTGAATATTCGTATTATAAAAAATACACCGCTTTATATAATTTTTATCTATTTTATGGGCATGAAACCGATTACCTCTTATCAGGATTATCGAAAGTACATGCAAGACTATTACGAAGAACGCAAGCGTAGTTCTTTATTTTCTTGGCGTGAATTTTCGCGATTGGCGGGTTTCAGTTCGCCCAACTACCTCAAGCTCGTCTGCGAAGGAAAAAGTCGAGTCAGCAAGAAAGGAGTCGAAGGAATTGCCGACGCCATGGAGCTGGAAGGTATCGACCGCGACTACTTTTGCGCAATGGTGCGTTTTGGAGACGCCAAGAAAGACGAAGAGAAAATGCAGGCATTCAACGAGATGCAAAAAATCGCGAAAGAAAATCGTCTGCGCGTTGTCGATGCCGAAGCGTTCCAGTATTTCAAATCGTGGGTGAATCCGGTGATGCGCGAACTTGCGCCAATCATGCCCGGCGCAAAGCCGTTGGAACTTGCGCGACAGTGCTACCCAGTAGTGAGCGCAGCAGATGTACGCTACGCCCTGGACTTTATGACGCATGCGGACTTCTTGAAAAAGGTGGGCGAAGACACTTACGAGCAAACCGAAAAGGTAGTGACAGGCTCTTCCGAAGCGATTCCCCTGGCACTACGTTCCATGAACCGACAAATGTCCAGATTTGCAACGTCTGCCATCGACGAGGTTCCGCCCAAAGAGCGCCATATCGCGGGCGTGACGCTAGGCTTATCCGAAACCACATACCAGTGGTTGGTCCAAAAAATAGAAACACTCCGGCAACAGGTGATCGCCATGGCCGCAAAAGAAAAAGAATACGATAAAGTCTATCGATTGAATTTGCAATTGTTTCCGCTGACCAAAGGGAAAGAGGCTTAATATGAAAAATCTATACAAAATAATTCTTGCAGGGATAGTCGCCATTTGCGTTTACTGTTCAAGCGACCCAAGTACAGCAGGAGCAACCACAGAACCGAGTTCCACACCGATAGCAAACTCCGATTCAACAGACATTGCAGACACATCATCGACAAATATGCCTATTTCCGTTCTAGTAAGGGCTGTAGAAACGTTGATTGACATTTCGCCATACTATCCACAAACATGCGACTACGATTCCCTTTCAAATTTGCCCGATACAATCTTTATGCAGTTTGTCCATTTACAATTCTCAGCAGACGCCATCCCCGGACCTAGACAAACTTACGTTAGCAGGGATCACCGCAACAAATGCACCGTTACGTCCTATCCAGAAAATGCCATTGTCACATTAAAAAATGAACTCAACCAAAGCACCTACAACACAGCTTCTAAGTTTATCCAAATTGAAGGCTTTCCCGTCATTATTAAGACAGCAGTAAGCCCGTCCGGCGACTATTGGGGATATGGAGTCAGTTGCCTTGAATATTTAGCACAGTTCAAGCAGTCCTGTGAAGAATCCAACGGCTATTTCAAAAATTTAGGATCCAACCTCTTTAACAACTATATGGACGCCGGATGCGATGTTGAACCAGCCTCTTTAGCATGTTCGATGCCTGCACCGAAAGGAATGGATGCAAATACCGCAATCGAAATATTCTTAGAAGAAGCCAAGAACGCCTGCATAGAAGATTCCCTAAGGTATGCCCCTTTTGACAACGAACAAGACACCATCATCACACGCTTTTCTGAAGGAGATACCCTTAAATAGATAGAGCAGTACGATAAATGAATAACAATGCAGCGCCGTGTATTTTTCTATTTTTGGCGTTGTATGAATACCAAGATTTACTATACCCTCACAGACGAGTCGCCGTTCTTGGCGACTCAATCCCTGCTCCCCATCGTTCGCGCTTTCGCGAAGACCGCCGATATCGATGTGGAAACCAAGAACATTTCCCTGCCGGGCCGCATTCTGGCAGCCTTCGGCAAGGCCAGCGATGACCTGGATTTTTTGGGCAAGCTGACGCTGGACCCCAGCGCAAACATCATCAAGCTTCCGAACATTTCTGCTTCGGTGCCGCAGCTCAAGGCCGCCATCGCCGAACTCCAGAAGAACGGTTTCGATGTGCCCGATTATCCGGACGCTCCGGCCAATGACGAAGAAAAGGCTATCCGCGCCAAGTACGACAAGGTGAAGGGTTCTGCCGTGAACCCGGTGCTTCGCCAGGGTAACTCCGACCGTCGCGCCCCCAAGGCTGTGAAGAACTACGCCCGCAACAATCCGCACAGCAACGGCGTGTGGAACGAATCGGTGAAGACGCACGTTTCCAGCATGGCTGCCAATGACTTCTACGGCAACGAAAAATCTATCACGCTCGCAAAGGCCGATACCTTCAAGATTGAATTTGTGGATGAAGCCGGCAACGCCACGGAACTCCGCGCCGCCAAGCCGCTCTTGGAAGGTGAAATTTTGGATGCTACGGTACTTCGCATGTCCGCCCTCGAAAAGTTCATCGCCGAACAGATGGCCGATGCCAAGGCAAAGGGAGTGCTGTTCTCGGTGCACCTGAAGGCCACCATGATGAAGGTCTCTGACCCGGTGCTCTTCGGCGCATTTGTGCGCGTGTTCTTCAAGGATGTTTTCGTAAAGTACGCCGACCTGTTCAAGGAACTTGGCATCGACGCCAACAACGGCCTCGGCGATTTGTACAAGCGTCTGGAAGGCAATGCTAAGGAAGCCGAAGTGAAGGCCGCCATTGACGCCGCCCTCGCTGCCGGCCCGGATTTGGCCATGGTAGATTCTGCCAAGGGTATCACCAACCTGCACGTGCCCAGCGACATCATCATCGACGCATCTATGCCTGCGATGATCCGCAACTCCGGCTGCATGTGGAACAAGGAAGGCAAACTGCAGGAAGTCAAGGCCTGCATCCCGGACCGTTGCTACGCCGGAATCTACGATGCCGCTATTGAATTCTGCAAGAAGAACGGCGCCTTCGACCCGAAGACCATGGGTACGGTGCCGAACGTAGGCCTCATGGCCCAAGGCGCCGAAGAATACGGCAGCCACGACAAGACTTTCATTGCCAAGGGCAAGGGCGTCATCCGCGCCGTGAATGCTAATGGCGAAGTGCTTTTGCAGCAAGACGTTGAAGCCGGCGACATCTACCGTATGTGCCAGGCGAAAGACGCCCCGATTCGCGACTGGGTGAAACTTGCCGTCACGCGCGCCCGCGTCAGCGACACCCCGGCCATCTTCTGGCTGGATCCGCAGCGCGCCCATGACCGCGAAATTCAGAAGAAGGTGGAAGTCTACCTGAAGGAACACGACCTGAACGGTCTTTCCATCAAGATTCTGAGCCCGCGCGACGCCATCGTAGAAACCATGACCCGCGCGAAGGCCGGCCTCGACACCATCAGCGTCACCGGCAACGTGATGCGCGACTACCTCACCGACCTTTTCCCGATTCTCGAAGTCGGAACCTCTGCCAAGATGCTCAGCATCGTGCCGCTCATGGCTGGCGGCGGCCTCTTCGAAACGGGTGCAGGCGGATCTGCCCCCAAACAGGTGCAACAGTTCCTCGCCGAAAACTACCTCCGCTGGGATTCCCTCGGCGAATACTTCGCGCTGGTGCCCGCCTTTGAACAAGTCGCCTCTACCACCGGCAACAAGAAGGCCAAGGTTCTCGCCGACACGCTGGACCTCGCCAACGGCAAGATTCTCGAATTCAACCGCACGCCAGCCCGCAAGATCGGTGAACTCGACAACCGAGGCTCTCACTTCTACCTGGCCATGTACTGGTCCGAAGCCCTGGCCGCCCAGAAGGATGACGCCGAACTTGCCGCCAAGTTCGCACCGGTCGCCAACGAGCTGAAATCGCAGGAAAGCGAAATCATCGCCGCCTACGCCAAGGAACAGGGACAGCCCGCCGACATCGGTGGCTATTACCTGCCGAAGGCAGAGCTGCTGAAGAAGTGGCTGCGCCCGGTTGAAGCATTCAACAAGGTGATTGATAGCATCTAGAGGCCTCAAGTAAAGACTCCGGGCTGCAGAGCCCGAGAAGATATTCAAACAAATAAGTTCGGTGCGATATTCGCACCGAATTTGTTTTTTGCCAACAAACAAATTAACGAATGCAGACAATGGCGGCTAGTTCAACCAGTCATTGCTCTATATATCTTGGCCAAAACGCCTCGATCTGGGGCCAGCAGTCCCCTCCCACTATTATATATATAGAACTAGACCCATTTAATTCCAGCTTGGAATAAAAATTTTTCAGTTTTTTTCTTAAAAAAATGTTTTTTTCCAAAAAAATTTGTATATATACTACATCAAAGTTTTAACTGAAATATGGCGATTTTGATTGGGAAACGATAGATTTTTGCAAACAAAGTAAAAATTCGTGACAAAAGTCAGACAATTTTTACACAAAAATACAAAAAATTTTGCAAAACTATTGCTTTTTTGAAAAAAATTGTTTATATTACAGACATAAACCGGTTGAACGCCCACTAACGGGCCTAAGACCAAACAAGTGTGTAACAAACAACAAGGAGTACACTATGAAAAAGCAAGGTTTTACCCTTATCGAATTGATGGTCGTGATCGTGATCATGGGCATCTTGGCCGCCGTCGCAGTACCGAAACTGTTCGGCATGATTGCTAAGTCCAAGGCTTCTGAAGTGGGCCCGGCCGCTGGCGAATACGTCAAGCTGCAGGACGCTTACATCTCCGAAACCGGTCTGTACATTGGTAAGTGGAATGCCATCGGTTATACGATGCAAAACGGGACGTCTTTCACATACACTGACAAGGTTACGGCAACCAATGGATCTAAGGCTATTCCGACCAGTGCTGAGGCAGCATGGGAAGCAGCAGCTGTTGTGGGCCTTAACGATTGTACGGCTGGTTCCACCTGGACTCTTTGGCTTAAAAAGAACGGTGATGCAAATGGTGTACAATGGGGCGCAGGTATCAAAAAGGGTTCTGCAGGCTCTGGTCCTAAGGACGCATCTGTTGAATGCACCGTGTTGACTCCGCAGTTCGGAAAGCTGGCTAACGGTCTCTAATAAACACATATTTTAATAGAAAAGACGCTCCTAATAGGGGCGTCTTTTTTATATCATAGATTTATAAATTAAGCCGACTGTCCAAAAAATTATTGTTGGCGATTAAGGTTCTTGACGTGAATAGTATGATTATGTATATTCGTAGAACTTTCAGTAAAAATACCTAAGCAAGCCTTTTAAAATGTCTTGTCCTTTGATTTCTATAATTGTTCCAGTTTATAATGCCGCACGGACTCTTGCTAAATGTGTTGATGGCTTGACTTCGCAGACGTTTAGAAATATAGAGATATTGCTAATTAATAATGGTTCTTCTGATGATAGCTGGTCAATGTGTCTGGATTTGGCTTCTAAGGATTCTCGTATTAAAGCGATAGACCATTCTGAAAAAGGAGTGTCTTCGGCGCGTAATCGAGGCATTCTGGAGGCTACCGGCGATTATGTGATGTTTGTGGATGCCGATGATTGGATTGATGACGACGTATGCGAAATTTTTGCCAATGAAAACCGTCTTCATAATTATGATCTTTTTTGCTTTTCCGCACAATATCATAAAACGAACAGAGCTTTAAAATCTTTTCTGTTTGCGGAGAACGCTCCTCTGTTTTCTAAAACGCAAAAAGAAGAGTTGCAAATAAAAGTCTTTACTCCTAACGCCCCTTGCTTTAATTACATAACTAACACTCGTTTTTTAGGAAGTGTGTGGGGAAAATTTTATAAAAGAGTTATTTTGATAAAGAACAACCTTCGTTTTTCAGTAGAGACAATTATTAGCGAAGACGTTCTATTTAACACACTGGCACTAGATTACTTTGACAGAATCGGCTATACAAGAGACTGCTTTTATCATTATATACAGCAAACTAATTCTGCGCAAAGTCACTATAGGCCAAATAGCGAAAAATATTTCGCCTTTTTAATTAAAGAAATCCAAATATGGCTACAAAGAACAAATAAAAATATGCTTTTCGCTGATTCAGCAAATTGTCTATTTGTTCATTACTTGTTTGGAATCTTGAAAGAAGATATTTTCCACAAAGACAACCCAAACCCTGTTATTGAAAAAAAACATCAGCTAGAAAAAGTGTTGTCTATGAAAGAATTTTTGAGTCCTTTAAACAATTTGAAAGAAAGCTATTTCGCGTTGTCCGAACGTATTTTAATATGGCTGTTGCGGGAAAAGCGAATTGGCCTTGTCGCTTTTTTGCTCAAATTCATTAGATAATGTCTGTTCATATTTATTATGTGATAGCCTGCTTGGTACTTGAAGTTTTATTTGTGATTGTTCACAGAAAATCTTCTAGCGCAAGGCAAATTTCCGGAATGTTTTTTATTCCATTTTTTTTGTATCTCTTTACATACCGTTATTCTATTTTACGCTTCTTGGACGATTTCCAGACTCTTGCTAATTCAACCATTAGCTTTATATTGACGCTCTTTCTTTGTTCATTGTCATTTGAGGTCAGAGAATATGAAAAAACAAAGGTGCGGTCTCTATTGTGGTTCTCTCTGTTTTCGTTTTTGTTGATTTTTCTTAGTCACGGAATTCCTTGGATGATAAAGGCTTTTCCGCTTGAGAATCCTGAGGCTGTCCTTTTTACGCTGCAACAGAATAATGTTGGGATAGAGGGCTTTGTTTGGGATATGATATGGCAGAACATTTTACGGCCATCGTTGCTCATTTATGTTCCAATATGTATTGTAATTACAATTCTTTCTTTGGTAGTACACTATTCTAAAAAAACATGGTGCTTTAAATTGTTTCAATATAGAGCGCGTTTGTACCCTGGTGTGAATTTATTGTATCCTTTAAAGCAATTATTTAAGGTGATGTTTACTTGTTCCTTAATAATCTTTTTGATAATTGCGCCCAAATTAATTTTCCCGTTAATAGACATTTGTAAGGTGTATATGGAACCTGATAAAAAACAAAATTCTCAATTATATCTAAGAGAATATGTTTTCCCCGATTCGGCTTCAATAGTATTTCCGCAAGAAAAGAAAAATCTGATTTATATTATGCTAGAATCAATGGAGGTGAATTTTAAAGACTATACTCCAGAAATTAATAGAATCACGCAAGAAAATATCTCTTTTAAACCTGGTGGAGTTGATGTCGTGATGACTGGCTGGACTATGGCCGCTCAGGTATCAAAGCTTTGCGGAATACCATTGGATTTGCCGCAAAGTATGGAAAATAGCGACTCTATTTATAGTTTCCTGCCCTATGTTAAATGCATTACGGATGTCCTTGATGAAAATGGTTATCATCAAATATATGTTCAAGGCTCCGATGGTTCATTTTCTTCTAAGAGAAATTTTTGGAATCAACACAAAGTGAAGGAATTTCACGACTACCCTTATTATAAAAAAGAAGGCGCAGTTCCCGACAAGAAAGAAATTTTTTGGGGTGTTACGGACAGGACTCTTTATGGACTAGTCCAAAAAGAGCTGGATGAACTGGGAAAAGATTCCTCTAAGCCGTTTGCTTTATATATGATGACTGTTGATACACATTTCCCAGAGGGATATATGTCGGATGGTTGTGCTGTTGCTGAATCAGAAACTTCTCAGTATCCGTCTGCGTTAAGATGTGCATCTAAACAAGTTGAGTCTTTTTTGAAATGGGCTGAAACACAAGATTGGTATAAAAATACGGTCATTGTTTTTATTGGAGACCATACCTGGAGTACATTTACGGGTTTATTGGGTTTAAATAAGGAGGCTCCTCTTTATTGGATTAACGTGTTCCTTAATACGCAGATTTCTTTGTTGGATGTTAATCGGAGTTTTTGCTCGTTTGATATGTTTCCGACTGTGCTGGAGGCCATGGGTGTAGAGATTACAGGACATCGATTGGGTTTAGGAACATCACTGTTTTCTAGCAAGAAAACGTTGCTAGAAAAAATGCCAAAATCCATGCTAGATTCTATATTGAAAGTGAAAAGTTTTCAGTATGATTATTTTTGGCATGGCGGATCATTTGTGGGAGAATAATTGATGAAAAATAAAATATTATCTTGCATCATATTGAATTACAACGATGCTCCTACAACGATAAATTTGGTGGAGCAGATAAAAGATTTTCCTCTTTTAGATTTTATTGTGGTTGTCGACAACTATTCGACAGACAATTCTTGGGGACTTTTGCAGAGTTGCAAGAGCAACAAAGTTCATTTAGTTAAATCGACTAGGAATGGAGGCTATGGCGCAGGAAACAATATTGGCCTGCGTTACTCTTCGGATGTTTTGAACGCTGATTACTCGATTGTAGCAAACCCTGATGTAATTTTTAGCGAAGACTGTATTCAAAAATTCCTCCAGACTTTTCAAAAAGATTCATCTGTGGCAGTTGTTTCGGCAAAACAATCTAACTCTGTGGACTGTGCTTGGAAAAATTGCAGTGTAATGCAACATGTGCTTGCAACAAGCATGTTCTTCGAGGTTCTGCTAAAGATCCGATCTTATCCGGCAAAATTTTTCAGAGAGAAGACGATTGTTCCTGTTTTTGCGGTTCCCGGATCTCTATTGATGGTTGACTTGAAGAAAATGTTTGAGCATGGCATGTATGATGAAGAATTCTTTCTTTATTACGAAGAATTTGTCTTGGCGCATAAATTTGCAGATGTCGGTTTGAAAACAATTTTACGACTCGATTGTTCGTATGTACACAATCATCATGTCAGTATTTCTAAAACATACAATCGATGGTCCCAGCAACATTCAATTCTTTTGAAAAGCGCAGAACTCTTTTTGAAGAAATACAAAAAAATTAATGCCTTGCAGATGACTATAGCTAAATTGTGGTTTGCATACACAAAATTGGAATTCAAATTATACGATTTTTACTGTTGGGTTCGTTCATCCCTTAATTCCAAAGAAAAGAATGCCGAAACAACGGTATAGGAATAGTTGCCAAATAGATTTCTTTGAAAATGTTATAACGTTGTAGTTCTTGATATAGAACCGAAGTGCTGACAATCTGTTTTTATTTTCAGAAAGATTGGTGTAAAATTCAAGTGCATCAGAAACAAGCTTCTGCTTATCTAGAGAGAGGTTTTCGTGATGTACCAAATTGTTCAGCAAGTTTAAGCTGTCTTGATAGAATCCTTTCCTGTCTTTTGAAAATCTATAGAGGTCCTTGATAGCATTCCAAATCGTAAATTTCTGGTACTCTGAAGCATTGTTGGAATGTCGCCTGTATTTTAAAACCACATTATCTATATACTTACTTTTTTCATTAAGGCCAGCAACAAGCGCAAACCAATAGTCATGATATTTGATATTGTCGGGAAAAGGTAGAGCCTGTTTGATCAATGAACCCCTAATTAACGAAGCTGTTCCTTGAATCACGTTTGAATACAACTCATGCTGAAAGAGTTCAGCTTCGTTTTTGGGCATTACGTGTATGGGCCAGTATTCTAAGAGTGTTTTATTTTGTGATATGCCATTCTCGTCTATAATCAGCGAGTTCGCGCCAATACAATCGTTATCGCCAATATTTTTATAGAGGACCTCTAAATGGTCCGGTTCCCAAATGTCATCTTGATCACAAAAGGCAATGAATTCACCTTTGCAAAGAGAAAGAATGTGCTCAAAATTTTTTTTGAATCCCAGGTTGATTACATTTTGACACACCTTAAAGCGCGCGTCTCTACTTGCGTATTCCTGTAGTATTTGTAACGTATTGTCCGTTGAACAGTCGTCGCACACGACAACTTCAAAATCAGTCACAGTTTGGCTTAGAATAGAATCCAACTGTTCTCGAAGAAACTTAGCGCCGTTATATGTAGCAAGGGCGATAGATATCATTTTAAATTATTCCAAATAAGTGCTTTGAGTCCATGCAGATAAATAGGAAAGAAAATATTTCTTTTAAATAAGAATAGTTCAAACTTAATCAAAGGAGCGATTTTTGTTTTATCACAGACTGCAATAGCATTTTGTATTTGGTTCGAACGAGCAATATCGCATAATTCGTGCATTCGTTTTGCGTAAGGAATGTTGTTTTCCTTATGCATATAGTATGTCGACCAACTTAGGAAAAAACACCTAAGGACTTCAAGGCTTATGTAAGAAGAAAACTCTTTTTGAATGTAGGGCGAAAAAAAAGGAATAAAGCGGACATACTCGTTATATGCGTTGTGTGTAAACTTTCTCGTTGCTGAGGAGGCGTGAATTCGATAATGGTATAAAAACTGATTGGTGTATGAAAATTCTTTACAGTGTTGATAACATTGAATATTGAATAGCCGATCCTCACTAAATTGAAGATCCGTTGAATATCTTATATCATTGTCTATTATGACATTTCTTTTTATAAGTTTGCATGCAACTAAAGGTATAGAAACATCTTTTATGGATTCGGTAAAAAGAGTTGCCCGTATTACATCATCTATGTTGCTTTTAGAAAAATGAGTGATTGAAAATGGAGAAAAGTTCCCGCGTTTTTCAATATTGTTTTCGTGGAGAATTGATTCGCAGAAAACGATGTCACTATTATTTTTTTTTGCAAAAGTATATGTTGAGTTACAGGTTCCTGGTTCAATCCAATCATCGGCATCTACAAAAGTTATGTATTCCCCTTGGGCTTTTTCAATACCATAATTTCTGGTTGCCGATACGCCGGCATGTTCACATTTGAAGAACTTAAATCTAGCATCTTTTGAAGAGTATTCTTCACAAATAGAGCTTTCCGTTTCTGGAGCACCATCCGACACCAGAATGAACTCGCATTCCTCCATATTTTGTGCAGCTAGGGAGTCTAAACAGCCGCGAAGATAAACAGGGGAAACCTTATAAATCGGAATAATGACAGACACCTTCATATGGAATACAAAACATAAAAGATTACGATAAAATTTAGACGATTTTAGCCCATTATTCTTTTCGAATTGTATAGGGAGATAACTTACGATATAACAAGTATACTTGTGGGCAAATAGCAAAGATATTCAGCATAATTTTTCTTATGCTCCACAAGTTGATTTCGTTGTAATGATGAACAAGTTCGCGGTATTTTTTAAGAATCCCTTTGGCGTTATTGAATCCTGGAATTGTTTTCCTTTGTTTTGACTGGTTGTAAGCAAAAAGTAAATCCCAACATAGGGGTTCGACGCATAAATTTGCAAGATAGCGTTCGTTGTTGTCCTTAAAGTATTGATAGCGCTCAACACGAGCATCAAGAACTCTTAAAGAGTTGCTTGTTACATTGGACATGATGCTTTGCGGTCTTTGAAGATAAAAATATAATTTTTCGTGCAAATAAGCGACGCTTGAAGACTTGTAAAGAATTTTGTATGTGGTATATTCGTCTTCGTGTATTTTACCAACAGGATATCTAATGGTGTTAAAAAGCGTTTTTTTGTACAATTTCCCGCATGCTATAACAAAATAAATTTCGTCATTGCTAAATAATCTTTTTACTGCTTCTTTATTGTCTAAAACTTCTATAGAATCAGCAGGATTATCGTTTTCATTTTTCTTATTTTCGTTGTTTAGAAAAACCTTTTGGAATTGTCCTATGGCTATGTCCACTTTTTTATTTTGAACATTGTATAATAATCTTTCTATATATTGGGGCGCAATCCAATCATCACTGTCAATGAAGGATATGTACTCACCTTTGCAAATGTCTAAACCGACGTTCCTTGCATCAGAAAGGCCTCCATTCTTTTTATGTATGACGACGATGCGTTTGTCTTTTGCTGCATATTCGTCGCATATTTGCGGACACTTGTCAGGAGAGCCGTCATCTACTAAGATTATTTCCAAATAGGAGTATGTCTGGTTTATGATGCTGTTCAAACATTTTCTAAGGTAGGACTCGACCTTGTAGATGGGAACAATTATGGAAACTAGGGGTGTAGACATGGTCTTTACTCCATAATAATATATAATTATTTGTGCGCAATTATAGAATTTCTCTGAAAAAAAGGTATATTACTTGAAATAAGTATGGAAGAAAAGAAAATCTCAATTGTTCTGCCGGTGTATAACGGCGCTGATTATTTGACAGAATCGATAGAAAGTGTAATCGCACAGACTTACGCGAATTGGGAACTTATCATAGTAAACGATTGCTCCACTGATGATTCGCTTACCATAGCTTCAAAATATGCATCCCAGGATGCTAGAATAAAAGTTTTCACTAATCCTCAAAATTTAAAATTGCCAAAAACATTAAATGCGGGTTTTGAGCATGCCACCGGGGTATATTACACATGGACGTCGGATGACAACAAATATAAACCTGATGCGTTGCGAGTCATGGTTGAAAACCTTGAAAAAAATCCCGATGCAATAATGGTTTATGCAAATTACACTTGCATTGATTCAAATGGGCGTGAAGCTGAATTGGCGAAGATGCTTGAACCGAAATATCTGTTTACTGGGAATGTAATCGGAGCATGCTTTTTGTATACTGCTGATGCAGCAAAAAAAGCTGGTGCTTACGATGCCGATTTGTTTCTTGCCGAAGATTACGACTATTGGATCAGGTTGTATAAAATTGGCAATATTTTACATATAGAAGATGATTTGTACTATTATCGCATACATGGGAAATCACTAACAGAAACAAAGAAAAAATATGTAGATGAGCAGACTTATAAGGTTCTAGACAAACATTTTCGATTTGCGTATACAAAATCAGTTGAAAATAGACTATGCAACGAGTTTTTCGACCATGTGTTAAATAGAGCTTCTGCGCATTATGATGAAACTCTTAAGATGTTGCTGTCGTTTAACAAGAAATATTGGTTTCACTTAAATCGAAAGAGAATGAAAATTCTCTGGGAACGGGTGAAAGTATTTATTTGGTATTCCCGTCTGTGGCAGATACAGAGAAGGTTAAGCGGAAAAGTGTAAATGGAACATTATACAACCCACATCAAAGCCAAAACGGGCTGGTTTGATATCAACTATCGGGAACTGTTCCAATACAGGGACCTTATCTGGCTTTTTTTTAAGAGGAACTACTCAACTCGGTATAAACAGACCATTCTCGGGCCGATGTGGCTCATTTTCAATCCGTTGATAACGGTTTCACTCTATGCCTTTATTTTTGGTAATTTGGCGGGGCTATCCGCAGAGGGTGTCCCTCAGTTCCTGTTCTATCTGTGCGGCAATGCACTGTGGGCGTTCTTTGCGACTTGCCTAACAGAGACTTCGCGTACATTTACGGCGAATGCGGCTATCATGGGCAAGGTCTATTTTCCGAGGCTTGTGATGCCCATATCATCGGTGCTGACAGGAATGCTTGATTTGCTGATCCAGCTAGCCATGCTTGTTGTCGCCTTAGTTGGGTATTGCATCGTCGGATATAATTTTGGAATAGGGACGTCGATTCTTCTTGTTCCTGTTCTGATATTGCAGGTCGGGCTTCTCGGGCTCGGCTGCGGCATCATCGTGGCATCGCTGACAACTAAGTACAGGGACCTAGTGATTCTAGTTAGCTTTGGCGTGCAGCTTTGGATGTATGCGACTCCTGTTGTTTACACGACTGGGATTATTCCGCAAAAATACTATGCGGCATACATGTTGAACCCCATGGCTCCGATTATCGAAGGTTTCAGAAGCGTCATTTTGGGGATCCCGACGGATGCTTGGCAATATTGGGGTATAAGTTGGATTACTACGATTGTCGTACTTTTCATTGGCGTTATATTGTTTAGCAAGATTGAAAAAACGTTTATGGATACGGTGTAATATGTCTGATACTGCAATCGAAATAAAAAATCTGCGAAAGCAGTATAGGCTCGGAGCCATAGGCGGGCAAACCCTGAACGCGGAGCTCCAATCCTGGTGGGCCCGAAAAAGGGGCAAAGAAGATCCGAATTTGAAAATAGGCCAGAACACGTCGCGTTATGGAGAATCTTTCTGGGCTTTAGACGGCATAGATCTGGAAATAAAGAAAGGCGAGGCCGTCGGCATCATCGGTGCAAATGGAGCGGGAAAGTCTACTCTACTCAAGATTTTGTCTAGGGTTACAGCACCAACTGAAGGCGACGTTTGGATTGATGGCAGAGTAGCCTCCATGTTGGAAGTTGGAACTGGTTTTCATGGGGAGCTTACTGGACGAGAAAACATCTACATGAATGGTGCCATTCTTGGCATGACCCGAAAAGAGGTGGATGCGAAGATAGAGTCCATCATAGACTTCTCTGAGTGTCGGCAATTTATTGACACTCCCGTGAAGCGTTATTCATCTGGCATGTATGTCAAGTTGGCCTTTGCTGTCGCCTCGCATCTTGATGCCGAGATTATGGTTATGGATGAGGTCCTTGCCGTTGGCGATATGAAATTTCAGAAGAAATGCCTTGGTAAAATGGGAGATGAAGCCAAAGGCGGCAAAACGGTCTTATATGTTAGCCACAATATGTCGACAATTAGAAAACTTTGTACGAGATGCCTTGTTCTACAAAGAGGGCGAATTGTTTTTGATGGAGATGTTGAAGAAGCCATAAACGTATATATGGATAGTGCGTCTGGAGAATTGCTGACGCATTATTGCTTTGAAGGACAAAAAAGATCTGTTCCTGAAAGAGGGCGCGAGTTATACTTGCATAGTTTTGATTTCCTAAACAAGAAAACAGCAAGATTCTCATCTCTAGAAACAATGAAATTCGGCTTTAGAGTGGAGTGTTTTAAAGATGTAGATAATATTCGAGTAAGGCTAGAAATTCGCACTACGGATGGGGCAAACGTCGGCATGTCTGAATCTGTAGATTTCTTCTGCATGAAAAAAGGCGAAATCTCGGATTTTGATCTTGAATACGACATATCTAATTTAGCAGAAGGCCATTACACATTGCGTCTTACACTATTTGAGTTAAATGATATGGGAATACATAGGGGTTTTGACGAGTCAACAGAAAAAATATATTTTGAAATTGTTGAGGATGAATCTAATAGAACAAATTGGCTTCCGCAGTATTGGGGCAGAATTAAGCTGCCAGCCTCCAAAATAATTGCTCAAAAGAGATTTTAAAATTATGAAAATAGGTGTAATGACACTTTCCGCTTCAGACAATTGCGGTTCTCTGCTGCAAGCCTATGCGTTAAAAACCGCTTTAGAAAAATATGGGCATGTAGAAGTAATAAATTTTTCGTCAAAAGAATCTCATGCTATATACGATTTACCACATTATAAAGGATTAAGGAAATTATTGTATAGAAAAAAATTGGAAGCTCTTTCAATAGCCTCCCAAGATTACAAAAATTTCAGGAAAGAATATATTGGAATCAAAGGGAAAGAGTATTTTATAGAAGATCTGAAAGATATATCCGATAAATATGATGTACTTGTTTCAGGAAGCGACCAAATTTGGAATGTTCAAATGGGGGATTATAGCGATGCTTTTTTTCTAGGCTGGTCAAAATCAAAAAAAATAGCTTATGCTCCAAGTTTGGGAGGGGCTCTTCTTAATCTTAGTAACAACTATATTTCCATAAAGGAATGGTTAAATGACTTTTCCTTTGTTTCTGTTCGTGAAGAAATTGGACGAGAATGCCTTGAGATCGTTACTGGACAAAATGTGCAAAAGGTTTTAGACCCAACGTTAATTATAGATGATGAGCGATGGCAACAACTGGTTGGAGAGCCGCTTGTTAAAGGAGATTATATTTTCTATTATTCTTGGGCATATTGCGATAAGTCAACATCTAAAATTGTATCCGAAGAGTCAAAACGATTACATTTACCCGTTTACGTGATTGATCCTAAAAAATGGATTTCTAGGAATCCTTCAAAATGGGGATTTAATCTGTATGGAAATTCAGGCCCTCTTGTTTTTTTGAATCTCATGAAATATGCAAAAAAAGTCTATGTAGAATCTTTTCATGGAATGGTTTTTGCATATATTTTCAAAAAAAATTATTGGTTGTTAGATACTCATGAAAAAAAGTCAGAGCTTGATTCTAGATTGATGGAATTTGTTAATCTATTGGGGGCACAAAACAGAATTTTAACAAAATATAACGTCAATGAAATTAATCAAGAAAATGTTATAGAATATGGTAATAACGACATATTAAAAGAACAGGTTGCTACATCATGGAAATATCTTGACATGGCTTTTGGCAAGGAGAAACAATGAAGTTCGCTTATTTAGTAATGGCGCACCATCGTTTTGATGTGTTGCAAGAGTTGATTAGTGATTTGGATGATCCGAGAAATGATATTTTTTTACATATTGACAAAAAAACAAAAGATGCGCCATTGGAAAAAATAAAAAAAAATGTAAAAAAAGCAAAATTGATTATTGTTGATTCAATGAACGTATACTGGGGCGATTCCACCCAAATTTCATGCGTTTTAAAATTGCTGAAATCCGCTTGTAAATTAGGGTATCATGATTATTATCATTTGATGGTTGGAGTTGAGTATCCTATAATAAGTCAAGATGACATACACAATTTTTTTCTCGTTCACAAAGGAAAAGAATTTATAGGCTACGATCGTGCTGATTTAAACTATTTGGATCGAATAAGGTATTACTATTTCTGGAATAAATATGCTCGTGCAAAAAACATTGTAAAAAAATGGCTTTTTTTAAAGGGAATTCAATTTGTTAGATTGCAAAAAAGGTTAGGAATCAACCGCATCAAGAACGACCCACTAGAATATAAAAAAGGGTACGCGAATTGGAGCATAACAGATGGTTTGGCAAGGTTCATTGTTGGCCAAGAAGATTTCATAAAAATAAGAATGGGAAGAACGCATTGCGCAGATGAAGTTTTTTTTCATACATTGGCATTTAATTCACCTTATGCAAAAAATATTTATGATTTCAACAATGAATACAAATCATGCATGCGGCTGACCACATGGAAGAATTCAAATAACAGGTTTGGATTAAATGATATAGATATGATACTTGATTCGGGAAAAATATTTGCAAGAAAAATCGATGGTCCTGACGCACTAGATTTAATAAACGCAATAAAAAATCGTCGAAGAAAGACAGATAAGATTCTATAATACTATCATTTATATAATTTCGAAGATATGAGGTGGTGATGAGATATGTCTTCTTAGATAATGCAAAATGGATTCTTACATTACTAATTGTATTGTATCACATACAATTAGTTGGAGACCATTCTTTTTATTCTAGTTTTATGTTTGTGAAAAATTTAGGAGACTGCGTAGTACCGGCCTTTTCAATAATTTCAGGATTTTTATTTTGGAGTACTGTAAGAACATTTTCCGACTTAAAGGAAAAATATAAAAGAAGAGTTTTTTCTCTTTTAGTTCCGTATCTATTATGGAATTTAATAAACACATTTCTCCTGAATTTGCAAAGCGGGAAAAACGGCTGCAGCTTGTTAGATTTGAATATATGGAATAATCTTGTAATGTGGAATTCGTCTCCGCATTTCTGGTATATTTTTATGTTGATGTTTTGGACGGTTCTATCCCCAATATTGTATTTTCTTTACTGTAGGAAAGCCGGGGTATTTCTTCTTTTTATTTTGTCTTTTGCATATCTGTTATATAAAGGTGAAACGATTTTACACTCACGTTTCATTTATATGATTTACACATGGGCTGGGTTGATTGGTTTTTATTATCCAGATTTGCTTAAGAAAATCCGAATAAGTAGAAAAAAAAAGAAAATTATTTTTACAGTATTGTTTCTCGTTGCGTATTTAGGTATCTACTTTGTATATTGTAATAAACCAATAGGAATGGAAATAAAAGTATGGCTTTATGGTATAAGAGCTGTTTTCCTTCTTTCGTTGTTAATCAATTTACCTTTGACGAAAATTGGTTCAAAGACTTGTTTTAGATATTCCTTTTGGATTTTTGCAATTCACTTTTGGCTTGATTATTTTTTTGGAGGATTTTTCTCTAGAATTATTTCTAATGCGCATTTATATCAATTAGTTACATGGTCGGTTGTGTCAACATTCGCTTTAGGATCTGGTTTTTTATTAAATAAAATATCTCCACAATTATTCAAACTATTTACAGGCAATAGAGAGGGAAAAACGTATGAACAATCATCAAAAAGCTTTAAATAATGATGAGTGGTCAAAACATTACAACATTAATAGTCTTAATAATGTTGTTAACGCCGTAGAGTCTTGTAAAGTTTCCGTGTGGTCAGAAGAATTAGTGAAAATATGCCCGATAGGAACCTCAACACTTGAAATTGGTTGTGGCTCTGGAGTAAGTTCTTTGTGGCTCGCAAAAAATGGAAGAAATGCTGCTGCACTTGATTATACGGAGTCTTCTGTTGAGTTGGTTAAAGCGGCTGCCGAGAGATTGGAATTGGCTAATATTGATGTTGTACGGGCTGATGCTACGAAAGATTTGCCTTTTGAAGAAAAACAGTTTGATTATATTTTTCAGGCGGGACTGTTAGAGCATTTTGAAACTGACGACCAGGTTAATCTGCTTCGTAATTGGGCTAAATATGGAAAGTACATGATTTCTATGATTCCGAACGCCTCGTCTATTCCTTATCGTGTTGGAAAACAAATGATGGAAAATGATGGAACATGGGAGTATGGACTTGAAATCCCGAAACATAGTTTCAAGGAAGAGTTTGTTAGAGCAGGTATAACTGTTGAACGAGAATACACAATCGGTTCAGAATGGGCCCAAAGATTTTTGCCTAAGAGGCATTATATTCGGAAGTTTTTTGCGAAACTTGAAAAAGACGGCTTTGATCTAGAAAATCTGATGCAAGGATATTTGTTGGTTACCATTGGCAAATGTGGCTGAGGAAAAAAAATGAAAGTTCTCGTAGTATTTGGTACAAGGCCCGAAGCCATAAAGATGTGTCCGCTAGTCTACAAGTTGAAAGAGGCTAAAGGCATCGAGTGCGTCGTTTGCCTCACCGGCCAGCACAAGGAAATGCTCCGGCAGGTCATGGACGCCTTCAACATCAAGGCGGATTTCAATCTCGAAATCATGAAAGACAGACAGACGCTCACCAGCATTACCACGACAATCCTAGAATCGATGGAACCCCTGCTCAAAGAAGTTAAGCCGGACATCGTCCTGGTGCACGGCGATACAACGACTTCATACGCGGCCGCACTTGCGGCCTTTTATCAGCAGATTCCTGTCGGCCATGTGGAGGCAGGGCTGCGCACGGGCAATATCTACTCGCCCTTCCCCGAAGAAATGAATCGCCTGATGACGGACCGGATTAGCACATATCACTTCGCCCCCACCGAGAAAAACAGGAACAATCTCTTGGCTGAGGGAATTGCGAAGAATCTCTTTGTAACCGGAAATACCGTCATAGACGCATTCCAGTACACAGTAGAAGACGATTATCAGTTCGCCTCCAAAAAGCTGCGTGACATTGATTTTAAAAGTTGCCGCGTAGTGACCGTAACTGCTCACCGTCGCGAAAACTTGGGAGAGCCGCTGCGCAATATTTGTCGCGCAATCAAGCGACTCGCGAACGAATATCCAGACGCAGCCTTCGTATATCCGGTCCATCTGAATCCGTTTGTTAGGGAAACGGTTTTTGACATTTTATCCGACGTTTCCAACGTTCATTTAATCGATCCGGTGGATGTTCTTGACATGCACAATCTCCTTGCCAGGAGCTTCATAGTCATGACGGACTCCGGCGGTCTCCAGGAAGAAGCCCCGCACTTCGGGAAACCGGTCCTGGTTCTCCGTACAGAAACTGAAAGGCCCGAGGCCGTCGAAGCGGGAACCGTCAAAGTCGTCGGCGTTGATGAAAACGCTATCTATAGCGCCGCAATGACCCTATTTGACGATTCGGGAGCGTATAGCGCCATGGCTCAAGCCGTAAACCCTTATGGCGACGGTAAGGCAAGCGAGAGAATTGTCGATGCTTTGATGGGTGTGTCAGCTACCCATTTTTATGGGGAAGCTTACAGATAAGTTTAATTACATATAACACGTTTATCACTTCTTTTTTTGAAGCAAATAGCTTTCATAAATCAAGTGATTAGCCATTTTATCAAATTCTTTATTGACGGAGTCTAGTCCAATGGTTTCTAGAAGCGTCTTTTTATCGCTAAACAAATCAGTTCCAAAACCGAGCCGACCGCCCTCAATGTCATAATTTATGGAACTGAGTATAGTTGGGAACATGTCGATGTCTGAAAATTTCCTTGGTTCTTCTAAAACAGGTAATTTTGAAGAATTGATAAAAATGTCAATCCATTTTCCATTCGGGAATCCGTTTATTAAACGAATTCCCGGAAAACGATGATCTCCAAAAATTACAATAGATGTATTTTGATAGAATGGTTTTGAATTAATTGAATTTAGGAAACAACCAAGTTCTCTGGAAACACAGCGCACTGAAGCTTTTAGGCGTTCGTCTTCATTTTGTTCGTCCTTAGCTTTTATGCAATCAGGATCGTAGATTCCACTGGGGGCGTGAGTATCTATGGTAAAGAATGTCAGTGAGAATGGTTCTGATATCGTATCAAGGATTTGCTTGGCAAATCTGAAAGCTTCTTTATCTTGAACGGTCTTGTATCCTTGCTTTCGTATAAGATCTGCAGTATCCAATTTCATCAATTCAATCAAATCGTCTGGTCCATAAACTTCGTTAATTTTTTGATCTGTTGCAAAAAATTGAAACTGCTTATAAAGGCCAGGGTTGCCTTGGAAGAATATCTGATGGTAGCCATTAGCATTTAAAATTTTATAAAGGCTTTTATAATGATGTAATATAGGTGTTTGGGTATAATTAATAATGTTTGGTATTCCCAAAGAACGGGAGTGCATAGAGGGAAATGTGGAGGCAGAACCTCTTGTGTCGATTCCACCGCCGATATGGTTTTTATTTCTTCCGAAGCTTAAATTATTTAGCGCAAGCTCAGTAATTTCGGGCATGAGATTTGTGTCTTGATTGCCACCATGCTTTTTGTCGGAGAACGTCGTTTCTAGTGATTCTAAATATATTAGAATCAGGTTTCTTTTTTTGTCGGGTGGTGAAATTTTGACGGAATCTGGATTTACATAATTTTCTACGAAGAACTTGGAATAGGCTGCGTTTTTTTCTGGTTCGTTATTAAGAATGTGAACGTAGTCCGATATGGGAATGTTATAGAATAGAAGAGCTATTGTAGCAGCGAAATATATTCCTATGGGAAAGATTCTTTTTCTTGTGTTGTTTAATGTAACATATAAGAAAATTGTTAAAACTACTGATATAGTAAGTGCATGGGGTATTGTTGATGTTAAATAGTATTTCACCATTGAATAGGCAAAATCATCAAATGGCTCTTGCAAGGTAAGGAAAACCGTATTTGCATCTCTAAGAGGAAATGTATTTAACGCCCAAACAATTCCTGCTCTTAAGTGGACTGCTAAAAAGAGCAAGATGGTCATAAACAGAATGTGAGAAGGCTTGAAATAATTCTGCTTATGAAAGATTTTTGTACGCCATTGAAAAACAACAAGAGCTAAAAATGAAAGCGCGAATATTGGAGAAAAAAAGAATGGGGTTATCTCAAAAAAATAATGTTCTATAATAAAGATAAGGCATACTCCTATTAGGAGCGCTTTTAGAGATAGTGTAATAATTTTTTTTAATTTTATCATTTACATTGCTTGGTTTGTATAATAATAGGAGAAGTCTGCATTTCTGGAGGAATTGACAAATTATTAATCACATACAATATTTCTTTATAATAGGGATTCTTGCCAACACACAGACAACTAAGAAACTCATAACAAACGTTAAGAATGTTCTAAACGGAATAGATAAGATTGGAGGAATATTTATTGAGAAAAGTCCAATTCTGTAAAAAACGCCATTGAAAAAGTCATGAACTAAATACATCCCAAAAGAATATTTCCCTAATAAGCAGACAAATCGTGTTGCCCTGTTAGAAGAATTTATTTTTGATCCGAAATCTTTAATATATAAAAAAATTGCTATCGCTTGTATTGCAACATTTGGGGTGAAATATCTATGCAAAATTTCGCTCGCTTGTCCGCACTTGTTACTTATCAAAGATGTTCCTACAAATTGAATGAAAAAGGAAATCACAGCAGTCAGGTACAGCGCGCGTCTCAATTTCTTGGACACATCATGTTTAGAAAGAAAGAATCCCAACACAAAATAACAGCAATAACCGGGCAATTCCTTTAAATTAAAAATGTATATATTCAAGCTTTTGTTTGCGCATAAAGTGAGCTCCTGTAGAAGAGGTAATGCACAACCAAGAAAAATAAACATTATAAATAAATATTGATAATGTTTTGTTTCTGCATGCTTTGTGAAAATGCGAATAAGCGGAACCGATATATATAATGCGATAATCAAGTATAAGAACCATAGATGATACCATGCTGGACCTAATATGAATTCTTCCAATGCTTCTATTATGGCCACACTTGCATCTGCATTTTCAAAATAAAGCCTTTTCGCAACATTTGATGTTTGGTATACAAAGCCCCAGAAAAACAGGGCCGCAAAAATTCTGAAAATATTCTTGCAATACAGTTTTTTTATAGGAATTTCCCTTTGGGGGTCTAAAAAGAACATGCCGCTAACCATTATAAAAACAGGAACGGCCCATCGCGTTAAACAATCTAAAGCATTGGCGACATGCCAATTGACGCTAGTAATTTCATAGTTGAAAAACCCATATGCACAGATATGCGTCATCATGACCGCAAAAACGGCCATGGTTCTAAGAATGTCTGGAAAGAGAATCCTTTCTTGTATTTGTAAGTTTGTGTTAGTTATCAATTTTCAAACTCGATTGAGGCGTACTTTTAGTCCCATATGAATGCACCGCCGCACTAGGTTGCTGGTTGCAGTGGCCAGAGGAACCACCAGGCGCGGGAAATACACTTTGCCGAACATATTGCATTTTCGACGAACGTTTTGTAAGTCAGGTTCAGACATTTCAAAAAACAGCTCCAAAAGCAGATGCCAGCAAGGTAGAATAGTGGTTGCGGCAGACCGTCAGTACTGATTTTGGCAATGTCACGCTCCACGAACATACGATAAAAATCGCAGTATTGCCATAGTTCGCCAAAGTCAACCGAGAGGAGGCTTGCTTTGGGCTTAATAACGGTGGTCCATTGTGTATCCATACGTTACAATATATATATTTCTTACATGCCTTTTAAACGTACATTTTTGTATTCGGTCGCAATCAACCTATTCTTTTTGGCACTTTGCCTTGTCTTTGGCGATATCAAATTTGGGGCTGTAGATGACTATTTTATGGCGGCGGTGTTGACCGGCGCCCACGGCACGGATTATAACCCGCATATGCTTTTTGTGAACGCTATTTACGGCTACGCCTTGTTACCGTTATACCATTTGTTCCCTAAAATGGGGTGGTACTACATTGGCGAAATGTTTGCTGTCTTTGTGTCTTTTACGGCGATTGGTTACGTGCTATTGCGTAAGTGTGGCAAACGTTGGGGACTTTTGCTGGCGACGCTTTTTACAGCCATGTTCGCTAGCGATTTTTACTTGGTAATCCAGTTTACCCAGTGCGCCTCTATTTTAAGCGCCGCAGGGATGCTCTTATTCACCCATGCTGTGGTGGATTGCCGCCCCCCTAAAGGGGCTCGCAATGACCCCGGATTAAGTCCGGGGCAGGCTCTAGTGTTGTCTATCGGAGTTGTTCTGCTGCTTTGGGGCTCTGTGATGCGGTGGCAGGCATTCTTGATGGGGATGCCATTCTTTTGCATAGGGTTGCTGTTTAATCTAAAACAATGTTGGAAGTTTAAGTGGGTTACGATGACCAGCCTTGCGATAATGTTCGCCGGTGCCTATGCCATGCACCATTTTGATGTGTCTTTGTATAAAAATGCGGAATACGCTCCTTATGTGGATGTTCAGGAACCACGAGCTTTTTTAGGTGAGGCCAATTACTTCAATCATAATGCTGCTTATGAAGATTTAGAAGAAATGGGTAAGTCTGGCATTGATTACCACATGCTTACCGAATGGATTTTCTATGATACCGAAACATTTGCTGCCGACAGCATGCGAGCAATAGTTGATGTGATTGGAGCTTACCGCGATAAGATAGAACATGGCGATATTCCACGTTTGTTGTTGAGTGCTCTGGGCCATTCGTTACAATCACCGTTGTTTTGGATGTGGTTCATTTTCTGCTTGCTAATTTGGGCTACCAACTGTCAAAATTTTTTGTATTTGTGGGCCAGCCTAGGGGTAATCTTGTATCTGATGTCCATACTGCTTGCAATGAGTCGACTGATATATTGTGTAGAAAGCGGTTTTTGGCTTTATGCGGCTGTGCTTGCAGTACCGTTATGGGGGCTATTCCATCATGATTTGCCGCGTAAGTTGGTAGTTGTAGCGGTAGCTGTGATTGCTTTTGCAAACGTATTTACTTACGCCACTAGCGGCAAGCTGGTTCGTGGACCGGGCTCTGGCGAACTCCGTACCCTAGCTATTGAAGATTCTACAGATTATAATCAGGTATTTGCCTATATTGACAGTCAGCCGGATAAGATGTTCTTGTTGAGCATGAACGCTTACATGCGGTTTAGCCATCACAAGAATCCGCCCTACTTAGCAGAACCCATTGGCAGCTACCGCCGTACAGTGTCTTTCGGTTATTGGACTCCTTACTTGCCGGAAATTACGCAAGCTCTTGCAGATTTCGGAATCACCAACCCCATTAAAGATGTTATTCGCGATAACGTAATCGTAATTAATGAGGGGCGGCTGTCTGACTTTTTGCAGCGCCATTACTACGATAGCGTTGCGGTGGATACCCTTAAAGAAATCGGTGAGATGACGTTCTTTAAGTACCGTTTAGTTCAAGTTGCGGATTCGGCGGCAAAGGAGGTGGAATAATGAAACTCCTTTACCCGTTAATAGCTAGCGCCCTGATTACCATTGTGCCCTTCTTGCTAACGTTTGAAAAGGGGCAAGACATTGTCCGTGGTCTTTTCGGTTACGAAGAATTTTGCTTGCTGATGCTTTTTGCATTAGTAAAAAGCAAAATTCGAGTAAGCTCGCTAACGTCATTGCGAGCGTTTTGTAAAAACGTGAAGCGATCTATTTTGATGTTATTACTTGTGGCTATTGCGGCAGCGATGGTGTTTGTCGCTTGGCTAGACGTGCAGAACTTGTTGGCCATTAAGGGCTGGGCTACGGGCTGGTATGGTGCGTTGCCTTTTGTAACTTGCGGCCTTGCCATGGCTATGATGTGGAAGGTCAAGCCCTTTAGTGCGAGCGCCATTTCGTTCATTCTGTTTGTGGCGTTGATTGCGCACTTGTTTGCCTACAACCATTATGCGGCGCAGCCGTTGGCTCAGTTCCCGGTGGTGGACTACATGAGTCGTACGGTCCCCAAACCGGTGGCTCGCGATAGTCTGCCGGAATCTTTTAAGGCGAAGTACTTTACTACCGATTCGGCGACCATTACCCGGGGCTTTATCGATTCTACCAAGACCAATGTGCTGGTACTTGTGGAAAGTTGGGGCATACCGCTAGATACGAATCGTTTTGCAAAACAGTTGCAGATTTTTGATGGGGTGGCAACGCAGGTGGGGGTGCACCACCGTATGTATAGCCGCACGCGAACTGCCGAGCGTGAAGACTTGATTTTCCAAGTGGCGCGAGATTCCGCAGGGCGTCGTGATACGGTGTTTTTGCCGCAGGTGTTGCGAGCCCAAGGCGTAAAAACGCAGTTTATTTACGGCGGCGATAGCTTGGTGCAAATGCGTAACAAGTACATTCGCAATGTAGGCTTTGACGAGGCTTTCTATGGAGCGCGTGCGGACCACGAATCGGCTGCGTTGCTTGATAGTTTGCTGATTGTACAGGATACTGCTTCGCGGTTTATCGCTTGGACAACGCTAGATACCAAGTTCCCGTTGCAAGGGTTCAAGGACCCCTACAGGATAGATGTTGCCGCAGTGGACTCCGCTTATACCGAACGCTTGACGGGTACGTTGCAACTGGTGGCAAACCTTGCGAAAAAACACCCGGATGTGCGCTTTATTGTGCAGGGCGACCACAACCCGATACTTTCTCCGTTAAAGTTCCAGGAGAAGTTCTACAAACGCTGGGTGCCGTTCGTTGTGTTGAATTAAACGCGTTCCCGCACCACGTATTGCGGCGATTGGTTGATGCTGATGTAAATGCGGCCCACGTATTCGCCAATGAGACCAAGCAGTAGCATAATCATGCCGCCCACAAAGAGCAGGGTGGCGAGCATGCTGGTGTATCCCACAGGAACTTCGGGGAACATGAGTTTCTTGTAAATCACGAAAAGGCCTGCGGCAAAACCAATCACAGCGCAGAATAGGCCGATAAAGGTGGCGGCGCGTAAGGGCTTCACGGAGAAGGCGGTAAAGCCGTTGATCCAAAGCCCGATGAGCCCTGCAATGGTGTAACCCGATTCACCTTCAAGGCGACGGCGGTGTTGCACTTCGACGTTGCCCAGGTTCTTGGTGGCACGGAAAACAAGGCCACTAATGTAGGCAAAGGGGTTGGGGTAGCGCACAATTTCATCGACAATGAGCTTGCGCATAATAAAGAAACTTGTGGTTTGCAGCGTCTTGGGTTGGCCGATGATAGTCTCGGCCATTTTCTTGTTGACCCAGGTGCCAAAGCGGCGGAACAGGTGCTGCCTGCAATGTTTGTAATAGCCGTAAACCACGTCGTAGCCTTCTTCCAGTTTGTCGACGAGTTTAAAGCTTTCGCTGGCGGGGGTCTGTCCGTCATCATCGAGACTAATAATGTAGTCGCCGGTGGCTTGGGCGTAGCCGGCCATTAGGGCGCTGTGCTGGCCGAAGTTTTTGGCGAGGCAAATTCCTTTAATGTGATTGTCGCTTGCGGCCAGTTGCTTAATGACTTGCCAAACTCCGTCGGGGCTGCAGTCGTTCACTAGAACGATTTCGTAGTCGGTGCCAGGGCGGGTCGCGATGGTATCGCGGATTTCTTGTACCACGGTGCCAATAGTATTTTCGCTACGGTAGCAGGGAATTACAAACGAGAGTTTCATAGGTTTTCCCACTTGTTGCTTTGAGCGGAACGTGCAGCGGCTTGCATCATGGCGAGGCCTTCCAGCGAGGCGCGAATACCACATACGTATTGGCTGGTAAAGCTACCGTTGGCAAAGTACTGGCCCAAGCAATCGGCAATGTCTTTGTAATAGTTGGCAAATGCTTCGATGAATCCGGCGGGGTGGCCGGCCTTAAAGCGGTTGTAACGCTGCTGGTTTGCGATTTTTACGTCGCCGGTGCGGTCTCGCAGGCTCACGTTGCCTCGCAGGTCGCAGGTCTTTAAAGTTTCGGGTTCCAGCTGGAACCATTCGGCGCTACCTTCGCTACCGTAAACGCGAATGCGCAGACCATTGCGGTTGCCGAGCGCTGTTTTGCTAAACCAAATTTGTGCGCGAACGTTGTTGGTGTATTGCGCCAATGCCCCCACGTTGTCCACAATTTGCGGGAAGAGTCCGAAGGTGGCTTGGTCGGCTACAATGCGTTCCGGTCGTTCGCCGGTCAAAAAGTAAATCATGTTGTGCAGGTGGCTGCCCAGGTCCAGCGAGATTTTCGGAATCACGGTGTCTTTCAGGCGCCAGCTCTGGGGCTTGGGCGGTTCGTTGTTGGTGCCCAGGCGCATAAAGCCTTCTTGCGGCATTTCCACTTGCACCTGCTGGATTTTGCCCAATTTGCCGTCGGCTATGAATTGCTTGAGTTCGCGAATCATGGGGTAGCCGGTGTAGTTGTAGGTCGTGCAGAAAAAGCCTTTGGTCTCGGCGACGACTTTGGCGATTTCTTCGCCTTCTTCAAAGCTGGTGGCGAGCGACTTTTCGCAAATCACGGGGAACCCGGCGCGCAGGGCGTCAATCACGATGTCTTTATGCAAATCGGTGGGGGCGAGCACTACGACGGCGTCGAGCTTGCCTTTTTCGGCTTCTAAAAGTTCGCGGTAGTTGGCGTAGGTGCGTTCTGCGGTAACGCCCCAAGTTTCGGAGGTTTTACGGTTGGTCTCGGCATGGGTGCTGAATGCTCCTGCCACTAATTCAAAATGCCCGTCCATCTGGCTTGCGGCTTTGTGGACTTCACCGATGGCAGAATTGATGCCACCGCCAATAAAGGCTATCTGATAAGGTTCCTTCTTCATGAAAAGGAATATAGGATAATTTTTACAAAAAGGGCGCTCGCAGCCTAAAAAATCGCAATTTTGGCCAGTTCGGGCATACGTGCGGTTTTGTCTTGCATCTCAGCGAGTGAGTCGAACTTAAAGAAGACAATGCCCGCTTTGTAAGTCAACTTGTCGGCGATGGTTTCGCCAGCCTTGTACCACAAGAATTTTTCGACAATGTTCCCTTGAATTTCAGGCGCGAAGGTGACGTCGCGAACGGTGCTTCCGTTTTCAATTTCGGGCCCAGCCATAATGCAGTGCCGCAGCCAGAAACCTTGGGTGGACACATCGGTGATTCCAGAAATATCTTCGCCAGTTTCAGCCATGATAATGAATTTCGGGTAGTCCACGCCGGTGGCGTACTTCACGAATTTGATGTACAAGTCTCCAGGAGGGCGGCGGCAAATTTCGATGATAACGGGTGTGCCGTCGGCTCGCTCAATGTACTGAATATGCAAAATACCGTCGACCAGGTTCAGCTCGCTGGCAATGCGTTCGCTATATTCGCGGAGTTTTGCAAGGCCTTCGACTGCGGTGGTGCTGGGCGTGTTTGCGCCACTCACCAAGTACTTGTTGACAAAGTATTGCTCGTTGTCCGAGAAGGCGAATGCCACTTTGCCTTTCACGAGCATGGCAGAAAATCCGTGGTTCGTGCCGATCACGAACTCTTCTACCACCACGTGGTCTTCGCGGGTGCGGCTGGTGGCATCTTTGTAGGCTGCGCGGGCTTCTTCTGCGTTTGCGGCACGGTGAATGCCTTTACCACCGGTAAGGTCCACCGGCTTGACGATAATCGGGAACGTCAGCGTAGAAATCGCGGTTTCGAATTCCTGCTCATTACGGACGGTAATTGCTCGCGGTGTCGGGATGCCGAGTCGTGTAGCAAGGGCGCGGTACTTATCCTTATGGTGAATTTCTAGGGAGGTGGCGAAACTGTCGTGCCCGGGGAGTCCCAGTTTTTCGCAAACATAAACGGTCGAAAGTAGGGCGAAGTCATTGCAGCCGGAACAAACGGCGCTTACGCCCTCGGCCCGCGCCAGTTCAAGCATGGCTTCTTTGTCGCTAAAGTCTGCAAATACATTCTTGTCGGCGTAGGGGTGGCCCAAGCCTTCGCGGGCGTTGCCTGTCGTAATCACGAACCAGCCCATTTCTTGGGCGGCTTTGATCAGCGGAATTTCGGCGTGGCTACCGCCGAGAAGTAATAATTTTTTTGGATTGCTTCGCTCCATTTCATTTCGCTCGCAATGACGTGTTTGGTCCTTTATCTTCCGAAGAATTCCTTCACCTTATTGCAGACAAAGTCTAAATCTTCGGACTTGAGTCCGTAGAACATGGGCAGTCGCAGTAGACGGTCGCTTTCGCGGGTGGTGTACACGTCTTCGCCATAGAATCGTCCAAAGCGTTTGCCAGCAGGTGCGTTATGGAGCGGCACGTAATGGAACACCGCCAGAATTTCGTTCTTGACCAAGTGCGCGATGAGTGCGGTGCGGGTCTTTAAATCGGCCACCTTCAAGTAGAACATGTGGGCGTTGTGCACGCATTCCGCCGGAATGTAGGGCAACTGCAAGTCACCCGCGTCGACCAGGCATTGCAGGCGTTCGCGGTAAGCATTCCAGCTGGCCATGCGGTTGTCGTAAATCTTTTGCGCGTTCTCTAGCTCGGCGTAAAGGTAAGCTGCATTCAATTCGCTGGGCAAATAGCTGGAGCCAAGTTCCACCCAAGTGTACTTGTCCACTTCGCCGCGGTGGAATTGCACACGGTTGGTGCCTTTCTCGCGAATGATTTCGGCGTGGTCGGCGAACTTTTTGTCTTTAATGAGGATTGCGCCGCCTTCGCCCATGCTGTAATTCTTGGTCTCGTGATAGCTGAAGCAACCGAAGTCGCCCAAAGCGCCAAGCGAGCGGCCCTTGTAGGTGGACATCATTCCCTGAGCGGCATCTTCGATCACAAAGAGTCCATGGCGTTTGGCTATCTCGTTGATGGTATCCATTTCGCAAGCCACGCCCGCGTAATGCACTGGAACTATCGCCTTGGTCTTTTCGGTAATGGCTGCCTCAACCAGCTTCTCGTCCAGATTCATTGTATCGGGGCGAATGTCCACGAACACGCACTTGGCTCCGCGCATGGCAAAAGCATCGGCGGTAGAAACAAACGTGAACGACGGCATAATGACTTCGTCGCCGGGCTGAATCCCGCAAAGCAATGCCGACATCTCCAGCGCATGGGTGCAACTGGTGGTCAACAGCGCTCGGGCGCAACCCGTTTTTGCCTGCAGCCAAGCATGGCATTTTTGGTTGAACTGTCCGTCACCGCAAATACGCCCGCTCTGCACGGCCTGCTTCACATAATCAATTTCTGGCCCCACAAACGGCGGCTGGTTGAAAGGAATTCTCATAACTTGCGTAAATATAAACAAAAAAGGCCTCTTTTTCGCCATTTTTATTCCAAATTGGAATAAGAAAAAAATCATATTATTGTTACAAATCACAGACCTATGTAAAGTTTTACTTTATATTTATAGTATTAATCCTCAAGAAGGGGAATCTTATGCTGACTAAGGTTTTAAATAGCGCAACCCGAAACAACCGAAAGGCTGGTTTTACTCTTGTAGAATTGATGGTGGTCATTATTATTGTCAACCTGCTTTCGGGCGTAGCCGTACCGAAACTCACTGATATGATCGAAAGAACGCGCCAAAGACTTGACGTGATGAAGTTGTATTATTTACGCGATGCACTGAACCGAGCCCTATACGAAGGCGAATACGACGATATAAACGAAGGCACATACGGTTCTTGCGGTAACGTCAGCAAAGCCCAGTTAGACTCTGGACTTAAATACGGTTTGGGATTATTCATTATTCAACGCAGTAGTTATATGCCTGCAAATTACCAAGGTGTGCACAGTTCCGCAAAAACCAACAACATGTGCGGTTTGCTGTTTTCGGGCGGTTTCTGGAGCGATGCTTTGAAAGACGCCGGATTCGGGGCCGTTGCGGACATCATTAAAGATAGAGCCAACGGCGACAAAATCAACACTAATTCAAAGACATATACCGCCCAAAAGAATGACATGAACAATTCTTGGTGGAGAACATACCCCACACAGCCCATATTCGTAAGCAACTATCTTAAGAATGACCCTACACAGGTTACCGCATCTAACGCCTCAATTGTATTATACGTCAAGTGGGCAGGCGGAAACCCCCAAAGCCATTCACTTGAAGTCTATTTTGCAACCGACAGCAAAAACGGAAAGGGGCTTGTCAGCAAGCAAGGGACATGTTTCTCCACACTGCCCTGTAGATAAAAAATTATATTTAAGGTATTGAACCTCAAGAAGGGGAAATCTAATGCTGACTAAGGTTTCAAAAAAAACAACCCGAAACCGTTGGAAAGGCGGTTTTACAATTATCGAGTTGATGGTAGTCATTATCATTATCAACCTGCTTTCGGGCGTAGCCGTACCACAACTCACAGACTATATCGAAAAATCAAGACAAAAAATTGACCTAATGAAACTTTATTACGTACGTGACGCTCTTGACAGAGCCTTGTACGAAGACGACGTACTTCGTCTAGACGAATCGACAAAATGCAGTGGTAGACAAAACAGCAAAGAGAACTTAAGCAAATGGTTAGCCTCCGAAGATGGTGTTACACTGTTCATTATGGAATTACATGATGAACTCCCCGCCAATTTTCAACCAGACAACAAAAATAGAATCACAGACAACCAGAACATGTGCGGCGTCCTTACTAGCGAAAGCTTTTGGAGCGACGCTCTTAGAGATGCTGGTTTCGACGCTATTGCCAACATTCTCATCGACAGACAAACCGGGAATTATAAAAAGGACAAAGGTTACACAGCCTACAAAGTAAAAATCAACAATCAAGACTGGTGGAGAACTTTCCCAACCAAACCTCTTTTTATCAGTAGAGCCCTGAATGGAGACCCCACCGCAGCTAAAACCGGAGTCGGCGGGCAAAACAGGTACAACTTTAAAATCAGATGGTCTAAAGGAAACCCAAAGTCCCATTCTCTTGAAGTTTTTTTCCAGTCCGCACAGGGCTCCGACAAAGGATACCCGTTCACAACACGCCAAGGAACCTGTTTCTCTACTGAAACTGGCCTCTGCAAATACTAGCCCTCTACCGCCCTTCTTGGTCGCCCTATAGAAATACGGGCGGCCTTTCTTTTTACTACTTTATACTCATTATGAGTGAAAACTGTCTTTTCTGCAAAATCATCAAGGGTGAAATCCCTTCCAAGAAAATCTACGAAGACGACGACGTGTTCGCCTTCTACGACATTGCTCCGCAGGCCCCAGTACATTTTCTGGTAGTGCCCAAGCGCCACATTTCGACCATCATGGACATGCAGCCGACCGACTGCGAGCTCGTGGGCAAGATGCTCTACCGCGCACAAATTATCGCAAAGGAACTCGGCATCGAAGAATCCGGCGCACGTTTCGTGTTCAACTGCAAGGCCGACGCTGGCCAGACGGTGTTCCATATCCACCTGCACGTGCTCGGCGGCCAAACCATGGGTTGGCCCCCGTTCCCGAATAAGTAACGAATGGATTGCTGCTCCTTCGAACCTAACTCTACTAAAGCAACAAGTTGCTTAGTATCGTATATCGCTACGCTCGCAATGACGTTTGCGTTGCACTAGCATTATGATAAAAACTAGAGCTATCGTGCTGCACCGGTATGCGTACAGCGACTCGAGCTTTATAGTGAAAGCGCTCACGGAAGAGTGTGGCGTGGTGAGTTTTATTATCAAGGGCGCCAAGCGCAAGGAATCCCCCTTCAAGGGGGCGCTCGACCCGTTGGCCCTTTCTGAGGTGGTGTTCCGGCAAAACCCGAATACCGAGCTGCAGTTCATTAAAGAGGCCTCGATTATCGACTGGCACGGCGAACTACGGAATTCCCTGTTGAACTTGGCAGTTGCGCAGGTGATGGCAGAGATCGTGTTGCGATATGCACCGCCGGCCACCCCAATTCCCGAAGAGTTCGCCCTCCTGGAGCAGGCCCTCAAGGAGTTCGACTCCCCTGCAGGCGCCACGGGAACAACAAGCGCCGAGTCGGTATTTTCTCGCTGGTTGCTGAACATTAGCGACTTGTGGGGTTACCACCTGGAACTTGGTGTGTGCAGTCGTTGCGAAAAGGTACTCACGGAACCTGCGGCAGACTTTTTCCCGGAATCGGGAGCGCTCATTTGCAAGCATTGCCAGGGCGTACAGAGCGCAAGGGCCCGCGCAGAGACTTTACAGGGGCTCTGGGAACTGAATTTAGCACAAAACAACCCCGAGCAGGCGTTACAAAAACTCACGGGGCGCGTTTTCGTGGAGAACGCTTTGCTATCTTATCTGCGCAATCACATCGGATTCCTGAAAGAAATCCATTCCCTTTCTTGGCTACAGGAGGTTCGTAAGTTATGCTCAGCCCAATCGACATAAAGAACAAGAAGCAAAAGGGCGAAAAAGTTTCGATGATTACGGCCTACGACTACGCTTTTGCCCAGATGGCAGAGGCGGCAGGCGTCGACCAGATTTTGGTAGGCGACAGTCTCGCAAACACCATGCTCGGCTACAAGAAGACGAGCGACATCGGCATGAACGAGATGCAGATTTTTGTGGCGGCAGTTTGCCGCGGAGCCCCCAACACCCACGTGGTGGCCGACATGCCCTACCTGAGCGACAAGGATCCGCAAACGGCTTATGATAACGCTAGGCGTTTCATGGACTTAGGTGCCGCTAGCATCAAGTTGGAAGGCACTCCCGAAGGCGTGATTGAATTTTTGCGCAGCCACGACATTCCGGTGTGCGCTCACCACGGACTTTTACCTCAGACGGCCGAAAACTTCAAGCAGAAGGGCCGCACCGAAGAAGAAGCGGCCGCCATCATCAAGGCAGCCAAGTTCACCGATGACCTGGGATGCTTCGAGATGGTGTTGGAACACATTCCCGAAGAGCTGGGCACCAAGATTACTGGTATGGTGAGTGCCGTAACCATCGGCATTGGCGGCGGAAAGTTCACCGACGGCCAGGTGCTCGTGATGCACGACGCCCTCGGCATGCACCAGCGCAAGAATCCCCCCTTCGCCACCAAGTTCGTCGACATGTTCAGCCTTGGTGTCGAAGGCTTCAAGAAGTATATAGAGAGTGTGCAAAGCGTAGGAAAGTAAGTCCTTAGCTCATTATTCTCCAAGTTAATCGCTCCTCACGCTCGCAATCACGCGAGCGTGTTTTCTTTTCAGCATCGTTCAAAAACGTCTTAACATTCCTAACGCATTGAGTAGCAAGCACTTCTTAAATTTCAGATAAATTAACAATAGAAATTGAAAAGTGAAAATCATCACTTCATAATCTTTTTTTTGTAAAAAAACAACTTTTTTTTAATTTTTTTTGAAAAAGGTGTTGATTATTTGTGAAAATAAGTTATTTTATACACAGCTAATTCACAACATAACCATAAGGAAGAAAAAAATGGCTACTAAGACTGTTAAGAAGGCTGCCGCTAAGAAGCCGGCCGCTGCTAAGAAACCCGCTGCCGCTAAGAAGCCGGCTGCTGCTAAGAAGCCCGCCGCTGCCAAGAAGCCGGCTGCTGCTAAGAAGCCCGCCGCTGCTAAGAAGCCGGCTGCTGCTAAGAAGCCCGCCGCCGCTAAGAAGCCGGCTGCTGCTAAGAAGCCCGCTGCCGCCAAGAAGCCGGCCGCTGCTAAGAAGCCGGTTGCTAAGAAGGCTGCAAAGAAGAAGTAATCTTCAAGATTCTCCTTTGTTGGCGAGCCTCGGATAACTCCGAGGCTCGTTTTCTATTTTTGGGTTATGATTTCCGAAAAAGACCTTGCCGAATTAGAAAAAATCCCCTACGAACAGCGCATCGAGCGCGTGGAAAAACTTTTAGAGGGCAAAACAGAACCCCGCGCCTTTGAACTGGGGCTGCTGTTGGCCTTGAAAATGGGGCAAGAACTCCGCGAAGGCAAAGAACTGGGTAGCGAATCGGGCGATCTGGTCGCCAGCTGGAATGGCAAGCACCCGGATTCTATTATAGAAGAAGCCATCGCCTTCGCAAAAGAATTTTTGATGAACCCGGCGAAACTCGCTGAAAAAATCAAAAACAACGTCATTGCGAGGAGCAACAGCGACGAGGCGAAAAATGGATAATAAATTGATTGCGACCGTCGATATCGGAAGCCACAGCTGCATTTTGCTCATTGCGGCATTCGAAGATGCACCCGCCGCTGAAGAAGGAGCCGCCCCGCGCAAGGTGCTGGTCCCAAAACTGCAGAAGGTGGAAGTCTGCCGCCTGGGTGAAGACATTTATGAACACGGCGCCATTACCGAGAAACGAATCAAGGAACTGGAAGATATCATGACCAAGTTCCGCATGGACTTGCATGCACTGGGCGCAAACCTCAAGGCCGCAGTGATGACCGAAGCCATGCGCAACGCCGAGAACCCGGACGAAGTGATTGCCGCTGTGGAAAAGGCGCTCTGGATTAAGCCACGAATCATCAGCGGCGAAGAAGAAGGCAAGCTCACCTACCGCTCCGTGAAGGAATGGCACGGCGAAGGCCTGGTGACCATCGACATTGGTGGAGGTTCCACGGAACTCAGCAACGGCGACAACACGTTCTCGATTCCGGTGGGCGCACTCAAGATGTTCAAGGCCATGGGCCCCATCCCCGGCCCGGAATACAAGAAGTTCGTGAAGGAAACCTTCAAGGAAGTGAGCTTCAAGGGCATGACCAAGAAGCCGGTGTACCTGATCGGTGGCACAGGCACGGCACTCGCCATGGTTTATCTGAACAAGCAACAGTTCGACTACAAGGCTATCGAAGGTTTGGAACTTTCCATTAGCGACCTGGATGCCGTGACCACGCGCATCTCCAACTTGTCCAAGGAACTCCGCGCCATGCTCCCCGGCCTTGAAAATGGCCGCCACGAAGTGATTATTTGCGGACTGTTCTGGCTGAAGTCATTGCTCGAAAAACTCCGCGTCGAAACATTTAAGATAAGTACAGCAGGCCTGAGGTTCGGTTTATTATATGAGAATCAATAAGTTTATTTCTCTCTGTGGTATTGCGAGCCGTCGTGCCGCCGACACCTTGATTGAAGAAGGTCGCGTGCAGGTGAACGGCGAAACAATTAAGGATCTCGGCCACCAGGTGGACGAGAACGCTGACAACGTCGTGGTCGACGGCAAGCCCGCTCGACTCCCCCGCAAGACGACAACCATCATGTTCCACAAGCCGGCCGGCTGCGTATGCACCAAAACCGACCCGCAGGGCCGCCGCACGGTGTACGATTACTTGCCACCCGCCTACCAAAGCTTAAAATACGTGGGACGTCTTGACTTGCAGAGCCGCGGACTGTTGCTGTTTACTGACGACGGTGAACTGTTGCATCGCCTGACACACCCCAGCTACGAAATTCCCCGTAGTTACTACGTGTGGACAGACCGCCCGCTGAGCGAGCACGCCGCACAAAAGCTGGTGGACGGCGTAGACATTCGTGAAGAAGGCGCCGAACAAGAAGAAATCGCATTCGCCACCGACATTTATTTAGAGAAGGGCTTCGCCGAACTCGTGCTGATCGAAGGCAAGAACCGCGAAATCCGTCGCATGATGCGCGCCGTGGGCTACGAGATTCGCGACCTGAAGCGCGTGAGCTACTGCAAGCTGACCTTGGGCGACTTGCCCGCCGGCGAATTCCGAGAACTCACCGCCGACGAACTCAACAAAGTCCGACAGGCGGTTCATGTCAAGTAGGACTCTTTACATCGGTGATGTACATGGTTGCGCCGACGAACTGGAGCGCATCGTAGATGCATTCGGTTTTGTGCGCGGCAAAGACACCCTGTACCAGACCGGCGACATCATCAACAAAGGCCCCGACATGTTGCGGGCTTTGAAGTTCGTGAAGGACAACGGAATCCTCACGGTGCGCGGCAATCACGAAGAGCACTTGATTCGTGCGCTGGAACTGCCCGAAAGCGGCTGGACCGAGAAACAGCGCGCCCGATTCGCGAAGCTCCCCATGGAAACCTGGCACGCCATCGCTGCGGAAGTAAGTACTTGGCCCCTGTGGCGAGATACCCCACATGCACTGCTGGTTCACGCCGGTTTGGAACCTGGCAAGGTCAAACTAGAGGACATGGATCCAGAAGTTATTTTATCCGTAAGATACTGGAATGACCGTCCATGGTTTGAACAAATTAACTGGAACAAGACAATCGTATTTGGACATTGGGCCAAGATGGGATTCGTGAACCGTCCCGGATTCATTGGGCTGGACGCGGGTTGCGTATACGGCAAAAAGCTGATGGCCTGGTGCCCCGAAGAAGATAAATTCTACGAAGTGCCCGCCGCCCGCGAATACACTCCGGTCAAAGACAAGGCAAAAACCGCCATTGACGCTCCCTGCATTGTGCCGGGCGACCAGTTGCCCGAAGCCAAGCAGCCCAAGACTTTCGAAGACATCAAGGCAAAAATTGCCAACGGCGATATCGCCCTTGCCGATGACAGCGAACACGCTAAAGAAATTCGCAAGGCATCGCCCAGTGTTGCAGCCGAGTGGGCCGGATACCCTTAAAAGTCGCAGTTTTTAACGCAGCGATTTTGTTCAAATTCCGCTTCGAGTACCATTACGCCCTTGTTGTAGCGGCGATACGGTCCCTGACGCAAACCATGTTCCAGCCTCATTTCTTCTTTGAGGCCGCCCAAGTCATCAAAAATTTTTGCCACACCATGTAGCTGCCCGCGCATGTACGGCAGCTTGCGCCGCAGACGTCCCTTGTCATCCCACTCTTCGGTCATGCCGTCGAGCACGCCGCCGCGGTAAACTTCTTTACTTTTCTTGACGCCGTTTTCAAAGTAGACTGTCGAAATTCCTTCTTCGATGCCATTCTTGTAGCCAATGGTCTGCCACACTTTTCCGTTTTCGAAATAGCTCCTGAACACGCCGTCGAGTTTGCCATTTTTATACGGGGCCTCGATAGCAATTTTCCCATTGGGATGGTAGCTGAAGGCCACACCCTCGCGAATATCAGAACCCTTCTGTACGGTATAGATACGAGACGGAGTATTATCTGCGTAAAATTCTTTTATCGTGTCAAGAACCGCTGTTTGAGCAAAACAGCACGAAATGCACAACATTGACAACGAAATTAACGTTTTCATCGGTTACAAATGTAGCTATATCGCGAATAATTATGTATTTTGCCATTGCTTATGCGCATTACTTTTTTAAATCCCCCATTTCATCCGATGTTCAGTCGCGAGTCCCGCAGTCCGTGCGTGACCAAGTCGTCTACCCTTTACTGGCCCATGTTTTTGAGCTACGCCGCCGGCACTGTCGAAGCCGACGGAAACGAAATCCAGCTCATCGATAGCCCGGCCATGGAACTGGACCTTGCGCAGACCTTGGAAGGTATCAAGAAGTTTGACCCCGAACTCGTGGTTTGCAGCACGAGTACTCCGAGTATTTTGAACGACCTGAAGGTGGTGCACGCCATCAAGGAAGCTCTCCCGAATACGAAAGTCGCCATCATGGGCACCCACGCCACCGCCGAACCGCTGGAATCCATGGAAATGGAACCCAGCCTGGACTTCGTGATTATTGGCGAAGCGGACTACACCGCAAGGAACCTCGCCCGCTACCTGCGCGGCGACATTGCCGACATTTCGAGTATCGCAGGCCTGGCTTTCCGCAAAGACGGCAAGGTGGACTTCCAGCCCGAAGGCCCGAAGATCGAAAACCTGGACGAAATCCCCTGGGTTTCCAAGGTTTACCGCAAGTACCTTTACAGCTGCTACAAGAAGTATTTCTACGGCGCCAACCTGAACCCGCTGATTGTGATTCTGTCGGGCCGCGGTTGCCCGAACCGCTGCAGCTACTGCGTGATTCCGCAGACGCTGAACGGCCACAAGTTCCGCCGCCGCTCCCCGAAGGACGTGGTGGACGAACTGCAGTACATCAAGGACAACTTTGATGACCTGGGTGAAGTATTCTTCGAAGACGATACCTTTACCGCAAGCCACGAACACGTTCGCGAAATCTGTAACCTGATTCTGGAACGCGGCCTCAAGATTACTTGGAGCTGCAACGCCCGCGCCGATGTGCCTCTCGACCTGCTCAAGCTCATGAAAAAGGCCGGCGGCCGCGAAATGTGTGTGGGCTTCGAAAGCGCCTCTCCTGTGGTTCTCGAAAACATCCACAAGGGTGTGAAGAACACAGACAAGGCAATCGAATTCACTAAGAACGCCCGCAAGGCAGGCCTGCTGGTGCACGGCTGCTTCATGGTAGGCAACCCGGGCGACACGCCAGAAACACTCCGCATGACGCTCGACTACGCCAAGAAGTTGAACCCGAATACGGCTCAGTTCTACCCCATCATGGCATACCCCGGCACCGAAGCCTACAAGGAAGCTCTCGCAAGTGGCGCCCTGCAGACAAAGGATTACAACCAGTGGCTCGACAAGGACGGGTTCCACCGCACAACAATCCAACGCGGCGAACTCACCAGCCAGGCACTTGTTGACTTCTGCGACAAGGCCCGCCGTGAATTCTACCTGCGTCCGAGCTACATTCTGCGTCAGGGAATCATGGCTATCAAGAACCCGCGCGAACGCTACCGCGTGATGCGTGGCTTCGGCACGCTTGTGAAGCACCTGTTCCGCAAGCACGGCCAGCTCGCTCCCGTGGCACGCCAGGCTCCGACAGTGAAGGAATAAAAGCACTAAAAGTGCAATCCGCCTATCAAAGCCGGAATGACAATTATGGAAAAAACCGCGACTAACAAGTCGCGGTTTTTGTTTTTACTTTGTATTCAGCCTACTTTACGTTCACTCGGCGCATGGCAATGCCAATCCTTACTACGTAAGAACCGGAACCCAGCGCAGGGACAACGGTCTCGGCAGACGTAATCTTGCCTTGCTGCACGATGCGACCCTGCAAATCCATAACCGCATAGGTCTTCTGTAATGCAGAAGCTGGTTCCTCCATTACAATCTTGAACTGGAAGGGGCCAACCATCTTGATGCGGAAAGAAGGCTCAGCAAACTCTTCATCGCCATCCTGGGATTTTTCTTCAGCGTCAATGGCGCTGCCTTCCTTGACCACGGGCACCCACGGCGAGGGCAAGCGAACCGTTTCGTTGTAGGCCGTCGGTGAATTCCAATGATAATCGGCATCGGCCTTGGCGCGCAAAGTATCCTTATTGCTCAACTTAACCAAATCAGTCCAGTACACCTTATCCAAATCGGCCATAAGACGCACATAATCGCCCGCCTGCGGGGCAAGCTTTTTGCTGTCGTAAACAAAGCGGACCTTGCCCAAGGTTCCATCGGTCGTAATGGAGGGATCCAGTTCGGATTCCACCTTTGTAGAGACAAAGCGATCTGCCTCGGACTTGATGCTGGTTGCAGAATTCAGGTAGAAGCCCAAAGAAGTCCGCTTCTTGGATTCCGTGCTCAATACCACCGGTTCAGAAAGCGTCAACACCAGACTATCGCGACCTGTAGGTTCACCCTTTGCATTTTTCATGCTGAACAGTTCGGCACGCAACGGCACAGGAGCAATTCGATCGGTCAAAGAGCCAACAAAGCTCTGCTTAACCGATTTGCCCTTATCACTGAATTCGGAATAGGCATAGACCTTACCCACTCCAGCCGTCTTCACATCCTTAGAAAGTGCAATACCGCCTACGGTCACAACATTGGAACAATAACCATCCTTCTTCGAAGAACAGTCAATATTATCGTTGCTCACCGAAATCAAGGCGTTACAATAAACCAGGTTGTCTTTGGCAGAGGTGGAGAATCCTTCTTCGTAGGGGTTATGCGCTTCGGCAGAGACAGAATCCCACAGTACACACACCTTGTTCGGCAAGGAATCCTTGTGAATGGCGCGATTGAAATAAATTGCCACAGAATCAGCAATACCATCCAGATACTCGTAATTCAAGCTAAAGTACGGTTCCGGAATCTTGTATTTCTGGGTAGGCATTGTTCCATGCACGTCAAACACATCAGCCATAACCGGGTAAGGAACCGGAGACTGGCGGAAATAAATAGGCGAATAGGTAGTCCCCACAGCATCGTTGTATTCCACAGCGATTGTCGCCGGATTATCGATATCAGGATCGGAATCGTAACGATAAGCCTTGAGCGAACGCACAGAAACCGTCGCAATGCCGTTTACAAAGGCAATAGTGTCGGAGACGAATTCAATTTTCGGAGAAGTCTCTATACCCTTGTGAATCTGGATGCCATCGCATTCCTGCTGACAGAAATAATACTTACCGTTCACATCGGGCTTAAGAATCGCCACATACAAATCATAAACAGAGCCAACCCAGCGTTCTTCGTAAGTGCCATCGGCACCGGGTTGTTGTCCCTTTTCTTGAACAGCTGTCGTCGGATCAGAAGTAGACACGAATGCCAACTTCGGCAAGTAATAGCTGATTGACATGGCGTTATCTCCGCCAGACACCTTTATTTTAAAAGTCTGAATCGGTTCCGTCAAATTTTTCATAGCGACAGTTGCATAGACAGTGTCGATACCAGATTCACCAATCATTCTCTTTTGACCGGAAGTCAACAGCTTGAGTTCCCCAGAATCATCCTTGTAGTACACGTCCATAACATCGCTGTATGAAAGGGTGTACACAATTCCCGAAACATCTTGCGGGAACACTTCCAGCGGATTGCCTGATTCAAGGGGTTCTTCTACGTTAGAAATGTAAACCGGAACCAATTCACCACCCAGAGCAGTTGTCTGCAAGGCAATCGTGTCAATGGTTTCGTCATTGGCATTCTTTACAAAAGCGTCTCGATAAACTACATCCACGGTGCCACTTGCTACACGGATAGTCGACAGTTTCTTAGACTTTCCGTCGATATTCATGAACAACGTGTAGCGACCTCCGCCCAAGCAAACCTTTTCCTTGTCCACCTTCGGAGCAGTCAAGGAAGTCAAATCAAAGCCACACTTGTACACACCTGGAGTAGACACATTTTCAAAACCTGGTACCGGTTCAGAAGAAATCAGGTTTCCTTTTACAAGAGTATAAGAAATGTTTAGACCAGCATTCGCAATCTCACCACCGCAATAGGTTTCTTCACTCTTGCCACCCGTCATGGCAGCAGCGCAAGAGCCATCACCAGACGTAGTATAACAAACGTCATAAGAAAGTTCGGCTGGATTCTGTTTGCTCTTTGCCGACCTCACTTCGATAGCAGACTTCTGCAAGATGTACATATTCGTCTTGATACGTACGTTACTCATGGTGGTACGACGGTCGCAGAAGAAGATATCGATATCGTATTGGTTGCCCACTATGAGCTTTCCACTCAAGCCTTCGAACCTATCCAAATCGACATAACCAGGAGCAGCCAAGTGGGTACCGCCAAGGTCTACGGCCAGCTTGTTGTCTACGAAAACCCAAATATCATCGTCTCCGCGGAAGCTGAAGCGAAGTCCAGGCTTGTGGGTAAACTTAGCGTGGGATTCAAAACAGAAGTGCTGGTTACGGCCAGTCTTTGAGGTCCAACGAGCACTAGGACTTCTCGATGATGCAGATGACGACACAGGGGTTTCTGTGCCATACTCAAAAAACGACCATCCCGCTGGAGCCCCGGATTCAAGGCAACTCCAACCAAACACGCAATCACCAGAACTTAAACCAAGCCATTCACTTAAGGCTTCCTCGGTAGAAGCACCATCTCCAAACAAGCCTGTACAATCATATCCCTTATCCCAACCGGGGCCATTACATGCCAAGTCAATTAAAGGGGCTCCTTCAGCAGGATCTAATTGTCGAAGTTTTGGCCCATAGAAAACAGGTCCTTCAGCAGCTCGTTTGATACGAGCGTCGCTCACAGGTTTTTGAGTCGGATCTGCAGCCAAAATGAACTCATCCGTCGAAAGTTCCACCGGATAGAAACCACCCTGAGCTGTTACGCCGGGACTAGTATAGTAGTCCGAATCGAATTCCCACTTACCGTCGCTACTCCGAGTAAACGGCATATCGTAGCAGCTCTTTTCGTTTACATTTTCAGTATAGTTAAACAGCTGATTAAAGAACGTTTCATTTATAAAGCATTTCGCTCCAGCCTTAGACAGCTTCGGCTTTTTCGTGGTGGGGTCCAAGGTAGATTCTACAAGTCCCGGAGTCACACCAATACAAGTATTAATAGCAGTTCTGACAGTAATAGAATCTACACCAGGAAAACCAAATTGGCACCCCTCGCCACCAGCAGAATAACAGGAGAATGACGGATGCAATTTGGCATCGGTATCATAAATGATGGCGGCTAACGAATAAGAGCATGTTCCTTCAATGCCATCGATTTCGGCAGCACTGTAATAAAAACCATCTTCATTCGTTTTTTGCTCTTCGTCTGGTACAAAGAACAGGGAATCTACACCCATACTGTAGAACAGTCCCAGCGGAATCGGCTGTGCCGTATTCCCCGGTTCCCAGTTGCCGTACACGCCAATCATATCTTCACGGTCAATGTCTTCGTCACGATAAAGCACCACTTCATCTGTGATTTCTTCATTCCAGAACACATAAGAGTACCAACCGCACATATCCGCCACAGCAGTCATGGGCCTACCGGTCTTACCGCCATCCATACTGATCATGGGGACAGACGACATCCATTCTTCAAAATCAGGAGGAATCATCACAAAGAAATACTTGGCGTCAGGAGGATTTGCAGAAACTACGGTTTTACCAGGATCTTTGGGATTTTCGTAAATGTAAAGAACTTCCTCATCTGCACATGAAAATGTATTCATTTGATCCCAATCGCCTTGATCATATAAGGATGCCGTCACAGCCTTATTGTATATGTAATCAGAAGTACTAGTAAATAGGAATCTTGATTCAAAAGACTGACCTACACTTGCAGCAGAAATAACATACCATCCATTATGAAGCATCTCCTGAGGCAACAGAGAGAAACTAGCAGCTGACATCAAATACACTTTACTCCAAGACTCCGGTGCCTTGAAATAAATAGTACCTTCGCAAGCCAATGCAAACGCATTCTGCACTCCTGCCATAGCAAGGAGCAATACAAACACAAACTTCTTTATCATCGTATTCATTTTTATACTCCTTTAAATAAACCAGTAAGCAATGTTGAACTGCCACTGCCATGTCTTGGGAGAATCATCGGCATCGCTAAGGGCCGTAATGCCATACACAAAACGCAGTCCAATATCGAGCATCGTTTTTCCGATGGGTCGCATTCCGCCGATTCCGTACACCGTCGCAAATTCAAAGGTGTTAAAGCAATTGTGATCCCTAAATTCTTCGGTACCATAAATATCCGTCACCGAGAACTTGGTCTTGGAATACAGATTAAAGGACATCATGGGGCCCGCTTCAAGGTAAACCCTGGAGGGGAACATAAAGCGCAAGGCCAGAGGCACATCGATATTCATCTGGCGCACATAATACTTCATCTTGATATCGGATTTTTCGGGCTGACGGGTTTCGTCATCCCAATACAGTCTTACCGAAACATCGGATTCGCCGTCACCGCGCCTCGATGCAAGGGCCAAATCGGCACGAACGCCAAAATAGGAGTTAATCAGGAACAAGCCACTCAAGCCCACATTGGCGCCCAGGCCCCAATAGTTGGCCATGATATCGTTCGATCCCTTGACCGTCAACTGGTAACCCTCGCCCGATTCGATATTGTCGAAACCGAACTTGGTGCTATGGAAATCGTTATAGGTCCCAGCCACAGTAAGACCAGCCCAGAAACGCTTTATGCCGGGATCAGAAGAGGTCTTGGCGGCTGCGGCAGGAGCTGCGGCAACCTCTTTAGCGGCGGGAGCGGGCTTCTCGACGGGTTTGACAACCGGTTGAGGAGCCGGCTGCGGAGCAGGAGCTGGTTCTGCTTGCTGCACTGGGGCCGGAGCGGGCGCAGGTTGCGGGGCAGGAACCGGTTCCGCCTGCTGCACGGGAGCCGGGGCTGGCGTCGGCTGTGGCGCTGGAGCCGGTTCGGCCTGTTGCACGGGAGCCGGAGCTGGGGCAGGTTGCGGGGCAGGAGCCGGTTCGGCCTGCTGCACGGGAGCCGGAGCAGGCGCAGGCTGCGGCGCTGGAGCCGGTTTTGCCTGTTGTACGGGAGCCGGAGCGGGCTTGGGTTGAGGAGCTGGCTTCGGAGCGGGAGCGGGCTTAGGCTGAGGCGCCGGCTTCGGCTGTTCAACCACTTTAGGCTTACCAACGACAGCATCTCCCCAAAGATCGTCCTGGGCAAATGCAGAGAAAGCGAGCAACAAGGTGCCCGCACAGAGTATATTGCGAATCGTTTTCATATTTCCCTATTAGTACAATTTCTTCATGTCAGTAAGTTCGCCAGCCTTTTCATGGAAAAGAACCAACGAGCCACCCTGTAACTTCTTGAAGACCGCAGTCAGCTTCGCAACAACGGGGGCTTCTTCAAAGCCAATTTCGTTGTAAGCCGTTTCGCCAATCACAATTCCCACATTCATCAGGTCCGGAGACTTACGACGCAGGTAATTCAAAAAGTCCTCATCGTTATTCAGGATATCCGTTGCGGTCGGCTTTTCAAGTTCGGCCGGGTCACGGGTACTGACCAAAAGCGGATACATTTCGTCAGAAATGACCTGCTTTGAATTGAGGTAGAAAGTATTGCCCACGAACAGGCTAATGGAGTCATTCAAAACCTGGCGCACTTCGAGGATCACATCGCTCTGCGAAGATGCTTCCTGGATTTCGAGTTTAGACGGACCGCAAGCCATAAAAGCCAGCGAAACGACAGACAGGACTGCTAGGGCAAGTTTTTTCATATTTTCACCTCTTTATTATATAGCAAAGATATATTTTTTTTAAGAAATCGTGAAAATATTTGTCTACAATGGGGGCTTTTAGCTGGATTTCAAAATATCCAAGGCCCGTTCAATGAGTTCGGGTTTCAAGTCAAAAATGCGGCTCAAAGTTTCAACGCGGGAAGATTCCTCTATTTTTTCGATACGGGAACCATGGGCATCGCGGGTCACGAGGTTACCCTTCTGGTAATAGTACTGCACGCCCCTCTCCCGATCCAAGCGATTCAGCACCGGATAAGTCATCATTTCCCGGTAAAAGCTTTCATTCCAGTGCTGCTTAAATTCTTCGACAGACACGCCCTCGACAGGGTATTCAAAACGAAGTTTCATGGGAGCGCCTGCGCCACCCGTCCACAAGGCCATGCTATCCATAGTCGGGCGGTCCAGCCTTACACAGTTAGGGACTAGCGGAAAGAACGCAGACCCCGTACCGAACGGCGACGGCAAGGGCATGGGAAGCGGATCAAAAATCAGATAACCAGGGTCGAAGAGGTATTCTGTTTTATGGATTGCCGCGCCTTCGGCTCGTAATGACGCAGCGGGGTCGTCGTCGGGCAAAATGAGGGCGCAGTGAATATTGCGTTCCTTGCGCTTGTGGCCCATGACAAGACGCGGGTTCAACCCCATGTCCTTGAAAACCTGATACAGGTGCCAGGTCATGCTAAAGCAGGTGCCGCCACCCATCCAAGCATCCACATCGTTCTGAAAACTGTCATCCAGTTTTTGCGCGGCGGAAGAACTCCCTGTCGATTCCAGACGGATAATTTTCGTCAGGTTCTCGTAGGTGACTTTGGACAGCTTATCGCAAATGTCCTGAATTTTTTTCCATACTTCCGATTGCATAAAGTAAATGTAGAAATTACGTCATTTGGATCGCCACGCCAACGGCTCGCGATGACGTACTTAAAACAACATAGAGATGCCGTCGACACCGAGAACGGTAAGGCAGGCCACAACGGCAACGCCCACAAGGCCTTGGCCCAAAAGCGACGCAATTACCGCGGCAACCAAGGCGCAGGCACCTGAAAGCACCCTATCCGTCGAATACAGAATGGCAGGAACCGTCATGGCGGCAAGTACGGTGTAAGGCACATAAGCCAAGAAGGAACGCCAAAAACGGCTCTTGATTTTACCCTTTAGCAGAACAAAGGGGACCGCACGCAACAGGTATGTCACGCCTGCCATCACGAGCAGGAACAAGAAATAATCTCTTATGTGCATGCATCCTCCTGCGAATCCTCACCATCTTTAATCGGGAACAGTGCCGCACCGATAAGCGAGGCTACCAGGGCGCAAATAATGATGGCAAAGCCAACAGTCACGCCGCTTAGCGCCGGTACAAACTTGAATGCAAGACTACAAGCAATCGCTATCAAAACCGCGATAAATGTGGGGCGATGAGCCTTCATTTGCGGAACAACGATGGCGATAAACATGCCATAGAGGGCAACGCCCAAGGCATTCGTGACGATCCCGGGCAAAATCTCGCCACAAATAGCACCGCACAAAGTACCCGAAGACCAACCGATATAAGGCAACGCCATGAGTCCTGCAAAATACCGAGCAGTCACCGGTTCCCTCTGGCTCACCGCAAGGGCATAGATTTCATCGGTAATGCCCGTTGCCAAAAGCAAACGCTTGAAGGTACCAAAACTCGGCGAAACCTTTTGGGACAAGGAAATAGCCATAAGGCTATAACGCAAGTTGATGAAGAATGTGGCGATTGCCATTTCGATAAAGGTGCCGGCGGCATCGGACATAATCTGGAGTCCTGCAAACTGCCCTGCAGAAGTCAGGTTCGTCATCGAGATAAAAGTAACCAGCGGCCAACTAATCAACTTGGACCCGGCAATACCAAAGGAAAACGACACTGCAAAGTAGCCGAGTCCTATAGGAAAGCCGTCTCTTACACCATCCGAAAATCTCATGGGCCCAAAATATAGAAAAAACTATTAGAGCAGTATGCAAATATGCAAATTTATGCAAAGAAAAAAAATCCCCGACATAAAGCGGGGATTCTGCACTACAAAGGTCTATATCACTTAATTGCGATTCGACGGATCAAGCTATTGGAGCCCGAACGCACCTGGACAAGGTAGTTCCCCTGGCGGAGCATGTCAAGAGCAACGGAACCCTTCACCTGCTTGAAGCTGGCCACCGGGCGTCCCTGCAAGTCGAACACGTTAACGTCGGCCCATTCCACACCGCCCACAAGGAGCATGCGGCCCTCAACGGCAAGCGTCATCGACCCCATACGCTGAGCAACGATACCCGTTGTTCCGCTGGAGCTAGAAGCAGGATTAGTCGAGCTACTGGTTTCTGCAACAGAAGAACTGCTTTCGGCGGCAATCACCGTCAACTTCAGTTTGTACTCCTGTGCTCCAATGGTAAAGGTCTCGGTATAGTTGCCTGCAGCGAATTCCTTCGGAACGATACCCGAAACGACCAAGCCTTGGTTATTCGATTCAAAGTCCAGGAAGTACAGGTTCCAAGTGCGAGTGTAATCCCTGGCGTTCTTAAAGGTAACAGCTTCAAGCTTGCCACCCTGAGCAACGGACTGTTCCAAATCGCCGCTGACAACGACAACAGGGGCTACAGAAGAACTGCTTACCGCGCTAGACGAAGACACCACAGAGCTAGAGGAGCGAACGACGGAACTGGAGGACAACACGACAGAGCTAGAGGAGCGTGCAACAGAACTGGAAGAGCGGACAACAGAGCTGGAAGAACGCACTACAGAACTACTCGAGGCAACGGCAGAACTGGAGGAGCGAACCACGGAGCTGGAAGAACGGACAACAGAAGAGGAACTTGCAACACTGGAAGAAGACGCCAGCGAGCTAGAGGAGCGTGCCACAGAACTGGAGGAACGGGCAGCGGAGCTGGAAGAGCGCACCGAAGAGCTAGAAGAGGTCGGAAGCGCAATCGCCATTCCCGTGCAACGCACATCGTCAACATACAAGTAGTTCAGAGTCGGCTGATCGCCCTTGACTTCCCACGTAAGCTTGGCAATGCGCTTTTGAGAAAGATCCACCGGATCAGGCCATGCTTCCTGGGAAAGCATATCCCAAGGAACCGTCACCGTCGTCCAGGTGCTAGATGCAGACTTATGAATCTGATGGTATCCATAATCCAAGACTTCTGTATCTTCGGCCTTGAAGTTATGGGCAGCACCCTTGTACCTGTAGGTAATCTGCTTGCAAGCGGACAAATCGTAGGCGGTCTGCTTTGCATTCAGCGAAAGGCCCAAAGCCACATAGGGATCGTACAAGTTATCACCCTGCGAGAGTTTGATTCCCGTAACGCCAGCCACGTACTTGCTGGAGTCACCGGCCTTGGAGCCAGCGATAACTACATCATAACCACCGCGGGCGCCCTCGCCGTTGGTAATCGTGGAAGCACCAAGGTCACCATCATCGGTGTAGGCATACCATTCGCCACCGGTATAGGTATAGTTGTCGCCATCTTCCAAGTCATCGATGTAGTCGGTAGTGCCTGCCGGCTGCACGTAGCTAGAAGAACTTGCGGCAGAGCTGCTAGAAGCCGGAACGCCGGAGCATGCCGTATAAGATTTGGGGAGCGAGGCGAACACATTGGAATTCACCCACTGGCCGCTCGTAGAATAAGACAGATTGTTCATGCCGCCTGAATAGTAGGAAGCGGATTCATCCTTGTTGGACACAGACCAGTTCGCACCGGAAAGCTTGTGCGTTTTCATCCAGTTGTACCAAGTGGTACTATTGGAGGAATTGAAGCCGCCGTTACCCGAAGCATCGACAGTGCCCCATTCGGTCACAAACACAGAAAGGCCGCTATTCATTGCCGAAACAGCATTTTTACCTTCTTCAGTGGTATAGTGCGAGCCGGCATAGTAGTGGAAGGTGTAAGCGATGTTATTCTTGGAATCGGCAACAGGGCTGCTCGCCGCTTCATTCGGATACTGGTCCCAACTGCGGGTACCCACCACAATCAAGTTATCCGAATACTCTCGAATAGTCTTCACCACATCGTCGGCGTAGGTCTTGATAGAACCCCAAGACTGATCTTGTAACGGTTCATTGAAGATTTCAAAAATCACGTTGTCGTAGCCGCCCCACTTCTGGGCCATGGTAGCAAAGAATGCCTTTGCGTTGCTCGGGTTGTCGGCAGCATGGTGGCTATGATAGTCAATAATCACGTAGATATCGTTGTCGATGGCTGCCTGCACCACAGTATTCATCAAACCCTGGTAATAGCCGGTATTCGTAAAGTAGTTGCCAGCATACCAGTCTTCGTCAACACCCATGGGAGCGCGAATCAGCTGGATATTCTGCTCCTTGACAAGCTTATCCACATGTTCAGCAGTCCAGAAGGGAGCGCCAACATCGCTGGAAATGCTCCAGAAAAGGCTCATGCCCTGCACGGCAACTTCGGCCCCGTCGGCAACGCCCTTGCAGGCGCCATAAATCTGGCCCTTGCCACTAGAGTTTTTACCAGCCTGCAATTGGCCGTAAGCACTCACCGGGCCCACGCGACCAAAAGAGAGCGAGACAAGGCCCATGGCGAGTACGCCCAAGCCCAACATCTTTGCGCTAAAATTGATTGCCATACATCCTCTTTTTTACCAATTTTTCGCTGACAAATTTAGATTAATGGACCCACTTTTCCACGTGATTTCAAGCACATAATTTTTTTATAAGGATACGGGCGTAAACATGCTTTTATAAGGCGGAAATAAAAGTTCCAGAAAAAAAAAGCCCGGCTTTTTAAGCCAGGCAACCAGTAAGCGAAATGTCGCGAAACGAATTAGTTTTCGTTGTTGTGCATTTCCATCTGTTCACGGTCCATCGTGTGCTGCAAGTATTCCTTGAAGTCACGGTCGATGTTCACACCGTCGAGATCCAGGTCGTCGTTTTCCAACACGAACACGGCGCTGGGGTTATCGAGCCAGCCGACCACGTCCACCTGATCGAGTTTCATGGACTTATCGCCTGCAGCCTGTGCAACATATTCAATCTTGGATTTCTGAACCCAACCCTGTCCGCACGGACCCTTCACGAGCACTTCGGTTTCACCGTCCTTAAGGATAGTGAGTTCATCATTGAAGCTTGCGGTACAAACAACGGAACCGCCATCTTTTTCCTTGGTCAGGTCCACGTCACCCAGCTTAGATTTGACCTTCTTGCCAGCAGCGAAGGAAACGCTAACCATCAGAGCAAGAGCAATTAAAAGCACCTTTTTCATATCTTTCCTCAGAAACAGGTTAAAAACTTGACAATGCAGATACGAATATACCTTTTATTTTTGACTTTCGTCACAATTTCTTTTAAATTTTTGCGATATGAAGAAGATTTTACTTATTTTGACCCTCATTTTGGCACTTTTGGGCACTTTTTTAGCCCTAAACCTCAAGTCTAGGATGGAGGAAAAGGCTCAAAACAGTCAAACCGTGCTCCTGGAAGTCCCCAAGGGCAGTTCTCCCTCGAAAGTTTTCCAGATTCTAAGACAGAACGGAATCTGGAGCGACGACCTCGCCTTCCGGTTGACCATGAAAAGGTTGAACCCGAGCCTCAAGGCCGGCTGGTTTGAAATCCCCGCAGGGCTTACACTACCCCAGGTACTGGACATTATTGCAAGCGGCAAGGTCGCCGTGCGCCGCGTAACTATCCCCGAAGGTCGAGCCTCTTGGGAAATTCCCGACTACCTGAAAAAGGCTTACCCGGACCTGGACGAGACCCGCTGGAACAAGCTCGTCCAAGACCCGAAGTTCGCCCGCAGCCTCGGCGTCGAGGCAAACTCCTTGGAAGGCTACCTGCTCCCCGACACCTATCCCTTCCCCATCGACGCCAACGAAGAAACCATCCTGAAACAGATGGTGGCCGCCAACCTGAAGGTCCGCGACGAAATGCAAAAGAAGCCCGGCTCCATGTGGAAGACTCTCGGAAACTGGCACAAGGTGCTGACCCTGGCTAGCGTGGTAGAAGAAGAGACCGGCATTCCCGAAGAACGCCCGCTGATTGCAGGAGTGTTCCACAACCGCCTGCGCATCGGCATGCCGCTGGGAGCAGACCCCACGGTGCGGTTCATCTTCAAGAACCTGACCGGTCCCATCTACAAGAGCCAGCTCAACAGCGACAGTCCCTACAACACCCGCAAGTTCAAGGGACTCATGCCCGGTCCCATCTCGAATCCGGGCCGCAAGGCTATCGAGGCCGCCCTGTTCCCCGCCAAGACCGAAGCCCTCTATTTTGTCGCAAAGGACGATGGCTCCATGACCCATTTCTTCAGCAGCAACCTGTCCGACCACAACAAATACAAGGACGTCGCCGCCAAGAACCGCGGTGAATAAGGCAAGAACATTCTAACTCATTGATGGTTGCAGAATTACACAACCTGTAAGGCCTCTTGAAAAAAGAGGCCTTTTTTTACCTTAAAAGCGCCTGACGGAAAGCAAAATATAGTCCGCGGAATCCCTTTGGGAGCACCCCCTTATTTTCTATATTTGGGGCACACATAAGAACAGTAAAAGAAGACTCGGCCGCCCAAATTTATGGCGTTGGAAAGCCGAGCAAAGAAGGAAAATCATGAGCGAAGCATGGAAAGGCTTTGAAGGTGGACTTTGGCAGAGCGAAATCAACGTCCGCGACTTTATTCAACGTAACTACACCGCCTACGAAGGAGACAAGTCCTTCCTCGCAGGCCCGACCGACGCAACGGAAAAGTTGTGGGGCGAGCTGCAGAAGCTGCAGGCTGAAGAACGCAAGAAGGGCGGCGTGCTCGATATGGACACCGACATCGTCTCGACGATTACGAGCCATAAGCCGGGCTACATCAGCGAAGGCCTCAAGGACCTGGAAAAGGTCGTCGGCCTCCAGACTGACAAACCCCTGAAGCGCGCCTTCATGCCGTTCGGCGGCATCAAGATGGCCGAAGAATCCTGCCTGCAGTACGGCTACCAGCCGAGCGCAGACCTCCACAAGATTTTTACCGATTACCACAAGACCCACAACCAGGCTGTGTTCGATTGCTACACTCCTGAAATCCGCGCCGTCCGCAAGGCTCACTTGCTCACCGGTCTTCCGGATACCTACGGCCGCGGCCGTATCGTGGGCGACTACCGTCGCGTAGCTCTTTACGGTATCGACTACATTATCAAGCAGAAGATGAACGACCTCGCCCACGTGGGTGACGGCACCATGACCGACGACGTGATCCGCCTCCGCGAAGAAGTCGCCGAACAGATCAAGTCCCTCAAGGCCATGAAAGTGATGGCCCAGAGCTACGGCTTCGATATTTCGAAGCCCGCCACGAACGCCCGCGAAGCTTTCCAGTGGCTCTACTTCGGTTACCTCTCTGCTATCAAGACCCAGAACGGCGCCGCCATGAGCGTTGGCCGTATCTCAACCTTCCTCGACATTTATATCGAACGTGACCTCAAGAACGGCACGCTCACCGAAAGCGAAGCCCAGGAACTGGTGGACCACATGGTCATGAAGTTCCGCATGGTGAAGTTCGCCCGTATCGAATCCTACAACCAGCTCTTCAGCGGCGACCCGGTGTGGGCCACCCTCGAAGTCGGCGGTATGGGTCAGGACGGCCGTCCGATGGTCACCAAGAACGACTTCCGCTTCTTGCACACTCTTGAAAACATGGGCCCGTCTCCGGAACCCAACCTCACCGTTCTCTACACCAAGCGCCTCCCTGAAAACTTCAAGGAATACGCCGCCTTCATTTCTGTGACGACCAGCTCGATCCAGTATGAAAACGACGACGTGATGCGCCCGGTATGGGGTGACGACTACAGCATTTGCTGCTGCGTGTCCGCTACTCAGACTGGTAAGGAAATGCAGTTCTTCGGCGCCCGCGCTAACCTCGCCAAGGCTCTCCTCTACGCTATCAACGGCGGCAAGGACGAAGAAGCCGGTCTCGTGCCCGGCATGCAGATTGGCCCCGAACTCGCCCCGATTACGGGCGACGTGCTGAACTACGACGAAGTGATGCACAAGTATGACATCATGCTCGAATGGCTCGCAGGCATCTACGTGAATACGCTGAACCTGATCCATTACATGCACGACAAGTACTACTACGAAGCTGCAGAACTCGCCCTCATCGATACCGACGTGCGCCGCACCTTTGCAACGGGTATCGCAGGCTTCAGCCACGTGGTCGATAGCCTCTGCGCCATCAAGTACGCCAAGGTTTCTGTCGTTCGCGGCGAAAACGGCCTCGTGAAGGATTTCAAGATCGAAGGCGACTTCCCGAAGTACGGCAACGACGACGATCGCGCCGACGAAATCGCAGTATGGCTCCTCAAGGAATTCATCGCTAAGATCAAGAAACACCACACCTACCGCGGTGCCGAACCGACTACGTCGATTCTTACGATTACCAGTAACGTTGTTTACGGCAAGGCCACCGGCAGCCTCCCTGACGGTCGCCCGGCTCACGCCCCGTTCGCTCCCGGTGCAAACCCGAGCTACGGCGCCGAAAAGAACGGCCTGCTGGCCTCGCTCAACTCTGTCGCCAAGCTTCCGTATGAATACGCGCTCGATGGTATCAGCAACACGCAGACCATCAGCCCGAACGCTCTCGGCCACAGCGACGAAGAACGCTCCCAGAAGCTCGTAACCGTCATGGACGGCTACTTCGCCCAGGGCGCACACCACCTGAACGTGAACGTGTTCGGTGTGGAAAAGCTCCTCGACGCACAGGCCCATCCGGAAAAGCCCGAATACGCGAACTTCACCATCCGCGTTTCCGGCTACGCCGTCAAGTTCCTCTCTCTCACGAAGGAACAGCAGGACGACGTAATCAGCCGTACCTGCCACGGCGTACTATAAGACCGCTCGGCTCTACCGCATTCACTAGAATGTGATATCGCCTCGCTCTCGCAACCGCCCTCGGTTAACACCCGAGGGCTTTGTTGCTCACGGAAGACCGCTCGGCTCTACCACAATAGATGGCGGGTCTAGCCCGCCATGACGTCATTAAAAAACGCCTCGGAAGCAAGCTTCCGGGGCGTTCAACTTTTATGGAGGAGAACAAAAATCTCTTTTTCTATTACGACTATTCAGCAGCGGCTGCGTCAGCGCGAGTCATCAGGAGCTTGCAGTAACCGTCTTCGACCACCACATTTTCCGGAGCCAGATTCACCTTTTCCATTTCCCAGTTACCGGTAGACCAGTGAGCGGACAGAGAAGAACCTTCAAAGTCATCAACCCAGGATTCGGTAAAGGACTTGGTTTCGGTATCGTAGGAATAGACGCGCACGAAGTCAATCCACTGAGCCTTAGGAGCTTCAGCAAGTTCATCACCCGTGAATGCGCCTACCCAGCCAGCGCTCTTGGATGCCCAGAGGTTGAAGCGGAGCGACTGATCCTTGGTGAGGAATGCAACCTGGTCGGCGTCAGCATGAGTGCCACGAATCATGCCCAGCGTATCACGGCGAATTTCTACACCGTCAATTTCCCAAGACACATATTCAGGTGTCCAAGTCATTGCGAACAAGTGGAAATCTTCAGTTGCGTCGAAGCCAAATTCATGCAGAGGCTTGCTTTCGGAAGAAGTATTCTTGCCGATGGTCGAAACGCCTTCGCGAGTGATGATGTTGGACTGCCACATTGAACCGCCCTTACCGAGAACTTCGATATCAATTTCGTTCCACGGTTCATCGCCCTTCTTCCAGGAATCATCGTAGTAAAGGAACATGGAGCTCACAGAACCCGGAATCGAGACCATCTTCATACAGGCTTCGAAACGACCATACTTAAACTGATCGACACCAGAAAGTTCGGCACCAAAGTACTCATACGAACCGGAAGACGGCGTTGCTGCATAGGTCGGTTCCACAACCGGAGTACGGGCAGAATTGCGGCATGCAGCCACCGATGCAGAGGGATCGACCGGAGTGCCTACGACAGGGTCGGTTGCCGGGTCGCCGGCAGGATCCGTTGCCGGGTCAGTAGCCGGGTCACCTGCAGGATCGGTAGCGGGGTCTGCTGCAGGGTCCGTATTGCCAGCAGGATCAGCAGCCGGATCACCGGCAGGGTCACCTGCGGGGTTAGAAGCCGGGTCGCCAGTCGGATTTTCAACTGCGGCGGGATCGGTTCCAGGAACAGTGTTTTCAGGAGCTCCAGAGCTGCTGTCGTCGCCACAAGCGGCAAACAGACCAAGTGCAATAATCGGGAGAAGGAATTTCGTTTTCATAATAAACCTCTTGTCTTTGAATATAAATATACCCCCTTTTCCACCCCTTGGGTAGTACCCGAAACGCAAACCAATCATAACTGTACTAATTGTACTCGCTCATATATTTCTACATTTACAATATGCTCGGACGAATCAATAAACTAGAGACCTTTGGCTCCGTAGATGGCCCCGGAGTACGTTTTGTTGTATTCATGCAGGGTTGCCCCATGCGTTGCCAATTCTGCCACAACCCCGAAACCTGGGATTTCGGCGCACAAAGCGCAAACGGTATTAGCAACGGTTCGTTCGAAATTTCCGCCGAAGGTTTACTCAAGAAAGCCCTGCGCTACCAAAGCTACTGGGGCAAAGACGGAGGCATCACCGTCAGCGGCGGCGAACCGCTTGCGCAAATGGATTTTCTTATTGAGTTCCTCGAAGCAGCAAAGGCCGCAGGCGTACACACCTGCATCGACACCTCGGGAGTAAACTTTGTCCGTAACGAACCCTACTTCGGTAAATTCAAGCGCCTTATGGACGCGACTGATTTACTTCTCGTAGACATCAAGAACATCGACCCCGCAGAGCACAAGAAACTTACCGGACACGACAACAAGAACATCCTGGACATGTTCCGCTACCTAGACGAAATCAGCAAGCCCATCTGGATACGCCACGTACTGGTGCCCGACGGCAGCGACAACGACGAGCTCCTTATCAAGACACGCGAATTCATCGACACACTCCACAACGTGCAGAAAGTCGAAGTCCTCCCCTACCACGCGCTAGCCCTGGCCAAGTATCAGGAACTGGGCATCGACTACGTGCTGAAAGACGTGAAGTCTCCCAGCCCGGAACGAATTGCTAACGCTAAAAAGATTCTTGGCGCTTAGCGCCACACCAAATCGTTCTTGGTCTTGCTCGATTCTGATCAAAAGACCGACAATAAAAAAAAGGCGGACCAAAGTCCGTCTTTAATAATTTTGCTTAGATACGAGATTTTGTCGAAAGGCAAGCAACGAAGTATTACGCCGTTTACTAGCCCTTGATTGCGTCGCCCATCGAGAACATCGGCATATACATTGCAATCAGCAAGCCACCGACAGCGCCACCGAGGAACACGATGATAATCGGTTCCATCATACCCACGACACCATCCACAGCAGCATCCACTTCTTCGTCATAGAAGTCAGCCAATTTCAAAAGCATGCCACCCAGGTTACCGGTCTTTTCACCCACGCCCGTCATCTGAATCACCATGGGAGGGAACAAACCTGTATCGGCCATGGGGTCCGCAATACTCTTACCGCCGGCAATACCGATGGCAATCTTATTGATACCCTTTTCCACCACTTTATTCGTAACAGTAGAGGCCACCACCTTCAAGGAATCCATGATGGACACACCGGCATTCAACAAGGTTCCCAGCGTTCTAGAAAAGCCAGCCGTAGTCGACTTAATCTGAAGGTCGCCTAACTTGGGCACCTTCAGCATAAACCCGTCAAAGGCAAATCTGGCCTGGGGCACACGCATGGCGAGCTTAAAACCTACACCCAGAACTATCGCGCCAATAAACAGGAACGCACCATTATCGCGGATGAAGTCAGAAATACTCATCACAAATTGCGTTGGAGCCGGAAGCTCCGCACCAAGGGAGGCAAACTGTTCAGCAAACACCGGCACCACGAAGGTCATAAGGGCAATCACCACCAAGATACCCACGATAATAAGCATCACCGGGTAAGTCAGTGCCTTTTTCACCTTACGTTTCAGGCGTTCATTGTTTTCAAGCGTTTCTGCCAGACGGGCCAAGATACCATCCAAAATACCGCCCGCTTCACCAGCAGCCACCATGTTGGTATACAAAGTACTGAACACCTTGGGGTGCTGGGACAATGCGTCTGCCAAAGAAGAACCACCGTTAATGGACTGCGTAATCTTGTGGACCACATTCTTGAGTTCTGGGTTTTCGCACTGGTTTTCAAGAATATTCAAGCACTGCAACATGGGCAAACCGGCAGAGCTCATAGAAGAGAACATACGGGTAAAGCGAGCGATTTCTGCAGGCTTGATACCTGAACCTATCTTAATCTTGATTTCAGTAGGCTTCTTTTTTAGGCTTACAATAATCAGGCGACGACGCATGAGCATGGATTCGGCTTCAGCCTTGTCCTTCGCCTCAATTGAACCTTCAAAGTTGTTGCCTTGGCTATTTGTCGCCTTGTAAAGGAATTCAGCCATAGATTACACCCCTTCTTTCACGAACAACTGTTCCAACTGGTCCGGGCTCGGAGAACGAGCGAGAGCATCAAAGCGGTCGACCTTGTGAGCCTTCACCAGATCGCACAAGCACATATTCATGGTGTTCATGCCGAACTTCTGACCGATTTCAATCATGGACTCAATCTGGTGCACCTTGTCATCACGAATCAAGGCACGGATACCAGGAGTCACGTTCATGACTTCGTAAGCCATCACGCGGCCACCGCCAATACGCGGCATAAGGGTCTGGCATATCACGCCCTGCAGCACGAACGAAAGCTGGGTACGCACGGTCTGCTGTTCGCCCTTGGGGAATGCGTCCACCACACGGTTGATGGTCTGCACGCAAGAGTTGGTATGCAAAGTTGCAAAAGCCAAGTGACCCGTTTCTGCAATGGTCAAAGCAGCACGGATCGTTTCAAGGTCACGCATTTCGCCGATAAGCACCACGTCGGGGTCCTGACGGAGAGCCATCTTCAAGGCCTGAGCAAAGCTGTTGGTATCGCTACCCACTTCGCGCTGGTTGATCATACAGCCCTGGTGCTTATGCAAGAATTCGATCGGGTCTTCCACCGTCAAGATGTGGTCGTGACGCTCCTTGTTGATTTTGTCGATCATGGCAGCCAAGGTTGTGGATTTACCGGAACCGGTTGCACCCGTCACCAGCACAAGGCCAGAGGGACGGGTCGTAAATTCGGCCATAATCTTCGGAAGGCCGAGATCTTTAAAGGTCTTAATTTCGAGCGGAATAATACGCAAGGCAAGAGCCACGCATCCGCGCTGCAAATAAGCGTTCGCACGGAAACGCGCGAGGTTTGCAATACCGAAAGAGAAGTCGCATTCCTTCTGCTGTTCGAAAGTCTTTTTCTGGCCTTCGTTCATCAAGCTATAGGTCATGCGCATGGTTTCGTCCGGTTTCAGCTTGTCTTCGCCAATGGGAGTAAGCTTACCAGAAAGACGAATAAGAGGGGGCGCACCCGCGGTAATGTGCAAGTCAGAAGCGCCACGCTGGACCATTTCAGAAAGAAGATCTTGAATATTATATGCCATACCAAAGAATATAACTTAAAATAGGGCCGTTTTTTCATTAAAATTGCACATTTTTTCAAAAAAAACACTATTTTATTATATCGGAATGGAACTTGGGCGTAAAATAACCTCTTTACGGGGTGTTTTTTCTGTAATTTGCATGGGACTTCTAGCTCTTGCAATCGTGTTTTCTGCATGCGGACAGGAACACTTCCAAACCGCCCCCACAAAAATTTCGGATTTCAAGGGCAAGCTTCTAGACGGCCATATATCCAATTACCAAAATGAGAAAGGAACCGTCACCTTGATTGCCCTTACGGCATCCTGGTGCCCCGGCTGCCGCGCAGAACTGCCACACCTCAAAAGACTCGATGAAGAATTCGCCGACAAGGGCTTCAAGATCCTCATGGTGAACGAGGACGACTCCCCTAAAATCGGCGCAAAGTACAACAAGGCCGCAGGAATTTCGTGGACGACCTTCCACTGGAATTACGACATGATGAACGCCCTGGGGAATCCGGGAGTCATTCCCGTGACGTACCTTGTGAATGCACAAGACAGTATCATCAAAATCAACGTCGGCGAGTTCGACGAAGACGAGATGCGAAAGCTAATCGAAAAATTAATTCGCAATTAAGCGATAATGCTGGGGAAGAGAATAACGTCAGAGATATTCTCTTTTTTCATCGCCAACATAAAGAGACGATCAAGACCAAGGGCCACGCCGGAGCAGGCGGGCATTCCTGATTCTAGTGCCGCCAAGAAATGTTCATCCACAGGCGGCAAGGGCTTATTCATACCGCGACGGATTTCAAGGTCGGCGTCAAAACGACGGCGCTGTTCCTTGGCGTCGGTGAGTTCGGTGTAACCGTTGCAAAGTTCCACCTGGTCCACAAACAGTTCGAAGCGACGGGCCCAAGTGTAGCCATCCTCGCCCACATACGTCTGCGCAAGGGCCGCCTGGGACTGCGGGTAATCTAAAATGAACTCGGGGCCGTTCTTGGCCAGCTCGGGTTCTACGGCAAAGACCATCAGGTAATCCCACCAGTCTTCGCGGGACATGGCCGTGCCATCAGCCGGGAGCGGAATTTCGCGGGCGGTACAGGCCGCGGCGAATTCTTCACCCGATGCCGTCAGCGGGTTCACGCCTGCATAATTCTTGAACGCATCAATCCAGCGGGTACGACGGGCGTTAATGGGCTTGCCAATGATTTCAGAAACGAGCGCCTCGACTTCGTCCATCAACTTTTCTTGCGGCATGCCTACGCGGTACCATTCCACCATGCTGAATTCATTGTTATGGTGGGCACCGAATTCATCTTTACGGAAAGACTTTGTAATCTGGAAAATGTCGCCGAAACCCGCAGCCAGCAAACGCTTCATGTGGAATTCGGGACTCGTCATCATAAAACGCTTGCCTTCAACCTCGAAGTAATCCAGCTGAGGATCGGTGCCGCCCGCAGCCGAAAGCACAGGCGTTTCAACTTCGAGAACTCCACGACCTTCAAAGAAGCGACGGACCTTGTTCATCAAGGCCTGGCGCTTTATCCAGGATTCGCGATCGCAAGTCGGTTTAAAAGACATTTTTTACTCAGCAGCAGGTTCTTCTGCAGGAGCTGCGTTTACAACGCAGCGGACAGACAGCCAGAATTTCTTATCCACAGGAATGGCAGAAACTTCTTTATCGGTACTGAACATGGAACGAGCGACACCGCGGCCGTCACCCACATCCTTGCTGGTCCAGAAGTAGGCGCCCTCGCCCATGATCACAGAGATGCCATTCTTGTTAGCATAGCCGCCAAAGGTAGCGGTAAAGGCGTAGTCGTCAGAACCGTTACTGCGGAGACGCACGGCAGCTTCATTCGCACCGCCCGCATAGATTTCAAGCATTTTCCAATCGTCGTCTGTAGCAAGGTGCGTGCCTTCGGGGCAAGCCGTCAAAGCGGCATCATGCGTATACAGGCGACCATAGGATTTACAGTTGTCATCTTCACGGTCATAGCACATGGAATTTTCTTCAATGACAAAGTTCAGGTTTTCTACAAACCAGCGAGTACCATTGATTTCTTTCACCTTGTAGGTCTGACCATCACGATTATCCACAAAGGACTCGAACACCGGACAGCGGGTTTCAAATTCCTTGGCACCCAAAATAGAGTCCACAGCCGGTTGCCATGCGGTGCAGAAACGGAAGAGTTCGCCACCGGGGAGAGCCGTAGAATCGGCCTTGTGCTTGTCGGCCCAGCGATTCACGTAAGCAATATTGATAACCGAGGTATCAGGAATCGAAAGGGTTTTCGCACTCGCCTGCAATACCTTTGCATAGCGTTCTGCATTGGACTTGGGAGTTTTCCAGTAACCTTCCAAAAGACCGGTACGAAGCTTTTCGTAAAGCGGAGACGGCTTAGTCACCTTAACCGTAGTATCTACAAAATGTTCCGGCTTTGTTGCACAGGCCGCTTCGCGAATGGTATCGCGCAGGCTACCGGCCTTTTCGTAACATTCTTCGACGCACTTATCGCGGGCTTCGCCTTTTCTCTTGGGACAGGGCACCCAGAGGCTCGTATCAGAGTCAACCTTTACCGGCTTTGCATAAGCCTTGGTCTTCAAAGCAGCCTTGGCCACCTTTTCAAGAGTTTCGGTCGCCTTGACGTTTCCGTTTTCGCCTTCGAGCAACAAGTAAGAAATTACCTCGGTACAGGCATCCATGGCCTTGGCGTTGGTGCATACCTTTTCACCATAGCCATAAGAAAACTGAGATTGGCAATTGGAAAAGGATTCATAAGGCATGGCCTTGAAGATTTTTTCGTAAACCTTGACGGCATCTTCAGGGGACAACTTTCCGCAATAGATTTCTTCGGCAGCGCCCTTCTTCACAATCTTCTGGGCAGTTGCAATATCGCCGTTATCAATAGCATCGCGGAGCTCCGGCTGGGCAAAAACAGAAGACACGCCCAAGGCAAGAACTCCAGTCAATAAACCTCTAAGAAATTTCATTGTAACCCTCGCTAAAAATTCCGAGATAAATATAGAAAAACGGCCATAAGCAGAACACAACAACCCATAATAACTTGTGCCTTTATCCACTCATAATTTATGGCTATAGCGTCAATTACTATATTTGGGCCCATGATTGATGCAGAAAAAATCCGCAACGAATTTCCGATGCTCGTCGCTGGCGACAAGGATGCAAAACCCCTCGCCTTCTTGGACAGCACCGCCACCACGCAAAAACCCGCCTGCGTGATTGACGCCATGGACGACTTTTACCGCGAGCATTACAGCTCAGTAAAGCGCGGCGTATACCGCCTGAGCGCTCGCACTACCGAAGCATTCGAAGCCACCCGCAAGAACGTGGCAAAATTTATTAACGCCAAAACCGAAGACGAAATCGTATTCACCCGCGGCACCACCGAAAGCATCAATCTGGTGGCATGGAGTTACGGTCGCAAGTTCTTCGAAGCCGGCGACGAAATTTTGATTAGCGGTCTCGAGCACCACGCCAACATTGTGAGCTGGCAGCTCGTCGCCGAAATGAAGGGTGCAAAAATCAAGGTCATCCCCGTCAAGGATGATGGCGATCTAGATTTAGCGGCACTTCCCGGGCTCCTCACGGCACGCACCAAGATGGTGGCCGTTACCCACGTGAGTAACGCCGTGGGCACAGTGAACCCGATTGCCGAAATCATCGCCACCGTGCGCAAACTAGCCCCGCAATCCAAGATTTTGATTGACGGCGCCCAGAGTTCCAGCCACATCAAGATTGATGTGCAAAAGTTGGACTGCGATTTTCTCGTTTTCAGCGGACACAAGATGTATGGCCCCACCGGCGTGGGCGTACTCTACGGCAAGTACGAGGTTTTAGACAGCATGCCCCCCTGGCATGGCGGCGGCGAAATGATCAAGAATGTGACTTTCGAAAAGACGACTTACGCAGATGTTCCCGCCCGCTTTGAAGCCGGCACGCCCGCCATCGCCGAAGTCATCGGCCTCGGCAAGGCCATCGAATGGCTGAACGAAAAGGGTATCGAAAACATCCGCAAGCACGAAGAAGAAATCACGAACTACGCACTGGAACAGCTCGCCACGATTCCGCAGGTAAAAGTGCTGGGCAACCCCAAGGAACGCGGCGCCCTCGTGAGCATCACCCTGGACGGCATCGCCGTAAGCGACGCCGCCATGATTCTCGACGAAGAAAACATCGCCGTCCGCAGCGGACACCACTGCGCCCAACCCGTAATGGACCGTTTCGGAGTCGACGCCACGCTTCGTTTGAGCTTCGGCGCCTACACCCTGAAGCGCGATATCGACCGCCTGATTGCAGGCCTCCAGAGAGTCGTCCGACTTTTCGCATAGTTCATTATGGGTATTGAAAAAGGCATTTTCAACCGCACATCGCTCCTTCTCGGAGACGATGTCATGGAAAGCATCTACCAGAAGCGCGTCATCATCTTTGGACTCGGCGGTGTGGGCAGCTGGTGCGCCGAGAGTCTGGTGCGCTCCGGCATCAAGGAACTCGTCCTCGTTGATTCCGACCGCGTTTGCGTTACCAACGTGAACAGGCAACTGATGGCCACCACCAAGACTGTGGGGCAAGTCAAAGTCGAAGTTCTCAAGAACCGCCTCCTCGAAATCAACCCGCACGCCAACATTGTCGCTTTGCAGGACATCTACGAAGAAGCGAATACCGAGAAGTTCCAACTCGACACCTTCGACTACATCATCGACGCTATCGACAGCCTTGAAAACAAGATGCAGTTGCTCTGGCACGCCACGCGCACCAAGGCTACCGTTTTCTCTTCAATGGGAGCGGCCCTCAAGATGGACCCTACGCGCATCAAGGTCGCCGAATTCTGGAAAGTGGCCGGCTGCCCCCTCGCCCGCGCCCTCCGCGACAAATTCAAGCGCAAGAAAAAGAACCTCAAGAAAAAAGTCCTGTGCGTCTACAGCGACGAAATCCTGAAAAATCGCGGCAAGAACTCCTCTTGCGGAACCGCCGCCTGCATGTGCCCCAAGGTCCGCAGCGAACACAGCGAAGCTGAACTTAAGAACGCCGAACTCGTCGGCCACGAATGGTGCAGCAGCAAGGCGCAAATCAACGGCACCATGGCCCACGCCACCGCTATTTTCGGTTTCACGATTGCGGGCCTCGTGATGCAGGATATTTATCAGAAAGCCTTAGCAAGCGCCGAGTAAAAAGCTAGAATTCCGGCATGCTAAAATCGCCGTAAAGTTCACGGCCGTCAAACACCCAGACCACCATCTTTTTGCCATCCAAGAATTCCGAACGGTCCTTGAACAAGGTCGGGCCCAAGTTTCCCCCGCCGATACGGCTACGCGTAAACGTCTCTATCCCTGTCGCCTGCGCAATGTAGGCGCCAATATTGGAAGAACTATTCCAGCCAAAATCGGCATTGCTATCGCCAATTACCACAATGGGAGCATCTTTGGATCCGCGGTAGCGTTTACCTTCTGCATCCACGGTCTTTAACACGCGCACATCGTAATCCGGGTAAGAATTGTACTTCAAGTGATAAAGATTCCCGGTACCGGGAACAACCGTATCGCGCAGGAACCATTCTTCCCTCGGAACATCCAAGTCCATCTCGTTGATAGAATCGGCAATCATCTGGGCAAGCAACTGCCGGCCGGCACTTGTATAATGGCTTTCGTACGCCTCGAACATGGGCGTTTCTTCGTTCTTTTCGAGAAACTCCTCTACCGCATCGACAACGACAACGCCTTCGTCTTGCAATGCATCTACCCATTCTTCATATTGCGGGGCAACGATACCACCCGACATTTCTTCCGAATAATGTTCCGCCTCGATTTGCAATTTGTCTGGAACAGGCACGACCACCAACTTGATACCGCGCGCTTCCAGCGAATCGTTGAAAGCGACAAATGAATTCAAGTTTTCTTTCCAGTCCACCACCAGGTTGACAAGACTTTCCTGCAAGAAAATCCAGTCATCTACACCGCTTACCGCGCAACGAGTCTCTTTCAGCTGCCCGCCACATTTTTCAATATCGGCTTCGATCTGTTCCTGAACGACCAACGGGATAAGCGGACGAGTAGATAGGTAGACCATGGCAAGCGCAACAACCGCCACTCCAAATCCGAAAATAAGCCCCAAATGTTTCCTAAAAAACATGACAGGGCCAAATTTAGAATTTTTCGGATTCTTTGGCACAAGCCTGACAGCGATAATACTGCCGACACAATAGTTCCTCCGCCCCAATAGGCGACAATTAATGTCGTCCGCTTTTTATATATTATAAAATACTCCCCGCCTCGCGGGGATTGCATTGTGCAGGAGGCTTTATGGCAGATCAGGCTCGCGGCGAACGAATGATACAGATATTCGTCTACATGATGGCGCACTACAACAACCGTTATAGCGTAACAGACATCATGCGACACTTAGACTTCCGTGAAGAGGACTTACGGAGCGTTCAGCGAGACATGCAAGCACTCTCCAATATTGGAGGCGGCTACATCAAGCGCTCTGTTGAAAGCGGCAAGATCTATTACCAAGTGGCACTCGAACGCGCAAACAAGCTCGTTTTCCCCGAATTTGGCGACACGCTACTGCATTTCATGTTCCTGCAGCGCATCGCAAACATCTACCCCGCGACATCAAATCTCATCGAAGACCTGACCAAGAGAATCACGCAGGACTTGCCCGCTAAGGAACAATCGACTTTAGCGCATTACGCGAAGGAACTGAACGGACGCATTCTGTTTATGGGAACGCCTCCGAGCGTTGACGATAACGTAGGCAAGAATCTGCCAGTCATTCTCGACGCCATTCGCAAAAAGCAGAAAGTACAAATCACCTACACCGACAACTGGGGCAATACAACCAACAAGCCTCGCATTCCGCTGATGGTCGCCATCAATCAGGGCGAAATCTACATCGGCTGCGTATCGCAACACCTCCCCGACAAAACATACGCCCTCAAGCTCCGCCGCATCCAATCCGTAAAGCTTTTACGCGAACAATTCGTCGAAGATCCGAAAGTCGTTGAGACACTCCGCAAGCGAATCCGCACAGGCACGCTACTTTCAGGCGACCAAGACCAACAAGAAGAAAAAGTCGTCATCTATTTCCCGGGCTACGCCAAAAACTTTCTGCAGGAACGCCCCTATCACCCCAGCATGAAAATCAAGGAATTGGAATGCGGAGACATTCACGTCACCATGAAAGTCGCCGTGAACGGCCTGCTCAAGCAATGGGTCATGTACTATGGTTCCATCGCAGAGGTGCTAAAGCCCGCCAAGCTCCGAAAAATGGTACTTGAAAGTGCCAAAGATTTGGTGAAACTGTACGAGAGATGAAATCCATCTCAAGTAAAATCTTCCATTTCTAGAAAATCTTTTAGCTTGATGTGCCTGACGGTACTAGTGGAATAATCAATATCGTCATTGGAAATGAGGATCTTTGCATGAGTATTGTCAATATCTGCAAACGCCCCCATTTCTCGGTCGTAAGTTGAACGCTCTGCCACGGAATAGGCAACCTGAATGAAGTATTTTTTGTTTTCCTTTTGGGCACAAAAGTCTATTTCCTGTTTTCCGGAATAAACGCTCAGTGAATACCCCCTATACAGAAGTTCGTTATAGACAACATTCTCTAAGTTGTGAGTCAAATCGAAAATGCCATCTGCAACGCGAATTGAATTAAAAGCCACATCTTCGTCATATATTTTTTCGAAGAAGTTTAGTTCCCGCTTAGCCTTTGTTGAATACTGCTTGATGGAGCTGATGACATACGCCTCTTTCAGATAGCCCAAATATTTAGTTATCGTATTGACGGAACATTCGCTAAATTGCCCTTTGATATAGTTGTAGATGGATTTTGCAGACAGAATTCTTGAATTGGAAATAAGAACGTAATTGGCAAGTTTGGAAAAAAGCTCCGGCTTGCGTATTTTGTAACGGTTAACAATATCATTGATTACAATCGTTTGGTCAAGATCGTTCAGGTAGTTCCGTGTAGCACTTTCAGTGTTGAATTCAAACCGCATCGGGAATCCGCCATAGACTAGGTAATCAGTAATGGTTGCGGATCTACCCTGTTGCGTCAAACATTCCTGAATTTCTTTAAAGACAAATGGCCTTATCCTGAACGCCACATAACGGCCACTCAGTTCCTTGGTAAATTCCTTGGATAATAGTTTTGAATTGGAACCAGTGATGAATACGGAGCAATCATGCAAGCGCAATGTCTTGCAAGCATCAGGCCAGTCTTTTACATTCTGAATTTCGTCAAGGAAAAGGAAACATTTGCTCTTATGGCGAGTCTTTTCCACATAAGCAAGAAGTTCATCGCAATTGGATATTTTAGACAATGTGCCACGATCTTCAAAATTCAGGAAGATAACATTGTCCGTTTTTTTGCGGATTTCTTCGGAAATCTGCGAAAGCACAACCGACTTGCCACATCGGCGAATGCCAGTAATAATCTTGATGAGATCGCTGTCATAAAAGTCTCGAATTGGGGCGATGTATTTTTCGCGTTGAATCATAGCTTCCCTTCTACTGAACTCTTTTTTATAAATATAACAAAAGTTTTCAGTATAGTGAAAACTTTTTCAATTTTTAGCAAAAGTTTTCACTACAGAAGGATGAAATACAGGTAAATTGGCGTTTTTCGCTTAAAAAGGTGGTATTATACCACCTTTTACGCATTATTCTCGTTCAAAAACGGCAAATTCAGGGTTTATTTAATCCTATCCCCGCAGAATTCCTGGCGACCGCATTTTTTGCAGTGCGAACCCATCCATAGCGTATCGAACTGTTCTATAGCAGGTTCGACAAGCGCAGGGTCGTTCGTGAGGATACCCGCTTCAAAGTTGCGACGCAGAGAACTTTTCATACCGATTCCGGCCCCCGTCAAATTCGCAGAGCCGATGTAAGCCGTTTCGAGATCAAAAATCATCATCTTAAAATGCACCCGCGGGCACATCACGCGTTCCAAATCCGTCACCAGAATCGGGAACCGGTCAAAATCCTCGCGAAAATTCGGACCAGGTTCCTTTGCATGAATCAAGCGCACACCCACCCCTCGCTTCAAAAGTGCGGCCAACTGTCCCAGCAATGGAATCGCATCGCCATCCTGTTTTACATACACATCCTTAATGTCGGCAGTACCAATCCACAAATTATTGCGAACCGACATGATTCGAGAAATCACTTCGGAGTAATGTTCTTCGTTCTGGATGTATTTAGTGAAAATGGACATGGTGGGAAATATCGTTTTGTTGGACTTCCTATTTTCTCTCCGCTCTTGCAGCTTTGATTTCGGTGACAATTTCTTCTTCGCTCATGCCTGCAGAGCCGTTTTTCAATGCATCATCATTGAGCGCACGTAATGCCGACATAAGTTCAGAAGATTCATTCACCGTCGGACGTTCAGACACCTTAAACGGCAACCCTCTTTCAATTACCGCACGCTTGAAAAAAATGCGAACGGCCGTAGGAATGTCCATTCCCAGACTTTCAAACAAGTCGGAGACCTCGTCTTTCAACTTGTCATCAACGCGTATTTGTAATATTGATGTCGCCATACAGACCTCAAACGATATACAACTACTAAATATAGTATAAACACATTACAAAAACAATATGTTTGTATATTTATTGAAAAAGGCCGTCCAAGGAACACCGTTTTAGCCAATATTCAAGCCTTTTTTCGTTTTGTTCTTGATGAATTCGCCAATGTTTCCAACTGTTCAAGGATTATGCGCAGCAACGCTTCTTTACTATTAAGCGTCTTTCGCAATCCAGCGAGTTCGCTTTTTACAAGGCTGATTTCAGACTCAACATCACTTGTTGCAATATCAACGAACGACAACTTTTCAAGATACTTATTTTGTTCTTCATCAAAACCCATACTAGTGCAGAATTTCAAAAAATCCTTATATTTCCTCAATCGATCAAAATTTCCAGAAAAATCTTGCAATAAGACCTTTTGTCCTTCAAGGCAATGCAACCGTTTCTTCGCATTTTTAACATCCCAGCTGAGAGTCCGCTGCAAACATTCAATGCGATGATCAATCCATAATTTTAGCATCTGCGCAAACGAAAGTTTCTCAACTTTTTCACCGGTCCAAATAGAAAACGTCCTAGAATCGTCCAACAATGGATGATGCGATTGCGAAGCACCGTTACAACAATCACGCACACAAGTAATAACATCTAAAAAATCATGCGGGGGAACACTAGCGCACGCACCTTCAAATCCGTTCACAAGCAGATTAGGGAACATTGACGGCAAATAAAGCGGTTCTTTGAACATGCCATTGTAATTGTCATACAATGGTACTGCATTTTTCTCAACCCCATCCAACATAGCCTTTCCAATACGTGAAATTTTCACTTCAGTATACCGCGCTGCACTGTTTCTCAAAGGTTCATAATCTTCACGTTCTCGAATTAACGGCCACTCGGCGTCAAATTTTGCAAATAGAGCCATGTCGGCAAGCGCCTTATTAACATCATCATCTTCACAAGGAATATAGCGTATCAGAGCAAAGAAAGCTACCGTCGTAGACCTTACAAACCTATTCCATGTAGGCTTCGAAGCATCCGATAAAGCCCAAAAGATTTTTCTCTGCACAGAAGTCAAGCCATCCCGCACATCGGGATACAATTCCATCTGTTTTGTATCGTTATTGTTTATCGTGTTCATAACCGTCTCCTTTTTCATGAAGATAGATTGTGTCCACGACAATTAGCGTCGTTTGGTTCTACGGCAAAAAATATGCAAAAAGGTAGTCGAAAGACTACCTTTTAACTATTTTTAATAAAGCTACCAAATCCGTGATTACCATCTGAATGATTTTTTCGTACAAACAGACTACGAAAATGCCTAATATGGCAAAAAATGAAAGAATCTTATCCCAAGCATCTAAATTACCCCAATAAATAGGAATACAAACAGTTCCTATCAATAAATCTAATGGCAATACTAGCTCCAAAAGAAACCCCAAGGGATCTCTTTTGATTCTCAATACCCGATTTTCAGAGTTACTTGTTTTCATAATCATCTCCTTTTTTCTTGAAGATAGATTATGGTCATGACAATAAGCGTCGTTTGATTCTATGGTAAAAAATATGCAAAGAGATAGTCGGAAGACAACCTTTTTTAATGGTTATTTCCACAAGGAGCAAATCTTTTGGATGATTTCTTCCTGAGCCTTTCCTTGCGGATGCGGCACGACAATGCAACGATGCGTTTTTCCAGATTCGCCAACCAGGATAAATTCGCCCGTAGACTCATTTTTAGATTTAAGTTGCCCGCGAGGCTCCCAGCGTTCAAAGAACCGACCGACTCCTTTTCTACTACTGCTGTCTTCATTTACACCTGTCAAAAAAACAGAAACACAGGGTTCCAGGTCATCCATTTCAGCAAGCAACAACTGGGCACATTCATTAATCTGTTCGCTTCTTAAGCCTTGCGTAGTTCCCTGTTTCGCACGGAAATTGATCTTATACAAATCGCTCCAATAGAAATCATGGAAGACATCTGGGCCATACGATTCACCACGAACACGTTCAAGAACATGACCGACCACCCGCCAAAAGGAGGAATCGTCAAAGTAATAACCATCCCTGGATTTGAGCCAAGCCAGTTCATCGTATTCGTAATCGGTCACCAACGGAACCTTGTCTTGCCCAAGGCCATAAGTATCTCGACCGACGAACATCGGCATCCCTTTCTTAAAACGGCTTCGTGGACCAACGAAATGCGTCGGCATAATACCCAAAGCGTCGCTATTGGGCAAAGATTTCACCTTGTCGTAAAGAACTTTGTAAAGTTGTTTAACTTGTGGGGTCATAAAGATAATCCACTTACTTCAAAATTTTACTAAAACTATCCACAATTAAGCCTATATCTGTTTGAACAGATTCATCATTTTTAAATTTATCGAAAACACTAGTCAACTTTTTCTGTATTCTTTCAATATTGTTAATGTCGTTTGAATTTATAAAAGCCTTATCATCCTCAATTGCATCTAATTTATCTTCAACAAATTTTAACATTTGAAAATCAAGAACTTGTTTTTTTCGAACATGCTCCTGCAATATCGGCAAATAATCATCAAGCTCTCTAATAGCTTTAGAAACCTTATCCTTTCTTGTTCGTTCTTCAAGCAGTCTATTTTTTTCATCTCGTTCTTTTCGAATTCTATCTTCCATTTCGTGTCTAATACGTTTTTGTTCCTCCTGGAGTCTTTGATTTTCAAGACGTTCTTTTTCTGAAGCATCCTGAATCAGCCGTTTTACTTTCATTGCTATTTCAGCCTTATTTTCCACATAAAACGTCCTTCCAACATAGTCCAATATTTTCATACAATTCTGATAAGTATTTTTATTTTCAATTTCATACTTATCCATACTCGTCCGACGTTCTTCTATTTTCTTGGAATATTCATCCAATTTCTTTTTTCTACGGAAAAACCAATTCTTCTTCAATTCTTCAGTATGCTTCTCTTGTTCAGAACTAATTTCATTTTCGAAATACTTCACAGCCCTTTCATATTCTGATACAAAGAATATCGCATCATCAACCTTTTCCATATTTCCCAATTCTTTGAAGATATATTGAGCAATTCTGTTCACTCTCTTACAGAATACAACTCTGATTACCACCAGTACTAAAATTGCTAATAAAATTGCTGATGCAATAACGATAATGGAGGCAGTCGTTTCCATATTCACCCCTTCCCAATCAAGCCATTTTTCATATCATTAAGGCTGCTATTGAACGATTTGTCAATCTCTAAATACTTTATTGCATCTTCAAGATTACCTTGGGATTTAAGATAAGTTGTATAAAGTTCAGATTTTTGGTCTTCAAGCTTGCTTATATCTGATGATATGAGCGCGTATTTGTTTGCATCGCTTATATATTGGCGGCGTTCATCCTCTAGGAATTTGATATGTTCGCTCAACAAGTCTCGTTCCTTCGAATACATATTTTCCAAGCAATTTAATTGAGCCGTGTAAAAATCAATTTTCTTTTCATAGGCCGCAGATGCGGCCTCAATCGCAATTCTGAAAGCTTCACATTGCTGCTTGTACATAGCTTCTTCATGGCGATTCTGTTCTTGTAGAATCTCTTTTTCATGCTCATTTTGAATTTTTTGCATTTTTTCCTTATGAGCAAGCTCCCTTTCCAAATTCATTTGTTGCATTTTATTTTGAAGTTTCTGCAACTTTATAGTCTGATGACTTTGCAAAGCGTGATCAAACATTTCAACAACCGAGGATGCCGTTCGGCCTGCACTATCCACAACAGAAGACGCCATTCCCCCTACAGCCCCAACAGCGCCACTCACGGCATTAGCGACACCTGCATCACCAAGCACTTCTATGCTTTTGCAAGCTATTTCGAAAGACTTGTCAATTGAATTATTTTCGTTAGACATGAATAGCACTCCTTGCAATTTGATTATCTCGCCATTTTAACATTTTATCCATGAATTCGCACAAAACACTAAATAAATCATCCAATGACATTGGAGTAGATTCCAACAAAATATACTTCCCTTCACATACAGGAATCTCTTTCGTTGATAAATTAAAAGGAGACGACATTAATATGTTTCCTGCTGTACAACAAGAAAAATCATGTGTATAAAAACGTACACCTATATTGTTAGAATCAAATTTCACTTCCAATTGCATCGTTTGTTTTGAATCAAACCTTATCGTTCCACCTTCATACGCATACAAAATACACGTCAGAGCGATTTCACTAACCTTGTATTCAAATTTTCCCTTATATACTCTATGAATTCGATGATACATTTCCTCAATTTTATTCTTTATCAAGATATCAATAGAAGCCATGGGAAAATTGAGGTATTTTTCATTTAATATTTTAAACTTTCTTATTTCCTCAGAATGATTCCATGATTTTTCATTTGAAGGATGATGTATGGGATAAAATAATACTGAAGGATATGTTGAATAGGCAAAGCACCCAATGTCTTTCATCCAACCGTCCACATTTCCGTCAGGTTTTGGCATCATTTTCTTCAGATATTCGCCCCAAACAAAAACTAGTTTAGGCTTCAAAATGTTTAAGACGCATTTTTCTTTATTTTTCGTACCAAAGAATAATTCTTCAGCCTCTTGCTGAAAAACTTGTTTATTTTCTTCTAGCCAGCTATGATCATGAAATTTAGGAGTACCTACGCATCTTTGAAAATAATTGTAAAAAGCCAACGAGTCCCACACACTATCACAATTACGATCTTTTTCAGAAGCGGTCTTCAACAGATTCGCCATGCGTCTAAAATTTTTTCTTATACCTTTAGCCTGTCCTTTGGGGAACTCCTTAAAAGAAGAAAAATTATATTTCCAATTTTGATTTAAATATTCACCAACAATAACTTCAAATGTATAGCAAAGCAAACAATCCTTTTCTCTTCTTCTTTCTTTCTCCGAATAATGAGATTCTCCTAAAACAAGAATCCGAGGATTAGAATCCCAATAATCCTTTCCAATAAATGGTATAAAATTGACGCAAGTATTCTCAAAAGGCTTACGACATTCCAACCACAGTCGATTATAAGTATCTTCATTCATTTATATCAACATTTCCATTTTCTATAAGGTCTTCTTTTACACAATCTCTTTCAATAAATGTTTTAATAGCGGCATTTCCAACAATATTTGTTGACACCCCATCAAAAATTGAACCAACAACGCATCCCAAAACTGGAACCATTTTTCCTATGTTAACAATCCCAGTTGATCCACCTTTTGTAAGGAATCTGAATCCAATTGCCCTATTGATTTTTGTAATCATTTTTCCTGTAATTTTAGGCATTATCTTTTTTACAAAAACTTTTTCCGTCGTTTTTATTCCCGCCTTTTTTAAGAATGATTGTACGCTCTCTCCTAATAAGCAACATTTGACAGCAGTCTGCAATTGGTCATTTCTTAAATCACGAATTCCACCAATATAAGCAATCGCAGCTATCATTCTTATTTGAATAAACAAAATACTCGAAACATTAATCGGAAGCGTCGCTATCATTGTAGCGAAACCTCCAAATCCAGTAATAGCTCCATCTACAGCGGCCTTTGTATTCTGCCACCGAACAAGCGCATTTGCAGCTTTTATTGGAGTTTTATACTTAGCTAGATAAGTTTTAGCCAAATCTGACGCGGAATCAACACCAGGAATTGATCCATCCACCACAACGCCATATATTTTATCAATAGCCTTTACTACAACATTACTTTGATTATCAGCAGAGTTCTCATTTTTGATTTCTTTTTGAGGATCAAGCTCTCCCGACACTTGCTCATTAGCCTGAACATCTTGATCCGCAACATCTTTAATAGATTTTTCGTCTTTTTTAAAAACAGAAGTCACACGTTCCAAGCCATCGCTAATGATTTTCGTACTTTCAGCAATTTTTTGAGCATTCTGTTTGATTACATCTAGATTTAACTTTACCATATAAAGCTCCGTTTTCTATGACATCCGCAAGCAATGAAAAATTCCAACTTACTCCAATTTTTACATCACTTCATGTTTCCCGCCACGACTGCAGTTGCCGTTAGCGATTGTCCAAAAATCATATTCAAATCCGCATTTGGCGCACACATATTTCGGACCTTGTTGCATTCCGCGATAAGGGTCATGCTTGCCACCCTTGCTACAGCCACCGTTTGCAATAGTCCAGGCGTCATAAGACTGTCCGCATTTTTTGCAATAAAAGTTCATTTTCCCTCCTTTTTTACTTCACAATCAACGCTACAATCGCAACGATCAAACCGCCGAGCAACAGAGCGGCAATTACGACGGCGATGACCATAAACCATTTGGCGTATTTCAGGATTTTCACCAAGGCAGAATTCTGGTCCTTTGAAAACTGCTGAACCACATTCATGGTAGCAGTCACAAGGAATCCGATATCATCGAGCCAGCCCACTACGGGGATGGCATCGGGAGCCAAGTCGATGGGCGACGCAGTGTACAAAAGCGACATGATCATCAAAAAAACGGCAAGCCCTTTCTGCACGGGCGACGCACCGTTCATATCCTTCACATCGAAAACTTCGGGTTCTTTATCCATATTTTTTCCTTCTTGAAAAGAAATATATCCTATTTTCTACAAAAGAGTGCAATTCCCCACAAAAACTATAGTTTCCCCTCAAAAAACGTTGTTTTTGATGTTCCAATTTGGAATAAATAGGGCTTAGTAGTCTTTCACACAGCGGGCTGCACAGGCGCAGGAAATGTCGTACAAGAAATTGCCAATGTAGGCGTCATCTGAGAAGTTATAGAACTGAACGCGACGGAACCTATTGTCCATTTCGTCGCGACTCCAAAATGTGGCGGTACTACCAATTTTGGCATTTTTGCCATGCGAGATGCAGTCCGAGGGAAATATGCTAAAGCCAAACAGATCTATTTGTTCTCCGGGAGATACGCCTCGCGGAAAGTCTTTGTCAACCATCCACTCGCCAGCCAACTTTAAAACCTTCGCCACACTGGAATAGACTTCTTCGTTATCCACGATTCCCGCAAATTTTCCACCAACATTATGGAAAAGAATTCGCCATTCATCTACTGTCGGCAAATGCCACCCGTCAGGTATTGCATCCGACAATCGCTCCCTGCAATAGAGCTGAATTTCACTTTCGCATTTGTAACGCAAGTTTTCGGCAAACCAAATTTGATTACCGATTTTCACAGTTCGATAGGTTTCTCCATCTCGCGGGTCCGTAAAGTATGAGTCATTCATAAAAGCCTCTTTTTTGTTTTAAGAAAATGTTGTCATCAACAGTCCTTCACGCAGCGGATTGAATTTGCGCAAGAAAAGTCGTTCCAAAAACGGTCGAGAACGGCATCGTCGTAGAAGTTGTCCAGGCAAACGCGGCACGCCCACTTATTTTGCCCAACAGAACTCCAAAAACGCGTGTGTCGGCCACGCGCTCCACAAAAACCGAATTCTTCCATGCAACCCGCTGGGTACGCAGTAAAGCCGAAAGCATCGGTGCTTTTGCCGACAGGGAAAAGTTCGTCTTCTTCCCAGCCGTCTTTGGACTTTAACGCAAGAGCCGCCCCAAGGTAAGTTTCGGCACCATGCTCGCCCATTTCGCATTTTGCACCGACGGCATTAAACAGGTCTCGCCAATCGTCATTGTTCGGCAAACGCCAACCTTCGGGGACAGCGGCTTCCGCAAATTTCCAGTAGTAGCACAAGCCATACTTTTTCACATCCGGATCGCAGCTCCAATCGTAGGGCGGGGTTTCACCATTCAAGCACAAATACCCCATGCCGCCGGCATACGCCTGCGCACCTTCGCATTTATGCCGCAAGTTTTCGGCGAACCAAATCCGATTTCCGATTTTCACGGTGCGGTAGGTTTCTCCGTCTCGCGAGTCTGTAAAATATGAGTCATTCATAAAAACCTCCTACATAATCAAGTTCACCACGAGCTTGGTCATGGTTTCACATTTTTCGGGTTTACTTTCAGCGATGAGCAGCGTGAGTGCGACTAGGGCACCATCGCTTACGATTTTGGAACCATCCACACGATAAAGGATATCGTTGCGCGACATGTACCACAAGAAAATGAATGCGGCAATGCGCTTATTGCCATCGACAAAGGAGTGGTTCTTGACAAGCAGATACAGGAGTGTTGCCGCCTTCATCTGCACGGTCGGATAAAGTTCCTTGCCGTCGAAGGTCTGGTAAATTTGTCCGAGTGAACTCTTGAAAGAAGCATCCTTTTCGACACCGAAGATTCCGCTGTCACGAAATTTTTCCTTGAGTACACCAATCGCTTCCATCGCCTGCTCGTAGGTGATGGGGCCGTTCGTTTCGCTGTAGTCTACACCGGATTTCGGCAATTCCAGCTGCTGGTGGTCGTAACGATCCAAGGTTTCAAGGGCCGCACGAAAATCACCGATGACATTCGATATTTCAAGTTTTTCCATTCTGTTCATGACGCACTCCTTTTAGGGGAACATCACGAATATAGATTGAGCATGCGACAATAGACGTCGCAGTTCGCCCTATTGCACGCCCTACTAAAATTTTGTATATTCTTGCCGATGTGAGCTAATCCCGCTGACCGAGGCGTACGCATCCACGGGCGGGTACATTCCTACTCGCAGTCGTAGGTCCGGTTCTGACGGAGGCGAAAGCCCTGGCCTTGGAAAACCCATGCGGAATACGCTGCGATACATATACCGACTTGCCTAGCGGTCGGCTTCCATAACAAACCAACAATCAGTTATACACCATTCGTGTACGTTTTTTCGTACGCGAGCAAACCGCTATAAAGCAAAGGTTCTTTATGAATAAGGAACAGTACGCAGGCATGCTCAAGGAAATCAGCGACACCCACAAGCAGGGAGGCGATGTTTCCGCATGCATTGCAAAATACAAGGAACGCTACAAGTACGTCTATATCTACAACGACGCCGTCATCAAGTTGCTTCTCGGGGTTCCCGAGAATGAGTCGATTGCGGTGGATTTCTTCAACGCGGCACTTCATCTTTACGGAAGCGACTGCATCGAACACCTCACCTTCGTGAACAAGGAACTCCCCGGGACAATCACCAAGAGTTCTTTTTCGGACATCGTGGCCGAGGACCAGCGCACGGACCGCATTGTGCTGGAGGTCCAGCACATTGAGGACGAAAGCTTCAACAGTCGCTTGGTGTACTACGCTTCGAAGCACACGGTCGCAAGCCTTGCCAAGGGGCACCCGTACAATCTGAAGAGCTTGAATCTAATTAGCCTCCAGATGTTCGTGGGGTTCCCGGAATGGAAGAACTACGTGCACACGATCCGCCTCAAGAATCAGGATAACGAGGAATTCTACAAAAAGCAGACCATCACCCTGGTGGAAATACCCAAGTTTCTTAAGGGTGGGTTCGAGGCCGACAACAGCCGTTTTGCCCAGTGGCTGCGTATATTTGACGGGCTGAACAACGAATCTTCCGTACCCGTTCCTGAAGGGTCGCCGTTCTCCCTCTTGCAGAAAAAGGCCGAATTGAGTAAATTTACGGAAGAATTTCTTATTAGCGAGGCTATGAAGATGAGCGACCGTGAATATGAACTCTACGTAGAAAAAAAGCACGCCCGTGCCGAGGGCCTTGAAGAAGGACGTACGGAAGGTGCCGACAATAAGGCTCGTGAGATGGCAGCCAAAATGCTCGCAGAAGGTGATTCTGTTGAGAAGGTCGTGCGCATTTCTAAGCTGACAGAAGCCGATGTTCTTGCAATCAAGGCAAGCCTCGAACATTAGCCGACACATCGTCAAAATTATGCAAAAAAGGTAGTCCAAGGACTACCTTTTTTCACATTTTCAACGCACAATTGGCGAGACTTAGTAAATAAACAGCATTTCTCTGTACTTCGGCAAAGGCCACATTTCGTCGGGGACGACCTTTTCGAGGCCATCGACAACCTTGCGGAGCGCAGCCATTGCATCGAGAATGCCTTCGTGCAGGCCGTTCAGGCTTTCTTCCATCGTAGCGATGGCGGCACTCAAGTTCTTGACGCCTTCGCCGAGAGACTTCACGTAGGCATCGACGCCAGGGAATCCCTGGTTGAGAGCCATTTCGTTGGTCTTGAGGGCGCTAGAGTAAGCTTCGACGACCTTCGGCAAGATAATGTTCTTGGCCATGTCGCGGCAGACTTCGCCTTCGATGTGGATGCGCTTGTGGAAATCTTCGACATTGATTTCGTAGCGGGATTCCATTTCGCGGCGGTTCATGACGCCATACTTTTCGAACAACTGAATGTTTTCTTCCTTGGTGAGAGCCTTGAGGGCTTCCACGGAGGTGCGGATATTCGGAAGTCCGCGACGTTCGGCTTCGGCGACCCATTCATCGGTGTAGCCGTTACCGTTGAAGATGACGCGCTTGTGTTCCTTCACGATCTTCTGCAGAATCTTTTGCAGGCCCGTGTGGAAGTTCTTTTCGTCGAGTTTTTCGAGCTGTTCAGAAATCATGTCGAATGCTTCGGCGACGATGGTGTTCAGCACCACGTTCGGTTCGGAGCAGCTCTGGCTAGAACCCGGTGCGCGGAATTCGAACTTGTTGCCGGTGAAGGCGAACGGAGAAGTTCTGTTGCGGTCGGTGGCGTCGCGCGGGAGCGGCGGAAGCATGTCAGCACCAATGCGGAGTGCACCAGCTTGCTTACTGGACTTGGGCACGCCTTGTTCAATCTGTTCGATGACATCCATGAGTTGGTCGCCGAGGAACATAGAAACGATTGCCGGAGGAGCTTCGTTTGCACCGAGGCGGTGATCGTTGCCGGCGCCAGCAGTCGTCATGCGGAGCAAATCAGCATGGGTGTCGACAGCGTAAATGATAGCGCAGAGCGTGGTGAGGAACACGGCGTTCTGGTGCGGGTCCTTACCCGGATTCAGGAGGTTGCCCTTGCCGTAAGACACAGACCAGTTGTTGTGTTTGCCGGAACCGTTCACGCCAGCGAAAGGTTTTTCGTGCAGCAGGCAGACGAGGCCATTCTTATCGGCCACGTTGCGGAGCACTTCCATAATTTGCATGTTGTGGTCGCAAGCGAGGTTCACTTCTTCGAACATCGGAGCGAGTTCGAACTGAGCGGGAGCGACTTCGTTGTGGCGAGTCTTGGCCGGAATGCCGAGCTTCCAAAGTTCAACTTCGACTTCGTTCATGAAGTTCAGGATGCGGGCCGGAATGCTACCGAAGTAGTGGTCATCCATCTGTTGGTGCTTGGCGGGAGCGGCACCGAACAGCGTGCGGCCGGCCTGGTACAGGTCCGGGCGTTGCAGGTAGAAACGCTTGTCGATCAGGAAGTATTCCTGTTCGGCACCGAGCGTGACCGTCGTCTTCTTGGGGCCAGCCTTGAAGCAGGTCATAAGGCGGCGAGTAGATTTAGAAAGAGCTTGCAAACTGCGCAAAAGCGGAGTCTTCTTGTCGAGAGCTTCGCCGGTGTAGCTGCAGAATGCCGTCGGGATGCAAAGCGTGGCACCGTTGCCGTGGCGCTTGAGGAACGCCGGAGAAGTCGGATCCCAGGCGGTATAGCCGCGGGCTTCGAAGGTGGATCGCAAACCGCCGCTCGGGAAGGACGATGCGTCCGGTTCGCCGACGATCAAGTTCTTGCCGCTGAAGGCCATGATGGCGCGGCAGCCTTCGGGTTCAAGGAAGGAGTCATGCTTTTCGGCAGTAGAACCGGTGAGCGGCTGGAACCAGTGAGTAAAGTGAGTTGCACCGCGGTCCATAGCCCACTTTTTCATGGCATGGGCGACATCGCCAGCAATGCTCGGGTCAAGGGCAGCGCCTTCGTCGATTGTCGCAAGCAGTTTCTCGCAGACATCCTTGGGCAGGTATTCGCGCATGGCGTCGGCGTTGAACACATCTTCGCCGTAGAAATCCACATTTACCGGAGCGGCCGGCTTGACAGGCGCGGTCGGTTCCTTCGCGATTTCGTTGATGGTCTTTTTGCGGTAGCTTACGCTCATTTTGAACCTCATTTTTGCCATATTATGGCTGTTTTTCAATTTATGAAAGGAAATTAGGAATAAAAATGGGGTCTGGCACCCGAATTTTACAGGTTTTGAAACAAAATGTTTTACAATATTGTAAAATTAAGGTATATTATTACATTATTGTAAAACTCATAAGGCGTTGTATGAGCATAGGGAGATCCTTCGACTCCGAGGCTACGACTCTACGCTCAGGATGACAAATTGAACGAAACAGAAGAAATAGAGAGACTGAAAGCGGAGATCCGCGAATTGCGCAACATCATCGACGAGAAGCCGGGAAAGATGGTCGGCAACAGCGGTGAAATGCGCGCGGTGTACAAGCAGATCAAGGCTTGCGCGGGTAACGATGCACCGGCGCTCATCTATGGCAATGACGGCACCGGCAAGGAACTTACCGCCCGCACCATCGCAGAACTTTCGCCCCGTAAAGACAAGCCCTTTGTCGTGCTGGGCTGCGCCAACCTTCGCGAAAGCTTCGGGAACCCAGCCAACACTTTTGAAAGCGAACTCTTCGGCTACGAACGCGGAGCGTTCCTCGGCGCAAACACTCGCCGCATCGGAAAGGCGGAAACCGCTAACGGCGGCACCTTATTTCTGGACGACATCTCAGCACTTTCCCCCTCCGATCAAGAAAAGCTGCTCCGCTTTCTGCAAGGCCAGACATTCAACCGCCTAGGCGGAAACATGCAGCTGCATTCCGATGTGCGACTGATTGCGGCATCTAGCCGAAACCTCGAAGAAATGATGTTGCAGAAGCTATTCCGCGAAGACCTTTTCTACCGTTTGAATATCGTGCAGATTACGCTCCCCGACTTGGCGCAGCGCAAAAGCGACATCCTGCTTTTGGCGGAACACTTCATATCGCAAGTGAACCTGAAATACGGCAAGCATGTGGTGCGACTTTCGACGCCCGCCATCGACATGCTCATGAGTTACCATTGGCCGGGCAATGTGCAGGAGCTGGAGAACTGCATCGAGCGCGCAGCACTTGCCACTGACGACGACTGCATTCACTCCCATAACTTGCCACCCACCTTGCAGACCGATGAATCGGCCCGCAAGCCCATGCTCACGGGAAAGATTGCGCCACTGTCGACGCTCATGGATACCTACGAAAAGGAAATTCTTAGCGAAGCATTAAAAAGAAACGGCGGCAACATGTCTGCCGCCGCCAGAGATTTAAGCATTTCGCCGAGAGTCATGCACTACAAGGTGCACAGGCTGAAAATAATTCAACGTTAAATTGCTTCCTCCACGCTTCGCTCGAAGCTGGCTTACTGCGTTCCTCGCTATGACGTCTGCATCTACCTAACGTTAACCTGGACCGCATCCTTGTCCACGCGTACCGTGTAGCTACCGGACTTGGACACATTCACACGCTGGGACCCATTGGATACAACACCGCGTTTTACAATGCGACCATCCATATCGAACACCATGTAACGTGCGCCCAGGCGGGCTTCCTGAATTTCGAAGGCTCGGTTATCGAGGACCACATTGAAGCGAACCACGAGTTTCTTGAAGGTCGCCGTATAAACATCGTCTTCAAGCACCCACGCGTCAAAGGTGTACTTGACGCCGTTCTTCGAGTAATCCTTGGGCTTCACACTCAATAAGGCGCGGGCAATAGTCGTATCGGCGCGATCCGTATAGATCACCACGATTTCACCCTTGTCGCCATTGGCATCGTAACGGATCGTCTTCTGGAACAAGGGATACAAGCTCTTGTTGCCGGAATCCTTTTCACGCATGGCCTTTACGCGGTCGCCGCGACCCTTGGTCTTTGTATACCAGCCATTAAACTTCCAGCTCGTATCGGACTTCATGACCGCATCGGGCAACTTGGTCACCACGCCAGGCCTGTAACCGTCAAATTTCTTGGTCAGTTCAGCACCCTTAGGCAGGTGGAAATTAATCTTGAATAGGAGATTTTCAATCTTCACAAAGAGGGGTTCATAAATACCCGTCTCTGTATTCAAAACAAACTTTGCAAATTCGTATTCATACAGAGAATCGGCAGCCTTGGTCGGAAGCGGAATGACGGGATCGTGTTTTGCAAACGCATCCTTGATCAATTCCTGCAATTCCTCGTCCGTTTTAAACTTAGAATCCTTAATGTCAATATGGATGGTATCCTTCGCTCCGGTACCATAGGCAACGATGATTTCCTTGGGACGTTCAGATTGTTCAAAGATCGGTTCATAAACCGCCAACGAATCGGACACCCACTTCAAGGAATAAACATACTTGTCATTATAATCCTTGGTCGGGAGCTCAATCTTAGGTTCATAGGACAGCAAGGCTTCGCTAATAGCATTGCTCACCAGCGAATCCGATTTGACGTCGCCGATGTCCACCCAAACCGTATCCTTGTCTTCGGAGCCGTAGTGGACCTTGACACGCTTGGACCAATAGGGATAAAGCATCAAGTCTGACTCACCGCCATACTTGCCGCCAAATTCATATTGCTTAGAACCACCATCGGTCAAGGCCCACCCATCATGGAGGAAACTGACCCTGTAATCACTATTATAGTAGGAATACTTTTCCGACGAGAGCACCAATGTATCGCCATGGGTCTTGTAGTCAATTTCCACGGAACCCATGCCACGAACACCTGCGGAATAAATCACCTCGTATTGTCTCGGAATCCATTTCGCATACAGGGTAACCGCACCAAAAGAGCCTTCCGAAATCTGAGTTGCCAACTGGGTATAGTCGGCATCGTAATACCAGCCATCGAACAGATAGCCGATCCTGTTCTTCGCAGAATCCAGAATAATCGTTTCGTCTTCAATCGTATAGCTGGTGGGGTTCGATTCCTTATTTTCACCACCATTCATCTCGTAAGTGATCGCATACGATTCAAGATTCCACTTGGCGTACAGGGTAATATCCTCCGTAATAGCCGTATTGAAATCAAAGGCATTCTGACAAGCGGGTTCAATAAACCAGCCTCCGAAAGAATAACCGTCCGCTGTCGGTTCAGGCTTTACCGCCTTGCCGTTCTTTTTAATTTGCTGGGAATGCAACTCGCCGCCTTTTCCCTGTTCATCGAAAGCGACGGTGTAGGTCGCATTGGTAGACCAGACGGCATAATAAGTCAAACCTTCTTCAGCAACGCCCAATACGGCCAAGGGTTCCGTTGCCGTCTTGGTTTTGGCCCAACCGGTAAAATAGTACATGTCGTCAGATGCATCGGTATAAGCAGCCGGAGCAGTAACCGCAACGATAGGATCGCCGAGTCCAATCTTCTTTACGGCAACACCCGGATTCACGTCGTTGTTATAGTCGAACGAAACTTCAATCGCCTTTTTCCAGACCGCATACACTGTCCTCTGACCATAAACCGTATCGATAACGGTCGACGTCACCGGAGCGGTTGCGGCGGGATCCATCGACCAGCCCCAGAAAATACTGTCACCTTCATAAATCGGAGCCGTAATTTCATCACTCGTCACCACTTCTGCAAAGCGTAAGTACTTGACCGTTTTGGCTCCTTCCGGGAATTTGCCGCCGTTAGCATTGAATTTAATGGTGAAAATGGTTTCGTTCTTCTCGTTTTTCGAAACACCCTGGTTGGTAATGTGGTCTCCCGTAGACCAAACTCCATCCTTAGAGCAAGTTGTTCCATTCCATTCGCCTTCGTTCAATATACAGGCAATTTGCTCTTCGTTAAGGATGGACGCCGAATAAACACCGTTCGAGGAACCGAGAGCAACGCCCTTATCCACATCGTTCTGGTCGTAATAGGAATTCTTTACAAGTGTCGTATTTCCTTCATAACGGAAACCGATTACGCCACCGTCTCGGGCTGTGGAATCGTTGATAAACTTACCACCGTCATAAACGCACGATTCAATTTTGACATTGTTCTTTGCCTGACCGATGATACCGCCTACATAGGCTTCGCTACCTGAAATTTGAATCGAAATGATGCTCAAGTTGTTCTTGATGGTACCTGAATCCGCATTACCGACAATGCCGCCGACAGCCTGGCCCTTACCGCTGTTGTAGATAATGCCCGATGCGTAGCAGCCCTCGACCGTTCCAGACTTCTGCCAAGCAACAATAGTACCCACACTGATTTTATTGTCCTCTCCTTTAAGAATCGATCCAATATCGGTTGTAGCCTTGATGTATACGCTGTCTAGAACCACATTTTTTACGGTACCATTATTCAAGGCCGCAATAAAGGCAATATTCTGTCCATAATCCCTATTAATGCTAGAAATATGATCGCTACTAATGCTCAAATTCTTGATAACCACGTGGTTGCCGTCAAATATACCGCTAAAGTATTGGTCTCCCTTTCCTGCAGCGATAGGCACAAAGGGCTTATGATTCATGTCGATAAAGTTTGCGACAACCTTGGCATTCAGCTTCACGTCACCACGAGCCGAATGATTCACCGTATCGGAGAACCACGCCAAGTTAGCAGCGGATTCAATCATGAAATAATCTGTTTTACCAATTTTTTCAACCTTTGCCGGAGTCTTGGTTACACCATCCCAAACATCCGCCCACACAGATTGAGCTCCCAACAAGAAAATAAGCAGGGAGAGCACCTTTCCGAGAGAAATCTTACCTGTATTCATAGACATTCCTCTTATTCTAGCGTTTTGTCCTTCAGCAAAAACAAGGAAAACCACTAGGAATCCTTCTTGACACAAAACTAATTATTTTTTTTTACAAATTCCATTTTTTTTAATATTTTTTTGCGCAATGGCTATTTTTTACTTATTTTTTGTACTTGAAACCCTGTTTACGGGAGCCAACGCACGATTATGACAACAATTCGCAAAATTTTAACCCTCAGCAGCCTTTTGGCTGTTTTCGGATTTGCCCAAGGATCCCCCGAACCTCCCCCCGCAAATAACGATGGATGGGACGAATGGACCGAATCCAGCGATTCAACCGCCACGAGCCAACCGCAGGTGGCCAACCAGGATTCTACGGCAAAGGATACCTCTGCCGTCCAGGCCGTTGCAGACAGCACTAAGCCTGCTGACACCAACAAGGTGGCCGAAGTCCCCCAGGACTCGCTCAAGGCGGACTCCACCGTTGCAGACAGCGCGGCTCCTAAAAAACCCCGCAACAAGATTACCTACGCCGACTACCAGAAGAAGGTCCTGCGCGCCGCCAAAAAGCGTTCGAAGACCTTGCACCACGGCCTAAGCCTTGTCAGTGCAGACTACCATGACAAGAACTACTGGCATACGGACCATGAGGCCAACTGGGGCATGGGCATGGGTATGTACTACTTCTACAGGCGCTACATTGGCAATTACCTGGGATTTCAGGGCAGGCTGGGCGCCCTCTACCGTTACTCCCGCTGGACCTTTGACGCCGACGAGCAGGACGGAAAGCTTTCTACCGGCGAAAAGTACACCCTGGTACAAAACCTTGACCGCAAGTACTACAACTTCTCGGCGGACATGCCTCTCACGGGAAAGGTCGGTTACCATGTCAAGGGCACGACCACGTTCCTTTTCGCCAGTGCAACATTTGGCCTGGCCAAGCCCATTTACGAAATGACCGATACCGAAAACAGGCTCTACCTTAAGACAAACGACAAGAACCTGAAGGCTGACCTGGACTTGATCGGCAATGCCGGCCAGAGCCCCTTCCCCGTTTACGAAAGCCACCAGACCAACAAGTTCTTTTATATGGACGACTGGGAAACCAACGGCTGGATCGGCCTCGGTATCGAAAGCAGACTGGTCTCTATCGAATTCCAGATGTTCGCTATTGGCGGTGCATCGCAAAATGCAAACCACCGGTACTATCACATTGGACACGACAGCCACCCGACCTGGCGCATGTTCCTGGACTTTAGCATAAGGTAATGAGGTAACGTTATGAATCAGAAAAGCTTTATGTTGAAACTCGTTACCGTTCCGTTGTTTGCCCTGACGGCCCTGCAGTTTACAGCCTGCGGCGACAACCCCATTGAAGCCGAGAACAAGAAACAGGTTGAACTTTCCATTGACGTGGATTCGGCCCTGGACACCCTGGCAAGCCGTCGCGAAAACATGGATTACTATTCTTGCTACGACAAGACCAAGCGCTATGTGGCCAACTACAAGAAGCGTTGCGACAACTTTATTGAAAGGTATCGCGGCAGCGACGCCGACTCGGTGCTGAGCCTTTCCACCGTCATCAGGATGGTCAAGGACGAAGACGGCTACAACGACAAGGGTAGCTTTATCGGAGGCAGCTACGATGATCCGGCCATTAACTACCTGCAAGCCTCGAAAATGCTGAGCATCACGCTCACCAGCTACAAGCAGACGGCAAGCTCCATTAGCAAGAGCGAAAAGATTGGCGACCCTGAAATCAGGTTCCTCGTGAAGTCCTATATCGATTCCGAGCCTTCGGAATACGACCCGCTTTCTGCAACGGTACTAGACACAGTCGACGTCAAGGAATGGAGCGGCGAAAAGAAAGTCGCCATCCAGATTCCCCGCGGTATAGACGCCATCAAGATCTGCCCCGTACTCAGGGACAAGAACGAGCATGATGCCTACTACGACGACGAAGACCTGTTGAAGGAATCTGACTGCGTCTCCGTGAAAAACCTGGGATGGGTCGAAGAGAACAAGGTCAAGTCCCAGACCACGAAGGGAGACAAGGCAACCATTTCCTGGAAATGGTTCCTGTACCCGATTGAATAGCTTAATTGCCTTGAGCGCGGCGAGCGGCCTCTGCGGCTTCACGCATGCGCTTGCGGGCTCGCGAGCCGGGACGATTCTTGCCGATGGTACGGCGACCCAGCTGGTCTTGCGGATTCACCTTTTGAACTCCCTCGCTCCCAAAGCTTTCGCTTTTTTGAGCGGGGCGTTTTTCGTTTTGCGGCTTAGGCTTATTGCTGGGCTTCTGTCCGCCTTGACGGTTTTCGTTGCGGTTATCGCGGCTGTCGCGATTGTTGTTACCGGGCTTGTTTTCGTTACGGCGGTTGTCACGATTGCCGCCACGGTTCTTGAATCCGCGACCACGGGCATTGCGCATTTCGCTTTCGGGAGTTTCTTTCTGCTGGGGCGGGAGCTTTTCGTAGATAGCCTTGTCGCCTTCGGGAATACTGATGCGGGTCAGCTTTTCGATGGCGCGCAAGTCCTGTTCTTCGTCGGGAGCGCAGAAAGAAATGGCGATGCCGTCTTTGCCAGCTCGGGCGGTACGGCCAATGCGGTGCACGAAGGTTTCCGGCACATCGGGCAGGTCGTAGTTGAATACGTGTGACACGTCGTCCACGTCAATACCGCGGGCAGCAATATCCGTTGCCACCAAGACGCGGATCTGTTCGCACTTGAAGTTGCCCAAAGCCTCTTGCCTGCGATTCTGGCTCTTGTTGCCGTGAATGGCGGCACACTTGATACCAGCCTTTTCAAGCACGCGGGTAATCTTATCGGCGCCGTGCTTGGTGCGGCTAAAGACCAGCACCTTCTTCATTTCGGGGTGGGCCAGCAGCAGTTCCTTGAGGAGAGCGCCCTTGCGGCGCTTGTCGATGCGGTAGAGCTCCTGGTGAATGCGTTCGATAGGCGTGCTCTGGGGCGCCACCTCCACCCTCACTGGGTTCGGGCGCAGGATCGTGGCGGCAAGCTTCGTAATGTCATCGGGCATGGTCGCGCTGAAAAAAAGATTCTGGCGATTCTGCGGCAACAGCGCCACCACCTTGCGAATATCATGAATAAAGCCCATGTCCAACATGCGGTCCGCTTCGTCCAGCACAAAGAATTCCAAGGCCTTCAAGGACACCGCTTTCTGGTTAATCAAATCCAGCAGGCGCCCTGGCGTTGCCACCAAGACATCTACGCCGCGAATCAGGTTACGCTTCTGGCTTACATCGCTAACGCCGCCGAAAATACAGGCGGTAGAAATTGCCGTAAACTGGGCGTATTGCTTAAAACAGTCTTCTACCTGAATGGCAAGCTCGCGGGTCGGGAGCAAAATAAGGGCGCGGCAAGTCTTGGGCGCACGGAACTTCCCGGAATCCAGCAACAACTGCAAAATCGGGAGCGCAAAGGCGGCCGTCTTGCCCGTACCCGTCTGGGCGATACCCAGCAGGTCACGACCCTCCAACAGACTCGGGATTGATTTTTCCTGAATCGGAGTGGGTTGTTCGTAACCGACAGCGCGAATGGCGCGCTGCAAGGGATTAGCCAAGGGAAGTTCTGAAAATAGCATATTAATGTCAAATGTAGAAAATGAAAGCGTTGTTCACTACTATAAGAAGAAAACCCTTTGAGGATTGTGTTCCTCAAAGGGTTTTCTTTTAGAGAGAGGTTTTAAAGTTCTTATTAAAGCTTGACCTTATAGGACTTGCTGCCCACCTTGACAACATAGACGCCCTTGGCACCGGTGTAAACCTTCTGCACGGCACCGAGACCGCGAGTAGTACGCACCTGATGGCCGAGGCTGTTGAACACGGTAATGTTCATGCCCTGAGCGCCACCTACGACGATATAGTTGTCAGAAGACCTGTAAACAGAGACATGGAAGTCGTTCGGAATTGTCGGGGCAATTGCTGTGCTTTGGCAATTAGGATCGAACGGATTGTTGCAAACTTGTCCCTCAGAGCTAGAAGAGTTGTCAGCCGGGCCTGCGCTAGAAGAAGAAACTTCGGAGCTGGAAGAAGACGGGCCAGCACCTTCGCCTGCGATAACGATATCACCTGCATTCGGGACGGCATCAAAGATAGCATAGCCACCTTCAATCTTGGCTTCGAGCTTGGCACCCGCCTGGGTGACTTCGGCCTTGGAAAGGCTCGTCTTGACCTTCAAGGTAAGCGGATAGTCGTAATCGGAAATGTTGTCCTTAATATTATGCGTCAGCTTAACGGTAGTGGTGCTGCCGCTGGTGGATGCAGAAACCTGAGAGGCCTTGCGTTCCTTGATATACATGGCGACATGGCCCATCGGGGCAACCCAGATATCCTTGTCATTCTGCTGAGCCCACTTAAGAGCACCTTCGATAGCGCTGATATCCGTCGGCGAGTAACTGGCACCACCATTGTTCTTCCCCTGGAAACCATGAGTAAGGAACATGACCCATCCATTGCTGCTAACGGCCTGTTGCATTAAGCCCGTAAAATCATTCGTAGACTTGACGCTGTTCTCAGCACCCGTCATGGCTGCCGGAACTTTAGCCCAGTTGCTCGGGCCGTCTTTACTCATCACATCGCTAGGGATTTGTGCCCAGCTGGCATTGCAAACTCGACCCGCAATATAGTTCTGCAGAACCTGCCGCTCATCGGGAACATTGCAGTTCGGGTAAGCAAGGGTTATGCATCCGTATTTCTGCTTGATCTTTTCGTTAATATGGCTCTTTGAAGATGCAATTTCACTATTGGGCATAGTTCCATTACCCGGGTGAGTATCACTATGACTAGCCATCTCATGACCAGTATCCGCCATTTTTTGGAAGCCGTTCCAGTCCGGAGTATTCCAACCAGCAGAGACAATCAGATTAAATGTAGCCTTATAGTTGTACTTATCAAACAACGGGCCCGCATCGCTCACATGGCTCGGGGCGCTATCATCAAACGTGAACGAGGTAGCCCCTTTGCGGAAACCAGACCATGTAGCAATTTCTGCATCTTGGGCGTAAATCATTGATGCGCCCATAAGAGCTGCAGCAACAGTCAATTTTTTGTAATCCATACTCGGACACTCCTTGCATTATTTCACTCGCCCATAAATATATATATGGGGTATAAAAAAAGGCCCTTTCGGGCCCATATAGCGTTGTTTCAATTTACAACGCCTAATCGCAACACTTTTGTATAAATACGTTTACAATATTTAGCCGAGTTTCTGGAGGAAATCCATGAACAGGTAGAGAGCCGGTGCAGCCAGGTAGAAGGAATCGCAGCGATCCAGAACGCCGCCGTGACCCACGAACAGGTTGCCGGAATCCTTGGTACCGCTCCAACGCTTGAGTGCGCTCATCAAGAGGTCGCCCACCTGACCGGCCACCGTCAAGAGCAAGCCGATAACGACGGCAGAGCCCCAGTTGATTTCGGCACCGAAAACAGAGAGTGCCGTGCTGCACTTGGCCCAATAAGTCACCCAGACGATGGTAGCGACAGAGCCTGCAACAGAACCTTCCCAAGTCTTTTTCGGGCTAATGCTCGGAGCAAACGGATGACGACCGAAGGGGCCCTTGCCCGCCGCAAACTTTCCGAAGAAATAGGCGACGGTATCGCAAAGCCAGCACGACGTCATGACCAGGATAAACGGATAGCAATGTTCAAAACCCTGACCGTTACCCATCATGAGCACGTTCATGCCGCCCCAGAGACCCACATAGAGAGGAGCTCCAAGCTGCATCACCAGCCAAGGGAACAGATGGTCGATTTCGACCTTCGCGAATGCCACGCCAATGTAGATGGCAAAAATCACGAGGAAGGTCATTCCCACCACGTAAGGCACGGCCGGAAGACCAAAGAAAGCACCCTTAGAAAGAGCCCAGGCAATCGTAAGGGCCAGGGATGCCGCAAACGAAAGGTAGCGGGTATCAGGGCCCTTGTACATTTTGCATGCCATGCCGGCCCATTCCCAGGCGCCGACACCGGCCAAAAAACACATCAGTCCTACGCGGCTGTAGTCGCTGAACCACAGCAAGAAGAATACGATAGGAATGGCGATAAACGCCGTAATTAAACGCTGCGCAAGATTACTCATGCAACACCTTTCCAAAACGTCTTTCTCGAGTATTAAAGAACTCGACGGCCTTCAGGAATTCCTCCTTGGTAAAGTCGGGCCACAGCGTATCCGTTACGTAGAACTCACTGTAGGCGGCCTGCCAAAGCAGGTAATTCGAAAGCCTGAACTCTCCCCCGGTACGGATTACGAGATCCGGATCGGGAGCCCCTTTTAAATACAAATTCTTAGCGAAGAGGGTCTCGTCGATATCTTCGACCTTGATAGCCCCCGATGCTACCTGCGCGGCAATGGAACGGGTCGCTTCTACAATTTCTTGCCTGCCACCGTAAGAAATGGCGAGGTTCAGTTGCATACCCGTATTCTTGGCAGTCTTGTCGATAGCGGACTGGAGACTGGCGCGAGGCTTGTCCGGCAAACGGTTCATGTTTCCAATTACCGTAAGCTTTACATTTTTTTCCATAAGGTCGGGAATTTCCTTGACCACCATCTCGATCAGAAGGTTCATCAGGTAATCCACTTCCTTGGAAGGCCTGCCCCAGTTCTCGGAGCTGAACACATACAACGTCATGTGCTCGAGCTTAAGGTTGACACCGACTTCCACAGCATCGATAGTCGCCTGGGTGCCCTTGCGGTGACCCAGGAAACGTTCAAGACCGCGGCTACGGGCCCAACGCCCGTTACCATCCATGATAATCGCTACATGTCTAAGCTGATTTGCCACGCAAACCCCGGACTACACCTTGAGGATGTCTGCTTCCTTTTCGGCCAGGAGGCTGTCAATCTTGGCAATAGCCTTGTCGGTAGCCTTCTGGATTTCGTCCTGTTGCTTCTTGACTTCGTCTTCAGAAATTTCCTTGTTCTTCTTGAGAGAGTCGTTAGCATCGCGACGAATGTTGCGAATTGCCACGCGACCTTCTTCGGCATGCTTGCGGGCAATCTTTGCAAGTTCCTGACGGCGTTCCGTGGTAAGAATCGGGAGCGACACGCGGATGCAGTTGCCGTCCTTCATCGGGGTAAGACCGATGTTTGCAGCAAGAATAGCCTTTTCGATCGGGTCCACCATGGTCTTTTCCCACGGAGACACAAGCAGCATGCGCGGTTCGGGCACAGAAACCTTGGCCACCTGAGAAATCGGAGTCGGCGTACCGTAGTAGTCGATACGCACGTCATTCAGGATAGCGGGACTTGCCTGTCCAGCACGGATTTTCGAAAATTCACGTTCGGTGGCCTCGATGGCCTTTTCCATTTTTTCGGTATATTCTGCCATAGTTATTTGTTAGTTAATAGTGAATATTTACTAGTAGCGAAATATAGATAATTGATTTTAGGGGAGCAAAAAAAGTGAGCTTTTTATAAGTGAAAACGAAAAAAAACGGCACCTCCTTTTAAAAATTCTAAATTTGACTATATGCCTACTAAAAAGCCCAAAGTTTTCGTTGTTCATTTAGGATGCGCCAAGAACCAGGTCGATGCAGAGAACCTGGTCGGCGAAATGCTGCACGCCGGCTTTACCACTTGCGACAGCGCCGCCAAGGCGGACTACATTCTGGTGAACACCTGCGGATTTATCGAAGCCGCCAAGGAAGAATCCATCAACGCGATTCTCGCACAAATTAACGGCAAGAAGCCGAAGCAGAAACTGATTGTATCGGGCTGCCTTTCGGGTCGTTACGGTGACGAACTGGTGAAGGAACTCCCCGAAGTCGACTACTGGGTAGGCACCTACAAGCCGGGCGAACTCTTGAAGAAGATGGGCATCGTGGCTCCCGCTACTTGCGATGCAGAAAACTTGCCCCGCATGAACCTGGGCGGATTCAAGCACCACGCCTACCTGAAAATTGCCGAAGGCTGCAACCGCCGTTGCGCCTACTGCGCCATTCCGCTCATTCGCGGCAAGCAGGTTTCCCGCAGCATCGAAGACATCGTTGCAGAAGCCAAGGAACTTGAAAAGCAGGGCGTCCAGGAAATCACGCTTATCGCCCAGGACACGACTTACTTCGGTCGCGAAAAGGGCAAGAAGGGCGGTACCCTCGCCCAGCTTTTGAAGGCCATTCTCGACAATACGAACATTCCGTGGATCCGTACGCTTTACTGGTACCCCATGTTTGTGGACGACGAGCTCCTGGACCTGATGGCCAAGGAACCGCGCCTGGTGAAGTACGTGGACATGCCGATCCAGCATGCCAGCGACAACGTGCTCAAGAACATGAAGCGCAACTACCGCAAGAAGGAACTCGTGGACATTCTGCACAAGATTCGCGAGCGCATTCCGGGCGTTACGCTGCGCACCACGGTGCTTGTCGGGTTCCCCGGCGAGACCCACGAAGATTTTGAAGAACTGATGGAACTCCTGGAAGACATCAAGTTCGATCACTTGGGCGGATTCGTATTCAGCCCCGAAGAGGGCACCCCCGTGATGGAAATGGACCTGCCCGCCGTGGACGAAAGCGAAGCCCGAGCAAGGCTAGACGCCGTGACCGACTTGCAAGAAGAACTGGACGCCGAACACGCCGAAGCGATGATCGGAAAGACAGTCCGCATTATCATCGACCAAGTGGCCGAAGAAAGCGAATACCATTTCTACGGACGCACCGAAGGCAACTCCATGGAAAACGACGATATCGTGAAGGTGCTGGAAGGCGATGCCGACGTGGGAGAATTCCGCGACGCACTGGTTGTCGACGCCGAGCCCCATGAACTGATTGTGAAGCTGGTGTAGGATGCGATTGTACACAAACCTTCGGTTTGTGTACCTGCCCCTCGGCTCAGAAATAGGCAAGCTAGCTTGCCTGCTTCATTCGCCTTGCGGGGCAGTCGAACTTGCATTTTCATCTAAATCAAAAAGTATAAAAGGAATGCTCCCTAAGGGAGCATTCCTTTTATACCCTTGATGCGATTCGAACGCATGACCTTCAACTTCGGAGGCTGACACTCTATCCAACTGAGCTACAAGGGCGAGTGGTGCAAATATAGCAAAAAGGCCGGCATTGCCGACCTTTTTTATAAACGATAATCAGGACTTAGCGACCGGCGACGCCAGAGCGGGCTCTAGCCTTTTCACGTTCGCGGCGACGCTTTTCGGTGTCATCCGGGAAGAGTTCCGGCAGGGCGTAACCGATGGCAATACCAAAGACAATGCCCGTCTTATTCATACCATCTTTTTCAACGACCCTAGTAACCCATTCTTCGTTCAGCCAAATCTTTCCGCCAGCGCCATCATCAAGTTCCCTCTTGCGGAAGCTGGGGTTGTCAGTTTCGGCTTCATGAGTCTGCGGAATCTTGGCAAGCTTCGGAGCATAGTACATACCGATAGAGAACTGCAGGTAGTACCATTCGTTGGTGAGGTAAGTGATAAGAGCATCAACCTGAATACCGTCCACCTTAATCAAGGCACGAACGCCACTATCATCCGGTTTGATGTCATGGTCAAAGTAAACCGTACCATAGGAAACAGACACTCCCAAATGGAGCGGGTTCTTGGGGAACAGGTAGTAGTTCAAGCCGACCTTGTAACCCGTGCCGCCTTCAAGTTCCCATTCATCGAAGTCGTTGTCGGTACCCTTAGGCAAGAAACCGAAAGAACCATAGAGAGCCAGGTGGAAGGGCAAGATGTATTCAACGCCAGCACCGAGACCCATACCCATACCGGTTTCACCCATAATCGGGTAGCGGGAACCCATACCGATCTGGAAAATCAGACGGTTGCGGAGCCAATCACGACGGCGTTCAGAGTTTGCATATTCGTCCAAACGCTGTTCTTCTTCAAACTTTTTGCGTTCGGCCATCTCTCTACGCTGGGCAGAGTTCATACCGACGTCATAGACTTCCTCTTCTTCGTCTTCATCAGTAGCTATTTTGGCATGAGAACCGCCTTCATCACCTTCCTGCGCAGCAGCCGGAGCAGAAATGAAGCCTTCATCATCTTCATCAAAATCGTCTTGCGCCCAAGACAAGAAGGCAGACAAACATAAGGTCAAAAGTACTTTCTTAAACATGAAAAGCCTCAGATTATATAATCGCATCTGCGAATATAACTTTTAAGCGCGTAAATTGCAAAAAACAAAATGTAAAAAAAGCAAAAAACTCGCTTTTCCATGGGCATTTTTGCACAAAATAGCAACAAACGTCCCAATTATTTTACATCCAGCAATTTTGCCTTTATCGAGCCAAGAGCGATTTCGCACTCCATGAGCACCGGAATACGGCGGTCATCGTCCGTCAGCCAGATGAAAATACGACCCTTGGACACGAAAATTCCATCACCATCGAGCACTGGTTCCACCTTGATGCAGGGAACCTCGCCAAGGACACTCTTTATTTTTTCGCGGCCGTGCACGACCACTTTAAGTTCGTAACGCTTCTTGCCGCTCACCGCCGAAAAGCGGGAGGTCTCGCCCACCGTCAGTGGGAGGGTTCGAACCAGATAAAACGCCGACATAATGCTATGTTCCATGCCCTGGATAGCCACAGAGGTATCGGCGGAACGTTTGACATTACGGGTCTTCATGTCCGTAAACACCGTATCCGAGAGCCAGGCCTTTTCGCCCTTGCGGTCAAAACGGATAACCGAGGTATTATGGTAGGTTCCCTCGTGCAGGCGCTTGCGGAATACTTCGGTCATGAGGCCCTTGTTGCGCACGCGAGTGTAGATGGTATCGTTGACCGGATAGATTTTATTGATGGTCTTATTGCCAGTGGCAAAGGTCAAGAACTCCGTCTTGCCATCCAGCGTCGGACGGACTTCAAGCGTTGCAGAACCCGCTGTAATAAAGCCCCAACCGAGGCTGAAGGTCAACTTTTCGCCCTTCATCCAAGGAGCTTTGACCTCGGGCAAATCCGGTTCGCCAGCAAAACACGTAGCCACAAGGAACGCCGCGAGTGCGACGACCTTGAAGCTTAACTTAATGCACCCCCTGTACATTCGCAGGATTAGCCTTCGATATCGCCGAGGCTCTTGCGGTAGGCAACGAGCTTTTCACGAACAGCGGGGTCAGCAATGGCGACGATGTGGGCGGCGAGGTAACCGGCGTTCTTGCCGTTACCGATGCCGACGGTGGCCACCGGGATTCCCGGGGGCATCTGCACGATAGAGTGCAGGGCATCGACGCCGTTGAGCGGGCCGCCGGCGCAGGGCAGGCCAATGACCGGAAGAATCGTGTGCCCTGCGAGCACGCCCGGGAGGGCTGCAGCGAGGCCAGCAACACCGATGAGGACCTGGAGGCCTCGCCCGGCGGCTTCACGGGCATACTTTGCCGTAGCGTTCGGGGTGCGGTGAGCAGAGAGAATGTTGAATTCCCACACGATGCCGAACTGGTCGAGCACCGCGGTGATCTTGTCTACAGTTTCCTGGTCGGACTTGCTACCGGCAACGATACCGACCTTTGCGTTTTCTTTCAAATCCATAATTTGAATCCTTTTATGGTTCCGCCCCGCACGTCATTGCGAGCGAAGCGAAGCAATCCCTTTACTTTGCCAACCTTGCAAGGCCCTTCTTACCGATGTCCTTGCGGTAGAACTTGCCTTCGAACTGAACCTTTTCGCAGGCGGCGTAAGCGATGTTCAAGGCTTCCTGGAGCGTTGCGCCATGGCCCACCACACCAAACACGCGGCCACCGTTGGTCACGAGCTTGCCGTCGGCCATCTTGGTACCGGCATGGAGCACCTGGGCGCCGTTCTTTTCGGCTTCTTCGATACCCGTAACGACCTTGCCCTTTTCGTAAGAGCCCGGATAACCGGCGCTAGCGAGCACGACGATAGCGGAGCTGCCCTTCGGAGCCTTCGGGGCACCGAGCTTGGCCAGTTCGCCCTTTTCGGCGGCATCGAACAAAGCAAGCACGTCGCCGTCATAGAGCGGGAGCACAATCTGGCATTCGGGGTCACCGAGGCGGCAGTTGTATTCCACAACCTTTGGGCCCTTGGAGGTCACCATGATGCCCACATAGAGAACGCCCGTGTAAGGCTTGCCTTCGGCGGCCATGCCCTTGAGGGTCGGTTCGATAATAGTCTTCTTCACTTCGTCGAGGAGGGCGTCCGTCACTACCGGAGCCGGGCTGTAGGCGCCCATGCCGCCAGTGTTGGGGCCCTTGTCGTCGTCAAAGACGCGCTTGTGGTCCTGGGCGGAGCTGAGGATCACGTAGTCCTTGCCGTCGCAAACCACGAAGATGGAGGCTTCTTCGCCGTCCATGAATTCTTCAATCACCACCGTCTTGCCGGATTCGCCGAAGACAGCCTTGTCGCCGAGCATTTCTTCGACAGCGTCGTTCGCTTCCTTGTCGGTCATGCAGACGATAGCGCCCTTGCCCGCAGCGAGGCCCGACGCTTTCACCACGATCGGAGCCGGGTGTTCGGCGAGGAACTTCTTAGCAGAGGCGAGATCGGTGAAAGTCTCGAAGGCTGCCGTCGGCACGCCGTACTTCTTCATGATATCCTTGCTGAAAGCCTTGGAGCCTTCGAGGGCAGCGGCAGCTGCCGTCGGGCCGAAAGCGCGCAGACCGCGACGGCGGAATTCATCCACCACGCCAGCGACCAGCGGAATTTCCGGGCCGATGACCGCGAGGTCAATCTTTTCTGCCACGGCGAGGTCGGCAATGGCCTTGGGGTCGGCAACGTCCACCGGCACGCACTTGCCGAGGTTTGCCATGCCCGGGTTACCCGGAGCGCACACGAGGGTATCGCACAGCGGCGACTTCTTCACAGCGAGGGCAATCGCATGTTCACGACCACCGCTACCAACAACGAGAATATTCATATAGCGTATCCTTTGTTTTTTACGGAGGATAATTTAGAAAAATACGAGGTGCGAGAAAAAGTCACCCACGCGACAAGCCCTTAATTCATTATCTCCCAATGGCCGTCTTTTAACAATACGCAGGGTTAAGCCCCGCTTTTTACTAATTGTATGATGTCGACGTTGGCAAAATGGTTCTCGACAATCTCCGAAACCTTAGCTCTTTGCTTTACTTCTTTTCTTTAAGTTTCCGTATTGCTCAATAAACTGTTCCTTTTGCATTTCAATCTCGCGGGCCAGAATTTCCTTAGACGGAATGTAGGTCAAATATTTTGCAGCATACATACGTTTATTTGTTGCAAGTGTTGAAAAACGAGCGACATCGGCATTAGTGTCGGAGCAGAGAATTATGCCAATTGTCGGGTTATCTCCTTCGGTCTTTTTGTAAGTGTCATAGAGTTTGAGATACATATCCATTTGTCCGACATCTTCGTACGATATTTTTCTTGTTTTCAAGTCTATCAAAACAAAACATTTCAGCATATAATTGTAAAACACCAAGTCAATATAATAGTCGTCATCTTCTGTATGAATATGTTGCTGTCGGCCAACGAAAGCATAGCCTTTCCCCATTTCCATCAGAAAATTTTGCAAGTGGTTCAAAATCGCACTTTCCAACGTTGACTCGGTCACCGCAGTACCCTGGTTTACTCCAAGAAATTCTGCAATCAAAGGATTCTTGATAAACTCCGAACGCTCCTTCTGATAATCGGCCGTCAGTTTTTTCATTTCCTTGACAACGGTAGCCTTTTTGGCCTTGGGCGTTTGCATTAACCGATAGTAATATTGAGATGCAATATTCCGCTTCAGGGTGCGATAATCCCATTGTTGCGAAGCGACTTCCTGCATATACCACGTTCGAGCATCGATGTCAGTGACACGCATAAGGCATTCGTAATGGCTCCACGATAATTGGGTAGGCAGAGCCTGCCTTATTTCCTCACTTTCAAAAAGGGCAGGCAATGCCTGCCCTTTTGCAGCAATCGCTTTCTTAAACTCTACAGGCAGAGTTTGAAATACCTGTAAATCCTGAAAATTAAGATAAAATTTCCTATAACTTTTTAACGATGCGATCGAGAAACCCTTTCCGAATTCAGCAGTTAAATTTTCGGAAGCCGTTTCAATAACATGTTTCCCATAATCAGCTCTAGCCTTTCCATGCTGTTCCTGTTCCACAATTCGCCAGCCTAGCAGCCAATTGCAGGCGACCTGCATCAGATTTGCCGCACGAAAACTCATATTCCGTGCCGTAGAAACGATGTTCTTCAAATCTGTTATAAAGTCGGCGTTGAGGTTCGCGTTGCTCTTTGACGAAGCGAGTTTCTTTTTAGACATAGCAGCTCCTTTGAAAAAAAGAAAAACATTTGATAATCATCAAATGCCTTTCGGAGCCTACACTATTAGGAACCGCAGCTGAAATGTAGATAATATTGGGTTTCTGGCAAGGGGCTTAAGGAAATTTTACAGAGCGCTTCTAATCACTTCGCGTAGCCGACGGGATTGTTCAGCAAGGGCGTCTGCGAGTCCGAAAGCTTGAGAACCTTCTTGATGGCGGGAACGTCCATCGTCATGCGCGGGCGGGTCACCAGGCCCATGCCGGCACAGAACAAATTAATATTCTCGCTCACGATGCCCGCATCGGTTCCCATCGTCACCTTCGCGCGAGCGTCGCTGCTTCCGAACTTGGTCTCGTCTGCAACGATGAGGATGCTGACCGGGGCCGCCTTCGCCCAATCCTGACGGTCGGCAACGAGCCCCCTGTGGTCACCCTTCGCCACCTGCTTCAGCGCGTTTTCCTTGTTCAGGTATTCCGAGACGCCCTTGCTCGTGAACACGAACACGCGGATTTCCTGGAAGTTGCGGGCAGTCGGCGACGTGAGCTTGCCGTCGGCAGGGCGGTTTACGCCGATAGCCGCAAAAAGCAAATTCGAAAGATCCTGGTCAGAGAGCATCTTGTCGCTGAACTCCGTGCCGGAAGCCCTGTCCCAGAGCGCCTCCATGACAGGCTTGCCGCCGGTCTTTGCCGGAGCGGGGAGCTTTTGGAGCTGCGCCATGGCAAGCGTACTGCAGATGAGCGTTGCCATAAGCGTGAGTGCAAAACGATTTTTCATGGGGAACTCCTTGTGGAACAGTTGGGTTTATTGTTGCGTCCTTGTTCAGGTACAATAATATATATTCTATTACATGATAACGTTTATAGTCATTCTCAGTGCAATCGTCTTTTGCATGTGGTTCTTCCAGAACCAGATTGTCGGGCACATCGGCGAGAAACACACGGCAAACAGAATCCGTGCCATCAGCAAGGGAACCGTCTTCAGGGATGTCTATGTGGAAGGGAGCCATGGCGTACAGCAAATCGACATTATCGCCGTGACAGAGAAAGGCGTTCTCGTCATAGAGAAAAAGACACGCATCGGGCTCATCGTGGGGAGCGCCTATGACAAGCAGCGGCAAGTCATCTTGAATCGCGGCAAGAAAAGATTCACAATGACTAATCCCCATCACCAGAATTACGGGCATATACAGGCCCTATGCGAAAAGTTCCCAACACTCAAAGACAAGTTCATCGACCTCGTGATATTCGGGAACAACGCGAAACTCGGCGACAGAATCCCCGAAGGCACAATCCGCGACAGGGATTTCAAGAAGTTCTACAGGAACCTGCCGACACGAATGAACACCCAGGAAATTGAAAGCGCCGCCCGAAACATTGCCTCCCTTAACAGCGACAGGGCAAGGCTCAAGGCGATGCACAAGCAGAAAATTAAGAGGAAGAAGAAGGAGTGGGATTAAAAGATAGCCTAATTCATCCTTAAAGTGCATGATTTTTTAGATTTATCATATGATAAAAACTTTTTCAAAAAATTACCCTCATGAGCAGATCCAAACAAATAAAAAGAGCAATAACAAATTACCTCAATTCTATAAAGGAATTAAAACGATTGGGAATAATTAAAACAAATCCATCTTTAGGCGAGATAGGCGAATTTCTTTGTCTGCTCGTTTATCCAGGTTTAGAATTAGCAGAATCGCCTACAAATCCATGTTACGATGCATTATTTAATGGGAAAAAAATCCAAATCAAATTTACCGATTCATCTTTAGCAGGCAACTTTAATGTAGGTGACCCCAATAATTATGATGAATTAATCTTTATTACAGGCCCCAACAGTTGCCATCGGAATCCTTCAGAACCTGACGAAAGAAAAAAGCTATATCTTTTTTATAGGTATTCAAGCGCAGAAGTAATAGATAAGTTTAAAAGCGGATCCAATTACTCTATATCCAAAACAAAACATTTCAAACTAGCTGAAAGGGTTTGGGCCTTATAACTCGTAGGGCATTTTAATGTTTTTAATGGATGGCAGATAAAGGCTTTGCTCTATACAATGTTCGGGAAAGCTCCCTCGAACAGTTTTTTTGCGAGCGAAAGGATATACATGTCAGAATTAGAAGAAATTGAAAAAAAAATCGATGCAGATATTGTTTATAATCAGCATTATGTTCCAAGATGTTATTTGAGAGCCTGGTTGGGCGGAAATGGAAAACTGGAATGCTACGACAAATCCAATACTAGAACATTCTACCCAAGTGTTGAAAATGTTGCAAACGAACATTATTTCTATACGGCAGCATCTTTGACAAAAGAACAGATGACTTTCCTTTATGATATGTGGATTGCAGATACTCAAGACCCATTAAAGAGTCTCTTGATGGGTTGGATTAAGTGTTTCTCACTAAAAGATGCTTTGATGGCTTTTTGTAAACAAGTGAATTGGAATGCTGCTGCAAACTGGTATGAAAAAAATACAGAAGAAAAATTTTACTCTATTATTGAAGGTAAAATTCCTATATGGAGAGAAAAATTAGAATCATTTGATTCAACCTACTGGTCCGACGAGGATAATGAAATAGAATTTATTTTTTGGATTGTATTGCAGTTCATACGAACGCCCCTAATGCAGGATAAATATATAGAAGCGGCGAAAAAGGCAGGTGGAGAACTTGAGAAATTGTCGCTAAATACGCAAAATGTATATCGACTGATTTTCGCCACTAGATTTGCTCATAATATAATAATGTCTGATGATATGAAAATTTTCCCATTTGTGAATAAAACGGGAATACAATTTATAACATCGGACCAACCCGTTGTAAATGTATGTGCTTCATATAAACCGCTTGGCGAGCTGTCTTACTATGACTTAGAGCTTTATTATCCCATTTCTCCTGAAATAGCAGTTCTTATTTCTCCGAAAGATTGTTATACAAAATGGAGAAGTATTGAATTGAATCAAGGACAGGTAAATGCGTACAATCAAGTGATAGAAAAAATGTCTAAAAGGTTTATTTTTAGAAAACCTTAAAAAATAAAACGAATGCCACAGAAATGTTGCATTCGTTTTATTTAAGGAGAAGAGAGCGCTATTTCCGCCTTTTCGCCCTCACCTGTCTAACCATTGAATAAGCCTTGTGGAAAGGCAATCTCGTGTACAGCAGATATTCGGTTCAGCGATTGCCAAGTTCACGTAATAGTATGCGAGAAATTCATAGCCGCTGAACTTCTTGCTCGGAAACACTTTCAGCATTTACGTCTTGTCGCCACCAACCGAAAAGCCATTCACGCCCGCAAAAGCATACTCCACGAAAACGTCCTTAACTTATTCTGTAACTTTCCTCGCAATCAAAAACGCACATAACTAGACAAAAATGTATCCCTTTGTCAAAATGATACCTTTGATAGCAAAGAAAGAGCCCAAAACAGACTTATTCCAAACAGGGAAAAAGCACATGAGCATCGACATCAATCAGCTTGAACACCTAAAGGAGCACAAAGAAGGACAAAAAAAAATCAAGCAGACGCAAGCCAATCTCCTCCCTATACAATGTCGAATAGCAAGAACAAGGCTATTTTACAAACTTTAAAGCGATCCTAAAAATGGGTAACTAACAATTGCGGAGAAACTTACAATTTCATGCATGACTCGGGATGAGCAAATTCATAAGTCATCGTCCTATAAACGGATTCATCTTGTCTTTTAACAAGCGTTCAAGAGCCGAAGTCACATAGTACGTTTTCGCAGTCATCCCAAATTCGCTCAAATCAATGTAACTAAGCGAAATTCGGCTAGTATCAAACGAATTCTTCTGCAAAAAAATTTCTAGTCTCATTGATTTTGTTGTAGAATCGCAGGGGAGATTCCAATGCTCCTTTATACGCTTCTTCAACTCTTCGCTTTTCCCGATATACATGGGGAAGCCCCCCACGCCATCAATAGATTTACATTTTTTTGATTTGCTCTTATTGAAGGGGGATGCATTGGCACAATTCTTTAGATGCGCCTCCCAAAGAGCTTCTATTTCAAAGATCTTTTCGTTGTAGCAAAAAAGATACAAACCACAATTGTTCGGAATTTCCTCAAATTTCGCTGGATTTATAGGTTTAAGATTTTTCTTGAGATATGACTCAATATCATCCGCGACATGGCAAACCTCTTCATTTAAAGCTAAATGTTTTGTCAATAAACCTGATATATTATCTTTATTCACAAAAACTCCTTCATACAAAATCTAGTTTCTTTCTTTTGAAAAATATTTTTGTTTTCTATTGTCAAATGCTGGGTATGTTCCTTCAAGCACATCAACTACACATTGGTTTATAGCAGGATTCTCGATTGATCCCGAAACAAAAGAAACTGTATTTTTATTAACCTTATCAATATCCATTTTAATAATTTGATCGGCATCACAAACCACAGCAAGATTGGGATTGTGCGTAACCATAATAATCTGTCTCTTTTTCTTCGCAGCCTTTATGAAGGAAACTAGATATTTGTAAACACTTTCATTATCAAGATTTTCTTCTGGCTGGTCTATAATCAATGGCTTATCATCGTTGTCTATGAATAAGTAGAATAACAATAGAATGGCACCTCGTTCACCTGGTGAAAGCGAGGCCAATTTCTTACCAGACATTTGCAATTGGAATAGTGGCTTTATGTAAGACAAACCATAAATATAATTATACAACTCCAATATTGAATGTCCCTTTTTTAATTGGTTGGTTATATCACGAGGGATACTTTTGCCCTCTCTGTCATCTATTTTCAAGCAACTCTCAAGTTTTTTTGCAAAAGCGCATATTTCGCAATCGTTATTCAAATTTACATCATCGCAAAGTTCTTTTAGTTTTGCTGCACCGGCTTCTTTCCCGCTAAAGGAACCAACAACACCTTGACTGATAAAATCAAAAAACTTTTCATTGATTTCGTCAAAGATAAAGGTTGATTGTATTTCAATTGGAAATTCCTTTAAATTTTCTTTATTCCGTTCAATAAATTCAGTAATAGGCGCAAACAATCGTGCATAGTTGGTTAAGATTTTCTTTTTGTTATTTAAAAGATCGACAACAAGACTATCCCTATTCTGACTTGCTATTTGCAAATCACCTTCCAAATGTTTTTCAACATATTCTATTTGTTTTTCATAGAAAATAATTGTATCTGGTATTGTTTCAGATCCATTAATTTGCGCGATCTTTTCATTCCAATCTTTCAAATCTTCTACATATTTTTGGTATTTTCTATCGGCTTCTCCAAGTTTTTCTTGTTTTGCCACAATTTCAGCCGTTATTTTTTCTTTCTGTTGCGACAAACTATCTGGATTATCATTATTTATCTGAGCTTTCAAAGAAGAAATCGTTTCTGTAGATGCCGCTATTGTTTTGCCAAGCATCTCTGTATTCAATGACAAAGAGATGACATCATCTACCTTCAACCCATTAGTTTCCAATAACGGAGAAATTTTGGCAATTACATCGTTTACATATTGCCGCGCTCGAACTATTTGATCTTGTACAAATTTAAGATCTTGATTCTTTTGAGTTTCTTTTGTTAGTTGATTTTGTACTTCAACTATTTTATCTTCTATCTCTTTTTGCTTCTTCGTAAGAGACGTTATTTCTTCTTGTTTTCTTTGATCTTCTGCGTTATCTTCATGAACCGGTTTTTCGACTTTTTGGGGTTCCGCAGACTTAAGATTTTCAAGAATTGCTCGTTTTAGTTCTAAGTTGTTTTTTAATGATATTATATATTTGGGTTCTTGTTTGGCTTCTAAGTCAACTATTTTTTTATTAACTTCATTAATTTTCTCGAATAGCTCTTTCTCAGAAAAAATGATTTCCTGCGATAGATAATCTATAACATCATCTAATTTTATTTTTCCATATTTTTGCTCTTCTGGCAAATACTGAAATATGATTGATTTTAATTCCTTTTCAAAATCTTTATCATTCTCTGTCGTACACAATTCTTCAAGGAAATTTTGAGGAATATATTTCACACGTTCTGGTTGAGTTACATTAGAATTGGAATCCAAGGAAATATTTTCTGTTTCAGAATCATCGGCCCATGTTATGTGCGCTTCAAAAGCCTTTGATCGATTAAATGGTCTAGGCATCCTAAATTTCGTCGGCTTTAAAAAGGACCAATGTTCAGGATCAACATGTGTATTGGCGCATAGGCTAGTAATATCAGCAATAGCGCTTTTTCCACTACCCTTATTCCCGATGATAGCAACAAGTCCCGGATTTATATCAATATCAGTATTGTTGTACCATATTTCGTTAATTATTGAGTCCTGTTTTTTATTTATAAAAAGTTTTTTTATGAAATTTTGCGGACTCACTTTAATTTTCTTTAGAAGCTCAGGAGCATCATCCAAGCAGATTCGTTCCATTTCGTTAAGTGTCTGCCTCAAGCCTCTAAAAGTAGGATCTGCTTTAACCCATGAATATTTTTGTCCAATCTGAGAAAATGAGTGAGCATCACTGCTTTGGAATAACGGCCTATTTTGTTGAGCCCAAAATTTTTGATCATCAATTAAATTTCTTGGATTCTCAGATGAATGTATTAGGAAATTAGTCTTTTCATATATTTTTTCATAAGCCGAACTAGTTCGACCATTCCCTTTTCCTCGAGACAAAAAACCGGCTAGACATCTATGGCAGATACCTAAAGACTCATCCTCTATTTTGTTTATTATTTCATCTAGTTCAATAACGCCCTTAAGATAGTCGTTTGACGACTCTATTTTGCTTGCTTTTTTAGGATGCCCCTCCACAAGCACGTTTAAGTTACTCAAAAAAAGATCTATTGCATCTTTTTCCAAACTGTTATCAAATATTATATGAAAATCACAGCAGTCATCTTCCTTATTTTGATAAGTCAAGCGAATTTCTAAATTGAGGAAAACAGTTATTCCCGCCGATTCTAATTTTTTCTTTAATTGATAATCTTCTTCTTTAAAATTAAAATAATTTGTCAATCCAATGACTTTTAAACCCGAACCAACAATTTTATCAACAAAATCTTCTTCCGTCTTGTTGTCAGATTTATAATTATTATTCATATGCGTATAAAATGAATGAAGGTGCAAATCCCACTTTCTCCATTCGGATCCTTTTGCATATAATTCTGGCATATTAAATTTCCTTTTTTTAAAGATTTTTCTCAATGCGTTAATATAAATTAAAAATTTACTTTATAAACAAAAGAAAGCATTTTTATTAGTTTTTAATTTATTTCTCTTTTTACGAAGGGACTAAACTATTTGAGCAAAAAATATCAGGCTATGTAGAACTTTAATGTTGAAGCACCGCCTGATGTTTAAAATTTTAAACAAAAAGGACTTTAAAAGGGCTTTTGGTGATTCGACAGGATTCAACGGCTCTTAAAAGCACGGTTCTTGTCAACATTCCATTAACAACAAAAAAGTTCTACTTATCCCTATATTTAGTGCGCAAGTGTATAGTCTTTGGCGTTTTTTCCAGAAAACACTGCGCTTCGGTCATGCCTGATTGCAAACAAGTTTGCATCAGTCACGACTCTCAGCTTTGGCGTTTTTCCGCTTGTATGCCAGAGGAGTTGACGATGAAGAAAAAAGATGTAGTACCGGCGGCCAACAAGGATGAAATTGTTGTTTATCAGCCGGAAGGCGCAGAATTCCACATAGCAGTCCGGGTAGAAAATGAGACCGTCTGACTTACGCAGGCGCAGATGGCGGAACTTTTCCATGCCACTAAACAGAATATCAGCCACCACGTCGCAAAAATTTTCAAGGAAGGCGAATTGGACCCTAGAGTGGTTGTCAAAGAATATTTGACAACCACTTCGCATGGCGCTATTAGCGGAAAAACGCAGGTCCACGCTGTAAAAAATTACAATCTCGATGTCATCATTTCCGTTGGATATCGCATAAAATCGATTCAAGGAACTCGTTTTCGCCAATGGGCTTTGAACATTCTGAAGGATTACATGCTCAAGGGCTATGCAGTAAATCAGCGAATGCTCGTTCCCCAGGCCCAACAAACGCAACTTGAAAATGTCAACACCCGGTTAACAGCGGTTGAGCAGCGAGCAGATTTCTTCGTCAATACAGTCCATTCGGCACAAAATCAGAAGATAGAACAGCTTTCGAACGATGTGCAAAAAGTCATGGAGAACTTCATCGACCCAACAACCTACAAACATTGAGTCGTAAGTTGTTTTCTGCATAAAAAACGATCATCTTTATGCAGAAAAGCCACAAAATCTGCATAATAATTCAAAGTTTTTATGCAGATTCAGGTGTTTCTGGGGATTATTTATGCAATACCCGTTCCCAGGACCTTTTCCATCGAAATCCACGAGACTCCGTTTTCAAAATACTTGGTTTCGAATGTGCGGAAACCTTCGCGCTCGTAGAACGAAACGGTCTGCGGAACATCGCCACTAGTATCGAGCCACGCGCGGTTATGCGGCAAGAAGGATTGAATTTCATGCAACAGAATGCGACCGTAGCCGTTTTTCTGGAATTCCGGCAGAACCATCAGTCGGCCAATAAAAAGCGAGCCGTCATCAACGCGACCGCGGACTGAGCCGATGATTTTTCCATCATCCGCAAGCATCTTGAGCGTCGTATACTTCGGAAATTCTGCGAGCGCATGTTCCACAGTTTCGGTCAAGGTTGGTGCATCAAGCCAATTCAGGCTTTCAGCAACAGGGCGAAACGCCTTGTACTGAAGGTTTAAAATTTCCGGGACATCGTCTACTGTTGCAATTTCGATTTTCATTATAACTATTTCTAGAATCGTCTCGAATGTTTGCAATACTCTTCGTATTCTTCGCCGAAGTCGCGGCGGAGGCGGCGTTCTTCGCTGAACACCTGCACCATCATGATGACAAAGAAAGCCACGAGCACGACGGCAGCTTGCCAGTGCCACAGCCATACGGCAGCGCCTGCAAGGTACACAAGCGTTCCGGTCAGCATAGGATTGCGGTTAATCTTGTACGGACCTTCGACCATCAAATGTTGCGTACGCGGGGCAACCTCGTGACCGAAGGCGTCCATCGGATTGCCCTTACCGCGATTTCGCATGTAGACGATGGTATAAACGCTGAGCACGAGGCCGCAGAGCATCAGCACCGCAGCGCCAATGCCACGAGCTACCCCGACGGGGCATAATTCCGGCATGCCGGATGCGAGCCACATGATAGACGGAATCAGGGCCACAAATAAAATGCCGCCCAGAAGGTAACCAAAGAAATCTCTTATACGCTTCATAAATTTCCTCCTTTCACGTATAAGATAATAAATCTTATACGTTACCGTTTCTTGAAGACGACGATTTCGGCGTCGGTGCCGTTCTTGCCGTATTCGCTTACGAGAATGTAGTGTTCGTCGCAGGCGATTCCGAAACAGCGGCCTTCGGAGCCAATCTTTTCGACCTGGTTTCCCCAGTAGCTGGCGTTATCGTCAAGGAGCTTGACGGAGTTGCCATTGATGTGGTATTCCTGATTGATGAACGAGCCCTGCAATACGAAGAGATTGTCGATGCGGGGCATATCCTTGATGCCGAGGGCATTGACTTCTTCAATAAATTTCTGCTTCATGGGCGAAGTGGCGTGCGGCAATTGATCAGCCGGAAGGCGCCAGCGCTTGAGGGACGGGAAATACTTGCGGAGTTCCACCTTGTATTCATCACGGGTAAGGCTCTTGCCAGTATTCTTGTTGAATTCGTCCACGAACTGCGAGCAGAATTCCACCATCTCTTCCATGGTGAAGTCGCCCGTGAACGCGCCGTCTTTGTAGCAGTAGATGCAATATTCCTCGTTCTTGCTACCGTCGGCATTCGTACCGAGAATTTCGTTAGTGAGCGGCATGCCGCAGCTTTGACAGAATTTCATTTCCATAAGTTCCCCTTTATTTCTTCTTTATCGGGTGGCGGATGACTGTTTTCAACTTTTCCGGGGCGACTTTGCGCGCGTCGGAGAGATAAATCTCGTGATGACGCCTCGTGTCCGAGATGTCATTTTCGTAACCGTTGTCGGCGATAAACTTGTCCATTGCAGCGATTGTCGCGGATTCGTCATCGTACGAGCCGGAATGCATGCACTGCACACAAAGTCCTTCTTCGATTTCTAGAAATTCGACTTTTGAAAAGTCCATTTTCTTTTTGCGGGTCGCTTCTTCGGTTGCCCACTCGAAATCACTTCGAGTCACAAAATCAGGGAGCCTGACGACAGAAATCCATCGGAAGTTTTCCTTGTGGCTGTAATCAATTCCGTCAACTCCCTCTTGCCACCAGAAGCCCTCTAGCGGAGGAACCACATAATCAAAATAGCCATCGATCTTGTGATCGCCCTTTTTGCTCATCTTGATGGTATAGGCGATTCCGTACAAGAGTTCAATAGACTTCTTGTAGTCACCACCTTCCTCGTTCGGGTTGCCGCAGCCACGGACCGCGATATAATTCATCGCCGGTACAGTGACGATTTCCGGTTTGCCCTTGGGCATGTAGAATTCTTTGTATTCTTTCTTGAAGTCAAACGGCATGGTTACTCCTTGACGAACGAGCCGATTTCCACCAGATTCCCTTCGGGATCGGCGATGTAGCAAGTACGCTGCCCCCACGGCTCCGTAGTCGGCGGCATGACGCCTTTTGCACCTGCAGCAGTGACTTTGGCGTACGCCTTATCGACTTCGGCATAGTTCGCGACGCCTAATGCAATTTCAAAATGCCCGTTGACGCCTTTGCAATAAGCGAACTTTTGGCTTGTCATTTTTTCAAAATCGGATTTTCGGAACAGCAAGAACAAAGTGCCGTCCTTTTCTAGAAAAACGTTAGTCGTATTTTCGTCTTCCTTGATTTCAAAGCCCAAGACATCTCTGTAAAAGCGGACCATCGTCGCCATATCATCGACAAAAATTCCAAAGCCCTCTAATTTCATCGCAAAACCTCCTTATAATACATACACAAATGTACACTATTTTAAAGGCTCTGTCAAGCCAATCCGTATAAAAAGTAGGTGCTAGCAAACTTTTCTTGATTTGTAAGCCCCTAGAAAACTGCATTTTTACTTCAAAAACGCCATTTTTAGGTAGTTTTTAGGTTTCGGCGCCGCAGCATAACCACAGCCAAAAAATAGCCGTACGACCAGACTTGACAGAGCCGTGGCTAAAACCGCAGCAGAACCGCAGTTTTTCGGAAATAACCACGCAGCTATATAAAAAGGCTTGACAGAGCCATTTTAAAATTCTTGTCAAGGAACTTATTCAAATTATTTCAAAATTTGAGCAATCGGTTCCAGGGTATCGAGATTCACGAAGTCCAATTGCTTGCCATAGGTGGCGATGAGGGCGCGGACTTCGGCGTTGCGCTCCGCTTCGGGGATTTTCGTGACCTTCGAATACAAAAGCTTCATCATGATTCTGTGTTTCAAACCGAGTTTGGTGTAATCGATGGCGCCATTTTACTTTCGTCGTAATGCGATGCAGGAACCTGCTTTTTGAGGCTTTATCACACCACGTCATATCCCGCATCAGACAAGACTTTCAGCGCTTTCTCGAAATTTTCGGCTTTCACAAGGATATAATCCGTATTGAATGTGGATACTGCAAAAATACCAATGTTATTTTCTGCGAGAATAGCTGATAGCTTTGAAAGAATGCCGATAAAAGAAAAATCAAGTACACCCTGAATACGGAATCCTCGCCATCCATCATCTCGTTCAATAGTATTTTGGGGTACATCATCTGTTTTGCATACGAGGGATATCTCTTCGTCGGTCTTGCCAATGAAATAAAAATCCTTACCCGTATCGACATCACCAACGTCCGCTACTTTACAGACTGTTAGTTTGTGATCCAATTTCTTTATTACCATAAATTCAATCGTTTGTTAGAGTTTTACTTTCGTCGTTGACTATACTAAATACAAAAGTTTTAGGATATTCGCCTCCCCAAATTAACTCCAGGCCAGTAGCACCATGCAATAACAGCGGGAATGAGGGACGAGAAACATCGCAACCAAGTAAAATCATTGATACAGCTAAAACCACCAACCAGAGCGCGAAGGCTGTAGAGCACAACAATGGTGATGATTGCCATACGTGTCAAGGGCAAGCGCCGGATGTCGCCGGTAGCCGAGAGTGCGTAAAGTCCAGCCACGCAGAATGCAAAGGCAAGACCGATGGTCAGGGCATACAATATCCAAATGTGGCCTGATACCATCTGATGCATGATATCTTTAATTCCATAGGCTTCGAATGCCTCGTCTAAAGCGAACAGGCAGCATACATGACCAATAGCAATAAGGAAGTGGAGCGCCGCTCCGAATCGTAATCTTTTCATGTTTTTTTATCGCAGTTCATTGATAGCCTTTTGCAAATTCGCGAGGAATTTTCCGGCGTGTGCCCCGTCCATTTGCGTGTGGTGAAACTGGAACGAAACCGGCAATTCATAGCGGAAAAGACGCTTCCTGTAACGACCCCAAATCATAAACGGATTGTTGAAAATGCCGGAATTCATGCCGACAGCTCCGTCGATTTCTGTATCGATGATAGCCGATGTGCCGATGACCATGCTGTTCTCGGACAGGTCCCAATCCCCACAACTTTCCGCCACGATTTTTGTGTACTTGAGGTAGTCACGATTGAACGTCGCCAAATTTTCGGAATACGGGATGTCGCAAGAGCTGACTTCGCCTTCGTCGTTTTTCACGATTGTATTCACCGCAATTGAATCGTATTGCATGAGCTTGCCGTTTACCGGGAGCATGTAAAATTCCTTAACGCTTGTGGCGGCTTTGCCGATGCAGTAATCCATAAGCATGTTAAACTTCAAGCCGCGCTTCTTGCTCACCTTTACAAGTCTAGTGACGTTCAACGTTTTGAAAAATGTCACCATCGGGTTCGGAGCTTGCATCCAAAGTTCGAATGCCATTGCTCTAGTAGTGCTTTTCGGATCGATTTCTTTTGCCATGATGAATTTAATAGATTAAGTCCGCCCCAAAACGGGGCAGACTATGGATAAAGTTTATTCTATTGGAATCTGGATGACCGAGAGCCATTTTTCAGGGTCTTCTTGGTTCCAGGCTCCGTCGATGTAACTGGTGCGGGGGTTGCCAGCGATTTTGTACCCCTTTTCTTCGATGTAGCGGAAGGCTTCGATGAACGACTCGTAGAATCGTTCGTACGGGCCGACATGCTTCATGCAGAGCGCCTTGGGCACTGCCGGAATACGCTTAAACTGGATGATATCGCTATCGGTTCCCATATCCAGGACTTGTTCGCAATATTCGATATCGACATCTGTCGGAGTGTATTCCTTGTTGTGCTCGATGGTAAAGCAATAGCCGGGTTTGGGGCACTTGCAGTTGAGTCGCTGCATTTCAGGGCCGATTTTCTCGTAGCACAGAGGGCCAAGTGCTTCGTAGTTGGGGATGATTTCTCGATGACTTGCCACGATGATTTCTGGCAAAGACTGGACACTGAATTTTTCCATGGTATTCATTTCCTTTAGAGAATTCTTCCAGTTGAGCAGTTGGTCGCGGCGGGCAATCAAAAGTTTCAGTTGCGCTTCCGTTTCCTTGATTTTCTCTTCCATCTGGTGGATGTTTGGCGTGTGCGAATTGTCTTCGTACAGTTCCTTCACTTCATCCAACGAGAATCCGAGCCTTTGCAATTCACGGATATTTTGCAGCTTCTGCATCTGATCGATACTGTAATAGCGGTACCCCGTCAAGTTGTCCACATCGTGAGGCAATAGCAGACCTTTCTGTTCGTAGTGACGCAAAGTCTTTACGGTAACTTGCATCAACTGCGAGAACTCTCCGATTTTAAGTTTGGTTTTGTAGTTTGTCATCGTACGATTTTGGTTTAGATTCGAATCTGCTTAAAATATAAGGTCTGCCCTAAGGGACGAGTCAAGGGGTTTTCTTGAAAAAATTTGCCTCCAGTTTCATAACTCTTACAGGGCGGTCGGAACCTACCGCAAGGCTTGCGCATAAAGTTTCTTCGCCGGTGTCGACGAACCCGCATTTTTCCATCACACGGCCTGATGACGGATTGTCGAGAAAGTAGTCTCCCCACAGAGCGGTAAAGCTTTTCACGCGGATGCAGTAGTCTACCACCAACTTCATCGCTTCGGTGCAAATCCCCATACCCCAATACGGGCGGGCAATCCAGTAGCCTACTTCGCATTCGGTTTCCGCAATTTTCAAGTTTGATGCGGTTGATGGCAAATAGCCAACGCAACCGATGGGTTCATTAGTCTCTTTCCAGATGATGGCCCACATCCCTTCGCCGCTGAAAACCATGCGGATGATTTGCAAACTTTCAGCGATGCTTTTGTGCGGAGGCCAACCTGCACGCGGCCCCACTTCAGGGTCACTCGCGTATTTGAACAGCGCCTCGGCATCGCTTTCGTTCCAACGACGCAGTAAAATTCTATTCGTTTCCATCATTTAATAACCTGATAACGCAATCTCAAATATGAGTTTTGTAAAGCTGTGCAGTCCATCAGTTTCAATGCACAGAGCTTGTGAAGTTCTTCTACGGATTGTAGCGAATCTCCGTCAATCAAAGTTACGGTCTCTTTCCCGCCAATCAAAATCGGTGCCACTACAATGTCGATAAAGTCAAATAACTTTTCCCGCAAAAAGAGTCCGTTGATTGTTCCGCCGGATTGCACCGTCAGCCGCTCGCAACCATAATCCGCTTTCAGGCTTGCAAGGGCGCCCTGCAAGTTCAATTCTTTTTGGTAGATAATGTGCAAGTTTTCTTCGTGAACTGAAAACGCGGGATGCTTCGGATTTGAGGTGATTAAAACAAAAGCCTTGGACCTCGCGCAAAAATAGCGGACGCCATGTTCGGTCAGGTGCGTGTTGTCCAAAAGGACGAACGATACCGGCGACTTGGCAGGCATTTCTTTTTGGTTGCAGCCCATCTTTTGCTGGACACGGCCCGTGTTGAATGACCACAAGTCAGTTGTCTGCTCGATTTCGTAATACTGGTGCAGTCCTTCCTTGACGCCATCAATATGCGGAAAATCCTGGTCTACGTCCAATGCGTCCGTAGAACCTGTGCTGATTTTTCCGTCAACGGACATCAACATGAACAAAGTGGTAATCGGACGATTCATTTCTTATAAGTCTCAAAAAAATGTTCTAGGTGCTTTCGGATAATCTTTAAGGATTCTTTTTTACTATTTGGTTGCCGGTCGACTTTCGAAAGCAATATTACGACGGGTGCCGTAATTTCTAGCGCGAGCAATGCAGAGTCGCCTTTGGCGAGAATGCCCTTTTGCATCATACCTTCGATAATCGCTTGGTACATTTTTTGAATGCCTTCGATTTGATGGCGCGTCGTGATTTCGGCGAGGCGCTCGTTGCGGAACTGCTCCTGCACTAGAAAAATGCGCATTTTTCGGATCAAGGGGTCGCTCATGGTAAAGCGGATTTTTTCGACCGTTTCATGAATGAACTCGTCGATGCTATCGGGAATCTTGTCAATATTCTTGTCGGAGCCGAAGTTTTCTTCGTAACGGGCTTCCGCCGTATCGATCAGCGAATTCAAGATATCCTCTTTGCCCTTGAAGTGCTTGTAAAGCGACGGCGCCTTGATGCCGACATTCTGCGCGATTTGCTCCATGCTGGTGCCATTGTACCCGTTCTCGGCAAACAGGGTTAGGGCTGTTTCGAGGATTTTTTCTTTTGTGGACATCTGGGCGCTCCGAGCTTCAAAATTTTTAGCTAACAAACGTTAGCCTCACAGCGCACAAATTTAGCTAATATTCATTAGCCTGACAAGGGGTTCAAGGAGAAAGAGTTTTCACAATCGGTTCCAGGGCATCGAAATTCACAAAGTCGACTTGCTTGCTGTAGGTGGCGATTAGGGCGCGGACTTCGGCATTGCGCTCCGCTTCTGGGATTTTCAGAACCTTCGAATACAGGAGTTTCATCATGATTCGGTGTTTCAGGCCGAGTTTGGTGTAATCGATGGCGCCGCGAAGGTGAAAGATTTTGCTTTCGTCGTAATGCGATGCGGGAACCTGCTTTTTGAGGCCGCCCCTGATGTGATTGACATTTTCGGCATCGGTCGGGTCAGCGAGACCGACAGTCGCGACAATCAGCTCTTGATTAGGAGTCAGCGAGCTAACGGTTTTCTTGAGGCCCATAACACCACCTGCGCAGAGGGCTCCCAAATAAATAATGCGGTCATAATCGGCGACACACTTCACATCCTTAAAGAAAACAGCTTGAAGCCCCGTCATTTGAGCGAGGCGTTCCGCGTAGCGCTTTGTCGAGCCATAGCGGCTCCCGTAAATGATGATAGAGTTTTTAGCCATAAATTTCCTTGTATTCAAGCCGATTTACGCTTTAATAATAGAATTTAGAGGGGCCCTTTACCGCTTTTCTGATAAAATTCGATTATATTCAGTATAAAGAGAGAAGGGAAAATGAAATATTTTGGCTTGTTAGGTGTATTGGCGGTGGCATTTGGAATTGTTGCTTGCGGCGATGACGGGAGCAGCGTTTCGGCGGAGGTAACATCTAGTTCGTCGGAAGAGGTTCTGTCAAGCAGTTCTTCGCAAACGCTTTCATCTGACAATCATTCGTCAAGCAGTGAAGATCATAACAGTTCATCGTCAGACTTTTCTGCGGCGAGCAGTGCAGGCACAAGTTCCGCAACTACACCGGACACCACCAAAATCACATACTCTCTCAAACGTTTCGATGGACCGCTGGCTAACCCGCACAAGGGTTTCACGGTCCCCACCGGCGGAGCGTGGGTTTTCGTTCCTGAATTTGAATACGGACCTTACGGTTCATTGAACAACAAGGCATGGGATCTTGTCACCTACGGCTCCGGTCACCAGAGGTGGAGCAAGCTGAACCCCGCAAAGGGTGTTTACGACTGGACGGAACTCGACAAATTGCTAGAGGCATTAGCAGAACACAACATGGGCTACGCCTTGCGCGTTCTCCCGTATTCGCCTTCATATATCAAGAGCGACGACACACCCGAAGAAGAATACGACTGGACACCGCCCTTCGTCTATGAAATGGGTGCAAAGAAAATCACGGCCACCTTGCAGGGGAAAGGCTACCGTGCCTCCGTTCCCGTTTGGGACGACCCGATCTATTTACAGGCGGCAAAGGATTTTGCGAAGGCCCTGGCGCAGAAATACGATGGCGATCCGCGAATCGAATACATCGACATACGTCCCTTTGGCGAATGGGGCGAGTGGCACGCATCTCATCTAGATGGCAGCGAGATGCCCTCCGATTCGATAAAGATGGACATGCTGGATTACTACGCCTCCGTTTTCAAGAAGACGTTGCTGGTGTTGCCTTCAAGCGGCGCGGGAGACGTCTATACGCATGCGCTCGAACTCGGCATTGCCAAGCGCGACGACGGTTTTATCGGCACCCCCGGCAGGCCGGATTCGTTGGTGCGCGCCTACAAGGCCAACTTGCCAACCATCGCCGAGAACATCGCCGGATATACCACCATGCTTAATTACACTGACGTGATTCCCGGCGGTTACCTCAAATGGACTCCGCAGCGTTGGGTGGACGCGATTACCACGGCGCACCTGACTTACTACGTGCTGGACCAAGATAGCGATTGCGGTTATAACTTCTACAAAGACAACAAAACGCTCGCCGATTCCATGAGCAAGGTCATCGGCTACAATTTCACGGTGACGCAAGCGGAACTTACGACCATCGCAAGCGATGCAGACTTCACGAGCAATTTGAACATTACCATCAAGAACACCGGCGTAGCACCGTGCTTCTTTGACATCTATCTGGTGGCAGAATTCGTCGACAGCACAGGAGCTGCCATCGCGCAGTTGGGCAAGACGATTCACATACCCAAGGCAACATTCAAGGACAATTCTTCGCAAGACTTTTCGTTTAGCGGCGCAACTCCATTTGCGGCAGCATCAGGCGCAAGAATCGCCCTTTCACTCTACGAAAGTGAAGACACCTTCAAAAGCGGAAAAAATCCCACAGTGCGCTTTGACAACGACGGAATCCAAGAAAACAAGAAACTTCTTTTGAAGTAGCTTCGTAAAATTTTATAAAACATGCACTGATTACACCGCTCCCATCGGATTGCGAAAAACCACAAATTGTGCAATTTTGGTTAAAATCGCCCATTTTGCAAACAATCCGCTTTTCAGGTGTTGTTTTTACAATCAACGGCTTTTTATAAAGAAAAGTGGGTATTTGTTAGGATAGGACTATATTATACCCAAAAGGAGTGATTTATGAAGTCGATGAAGTTGCCCGCAATTGCGATTTCTGCAATTTTGGGGTTTGTTGCTTGTTCAGACGATAAAAACAACATTACGGATCCCAATAACGGGGATCTCCCTTACAGCGATCCAAGTTCCTGCAACGATGTTCCCGGTTACGACACCCCGGGTAACGACAATCCAGGTAGCAACATCCCTGACGGAACTATTCCGGGCGAAAATAATCCCGGCGGTAATGTTCCTGGCGAAACAATTCCGGGTGGCGACGTTCCCGAAGGAACTAATCCGGGCGGTAACTTGCCGGGCGACGTTTCCAGTTCTAGCACTTTGCTTCCGGGCGAAGGCGCTCCTGTCCTTAGTTCCAGCAGCGTAGGCGGCTCTACGCCGGGCGGCCAGACTCCTGGTGACGACGAGAACGACAACGAAGATTCCAGAACCCTGGACGGCTCGCAGATTCTCTTGAAGCTGGCAGGGACTTCAGCTACGGTCGAAAACAACAACGGCTGTGTCAACATTGCCGACAAGAGCGCCACCATCACTTGCCCGGGCGCCTACTATGTGACTGGCGAAGCTTCTGACTTCCAGGTGGTGGTGAACACTCCGGGTACCGAAAACGAAGGCAACACCGGCATCTACCTCTACAACGCGACTTTAAAGAGCCAGAACGCCCCGATTCTCGTGAAGAATGCCGACAAGACTGTCATTCACTTAGTCAAGGGCACCACCAACGTGGTGGAAGATGGCAACGGCAACCATTTGTTCACAACAGTCAACGGCAAGCAGGATACCGCAAAGGCCGCCATCTATGCCAAGGACGACTTGAACATCAAAGGCGCCGGCACCCTGACTGTCAACGGAAATTTCAAGAACGGCATTCAGTCCAGCAACGACCTTAAAATCAAGAACGGCAACATCACCGTGGTGGCCGCAGAAAACGCCATCAAGGGTAAGGGCAGCCTGCATATTTCGGGCGGCATTCTGAATGTGACCGCCAAGCAGGGCGACGGCCTTGAAAGCGACGAATGCGTCGAGAACAATGATGGTTCCTTCAAGGACACCGTAGCCACCAAGGGCATCGTGAAAATCACGGGTGGTAACATTACTATCAAGGCCCAGGACGATGGCATCGACGCCGCGAACTATATTCTTTTGAACGACTCTACCGAAGAAGCCAAGATCAAGGTGACCGCTACCGGCAAGGGCCTTGCAGCCGAAAAATTCATCTACGTGGACGGCAGTACCCTCGAAGTCAATTCCGATGACGACGCCTTGCATACCCATTGGCAGGTCTACATGAACGGCGGCAACGTAACCGTCAGTTCCAAAGACGACGGCATTCACGCGGATTCCGCCTTGTATCTGAAGGGTTCTACCATCAACGTGGTCACTGCCAACGAAGGTCTTGAAGCTTACAGGATTTTTGCCGAAGGCGGCATAACCTCTGTGTTCGCAACCAACGACGGCTGGAACGCTGCAGGCGGCCCCAAGGAAAACGCTGGTGGCTATTCCATGTTCAGCGAATCTAGCGGTCACGCCGTCATTAGCGGCGGCTACCACTACATTAGTGCCAAGGGCAGCATGATCGACGTGCTGGATGCTAACGGCTCTGCAAAGATGACCGGCGGCGTGCTGATTCTCGAAATCACGGGCGAAAGCTACGAGAACGGCATGGGCGGCGGTGGCATGTGGGGCGGTGGCGGCGGCTGGGGCGGCGGCATGGGTGGCGGTGGCGGCTGCTCCGAAAACATGGCCGGCGGCTTGATCGATACGGATACCGGTTTTGAAATTACGGGCGGCGTGCTGCTTGCATTCGGCAACTACTCCACAGACCTTCCCAAGTGCGCAACCGTCACTTACAACAACACCAGCTACTACGGCACAAGCAATGCGGCCTTCAAGCCCACGTACCAGGGCAACGCCATTATTTACGGCGGTTCCGTGACGTCAGTCGCCCAGGTGCAAACCAACGGCATGACGGAACTCAAGTTCCCCAATGGCGTAAGCTACATGTACAAGTAGGGCTATTTATTCAAAATATCTGACAAGAGCGTAGCTTTTCAGAGAAAATTCATCTATATTCAAAAAGAATATAAGAGGGAAGAATGAAAAGTTACGCTTTTTTAGGTGTATTGGCAGTTGCATTCGGATTGTCCGCTTGCGGTGATGACGGGAGTAGTACTTCGGCGGAGTTAACGTCCAGTTCGTCGGAAGAGGTTCTGTTAAGCAGTTCTTCGCAAAAACTTTCATCAAACAATTTTTCTTCAAGCAAAGAAACAGGGGATTCCGGCTCAGGGGCCGGAATGACAAATTCGAGTAGTTCATCTTGGATTGCCGCGAACTCTTCGAGCAGCGCAGACACAAGTTCTGCGGCAGCACCGGACACCACGAAAACCACCTATACCCTGAAGCGCTTTAACGGTCCGCTAACAAACCCGCATAAGGGTTTCACCGTCCCCACCGAAGCCGCATGGACTTTTGATCCCGGCTTTGAATACGGTCCCCACGGTTCCTTGAATAACAAGGCTTGGGACTTGGTGACTTATGGATCCGGTTACCAGCAGTGGAACAAGTTGAATCCGGCAAAAGGTGTTTACGACTGGAGTGAACTGGAAGAATTGCTGGATGCACTTTCGGAACATAACATGGGTTACGCCTTGCGCGTTTTCCCGTATTCGCCGTCTTTTATCAGGGACAATAACACGCCCGAAGAAAACTACGACTGGACTCCAAAATTCGTCTATGAAGCGGGCGCGAAAAAGATTACCGCTAGGTACAAGGAAAACAACGCAAACGCGGCCGTTCCCGTTTGGGACGATTCCGTTTACTTGTATTATACAAAGGAATTCGCCACGGCGCTTGCAGCAAAGTACGATGGAGACCCACGCATCGAATATATTGACGTGCGCTCCTTCGGCGAATGGGGCGAATGGCATGTCTCGAATCTGGACGGCAGCAAGATGCCTTCCGTAGAAATTCAAAAGGACATGCTGAAGCATTACGCCTCTGTTTTCAAGAAGAGTTTACTGGTTCTCCCCTCTGACGGCTACGGCGATGTTTACACGTACGCGCTGAGCCTCGGCATTACCAAGCGCGACGATTGCCTTATCGGAATTCCCGGAACCGCGGATTCGCTGGTGCGGGCCTACGAGGCAAACTTGCCGACAGTCGCTGAGAACTGCGGAGGTTACGCCATCATGCTAAATTACACCGACGTGATTCCCGGTGGTTACCTCAAATGGACTCCGGAACGCTGGGTGGATGCGATTACGACAGCGCACTTGACTTACTATGTGCTGGATCAGGATTTCGACGATTGCGGTTACAACTTCTACAAAGACAACAAGGTCCTCGCAGATTCCATGACCAAAGTGATCGGCTACAACTTTACCGTCGAGCGCGCGGAACTGGAGACGGTCGCAAGCGACAAAGATGCGATGAGCACTTTGACCATCACTGTCAAGAACACCGGCGTAGCCCCCTGCTTCTTTGACTTGTACTTGGTGGCAGAATTTGTGGACAGCACGGGAAGCGCTCTCAAACAATGGAATTCCTTCAAAATACCGAAGGGGACTTTCAAGGACAACACATCAAAGGACTTCGCCTTTATGCATGTATCGCCTTCCGGGGAACCCCACATCGCGACTCAGCCGGGAGTCCGCATCGCACTTTCCCTCTACGAAAGCGAAGAAGCCTTCAAAAGCAAAAAGAATCCCACCGTGCGCTTTGACAACGATGGGATTCTTGAAAACAAGAAATTGTTATTGAAAGAGTAATTAGCCGAGGTCTACATCGGGAGCAATGTGCACATCGTAGCCCGGGAAGGCTTCGCTGACTTCTTTAGTAAGAATGGAAGCACCTTCTTCGGCAACAATTTCAAAACTCATGACCACGTCAAAACGCATCGCTTTTTCCTGCAGATCCACATAAAAACCGTGGAGCTGCAATGCCCACGGGTGGGCCTTGACAATCGAAAGAACCTTGCTGCGAATTTCGGAAGCTTCATCGTGCTTGGTATTGTAGGAATACACGCTCACGCCCGTGAGGAGAACTCCCGTTTCTTTATAGACTTTGGCCTCTAGCTTGCGGGTCAGATTGTCCAATTCTTCGACGGTCATGGTATCGGGCAATTCCAGGTGAACGGAACCAATAAACTTGCTCGGGCCGTAATCGTTCAGAATCAAGTCGTAAGCGCCACGCACGGGTTCCTCGGACACGAGGACAGCCTTGATGCGCTTGACCAGATCTCCGTCGGCACGCTTGCCCAAGATGTCATCCAACGTATCCTTGAGCATTTCAATACCCGACTTGATGATGAATATGGAAATCAAAACGCCCACATAAGCTTCCAGCGAAACGCCCGTAGTCACGAATACGATGGCAGAGGCAAGCACCGATGCCGAAAGGATGGCATCAAACAATGCGTCTGCACCGGAGGCCACTAGCGCACCGGAATTCACGCGTTCGCCCTGGCGCTTCACATACTTGCCAAGCACAATCTTCACCACCACTGCAGTAGCGATGATGATAAGAGAGACTGTCGAATAGTCGGCATCTTCGGGGTGGATAATCTTCTTGACAGATTCCACTGCAGAAGTTCCGCCCGCGTATAGCACGATGGCCGCCACCGTCATGGCGCTCAGGTATTCAATACGGCCATAGCCCAGCGGATGCTTCTTGTTCGGGCGCTTATTCGAAAGCTTCGCCCCTACGATGGTAATCACCGAGGACAGAGCATCGGAAAGGTTGTTCACTGCATCAAGCGTCACAGCGATGGAACCAGTGATAAAGCCCACCGCAGCCTTGAACGCCGAAAGCACCACGTTCGTCACAATGCCCACGATACTCGTGCGCACGATGACTTTGCTACGATTTTCAATTTCGTTATCAACCATATAAACCGTCCAGAGGGGTTATTTCAAGAACAGTGAAAGTTTGGTAAAATCAAGAATCGTGATGAATACGAAGAAACTGATAAAGAAGGCCGCAGCCACATTCTGAATGACGGTCTGGGTCTTGGTAGAAAGAGGTTTGCCGCGCAGCTTTTCGATGCCCAGGAACATGAGCAGGCCACCGTCGGTGATTGCGAGCGGGAGCAGGTTCATAACGCCCAGGTTAATGCTGATGAGGGCAAGAAGCATCAGGAAATCCTGGAAGCCGCTCATCCATACGTTACCCATGACAGCTACGATAGAAACCGGGCCAGAGAAGGCATCCACCTTGACTTGGCCTTGGAACATGCGCTTAAAATAACGGAAGATGCTGGTGGTCATTTTCCAGCTGGTGGCGCAAGTTTTAGTGAAGGCTTCCACAGGGCCGCGACGAACCAGTTTCGTTTCGCGGAAAAGCACGTAACCCATCTGGATGCCCACCATGTAACGCTTGTATTCTTCGTTATAGGCAGGCGTGAGAGCCTTGGTCAGCGTATCACCATTGCGGATGACCGTAATGTTCACCGATTCACCCTTGCTGCCGTCAATGATGCGGACCACATCTTCGTAACGGGAAATGTGTTCGCCGTTGATTTCAAAAATCGTGTCGTTCTGGAGAATGCCTGCCTTTTCGGCCGCAGAACCGGCCATAGGCGGAAGGCGCACCATCACGCGGTTTTGCGGATAGATGCCAATATCGCCGATACCCATCTTGATTTCAGAACTGGTAGAATCCTGAGCGGGAATCACAAGTTCTTCGGGTACAACCGTCACGACGACAGGTTCACCGCCGCGATGAACGGTGAGGGGCACGTTTGCGCCGAGACTCACACCAATCTGTTCGCGGAAATCATCCCAGCCCTGGGTGGGTTTGCCATTAATTTCGACGATGGTATCGCCAGGTACAATGCCTGCGGCCTGAGCCGGAGAATCCTTACCCACAAAGCCAACGATAAGCTCATTGGTCGCAGGTTCCTGCACTCCCACCATATAAAGAATCATCAAAAGCACAAAGGCAAAGACAATGTTGATGAACGGGCCCGCAAAAGCAATCGCAGCGCGAGCACCCACCGACTTGCCCATAAAATCGCGTTCACCGGGAACTTCGCCTTCTTTCAGCTTATCGGGATTCTCGCCGGCCATGGCCACATAACCGCCAAAAGGAATTGCCGAAATGCAGTATTCCGTTTCGCCATGGCGATAGCGAATCAATTTTTTACCGAAACCGACGCTGAATGTATTGACCTTGACATTATTCCACTTGGCCACCAGAAAATGGCCCAGTTCATGAATGGTCACCAAAAAACTCAAGCCCAACAGGCCGAGCACAAACATCAAGACATTGCTGAGAATCGATTCCATCAGCAAAAAGATAGCAAATGGAGCCCTAACAAAAACACCCCGGCTCTTACGAGTCGGGGTTGTTTTCAGCTGAAGTATTTGATTACTTCTTCAGGAATTCATTAATTCCCGCGGCAGCGCGACGGCCCTCACCCATAGCGAGGATCACGGTTGCAGCGCCGAGCACGATGTCGCCACCGGCGTAGACCTTTTCCATAAAGGTCTTGTTGGCGGTTGCATCTTCGAGAAGGATGTGACCCTTCTTGTCCACAGAGAGTTCCGGCGTGGTGTTGCTGATAAGCGGGTTGGAACCGTTACCGATAGCAACGAGCACGGTGTCGCATTCGATTTCGAAGCTTGCACCTTCGACCTTGACCGGACGCGGACGGCCCTTTTCGTCGGGTTCGCCGAGTTCGTACTTGTCGACGAGCATGCCGCGAACGTGACCGGCTTCATCACCGAGGATCTTGGCCGGGTTCTGCAGAACGCAGAATTCGACACCTTCTTCCTGGGCGTGGAGGATTTCTTCCTTACGGGCCGGGAGTTCGTTCATGCTACGACGGTAAACGATGCGGACCTTTTCGGCACCGAGACGGAGAGCCATACGGGCAGCGTCCATAGCGACGTTACCACCACCGAGCACGACCACGTTCTTACCGGGCCACATCGGAGTATCGGCATTTTCCTTGTCATAGGCGCGCATGAGGTTAGCGCGGGTCAGGTATTCGTTAGCAGCGAACACACCGACGAGGTTTTCGCCTTCAATGTTCATGAAGAGCGGGAGACCTGCACCGGTACCGACGAACACAGCGTCAAAGCCATCCTTTTCGATGAGGTCTTTGAGCTTGCGGGTACGACCGATGACAAAATTTGTCTCAAACTTCACGCCCATGGCAGCGAGGGATTCAATTTCCTTGTCAACGATTGCCTTCGGCAGACGGAATTCAGGAATACCGTAGCGGACCACACCACCGAGCTTGTGGAAAGCTTCGAAGATGGTCACGTCGTGGCCTTCGCGGCGCACGTCAGCGGCAACAACCAGGCCGGCAGGACCGGAACCGATCACAGCCACCTTCTTGCCGGTAGCGGGCTTCACGGCCGGCACAGAGGCGCCACCGTTGTTGCGTTCATAGTCAGCGGCAAAGCGTTCGAGGCGGCCGATAGCCACAGCCTTGTTCACGTCCTTGTGAGTCTTACCGACGGTGCAGTTCATCTGGCACTGGCGTTCCTGCGGGCAAACACGGCCGCAGATAGCCGGGAGAAGGCTCGTTTCCTTAATCTTGGCGATAGCGGCCTTGAAGTCGCCCTTGGCGATTTCAGCAATGAAGGCCGGAATGTTGATGTGCACGGGGCAGCTTTCAACGCAGAACGGCTTCTTACAAGCAAGGCAGCGGTTAGCTTCAACGATAGCCTGAGCTTCGGTGTAACCCTGGGCAACTTCTTCCATCACGCGGGCGCGGTAGGAAGGTTCGAGCTGCGGCATCGGCTGAGAAGGAATAGCAAGCTTGTCCTTCATCTTGAGGGGTTCGGCAGCGCTTCTAATCTTTTCAAGTTCCACCTTGGCGGCGGCGTCCAACTGTTCGCGAGTCATATGTTCAGACATTACTTGCTCTCCTTGGCCTTTGCGTCAGCCATCTTGTCAATGTTGCACTTGTGGCCATCGTTTGCACCGAAGCGGTGCAGGGCTTCCTGTTCCTGGGGCTTGAAGGCGCCCATACGCTGGAGCATGTTGTTCCAATCGACTTCGTGACCGTCGAATTCCGGGCCATCGACGCAGACGAACTTGGTCTTGCCACCGATAGTTACGCGGCAGCCACCGCACATGCCGGTTCCGTCCACCATGATGCTGTTAAGGCTGACCACGGTCTTGACTTCGTAGGGCTTGGTAGTGAGGGCGCAGAACTTCATCATGATCGGAGGACCGATGGCGATGACCATGTCCGGCTTGCCCTTGGTGTCTTCGCAGAGTTCCTTAAGGGGTTCGGTCACGAGACCCTTGCGGCCATAAGAACCGTCGTCGGTCATGAAGATAATGTTGTCGGCGAGAGCAGTCATTTCTTCCTTCATGAGGAAGAGGCTTTCGTTACGGGCACCCATGATGATGGTGACCTTGTTGCCGGCGGCCTTGAGGGCCTGAACGATCGGGTGCATCGGGGCGATACCCACGCCACCGCACACGCAGACCACGTGGCCAAAATTCTCGATGTGGGTCGGGGAACCAAGGGGGCCCACGAGCACCGGGATATCGTCACCGACTTCGAACTTGGAAAGTTCGGTGGTGGTCTTACCAACGGTCTGGAAAATCAAAGTGATAGAGCCTTCAGTCGTGTCGGCATCAGCGATGGTGAGAGGCACGCGTTCGCCGTTGTCCTTGTTCGTCTGGAGGATGATAAACTGGCCGGCCTTACGCTCTTGAGCGATCAGCGGGGCCTCGACGCGGAATTGGAATACCGCAGGAGATAACTGTTTTTTAAAGAGAATTTTTGCCATAGTGGGTGGAAAAATAGAAAAAAGGCACCCCTAACGAGGTTACCTTTTTAATAAAATGATGTTCCAAAACGGGCTAAAACAGCCCGACTAGGCAATTAGAAGTAGATGAATCCGCCGAAGCTCACGAACACGCCTTCGCCATTGAAAATGGACTTGGTGTCGGTGAAGAAGGAATCGCCAAAGGCAAATTCGCAGGCGGCCCAATTCTTATACTGGTAACGGAATCCCATGGAGGCGTCCACCTTGTCGGAGACACTCTTCTTGATTTCCACGTTGTCGTAAGGGGTCTTGCTATCCACATAGCGGAAGGCTTCCCAGGTGTAGCTGGCTTCGCCAAAGAGCATCAGGGATTCGGTCAAAAGGACCTCGCCCAAGATATTGGGAGTCAAGCTCAGTCCAACAGTCTTCAAAGATACTTCCTTGAGCTTGCCAGAAGTCGTATCGCGCATATCTGCCTTGTCATAAATGGTGATGGGCAATGCGGAATTCACGCCCATATAGACGTTGGCATAGCTTGCACGGAGTACCGGGACACCATAGCTAAACACCGGAACAATGGAAATGCTAGAAGCCAAGGAGTCGCCAATCAGCGTTTCTCCAACTTCCATTTCGTCTTCGTGGCGGTTAAAGGCTACACCGGCAGACCAGAAATGCTTCTGGGCAGAGGGGCCATCCGACACAATCAAGGATGCATCCAGGTCGCGGTAACGCTGTTCAATTTCGGGTCCATTCTTAGGCTCCGTGCTGGTTTCATTAGCGAAGGTGGTCCAGTCACCAGCCAAGGTCACCGAGTAGCCACCAAGCGTTGCAGAAAGGGTAAGTCCCCAATCATCGCCTTCGATAGTTTCCTTGACTTCGGCACTCTTGGTATCGGTCTTAATTTGTCCCAAACCAATGCGGGCGGCAACGGCAAACACCGGCGTTGCATAACCGAGGGTTGCACGGCCCAGTTGACCGGAAATATCCATTGCACCGAAGAAGCCTCCCAGCGAAACAACGCCCATCTCACCCGAAGGTTCGACGTAGAAGAACTTGTTGAAGGCCATTTTGGTCAGGCTCTTGTTCAGCAAGCCGTTTACGTTATCGGCAGCGGCTTCGTTTTCGACACGGTTGTAGGCATTGCCATGCAACACGGTAAAGGGAGTCTTGGGCGGACCCATACGAACGGCACCTTCCGGGGCGGGAGCCGCATTTTCGGGAGCAGGTGCAACAGCAACTTCAGCGGGAGCAGCAGGGGCAACAGCTGCGGCAGGAGCTTCGGCGGTTGCCTCAGGAGCCTGGGCGACAGGTTCCGCAGTCTGGGGTTGTTCTGCAGGCGCAGCTACCTCGGCAGGCTTAGCCTCATCAGCCTTGGCTGCCTCCTGGGCAGGCTGGGCAGCTTCAGCAGCAGGAGCCGCAGAAGCTTTCTCAACGGGCTGAACTTCGGCAGCGGGCTGTGCTGTAGCCGTTTCGGCAGCATTAGCAGGGGCCGCTGCGGGTTGTTCCTGGGCCATAGCAAAAGCCACGGACACTAGAGTCATTGCAATAGTTTTCTTCAGATTCATATCTTCCTCACTGAATACTTTCTTTTGCAATTATAACCTAAAAACTTGCCAAAAGCAAGTATTTTTTTACAAAAGCGATTTTTTTAGCGCAACATATCACAGATTTCAGGGCCAATTACCCCGTTCTGGATAGTCGTTACTAACAAACGTTGTTCAATTTCGCTAGGCGGATCCTGCACGCCCACGAATGGCTTAGCCTCTCCGGTCCAATCCTGCAGCAGACGTTCCCCCAGGGCCGCATGCAAGGCAAGACTTGTATCGATATACTTGAGATGGGTGGGTTCATCCAGCACAAAATTCAAGGGAGATTTTTCGTTCAGCACCCTTGTCTTGGGAACATGTTCGCCAAATTCATCTTCCACGCCCATATTGGCCACAACAGCCTTGGTATTCGCAAGAATTGCCGATACGGCAGACAAGGTAAGCGCATTCTTGAGACCGGTCGCCGTCACCACGAAATCAGCATGGGTAACCACATCTGCAACCATGTCATCATCTAGGTAATCCTCGATGCGAACATCGTTGTTCAACAACACGCTGCTAAAATTCGAATTAGAATTGCCGTTACGGGTATTGGTAATCGTGCAGACCTTCATACCACGGCGCACACCATGCAAGGCAATGCCACAGCCCACCTTGCCACTTCCGAAAACCACCAGCGATTTACCTTCAAAGTCTCCATAGCCCAAGGATTCCAGCCCACGGAAATAGCCGTCACCCGTTCCAAGCACCGTTTCAATGCGCTTGACAATTCCGCTATCGGCCACATACACCGGGTGTTCCGACTTTTCAAAGAACTGCACTCCGCTGCGGGTGAGTTCCACGAAGCCCTTTCTGGGGTGGCAAAAGGCAAACTGACCGGCACAATCCAGAATCAAGTCGAAGTCATCGGCGACTTTACCGCTCTTGATATCTTCATCGGTAATGACGGGAATGCCTTTTTCTTTCAGCAAGTCAATGATTTTCTGGTCGCAGGGCATGACCGCCCCCGAAGTTCCGACGGAATGGCCCACATACAGATTGGCGCCGCCCGCCAAAAGCGCTCGGTATTCCACCAAGGTATTCCTAAAAATCGGTGTTGCCACAAGGACTTTACAGCCCCAAAACGGGCGCATCTGCAACCACTGATCCGAAAGCAGGGCCAGTGCCGGATATTCCCTCGGTTCGTAGGATTCTTTGATGATTTCGGAAAAAATCATGGCGCCGAATTTAGAAAAAAAATTTCGGATAATGTGACCTAGTCACAGATAAGCGGACTCACATTAGGTAAAATATAGGTGTAAACAAGAATAAAAACAAAGAGAGGTAAAAATGTCCGAATTGAACATCACCAAGAGCAACTTTGAAACAGAAGTCATGAATTCCGACAAGCCCGTCCTGATCGACTTTTGGGCACCCTGGTGCGGGCCCTGCCGCATGCTTTCGCCCACCATCTCCGAAATCGCCGAAGAACATGGTGACAAGGTGAAGGTCTGCAAGGTGAACGTCGACGAACAGGGAGAACTGGCATCTTTCTTTGGCGTCATGAGCATCCCTACGCTCGTCGTCATCAAGGATGGCAAGATTGTCAATTCCGCAGTCGGGGTTCGCCCGAAAGACCAGATCGTAAGCATGATCAGCTAAACGATTAACGAACTAAACCTTTCTCCTTGAGGCGATGCACCTTTTTTGTATATTACAAGGAAGGTGCATCTTTTATGAGCTTAGGTCCATTCAGTCACTTCCTTCCGAATCTGCCCTTTTGGCAGAATCTTTCGCCCGAAGAAAAGGCGATGGTTTCGGACCGTTGCGTCACAAAGCGCTTCGGCAAGAATCAGATGATTCACAACAGCAAGACCTCTTGCCTCGGGATTATCTTTATCTTGAGCGGAGGGATTCGCGTGGGACTCATCTCTGACGAAGGCCGAGAAATCACCCTGTACCGCGCCAAGGCTAACGAGTTTTGCGTATCGACGGCATCTTGTGTGATTCACCAGCTGACTTTCGAAACCTTGGTCACCGCCGAAGAGGATACCACCGTACTGGTGATTCCGGCATCTTTGTGCGCGAAGCTGATGGATTCCAACATCCATGTGCGAGCATTCATCTTTGAAAAAGAGACCGAGCGTTATTCGCAGACCATTTGGGCCATTCAGCTCATGCTGTTCAAACGGTTCGACCAGCGTCTGGCCTCTTACCTGATTTCGGCTTTTGAAAGCACCGGCAAAGACGAAATCAAGAAAACGCAAGAAGAAATCGCCCGCGACGTGAATTCTGCCCGCGAGGTGGTGGCCCGTATGCTCCAAGAATTCGCCGCCAAGGGCCTTGTCGAAATCAAGCGGGGCCGAATCTTGCTCCGCGACATCGACGGACTGAAGAAAATTCTGTAAAAATATTCTAAATTTGTGCCCGTCCGGCGCAGGTTGCGCCGCATTAACTAACCGGAGGCTTAAAATGGCACTTCAATTCTATAACACTGCATCGCGTAAGAAAGAGATTTTCACACTTCCTGAAGGCGTTCCCGCCGTGCGCATGTACTGTTGTGGCCCGACGGTGTACCATTTCGCCCACATTGGCAACCTCCGCACCTACATTTTTGAAGACTTCCTGGTCCGTACACTGAACTACTACGGCTACAAGGTCAACCACATCGTGAACATAACCGACGTGGGCCACTTGACCAGCGACGCCGACTCCGGCGACGACAAAATGGAAAAGGGCGCCGCCCGCGAAGGCAAGTCCGTGTGGGATATCGCTAAATTCTACACCGACGCCTTCATGGCCGACTGGCACCGCCTCAACATCCAGGAACCGACCCGCTGGACCCCTGCCACGCAGCACATCCAGGAACAGATTGACTTGGTGAAGACGCTCGAAGAAAAGGGCTACACCTACCGCACTTCTGACGGCATCTACTTCGACAGCCTCAAGTTCCCGCGCTACGCCGACTTTGCACGCCTCGACGTGGAAAACCTGCGCAAGGGTAGCCGCATCGACATGGGCGAAAAGCACAACGCCACCGACTTTGCTCTGTGGAAGTTCAGCCCGAAGGACAAGAAGCGCGCCATGGAATGGGATAGCCCCTGGGGCGTCGGCTTCCCCGGCTGGCACATCGAATGCTCCGCCATGGCCATGAAGTATAACGGTCCGACCCTCGACATCCACTGCGGCGGCACGGACCACATCCGCGTGCACCACACGAACGAAATCGCCCAGAGCGAATGCGCCAACGGCGTTCCGTTCGCACGTTTCTGGATGCATGGTGAATTCCTCCGCACCGCAAGCGAAGAAAAGCTGGAAGACGGCACCACCGAACAGAAGTTCGGCAAGATGAGCAAGTCCAGCGGCGAATTCCTGACGGTTTCTCTCCTGATGGACCGCGGCTTCAACCCGCTCGACTACCGCTTCTTCGCCATCGGCAGCCACTACCGCAACTACCTGAACTTCACGTGGGAAGCCCTGGAAGGCGCCAAGGAAGGCCTCAAGAGTTTGCACAAGAAGACGGACCCGCTGATCGGCAAGGCTACCGCGATTACTAGCGAAGCTGCCAAGGCATTCCAGAACGAATTCAAGGACGCCATCGGCGACGACCTGAACATGCCTCGCGCGCTGGGCATCATGAACACGATGCTCAAAAGCGATATTGACGACGGCGAAAAGGCCGCCCTGGTTGCTGACTTCGACAAGATCTTCGGCCTCAAGCTGAATGAACCCCGCGAAGAATACGCCAAGAAGGGTGCCAACGACGGCGTTGACGTTGCCAAGATCGAAGCCTTGATTGCCGCCCGTAAGGAAGCCCGTGCCAACAAGAACTGGGCCGAAAGTGACCGCATCCGCGACGAACTCGCCGCCATGAACGTGGTCATCAAGGATTCCAAGGAAGGCACGACCTGGGAAATCAAAGGATAAATAGAGATTCCGGGTCAAGCCCGGAATGACAGCGTTCTGCGAATCATTTCAACATTGTCATGCCCGGCTACGACCGGGCATCTCCTTTTTTATATTAGGCATTATGGTTATCAAGCAATTTGTCGTGAATTCCTTTGGCGTGAACGGATTCGTTTTAAGCAACGATGACGGCGAAGCGATTCTCATTGACCCGAGTGTCAGTAACGAGCAGGAAGAAGAAGCCCTCGCCCGCTACATCGAGACGAATCATTTGAAGGTGCGCCGACTCCTGAACACGCATTTGCACTTGGACCATGTGCTGGGCAATGCATTTGTGGCAAACAAGTACGGCGTACAGCCCGAAGCCCACGAAGAAGACACCTTCCTTTTGGAATTGCAAGAAGAACAGAGCCAGATGTTCGGGCTCCCCCTGCGCGAGCCTTCGCCGGCATTAGGAAATTACCTAGCCGAAGGCGACAGCATCGAAATTCCCGGAATCAAGCTACAAGTGTTCCATGTGGCAGGGCACTCCCCCGGCGGCATCGCCTTCTACTGCGAAAAGCCAGGGGTCGTCAACGGCCAGAAAGATGTGCCGCCGCTGCTATTCCCAGGCGATATTCTGTTCGCAGGCAGCCGCGGGCGAAGCGATTTGTTCGGTGGCGACGAAGAAGCTCTGGTCAGCGGAATCAAGAGTAAACTGCTGACGCTCCCGAAAGAGACGGTCGTGTTCCCCGGACACGGACCCCTGACAACAATCGCCGATGAGAGTAGATGGTATTAAAGAGATTCCGGCTCAAAGGCCGGAATGACGGAAAAACGGATGGAGAAATCGGCAAGAATCGGGTGGATTGACGAATTCAAGGGATTCGTGTTGCTGCTGGTATGCCTATTCCATGTAGAGCAATCCTTCTCGTGCGCGAACATGGGAATGCTGCACTTGAGTGCGCTGCGCATGTCGGCCTTCTTCTTTATTTCGGGAATGCTCTTTAGTACCCGCCACTTTCCGAATTTCAAAGGCTACTTTATTCACAAGACAAAAGTCCTGCTTATCCCCTACATTTTGCTTTCGCTCTTATTTTTGGCGCTAGACCCGGTACTATACAACTTCGACTTGTTCCCGAAAGCGCCGCGCATGACGGTGATGAATATACGCCCCGCAATCGCAGGCGTGTGGGATTATATCTACTGGAACCTGGCGAAGATTTTTGTGGCCGGAAAATCATCCATCGGATCGGGCCCGCTGTGGTTCGTGTTTACGCTGTATTCTGTGAGTTTAATGTTTTATGGAGTGCAAAAATTAGCCGGGAAGACAATCGTGGGCGCCAGGATGACAGTTGCGGTCATCGCAATCGCATGCCTTATAGGCGGCTGGTTCCTCTACAAGAATCACATTCGCTTTCCTCTCGGAATCGAACGCGATTTGACGGTGCTATTCTTCTTTGCTTGCGGCTGGCTAAGCAAGGACCCGATTCGCGACACGCTCTGCGCGAAAGGAAAAAAAGGAATCCCTTGGAGTCTTGTTGTTGCCTCCTCCATCACCGCATTCATTCTTTATGCCGCATTCGAAATCCCGGATCCGAATTTCAGCATCATGAATAATGACTTGGGCAAAAGCCTTCCCGTTTTTGTTGCCAGTTCCGTCTTCGGCATCGCAGGCCTTGTAACCGCCTTTGTCGCAGCGGACAAGATTCCAAACATCGGCCCCATCCGCATACTCAAGGGCATTCTGCGCAACATTTCAAGGAATGCGTTGGTGATTCTTGCCGTGCACTGGTACATTCTGCTGGTCATGCGCCTGCTCTTCCGCAGTACCTTCAATAAGCCCGGCATCGCCTACATTACAATCGCCATCGTAGCGGCAGGCGTTATCGCAGCAATCCCGCTGTTCCGCAGCAAGCTCTACAAGCTGCTCGGCAAGCAGCCTGCAAGCGTGCGGGAAAGCTTGAATATCCGCGATTAAATTTCCAGGAAAGCCTTCAAGTCGTCCATGCGCTTTTTCGCCATTTCGACGCCGTGCTCATAGGACTCGTTCATCTTTTCCATATTGGTGTCAAACTGGTCGCACAAGTCGATAATTGGGCGAATTAAGAAGAGTTTGCCCTCTTTTTCCAGTTTTTCCATGCGTACGAACATTTTTTCGTAGCGTTTCAGGCGAACCATGAGCGCACGGAACAGGTCCGGGTACTTGCGCTTGTACATGGGGTTCAGAATCGCACGATACTTGCGGAAATCCGTCACCGCTTCGCCCGGGTAATGGGTCGAAATGGCCACCACCTTGTCGCAGCCCTTTTCAAAAGCACGTTCGAAAGGAATCGCCGCCGAAATGCAACCGTCGGCATAATGCTTGCCGTCCAGTTCCGCCATCGGGAAAATCATCGGCAAGGCACAGCTGGCGCTGATCAAATCGCACAGACGCTTCTTGTCGTTCTTTTCGCTCTTGAATTCGGCGCGGCCCGTTTCGCAACAGGTGAGTCCGATTTCGCATTCGATTTTGGAATTGTGGTACGCCTCGAAATCCAGTGGCATATCGCCATCGGCAGCCAGATAGTTCAATGCATGGAATTCCTTTTGAATCCCGATGAACTTGCTGGCCCATTTCTTGCCTTTCTGTAGGCGAGTCGGCAACACGATAAAACGCAAACGGCCCTGCTGGCGCGTAATGAAGTTCACCGCCGCATGGGCTCCGGCAGAAACACCTGCCACGTAATTAAAATCAATACCTTCGTCGAGCCAGGTGTCAATCACGCCTGCGCTGAACATGGTCTGACGAGAACCGCCCTCTAACACCAACCCAGTCTTCATGCTTGCACCTCTTCGGGTGTTTCTGCTGCAACCGGGAGCGGAGCCACTTCAGTCTTGCCCAGAGCCTGTTGCTTGAGGCCCCAGACTTTCTGCCTGAAATATTCACTGCGTTCAGTCAAGTGTTTCGAAGAAGGAATTCCCTTCACGCGTTCAATCTTTTCGGGTTCACTCACCACAATCTGCGTGCGGTGACCACGCTTATAAATACCATCGATACCCACCGAAAGCACCGGAGCTCCGGTACTGCGGGCAAGGAACGCAAAACCAGTCTTGAATTCATTCAGCAAGCCGTCATAGCGGCACTTGCCTTCAGGGAAGATAATCACAGAATTGCCTTTTTCCAGTTCGCGCTTGGCAATCAGGGCCCATTCGGTATCCAGGTTAAAACGGTCGCAAGGAATCACGCACTTCACGCGGGTCAGGGCCCAGCTAAAATGCGGGTCTTCAATCTGGTCCTTCGCCACCACGATGCTTTTATGGTGAAAAAAGATAGCGAGCATCATGAGGGGATCCCACATGCTCGAATGGTTCGCAATAATCACCGAGGGCGTCTTCAGGCGCGGAGACTTCACTGTTTCGCCCACAAAGGTAACCTTCGGGCGGTACCAAACAAACAAGTAAACTCGCACGGTGTAGATGACTATCACCATCACGAGTTGCATGAAAAGTTCAAACAGCGGGTTCTTTTTCTTTACGTCAGACATCTACCTTACTTACCCAAACTTTCCTTGGGAATACTGGTGAAGGTAAGGGCGCCCTTGGCATGAACGTTGCCGTTCACTTTCACGATGCAGTCAAAGCCGACCAACACGCCGCCTTCCTTCGTCTTCTTGACAGAGATTTCAAGCTGGTCGCCCGGAATCACCGGCTTCACGAACTTAAAACCGTCAATCTTCAAAAGCACGTAGAGATTCTTTTCCAAATCTTCGGCAGGCTTTTCGATCACGAGGGAGCAAAGCTGAGCGCAACTTTCCACAATGAGCACGCCCGGCATAATGGGAGTGCCCGGAAAGTGACCCGTAAAGTACGGTTCGTTCACGCTCACGTTCTTGATACCCACGGCAGATTCATTCGGCACCAGTTCCGTGACCTTTTCAATCATCTGGAACGGCGGACGCTGAGCAATCTTTTCGCTGATTTCGTAAATATTCATCATAGAGAAAGTCCTCCGTCGAGCACGAACACCTGGCCGGTCACATAGGCGAACTGGTCAGAAGCCAAGGCAGACACAATGTTTGCAACTTCATCGGCAGAGCCAAAGCGCTTCAGAGGAATCTTTTCGAGGTAGCCCTTGCGGGTTTCTTCGGGAATCGCTTCGATCATTTCGGTAGCGATAAAGCCCGGAGCCACGGCGTTCACGCGAATGCCAAAACCGCCCAGTTCCTTGGCAAGCGTCTGGGTCAAGGAATTCACGGCACCCTTCGTGGCGCTGTAAACAGCCTGGCCAGCGAGAGCGAACTTGGAAGACACAGAACTCATGTTGATAATCACGCCGGACTTCTGCTTGTACATCTTCACGGCCACCTGCTGTGCGCAGTAGAAGTAACCCTTCACGTTCAGGTCAAAGCACTTGTCCAGGGTTTCGGGATTCATCATCATCAGGTATTCGTCGCGCACGATACCGGCGTTATTCACCAGCACGTCAATGCGGCCGTATGCCTTGAAGACTTCGCGAATCATGACCTTCACCTGAGAAAGGTCGGCGACATTTGCCTTGTAAATCATGCCGTCACCACCTTCAGACTTGATCTGGTCCAAAGTCTGCTGGGCAGCCTCGTCGGAACTGGAGTAGTTCACCACGACAGTATAGCCATCGCGAGCAAGGCGCAAGGCGCAAGCCTTGCCGATTCCCTTAGAAGCACCTGTTACCAAAGCTACTTTCATATTCAAGCTCCTTCTACCTAAACACTATTTTCCAAGCACGACTGCGCTGTAAGAACCGCCCGTCGCGTAAGAGATAACCAAAATTTTCTTGAGATTTGCCGATTCAGCCGTCTTTGCAGAGACAGATCCGTCTGCTGCCACAAAGTAAGCGTTATCGTTTACCATTTCACCGCTCAAAAGGAGAGCGGCTTCGGCAGCGGCAAGGGCTGCAGACCCCGCACGGCCTTCACCGGTGCGTTCCTTGACTTCGAAGAGCGGCATCGTAGCAAGCTTTTCGCCAAAGACACGCTTGAGAGCACCCTTTTCGATATCGTCAATCTTCTTGCAGCCGTTTGCAAAACCGCAGACTGCATCCACGTCGGCAGCCGTAATGCCAGCATCGGCCAGAGCGTCGGCAATGGCCTTGTCCAAAGCTTCGTCAGAACCAACCAGCTTACCGAACTTCACGTTCTTGCGGCCATGGCCGAATCCGAGAGCGTAGCAGTAAACCTTGGCACCGCGGGCCTTTGCATATTCTTCTTCTTCGAGCAAAATCGACACGGAACCGTCACCCACCACAAAGCCTTCGGCGTTTGCGTAAGGAGCGACCACATCGTTTGCGGCCACGCCAAGCTTCTGGGCAAATTCCGTAATGATGGGCAAGTTTTCGTCGGTACCGGTAGCCATCATGGCCTGTTCCTGACCGTCGTGAATCACGTTCATGGAATAGCCAATGCTATCGAGGCCAGAAAGCGGACCGGTGGTAATGGTAACGCCGTAGCCCTTGATGCCCGAGCAAATGGAGAGGTAACCGCCAGCCGCATTGTAAACGGTGTGGGGGAACTTGAAGGCGGAACCGCCGGCATTGCCGAGTTCTGCAATCAGTTCTTCAAAATCGTAAGTGGCGCCGAGGCCGCCTTCGCTGGTACCCACGATAATACCGATATCCATGGCATTTTCGTCAGAGACCTTGAAGTTTGCATCTTGCAGCGCACGCATGCCCGAAACGGTCTGGAGCTGGCCCAGGTTGTCAAGCTTGCGGTAGAAAGCCATCTTGATGCCCAGTTCCTTGTAGTCTTCCAGGGCAATCGTCGAACGCACCGAAGCGGATTCCGGCTTCTTGCCGGCCTTCACGGCTTCAACGTAGGCGGTCTTGCTGTTGCCGAGGGGCGACACAATTCCGAGACCCGTCACGGCAATCTTCTTGCTTGCCGCGCTCTGGGCAGACACGTTACCCGATTCCTTCGAGAAAACGATAGCGGCATTGGTACCACCGAAGGCAACGTTATTGCTCAGCACGCACTTCAAATCCTTGTGGCGTGCAAAGTTCTGCACGAAGTCCATTTCGCCCACCTTTTCCTTGAGGGCGGTAGACTGTTCTTCGCTATAGGGGAAAGTCGGGAGCACGGTATCGGTAGTCAAAGCCTTAATGCTGAACACGGCTTCGATGGCACCGGCAGCACCCAGGCAGTGGCCCGTAAGCACCTTGGTAGAGCTCACGCTCACCGTCGGGTTTTCTTCGCCAAAGTATGCCTTGAAGGCAGTCATTTCGGCGTTATCGTTCTTGCCCGTACCCGTACCGTGGGCATTGATGTAACCGATGTCGGTCTTTGCAATGCCGGAATTCTTGACGGAGCGGTTGATGGCTTCCTTAAGGCAAAGGCCATCTTCGCGGGGGGCGGTAATATGGTTGGCATCGCTGGTGACACCAGAACCCAGTACTTCACAGTACTGCTTGGCAGAGCGCTTCTGGGCATGTTCGTAAGATTCAACGATCACGATGCCGGCGCCTTCGCCCAGCGTAATACCGTTGCAACGGTTAAACGGGGAGCAGCCGTTTTCATCAAGGGCATGCAAAGAAAGGAATCCGGAATAAGGCACCGAGGCAAAAGAGTCGGCACCGCCCGCAATGACAACATCCGCCTTGCCGGCGCGAATCAAGTCGCAAGCCACCGCAATGGAAATCGTACCGGCAGCGCAAGCGTTAGCCACGTTCGTTACAATGCCACCGGCACCGCAGGTTTCAGCCACCTGGGAGGCAATGGAGGCAATAGGCATCTTGGCAATTTCAGAAGCGTCGCGACCATGCTGATGATACTGTTCAATGGAAAGAACACCACCCACGCAACTTCCGATCACCACGCTCACGCGCTGGTCGTCGCCAAAGTTCTTGAGACCTGCATCGGCCAAAGCTTCGTTTGCAGCCTTGATGCAAAGTTTCGAGACGCGGTCCTTTTCTTCGGGAGCATCAATTTTATCGAGGGTGTCGCACTTGACTTCGGCAGCCAAGTCAGCATAGCAGTTCACCGTATCAACAGAAGTGGTCTTATGAATGCCGGAAACCGATTCCAGGGCATTCTTCCAAGTTTCTTCGACATTGTTACCGACGGCACAAATGACGCCTAAACCTGTAACTACACAACGCTTATCATTAGGGGTCATAATTATTCCAAAGAGCTAATGGCCCCGATCGTTTGTTCCAAAAAGACAATTATGACAGGGACCAAGATACCAAAGATAAAGAGAGCCGAGGTTTTTCCCCTCGGCTTAAGTTTATTAGGCCTTGTGAGCTTCGATGTATGCAGCGATTGTATCGATGCTCTGGAAGTTTTCCTTAGCAACGCCAGTCATGGAGACACCGAAGTTACTATCGACAAAGGAAATGATTTCGAGAGAATCAACGGAATCGAGGCCGATTTCTTCACCAAAAAGCGGAGTATCGAACTGGAGAACGTCGCCGTCGACACCGAGATCAGACATAAAGAAGGCCTTGAGTTTTTCTTTCATTTCGTTCATATTTTTACCTCATAACATTTTTGGCGCAAAGATAGAAAATAATTACAATCATATTGTCAAATATCTTACAAAAGCGACATATAGACATAAATCGGAGACGAAATGCACAGAACAGTGCCGTTTTTGGCCAAAAATCGATATTAGAACGCTTGACGAACGTAGAACGACAAACCTAAATGGTCAAAATCGACCCAAGAAAAATCGGCTCGGGCAAACAGATTTTGTTTAAGATTCAGTCCTAAAAGTGCGCCTACGCCAACGGACCGGTGCCAGTCGTTGCGAACAAGTTCGCTAAAATACCGCCCCGCCTTTCCGCCTTCAAAAAACAGATGACTCCCCAGACGCCACCAAATAAGCTGACGGACCTCGGCCTGCATAATCACAGCCTGGTTGTCGCCAAAATACAGGCTTTCTACCCCTCGAAAACGGCAAATTCCATCGGGCCCCGCAAGCATGTCAAAGGGGACATCGCCATCGGCGCGTTGCCACAGGAATCCAAGGGCCATGGTTGTCGTGGAGGTTACCGTTGAATAGCCTCGCATATCCAGCATTTCTACATCGAAGGTGTAATCGCCCAGGCGGTCGCTGTAAAACATCTGCTGCCACTGCACCAAATATCCGTGGCGGGTCCAGTTGATATTGTCACGGGTATCAAGACCGACCAAGTATCCCGCTCCATTGCGCCAGCCGGAATGGTCGTCGGGAAGGTCCGTCACCCCGCCCTCTTCAAAGTCTATCTCAGTGTACTCCGCATGGACTTCAACCCCATACTTGAGGAATGTCGGAAGGCCGATTCTAGATTCGATTCTAGTGCCGTACTGGAACTTTTTGCGGTTGAAGTTGGTGAACACATCGATGTCGGGATCATTGCCGCGGCCATAGTAACCCGCCACCCAGTCCTGGTACTTGAGCAAGCCCCAAATACTGATCTGGTCATGGAACATGTAGTAGTAGGGTTCCAAGGCAACCTGCAACTGACCACGGGTCGAACCATAGGCAGTAAGGCCGATTTCGGGAACATTGCCCCCCTTTTCGTCGGGCCTTAAAAAGAACAACGACATCACGCCAATCTGGAATTCCGTTTCTTCGGTATAGCCAAGAATGGGCACTACAGAATACCGTTGAAAATCGTCTTCGGGTGCATCATCTGTTTCCGCGACGGCAAACGCCACGAAAACAATCAAGAGCAGTCCGATCTTTTTCAACAATTCCATTATAAACCAAATATAAAATTTAAACGGGAACTCTTTTTTATTGTTAATTTTTCATCATTCATTTTTCATTCTCAACTCCGAAAGCTGAATCCAATATTTCGAATTCGTATGGCCCGCGCACGCAAGACAATTACACCAGACCCGTATGCCAAACCGATAGCGAAACCGCTACCGCCCGAGCAAAGCTTGCCAGGGCACTTGAAGCAGTTCCAGGCCAGCACCCGGGCAGAATTTGTCCTAGAGAGTCCTTATGGGGCTGCAGGCGACCAGCCTAAAGCCATCGAAGAAATTACAAACGGATTCAAGAACGGCGACCAGTTCCAGACGCTCCTGGGTGTTACCGGTTCGGGCAAGACCTTTACAATGGCAAACGTCATCAAGAACGTGGGCAAACCCACGCTCATCTTGACCCACAACAAGACGCTTGCAGCCCAGCTTTACCAGGAATTCAAGGCATTTTTCCCCCACAATGCGGTGGAATACTTCGTGAGCTACTACGACTACTTCCAGCCCGAAGCCTACATTCCCCACACCGATACCTTTATCGAAAAAGACGCCAGCATCAACGACGAAATCGACAAGCTCCGCCTGCGGGCCACCGCAAACTTGCTCACCCGCAGGGACGTGATTATCGTTGCCTCCGTGAGCTGCATCTACGGTTTGGGAAGCCCCAGCGAATATTTCGACCTGATGGTGCGAATCAAGAAAGGCGAAATCTACGATCGCGACAAGATTCTGCACGACTTGGTACGCATCCAGTACACCCGCAACGATTTCAGTCTGGAACGCGGCACCTTCCGCGTACATGGCGACGTCATTGAAATCCAGCCCAGCTATGACGAAGAAGGGCTCCGCATCGAACTGTTCGGCGACGAAGTAGACAGACTCTGCCGCTTCAACATTGTCACCGGCGAAGTCACACAAGACTTGGACGAGATGACGATCGCTCCGGCGAAACACTTTGTGACCAAAGAAGAGGGCCGCGCCGGCATTCTGCAGCGCATGCAGGTGGAACTCACCGAGCGCCTCGCCGAACTCGACAAGGAAGGCAAGGTGCTGGAATCGGCACGCCTTAGCAGCCGCACCCGCTACGACATGGAAATGATCCGCGAAACGGGACAGTGCAGCGGCATCGAAAACTATTCCCGCATTATCGAAAACCGCGCCCCGGGTACGCGCCCCTTTACACTTATCGACTATTTCGGTGACGACTGGCTCTTGATGGTGGACGAATCCCACGTGAGTATCCCGCAGGTGGGCGGCATGGCCGAAGGCGATAAAAGCCGCAAGACAACTCTTGTGCAGTATGGTTTCCGCCTGCCTTGTGCCCTGGACAACCGCCCCATGAACTTCGCCGAATTCGAATACATGTATCCGAAGCAGGTGCTTTTCGTGAGCGCCACCCCCGGCGATTACGAACTTACCAAGACAGGCGGCGTAGTCACCGAACAGATCAACAGGCCCACCGGACTTCTGGACCCGAAAATCGAAATGTTCCCCATCAAGGGACAGATGGACGTGTTGCTTTACCGCATCGAAGAAGTGGTCAAGAAGGGCGATCGTGTGCTGGTCACGACGCTGACCAAGAAGATGGCCCAGGACCTTACCGACTTCTTTGTGGAAGCGGGCATCCGCGCGCGTTACCTGCACAGCGACATCAAGACCCTAGAACGCCACGAATTGATTCGCGGGCTTCGTACCGGCGAATTCGACGTTCTGGTAGGTATCAACCTGTTGCGCGAAGGCTTGGACCTGCCCGAAGTGAGCATGGTGGCCATTCTCGATGCAGACAAAGAAGGATTCCTGCGCAACTACCGCAGCTTGATTCAGACCATGGGCCGTGCCAGCCGCAACGTGAACGGCACGGTGCTGCTGTTCGCGGACAACATGACCGACAGCTTAGAAAAGGCCATCACCGAAACCGCTCGCCGCCGAAGCCTCCAGGAAGAATTCAACAAGGAACACGGAATTACACCGAAATCGGTGACCCGCAAACTGGAAGACGACCTGAGAATCAACGACCCGCTGGGAGCCATTGGCGACGATGTCTCTGACGAATGGGAAGATGACGGCACGGGAATCCGACCCATGGAACCGTTGCAGCCTTCGAGCAAAACGAAGAAGAAGGGAACTATTCGTAGGAAAAGTATGGATTCCCTCCCTGCGGTCGATAATGACCATTCAAATCGAGCAAGCAGCAAGTTAGAAGAGCTGGAAAAGCAGATGAAAGAGGCCGCCGCCCGCCTAGATTTCGAAGAAGCCGCACGACTTCGCGACATTATTCGCGGTATGGAATAGATTTATATCACGAAAAACCGCTTTTTTAAGCAAAAAAACGTGTTTTTCGCCCCATTTTTGCCAAAATTTACACTTTTTTAATTGCATTTCACCCTAATTTTGTTTATTTTCAAGAAAAACATTCTAAAAAGGACAAATCATGACTTTTGCAAAGAAACTTTTCATGGGTTCCGTTTTTGCCGTAAGCGCCTTCGGACTCATTGCATGCGGAAGCGACAGCAAGTCTTCTTCTGAACCCGATCCGAACGAACCGGGTGCTCCTGTGGTTGTTCCCACCCAGCAGGACGCAAACATTACCTTGAGTAGCGAACTTGTGGGCGAAGGCCTGTTGACCAACTCCAGACTTTCTGGCGACGACATGCGATTCAAGGGCCGTTTCGGTCTCGACATTACCCAGGACTCCTCCGAAAACGACATCAACATTAAGTTTACGAACATCGAATACAAGGTGCTCGATGCCGAAAGCAGAAATGTCGCCGTAGCAATCAATTCAAACCCGATTGCGTTCCCCACCCCCAGCGACATCGACCTGAACTCGATGAATTCGGCTGGCGTGAAGGTCAACATGACCGACCCGGGCTTTACGGCATGCGGCAAGTATAATCTCATGGTCACCGTGACCGCAAATAACGGCGTCAAGGACTTCTTCAGCACCGTGCTCATCCCGTTCGAACGCGATGCAGCTGAATACTGCCGCGAACAGAATCAGGATCCGGGCCAGCAACAGCCCGTAAAGCAGGAAATTCCGATGAGCTTCTGCGAAGTCGTGGTTTCCACAAACGTGAATCCGGGTCTTGATCTCGCAAGCTGCACAGCCGTTCCGGCACCCGCCACTACTGCAGACATCATCTTCAGCAAGGCCGGTACAAGAGACAATCCGGAAGTCACCGCCACCAGCGGCAACGGCACCCAGTTTGCTCCGATCAGCAACGGCGACCTCCTGCCCACCGAAGACGACTACGAAGTGAATATCTGGCCCGAAGACATGAACCCGGACCGCTCCCCGGCTACTGCCTACGTGAGCGACTTTAAGTACAAGACTCTCGGTTCTACGATTACGTCGATGATTGAAAATTCCAACCAGATTTACGTTGCAGCAACCGCTGCCTACAATAAGGATACTGGTGCAGGTTTCTATGCATTTGCCATTACCGACCCGAGCCAGGGCAACAACGGTGACTACACCTTGACCCTCAAGGTCTACAGAGTCCAGTAATTGGGTCTAAACTGAGTTTGAGCCCTCCCCTCGCGGGAGGGCTTTTTTATATAGTGAACAACGAAAAATAAGAACTCCAAAAAGATATTTTTTCTAAATTTACCCGCGTAATTTAACAACACGGAGTAAACCATGCTCAAGAAGCTTTCCAATTTCCCCGGCATCAAGGGACCGGTCGTAACCATCGTAATGGATGGTTTTGGTATCACCGATAAGGTCGAAGGCAACGCCATCAAGGCTGCCCGCACCCCGACTCTCGACAATCTCTTCAAGATGTACCCGAATGTGCTCTTGAAGGCTCACGGCCGCGCCGTGGGTATGCCCACCAACGAAGACATGGGTAACTCCGAAGTCGGCCACAACGCTATCGGTGCTGGCCAGGTCTACAACCAGGGTGCCGCCCTCGTGCAGGATTCCATCGTCTCTGGCGAAATCTTCGGCCGCGACGCTTGGAAGGAAATTGCCGGCAATGCCCGCGAAAAGAACACCGTCCTCCACTTCATCGGTCTCTTCAGCGACGGTAACGTTCACTCCAACATTTCTCACCTGAAGGCCATGGTGGCCCAGGCCAAGAAGGAAGGCCTCAAGAAGGTTCGCGTTCACATTCTCCTCGACGGTCGTGACGTTCCGGAAACTTCTGCCCTCGATTACGTTGGCCCGTTCGAAAAGTTCCTCGAAGAACTCCGCTCTCCGGAATTCGACGTCTGCATTGCTAGCGGCGGTGGCCGTATGCAGATCACCATGGACCGTTACAACGCTAACTGGAAGATGGTGGAACTGGGCTGGAAGACCCACGTGCTCGGCGAAGGCCGCATGTTCGACAACGCCACTCAGGCTATCGAAACTCTCCGTGGCGAAACCAAGGCTATCGACCAGGACCTCCCCCCGTTCGTGATTGCCAAGGACGGCCAGCCGGTCGGCACCATCAACGACGGCGACTCCGTGGTGTTCTTCAACTTCCGTGGCGACCGCGCCATCGAAATCACCCGCGCCTTCGAAGAAGAATCCTTCAGTGAATTTGACCGCAAGCGCTTCCCGCACGTCTGCTACGCCGGCATGCTCCAGTACGACGGCGACCTCAAGCTCCCGAACCGCTTCCTCGTGCCGCCTCCGGCCATCAAGGAAACCAGCGGCGAATGGCTTGCAGAAACTGGTGTGAAGCAGTTCGCTTGCTCCGAAACTCAGAAGTACGGCCACGTGACTTACTTCTGGAACGGTAACCGTTCCAGCAAGTTCGACGGCGAAACCTACCTCGAAATCGAATCTGACGTTGTTCCGTTCGAACAGCGCCCGTGGATGAAGGCTGCCGAAATCACCGACGCCATGATCGAAGCTTTGAAGAGCGGCAAGTACCAGACGCTGCGCTGCAACTTCCCGAACGGCGACATGGTGGGCCATACCGGTTCCTTCCGCGCTGCTACCATGGCTATCGAAGCTGTGGACATCGGCCTCGCTCGACTCCTCCCGGTGATCGACGCCCTCGGTGGTGTTGCCATCATCACGGCTGACCACGGTAACGCCGACGAAATGTACGAAATCGACAAGAAGACCGGCATGCCGAAGGTGAACAAGGACGGTTCCTTCAAGGCCAAGACCAGCCACACGCTCAACAAGGTGCCCTGCATCTTGTACGATAACGTGACCGGCGGTAAGCTCGGCCTCAAGGAAGGCGACTGGGGTCTCTCCAACATCGCCGCCACGACCGCCAACCTTCTCGGCCTCGAAAAGCACGAGGCATGGGACGATTCTATGTTAATCGTTAAGTAAACGATTAACATAAAACGAGATTAAAAATGGAACCCGCGAGGGTTCCTTTTTTGTACTCAAATTGTTCAATGCCAAACTGTTTGCTAGCCTTAGCGAAAGAATATATATTTATTGAAAAGAATCTAAAGCATTTTAAGGGGAATTTTATGTTCTTTTTTATTCTCAGCCCCATCTATGTTCCCGTGCTAGTCTTTTTGATGGCAAAATCGATTACATCCACCGAGAGAACCCATCCCGCAGTCTTTGATGAATCAGAGTTTTTTATCCAGATGAAAAAAAGTACATCCGGACTCAAGGCGGCAGCAATTCCCCTATGCATACCATTCCTACTCATTTTGGCTATGTGTATTTTATCTTCATTGTTTAACCCACATTCCAAAAACGAAGCCGACTTAATATTCGTAATGTTCTTTGTTACCTCAGCTTTCGTGGCTATTATAGGCTGTTTTTCGTTCTATTTTTACAACTATCTTTTCTTGGCACGAACGTTCCTAAAGTCAGCCGCAATCCTAGCCATTCCCTATTTAGGATTAGTAGTTTGCCAGGTTTTCTTGTGCGTCTATCTTGAAAGCGCCGAATTCCTCGTTTCCCTGATTCCCTTCTTTTTCATCTTTCTTATTATGCTACCCGTCCTCAAGTTCAAGCGATCTAAATTCATTGGGAACGTATAGTACAATTGTCTTTATCCAGAAGAGGAGCAAAATTTTCAATCACCTTATCAGGGTTTTAGGGGCGGAGGGAAGCGGCAGACACGGCTAGAGTGGATGCCATGGCTAGAGCGAGGGGACAACTGAACAAGGCGAGCGTTGTGCCAAACGGAGTTTGGCATAACCGAGCCGTACAGTTGGGGCTTGAGCGAAGCGAAAGCCCAACACTTTCCCTCTGTTACTTTCCTAAAGTTCCGCGGGAGTATTCGTTGATGCAGGTGACGGCCTTGCGTTTGCAGGGTGAACTTTCGTCGTAGAAAACCACACGGTCGTTGCGGAAGACTTCGCCGAAAATTTCCTTGCCGGCGGCGTTGCTAGCCTTGTTGTACTTGACATCGTAGAAGATGTCGGTGTCGCGGGTGACTACGCGGATTTCAGCATCAATCTTGTACGGGCCGTGGGAGCCTTTCAGCTTGAAACCATAAGGAGCCTCTTCCATCTTCAGGAACTTAAATGTAGGCGCTTCGAAATCCAGCTGCATCCAGGAGCGGGCACCGCCCTTGTCGCGCAGGTTGAACCAACCTTCCAGCGAACCTTCGGTACTTTCGTTGGCAGATTCCATAGCCATGTTCAGGCATGCGATATAGCCGTCGCGGGCCAGGGAAAGGTCTTCCTTGAACTCGTGATAGGTATCCATGTCGCCATCGTAGGCGAAAAGGGGTGCAACAAGAAACGCGAGCAAAATAACGAGATATTTCATGTTCAGAAATGTAGAAAAGAAACATTTTACTATATTTGTGGCACGCCCGAGCCCGGGTGGTGGAATGGTAGACACTGGGGACTTAAAATCCCTTGAGGGCAACCTCGTGCGGGTTCAAGTCCCGCCCCGGGCATTTACGGCAAACCAGGGAGCCATTATGATTGAATTCTACCCGAACAGCATCTACTATCCTCGCGAAGCAGTTGAAGAAAAGCTCGCCAAGGGTGAACTCCAGAAAACCGAAAAGCACCTGATGGGCTGGACGGAACGCCACCGTGGAGAAATCTGGGACTGCGCTCGGGACGACTCCGACAATCCTACCGACGAAATTCTCCTTGACAACCTGCGCGCCCTTCTGCTCTGCAAGGGTTCCTTGCAGCCTGCCGCCGAAATGGGCGACATGATTAAGGAAATCAAGAAGGAAGAATGGTACAGGAACGAATCCCACCACGAAGACCCCGAAGAAGTGGCCGAAGAATGGAAGGCCAAGTACTTGGTGAAGTGGCGCGAAGCCCGTATGTTCGAAGCCTTTATCCTGATTGAAAAAAGAACCGCCGAATTGTTGGCGATTCTCAAGAATCAATAATTTGTTTTCCACACGAACGGAACCCACGCCACGAACTTGCCTTGTACGCTGCGGGGGTAACGCCAATAGGTCTGGATTTGCGAAAGCACCAGGCCTTTAAAATTTTCGTCGTCCACGTTAGTGAAAAGAATTTCGGGATTAAACATGCCCGTAGAATCCAGTGTGAGCTTGATTCCCATAAAGGCATTGGAATCCTTGTGAGCATTCTTGCGGTTCGCCTTGAAGTAGGCGGCAGAGGCAAAGTGAAGACTCGCGGCACGACCTTTCAGGAACTTTTCGAACTGGACGATATCCCGACCTGCAGAATTATCAAGCACATAGATGTCATCGAGAGAGGGCATGACCATGCGCCCCGTGAAGCCTTCCGGTTCAACCGGTGCAGGAGCATCAGATTCAGTGTTTGCCACTGGAGTATAAAGCTGAACCCTGGAAAGAGCGAACATGAGTATCGCAAAAACCAGAATCAAGAAATATATCGGCAGGTTGCGCATTTGTTATCCCAGTTGTTTACGAGTTCGGTTCAATGTAGGGCTCGATGGCCTTGATGCAAAGCTGCAAGGATTTGCGATCGTTAAAGTAATTCCAGGTAGGCTCGAAGATGACCGACACAGGCTTGCTGAGCAGGCTCTTGAACTTGCGAAGTCCGAAACCGATAGCCGGATACACGCGGCTCCCCGCCTGGGAAATATCCATCTGCAAATGTCCGCCCTTGAGTTCGCGAAGGCGGTGCACTTTGACATTGTCTGCACGGAAGGTGGGGTACGGGAAGTTGCCGCTAAAGGGTTCCAGCAAGTCGATAAAATCCAGAATGGAAATCAGCTGGTTCTTGTTGGCCCCATTGCCGACACCGTATTCACGGGGAGACATGTACTGGGCCGCTTCGACTACAAGTTCGTTCAGCGAAATGCGGATGTCGTAGGAACAAGGCGCCATTTCTTCTTCGCAAGTTTCGGTTCCGGTGTAGTTCTGGCTTGCAGCAGAAACCTCCAGGCGCTTGCGAAGCTCATCGATTTTATCGGCAGGGAGCGAGAAGCCCGCCGCATTGGCATGGCCACCCCAGCGATCAAAAAGTTCACGGGAATCGAACAGGGCCTTATGCCAGTTAAAGCCAGGAACCGCACGGGCGCTGGCATGGGCCATGCCGCCCTGAATCGAAAGCACCGCCGTGGGCCGGTGATATTCCTGGGCCAGCTTTGCAGCCACAATGCCGATGACGCCCACATGCCAATCGTTACCTGCCACCACAATCACCGTGGGAAGGTTTTCGCCGTACATGGCTGTCATCTGGGACTGGGCCATCTCGGTGATTTCAGCTTCTTTCTGCTTGCGCTTGCTGTTCCATTCGCGTAGTTCCGCCATCAGCGCATTAGCCGTAGCCATGTTCGGGCTGAGCAAAAGCTTGAGGGCCGGATCCGGACGTTCCATGCGGCCGGGAGCATTCAGCAGCGGAGCGAACTTGTACATGACATCAATGCCGCCCACACTGCCATGGCCCTTCATCAGGTTGCAGTACATTTCCTGCAGGCCCGGCCAATGACTGGTTTCAATAGACTTAAGGCCCGCCTTGGTAAAGGAGCGGTTTTCAGGAGTCATGGAGACCAAGTCGGCAAGCGTTCCCAGCGCCACCAAATCCAAGAACTTGGTAGGCTCCGGCATAGAAAGTCTTGAGTACAGCGCGCACACAAACTTGTAGGTAACACCTACGCCACAAAGTTCCGGGTTCGGGTAAGTATCCCCTTCCTGGTGCGGGTCCAAAAGCACATCGCATTCCGGGAGTCCATCGCCCGAAGGCTGGTGGTGGTCAATAACCAGCACCGACATTCCCAACTGTTTGGCCAGCGCAATTTCTGCATTGGCGGTAATGCCGGTATCCACCGTAATCACGTAACGGGCGCCCGCCTGGTGCATTTCTTCCACCGCCGAAGACGAAAGGCCATAGCCATCGCCAAAGCGGTTCGGGAGTCTCCAATCGGACTCGATGCCCAATTCCGAAAGGGCGCGGGTCATGAGCGTTACGGCAGACATGCCGTCCAGATCGTAATCGCCAAAGACAAAAACTTTTTCGTGCCTGTCGCGAATATCCAAGAGCCAGGCAACCGCGGCATCCATTCCCTTGATCAAGAAGGGATCCAAGACATCACCGGCGTTTCCGCACAGCATGCGGTGAGCTTCGGACACGGAACGAACTCCACGAGACACCAGGAAACGCGCCACCACATGGGGAATGCGCAGGCTTTTCGACATTGCCGAAGCCTGGTGTTCGTTCAAGATTTCGTCCTGCACCTCAGCCATTTATTTATAGCCCTCGAAAAGTTTTAGGGACAGGTTCTGTAGACACATGTATGCAGGCACGCGTCTCGATTCGATTCGCGACATGGTTTCTTGAACCGCCACAAGAGCAAGTTCCAAGGCCGTCGCATCGATACGCGGGAAATTGGAAAGGCCCACCGCCGCAGTGGTTTCGGGCATACGCAAAGGAGCCCCCGCCTGCTCGCGCAGCAAATCCGCCAGCAAGAAGGAAAGGACTTCCAAGAAGCGGTTGGCGTCATAGGCATCGTCCAGCGTGGTTTCCTTTAGCTGCATGAACAACTCGGTGTAATTACCACGCAGGGAACAGATCACAAAGTCAGATGCCAGCTTGCACCAGGACTTGGCGTGTTCCGCATAGTAAAGGGCCTTGCCCGGAGAACCTACCGCAAGCCCGATCACATCGTCGGTGAGGGAGGTCTCGTCAAATTCTTCGCCAGCAACCCGGAGAACTTCTGACTGCACTTCGTCGTCGGAAAGAGGCAGAAGATGCAACGCCAGACAGCGGGAACGAATAGTCTGGAGCATCTTTTCACGGGAACTGGTGGTCAATATAAAATAGGTGTTGGCCGGAACGTCTTCAAGAGTCTTAAGGAAGGCGTTGGCCGCCGATTCGTTCATGCGGTCCGCTTCGGCAATAATAATGGTGCGGATGCGGTCGCCCTTCATGGCAAAGCTGGATGTCATGGAGCGAATCAGGTCTACCGAGATATAGGCCCCTGCCGAAAAAATATCGACGCGGTAGGGGTTCTTCTGGATTTCTTCGATGTAGGCCTTTTTAAAGTCTTCGATGGTCTTCGCCTTGCTTCCCGGAGCCACGTCATCGGAACTGCGGGCGCGAGCCTCTTCGGCTTCCATAGGAACCACCCAACCGTCAGTGGCGCCACTGTCTTCTGCCATACGGCAGCCAAAGCAATGCCCGCAGGGTCGCATATTCGGATCGGTACACTGCAACGCCTTGGCGATTTCCATCGCAAGCCATTTCTTGCCGATTCCCGCAGGGCCATCAATCAAAATCGCCTGAGGGAAACGGTTCTCGCGGAGCGCTGACATCACCCGGATGCGGGCGCGTTCTTGAGAAGCAGGACCATGTAAAGTATATTCGATCATTTCTGTTTCAACCACTGCAAGGGGTCCACTGTTTGTGTCCCTTCGCTCACTTGGAAGTACAATTTAATTCCATTTAAAGAGGCAACATCGCCCACTTCGCCAATTTCTTCGCAATTTCGCACTTCTTTGCCCTCTTGCACACGGATTGACGCAAGGTGACCGTACACGGAATAGGTTCCGCCAGCGTGTTCGATAATGACCGAAGGTCCGCGACCATCGATTTCGGCCACCATCACCACCGTACCGGCCGCGGCAGCACGAACGGCCGCGCCCCGTTTTCCGCGAATTTCCACGCCCAAGTTGCGGGTCATAATATGCAGCACCGGATGTTCCTGCAAGCCGTAATTGCTAATGACGTCACCCTTAAGCGGAGTACACTTGGGCCCCTTTACCGATTCGGCCACCGTAACCTTGGGCTTTTCCACCGTCTTTGCCGGAGCCTTCTTGTCCTTCTTTTTGTCCTTGCCGGCCTTTTCCTTGGCCTTGCGGGCAGCCTCGTCTTTCTTGGCCTGCTCGATTTCCTTCTTGCGCTTTTCTTCCAGCTTCTTGATAAGGGCCAGCATGGTCTTCTGGTTCTGTTCGAATTCCTTGAGGGCGCGGCGCTGCATGTTCTGGTCATGCTTCAAGGACATGAGCATCTTTTCCTGCCCACTCATTTGCGAGACCAGCCCCTTTTCTTCGGCGGCCTTCTTGGAACGCATCTGTTTAAGGTCATCCAAATGGGCAATTTCCATTTGCTTCTTTTCGTCGCGTTCTTGCACCAGCTGTTGCAAGACTTCTACTTCTTGCTGGTCCTGGTTCAAAATGTGGTGAACCCAATACACCTGGCGGTCGGGATTCCCCTGTTGCGTGAGCAGGCCATAAAGAACGCGGGCCTCGCTGTTTCGACCGCTCACATAGAGCGTACGGATGCGTTTTTTCATGGCGTCCCGACGGCTCTCAATTTTGCGATCCAGGGAATCGATATCTTCCGATAGCTGCACAAGCGCCCGTTCCAGCATGAGTTCGCTCCTGGAAAGTTCCGAGAGGTAGGTACGGGTCTGGTTCAGGTTCTGGTCGAGAATAGAAATGGTATTCAGAACGCCCTTTTCTTCGGTTTCGAGGAGAGCCAGTTCCTGGCGTTTTTTCGCCAAGTCCGATTCCAGTTTTTTCAGGGCGTTTTTCTGCTCGTTGATCTGGGCGTCCGTCTTTTTGGTCGCAGAAGACTTGGGCGCAGACTTCGTTGCAGCCTTCGTCGTCTTTTTGGCAGGAGCGGATTTTGCAGGTGCACTCTTAGCATTTTTTGCGGCAGGCTTAGCGTAGGCGTTTTCGACGCCAAACCCAAGCAACAGGCAAAAAAGCAACACCACAAGCCGCATCGTTAATCCTGCTCATTGCGCTTGATCGAAAGGAACCCGCGCACCGTACGGTAACTGAAGTAGCCCGAAAGAGCCGTCACCAGAAGGACCACTAAGGCAAGACAAGAGCCAAGGCCCGTCAGGTTCGCCGCCACAATGGGGAACGCATCGGCAACGGACTCTAAAACCACCGCCAGCAAGATAACCGCAAGGCCACTCCCCACAATACCCTGGAAAGCCCCCTGCAGCACGAACGGAAATTCGATAAAGAAATGGCTTCCGCCGGCATACTTCATGTTTTCTACCAGGAGCCTGCGGGAAAGGAGGGAAAGCCTTACGGAGTTGCAGATAATCAGGGAAAGCGTAAACAGCAAGAGCACGCTGACACAGATTGGCCAGAAAAGCATGCGGAACTTCCAGGCCGAAATTTTCTCTACCCACTGCACCGGGGCCTGCACTTCTTCGAAATAGTCCATGCGGGAAAGATTGTTCTTCACATCCACAAGGGTAGCGGGATCTTTATTAGCTTCGGCAAGAGTCACCCGGAAGAAGGGCGGAATGGGGTTCCCTTCCACAAGGTCCAGCATTTCACCCGAAAAATGCCTACGGAAATCGGCCAAGGCGGAATCGGCGCTGACAAAGGTCACCGAGTCAATATACTTGGTATGTTCCAGACGGTCCTGAATCACCTTCAGCGAATCTTCACTTACCGATTCCGGCAAAAAAGCCTCAATGGCGTACAGGTTCCTTTCCATGGAAAGTACCCGCATCACGGCCCCGAAAGCGGTAAAGGAAGCCGATAAAAGCAAGGAACACAGGAATATGGTGGCAAAGGACGGCAGGATTACCGTACGGTGCTGCCGCATTCCGCGAAAAGATTCCGATATTAAATAGCCAAGTTGTCCGAACACGAAGTGAATTATAACTAAATTTTAGACAGTCATTCGAGAGTTCTATGGGAAACATCGTTCTAAAAATAACCGCACTGATATTTGGCATTGCCCTTTGGTTCCTTGTCATATCGCAAAAGGATTTCCAGCTTTCGGTGAATGTCCCGTTGAACTTCGTTAAGCTCCCCGAAACAATGGCGATAGCCTCGAAGCCACCTCACTCCCTGCACATTACTGTCGAAGGAAAGTCCTGGGATTTGATCCGCTTGAACAACCTGGTCAAAGATCCCAAGCAAAACTCCGTCGCCATGGTGGTGGACCTGCAGCAAGCCGAACTGGGCGCCAAGCGCATTCACCTGGACAGCAAGAATTTCGTTTCGGCAGGTTTCCCGGATGTCCGCTTCGTAGAACCCGAAAATCAGCTTTTGTTCGTAGACCTGGATATCGATACCCGCATTACGCGAAACGTCCCCATTAAATCCGTCGCCACCTTCACGGCTGCGCAAGGGTACCTGATTGCCGACGAGCCCGCAGTATCTCCCGAAGAGTTGCTGGTATCCGGAGCCCGCAACGCCCTGACCCGCATTATCGACATTCCTACCGATTCCTCATTCTTTGACACACTGCGCAACAGCCAGGAATTCAGGGTTCCGTTGGACTTCAGCATGCTCCCCGCCTTCGTTGCTCCTAGCGATTCTTCCGTGAAGATTTCGGTGAACATCCAGAAAATGAGCAGCCACACTTACGACAGCATCCCCGTAAGCCTGATCGGATTTTTCGACAAACAAGTTTATTCTCTAGAGCCCAAGAGCCTTTCTGTGGAAATCACGGGCGGCGAACTGGCACTTGATTCCATTACCGCCCAGAACATTGAACTGGTAATGGAATACAACCGTTTTGCCATCGAAGACGCCGACAGCCTTTCTCCTACAGTCAAGCTCACGCTTCCGGCCCACATCAACCGCGAAATGGCAATCAAGGCAATCCAGTTGAAGCCGGAAAAAGTAACGCTCCGGAAAAAAGAAGAAAAGCCTGCCGCTCCTGCGGACTCCCTCGAAGAGGTTGCACCATGATTTGGCTTGGAATTGAATCCAGCTGCGACGAAACCGCCTGCGCCATTCTGCAAGACGATCCCGTAAAAGTTCTTTCGAACCCTCTGTACAGCCAGATTGACGAACACGCCCTCTATGGCGGCGTGGTTCCCGAAATTGCCGCCCGTGCGCACCTTCAAAAGATTTCGCCGATTGCAGAAGCCGCCGTCAAGGAAGCAGGTATCGAGCTGAAGGATATCGACGCCATCGCCTATACCACGGGCCCGGGCCTTATGGGACCGCTCCTGGTGGGGGCAAGTTTTGCAAAGGGCCTCGCCCGCGACTTGCAGATTCCGGCCTATGGCATGAACCACCTGGAAGGCCACCTGGCCGCCGCCTGGCTCACCCACCCCGAAATCGAGCCGCCGTTCTTGACGCTTACCGTTTCGGGCGGACACACGGAATTGGTGTTGGAAGAACCGGGGTTCAAGTACACAAGCATCGGCCGCACCCGCGACGATGCCGCCGGAGAAGCCTTTGACAAGTGTGGTAAACTGCTGGGCCTCAAGTACCCCGCAGGCGCAACCATCAGCCGCCTGGGTAAAGACGGCAACCGCAAATTCGTGGACTTTCCGCGAGCGCTCCATGTGCACGACAACTGCGAGTTTTCTTTCAGTGGCTTAAAGACGGCTGTACTGCGTTACACCGAGACTCACGACCCTGAATTCATCCAAAAGAACATCGGCGACATTTGCGCGTCCCTGGAAGACGCCATTGTCGATAGCCTCGTAACCAAGACCATTACCGCCCTGAAAAAGACCAAGATGAAAACTCTCGTGGTCGGTGGCGGCGTAAGTGCCAACGCCTGGTTACGCACAAGACTGCAGGATTACTGCGACAAGCACGGAATCATGTTCTGCATTCCGGAACGCAGCCTGAGTACCGATAACGGTGCCATGATTGCAGCCGCAGCCATTCGCCGCAAGCGTCAAGGCAAGCTGATTTCGGTAAACGAAGTCAAGCCCTGGATGCCGCTAGCTCTTTAAAAACTGTAATTGCCGATGCGGATGAAGTAATTGTATCCGCTCAAGTGCGTCAAATCGCCAAAGGTGCCGTAATCCACTACACGGCTGATTCCAGCATATGCGGTAACCGAGCGGTATGCGAAGCGCAAGGCCGGTTCAAAGACAAACTTGTCCACATCGAGATCCGCATAGGGGCTGTCTTCAAAATCATGGTAATAGGCGCCAAAAATCCAGGCACCTAGATAGTTTCCATGGAATCCGCCATTCAAGCGCAACATGGCATATTCATGGGAAGAAAGCTCAGGATTGTACCATTCGGTAGACCAGGGTGTTGCCGCCGCATGCAAGCGGTAAGCCACATCCAAGGGAGCCTTTTGAAAAGACTTGGGCGAAACGTAGCCATGGCCTTCATCATGATAACGTTCGATGGCACCGACGGCAGCCGCAGTCAAGGTGATAAAAGGAACCGGCGAAAGGGAGTAACGGGCATCGGCCAAAAGCTTCCAATAGATGGGAACCACATCGAGAATGCCGTCATCGAAGCCAATCGATTCAAAACCTCCCCATACATTCAAGACGTAACCCTCATTGGCAAACCAATTGTCGTCAGCACCATTCAGGTAACGGTAATGCAGCATGGGCGATACCGGGAATGTCTTGATGGGTCGATCGCCGTAGTAGGCCGAATCCAAATCGTAATAGCGGGAACCAAAAATAAACTCCGCCGAAACACGCTGACGGCTATCCATCGTATACAACAGGGTCATCATCAAGTCGCTTCTTTCTTCGGATTTTATCCGGAGCCAGCGATGCACGCTGTTGTAAGACTTCAAGGGAACCAATTTCATATAGTCGTAACCGAACTGCAAATCCCAGTGACGATTCCACAATTTTGAAATATTCAAACGCGGGCGAACTCCGTAGGAATGTCCTCCCCAGAATCCGGCCAGCACCAAGTCAATTTCAACATGGTCTACATAATGAACCGCCGCTTCAGCATAGGCGTTGGGACCAAACGCATTGGAACCGAAACCGCCTGCCGCAAGGTCCAGTGTAGGATGCACGGCAGATTCCACCGCAACGTTACCGCTAGGTTGCATGTCCAAAGACAGCGAGTCATAGGCGGGATTCTGCAACATGTCCAGAGCAAAATTCCTAGGAGCGACCAAGCCTGTATCGGAATCTCCCCAATAGGCCTTCACTGTATTTTGAACTTCAGGCGAAAGGGTATTGTAGGTAGGTTCAAAGCGGAACCAGGGTTTTGCGGCATCACGATTAACAGAATAGTCAACGCGGCGGCCATTCAAGATCTTGAAACTCGCAAGCTGCTTTTCCAGGGACGAAAAACCGGACTGGATCCACACCGCGCGAGAGGTATCTAGAATCGTATGGGCCCTTACAACAACTCCCGGCTGGCTGGCAAGTATTTCGGCAGCGTGCTGTTTGATAAGGCGAGTCCGTTCATCGCCCACAATGGGAGCGCGCAACGGGTCCGACGCTACGATAATCGAAAGTTCCTGGGCATTGTCCTCAACAGGCATGGCGTAATAAGGGCACAATTCGCCAGACATTCCTGCAGAATCGTTCCCCCAAAGCGGAAGCGAGGCGATAACTTCCGGAACCGAATTACCGACAACAACGGGACTTCCCGATTCGCAGGATTGCACCGCAAAGGGAATGCGGATTTCCTGACGCTGACGATAAAGGCTTTCCTGAAAACGGAGCTTTGCGAGGGCTCGCACGACCTGCATGGAATCCGGCGTAAGGGATTTCTTTTCTGTACGGATTGAACGAGACGTATCCATCATTACCGCAAAGCGGCTTCTAATGGCGGGCACACCCGATACAGAAATCGGGAGTTCGTAGGAATCCGTTTTCCTGCGGCCCAGTTCACTCCCGACCGCCGAAAGGTCATGCCCCACAAAGTCCACAATGGCCGAATCCAGCATGAGTTTCTGGATATCATCCAGCGGAACGCCACGAGCCCACAAGGAAGCGACCCATGCGCCCCAGGAAGTGGCCACCACGGAATCTACAGGAATGCCATATTCCTCGATACCGTAAAGCACACCCAGCTGGAACCAGGGAGAACGTTCTCCGCCCCCCAGGTAAAGAACCGTCTTCACCGGAGTCGCGGAAACCGTAGAAGCTGCACTATCCGGAGCCGCCGGAATATTCACAGAAGAATCAGCATGCGAAGAATCCGCCTGCGCAATGGAATCTGCAGATGCTTTCAGCAAATCAAGAGACGGGACATCCTGCAACGAAACGGAATCAGCTTCGTCGGAGACCGCCCACGTTACACATAGCGCAACCATCGCCATTAATTTGCTGAAGACTTTCTGCACTAAGTTATCCTAAACGAGCGGGGTTAGAAACAACACGGACAGCATCTTCAGAAGACACGTAGCCCGCCTTCACGAGTTCTGCAAGGCAGTCATCCATAAGCATCATGCCTTCGGAAGCAGAGGCCGCAATAATCGAAGGCAAGGTGTAATGTTCACCGCCGCGGATTTTGGAGGCCACGTTCTGGGTACCGTAAAGGATTTCCCAAGCGGGCACAACACCCTGGGCACCCGGCAGCAAGCGCTGCACCACCACAGCCTTCAGTACAGAAGCCAGCATGTTGCATGCCATGTCACGGTTTTCAAGGGATTCCGACGAAAGCAAGGCATCAAGAGCGCCCACCGCGTTACCGGCCGTTACCGTCAGCACCACAAGGGCACCCGCCTCGGCGGCACGAAGTACGGGAATCAAGGACTGGCCCTCGAAATTGCCCAACCAAATCAGGTCAATTCCACTGCGAAGCGCCTGCTCCATCTTTTCGGGAATGGTTCCCGTAGAATTTTCAAGCACCAAGCTGTCGCCATGCTTTACAGGCATTTCAGCGTCAGGGTCCAACAGGCTCACTCGCATAATGCCCGACTGGCAAAGGGCCGACACGTAGGCCGTCGCAGTGGTAGTCTTTCCGCTACAGGCAGGGCCACTAAAGACCACCAGGCCCGAACGGATTCCAAGCAAGTTCATCAAGGATTCGGGAACGCCCAGTGCCGTAAAATCCGGGCACTCGTCAAGTACCGGGCGGAAAATGGCAGAGCTACCCAAAGCAGTACGGCTGTAATGCACTCGCCACTTGGAGCCACACCAGGGGCCACCCATAATCGTTCCCGATTCGCCCTCCATGGAATTCAAGAAGTTGCGGAGGGATCCCGTTTCTACAGCAGGGGCATCAGGAATGGCACAAACCTTACCCGCCAAGCGTACCGCAGAGGCAGCCCCTTCGGTAATCACCAGTTCTGAGGCGCCAACGTTAAGCGTATATTCCAGCAAAGATTCAATTTCTGTAGCCATAATATCCCCTTAGTTCTGAGAGCGGTATGCCGCAAAGCGGCGGCTATCGCAAGCGCGTTTCCACGCTTCCACGCCCTCGATATAGCCCGATTCCACACACTTCTGCAAGGAATCGTCCAGAGAAATGCCCTGATCCTTTTGACTGCTGATCGATGCAGAAAGCTGAGAGATTTCACCGCGGCGGAGCATGTTGGCCATGGTAGAATTCATCTTTGCCGCTTCTACTGCCAGCACCTGACCCTGATTCTGAACAATGGGAATCAAGTGCTGCACGATAATACCCTTGAGCTGTTCAGCCAAGGAATTTGCAAAAGCCGTGCGCTTTTCGGCAGACACCGACGAAAGCAAACGTGAAAGCAAAGCGTGAATGTTGTTGCCCGCCGTCACCGCAAACACCAAGGCACCCGCATTGGAGGCTCGCAGTAACATCGAAAGTTCATCCATGTTTTCAAGGTAGTCGAACAGAATCACGTCTGCGCCACTCTGCATGGCAAGTTCAATGCCTTCGACTCCCGAGCGCACATGCAAGCCTACTTCACGCTGGGCAATGGCCCCGCGCGGATTCTGGAGCACACGTTCAATGGGCTTTTCGACCGTCTGGATATAGACATCGCGATTGGCCGCAATGGTTTCGGCAAAAGTCGAAATCGTCGTGGAGCGACCGCTAGCCGCAGGGCCCGCTACAAGTACCAGGCCGCTATTGAGTTCCGTAAACTGGTTGCAGAACGTAGGCAAGTATAGGTTTTCAAGAGTGGTGGATTCCTGGGGAATCACGCGAATGGAAACGCTGGGATTCGTACCGTTCCACGTCACCGTTATACGGGCGCGGCCCACACCGGCAAGGCCAATGGTCTTGCTAAAGTTCTTGCCAACAACAATCTTGTAGCCGTCCGAGAATCCCTTGGAAGCTTCATCCAGGCGTTCATTAATACGCGACAGGTCCAACACGTCGTCAGAGGCCACAAAGAGCGCTCCCGACTGGCGCATGACCACCGGACGGTCCGCATACAAATAGATATCCGTCGCACCGAACTTGCGGGCGAACGCGATAATCTGCGACAAGTTCGTCATGGGGCGAATCTTTTCGGGGGCTTCCACCGGAGTGCCTTCGCCAGTGAGAATGGCAAAACGGCTAGGCAGCTTTTCAGCTTCTTCGCTGGAGGATTCCTCTTCGGCTTCGGCCTGCACCTGTACGGTGCTGATGCTCGTCGATTCTAGGCCAGCCACCGCTTCGACTTCCACATTGGAGGTCGAAACTTCGCCATAGAGACTGCTGTTGCCTTCGATTTGCAAACCTTCGGACTGCGGGGCAGGCGCCACGGGCGTAGACGATGCCGGCGGAGCTTCAAAACGGGCAGCAGAGGGCTTCGGCGTAGCTGCGGCAGCACCAGCGGCAGGCTGGGCAGCCGGAGCGGAGCCGCCTTCGGCAGCGCTCTTCGCTTCCAGATTCTTCACAAAGGCAAGCACCTTGATGTACATAGGGGGCGGCAAAATTCCTGCATCCACCAGTACCTGGCCAATATCCTTCTTGTCTGTAATTTCGCCCCAGTGGGCTTTAACCTGAGCTTCAGTAACAACCTTGTTATGCACAAGGACTTTCGCCATGTATTGGTTTCTCATAAGAAGTCCCTCCGGCTAAACCACCAGCTTGCAACCGCCAGGAACAAGCCGATGTAGCCCAGTGCGTAAACGCTATTCCAGAACAAGTACATGTCGGGGAGCGCCACGCCATGTACCACATAGCCCGTCACATTGTAACGGTACAACCCCGGGAAAACGGCATGAATCACTTCAGCAGCCTTCTGGAATACCAAACTGGAAGAGCCGTTGAGTTCGCCCATGCGGGTGGCAAAGCGAACCTGTTCCAAAAGCTGGTCGCTCAAGTGACCTGCAAAGTAAACGCCCAAAGTAAACAGTGCCGAAAGTACCGTGCTGCTGAAGCTGCTGAACAAGAGCGCAACCGCAATCACCACCGCCATCTCGCAGAAAATCAGATAGATGGCCGTGAGCAGGCTTACCGTCGGATCGGAACCCGTCAGGAACAGCATCACGTAGTAAATGGCTGTCAACAGCGTAAGGTGCACCGCCACCACCGCCAACAGACCAAAATACTTGCCCACGATAAACGCGGCACGACTAATGGGTTTCGAAAGCAGCGTGAGTACAGTACGGCGCTGGATTTCCTTTTGCACCAGGCTAATACCCACGAAAATCGAAATCAACAGGCCCGAAAGGCTCATCACCGAAAGGGTGGTAGACTTGATTACGTAGGCACGGTCAAACACCGACCATTCACCAAGCACAATGCTGAACAAAGTCATGGCGATGGCCAAAAAACCGATATTATAAAGAATCTTGTCGCGAATGGATTCGCGGAACGTATTGAGGGCAATAATGCCGATATGCTTAAGCGTCTGCACGGGCAATTTCCTCCGTCAAAATGTCTTCGAGGCTGGGGCGCTTGTGGTCCATGCGCTCCACCGCAATCCCTTTTTCCAGGCAGAAGCGCAACAGGCGGTCGCGGGCAGCATCGTCGGCGCATACACATTCCTGGGGGTGACCGGCAGGAGAAACACCTTCGGGCAATTCCACCTGGGGAATTGCTTCGCGGGTACGCACATGGTATTCCACGCCGCAAGATTCCGTAATCTCGTCTACGGTTCCTTCGCGCACAATCTTGCCATCCACAATCATCGCCACCTTGTGGCTAATGCTTTCCACATCGCTAAGCAAGTGGCTGGAATAGAAAATCGTGACACCGTTACGGTTCAGTTCCATAATGGCTTCGCGCACGTCGCGGCGGCCCATGGGGTCAAGACCGCTCATGGGTTCATCGAGAATCAAAAGCTTTGGCTTGCCAAGAATCGCCTGGGCAATGCCCACGCGCTGCATCATGCCCTTGGAGTAAGAACGCAGGCGGCGGTCAATCCAGTCCTTGTCTGCATGCAAGAGTTCCAAAGACCACTGAATGCGGTTATCGAGTTCCTTGCCGGAAAGTCCCACCAGCTTGCCGTAGAACTGCAGGAGTTCACGACCCGTCAGATAATCATAGAAGTACGGCTGTTCCGGAGAATAGCCGATAAACTGTCTGCTCTTTACATCTCGCGGCGAAATCCCGTTCACCAGGACCTTGCCCGAATCAAAATTCAAAAGACCCGTAAGCACCTTGATGGTCGTGGACTTGCCCGCGCCGTTCGGCCCGATAAATCCATAGACCTGCCCCGGTTCCACACTGAAGCTCACGTCCTTGAGCGCAAGCTTCGGTTTCATCAAGAAACCGCTGCGGTATGTCTTATGCAAATGTTCAATCTTAATCATAAACAACCCAATCAATTATCCGAATCATCGGACTTTTTACCAAAGGCCCGTTCCGAGGCTTCTTCGATTTCCCTCTTGCGGCGTTCCGCCATCTCTTGCTTCTTGATAAAGAAATGGATAATGGCGCCCACGGCATAGCATGCCACGCCCGTATAGAAAATCGGATTGATCGAATGGCCCTCGAGCCCGGGGAACAAATTCAGGACAACACTGTGTCCAAAAAGCATCAAAAGCACCAGCACAAAGCCAAGGGCGCGGAGCACATAAGTCACAATCACGAGTTTTTTCATAGATACCTCAAAACTGCACCTTTCGGTGCATCTGTTAACTGAAAAATACACAAATATTCGAGTAAAGGAAAACGCTTATACAGAAAAAGCGCTGAAAACAGCGCTACAATCTGCAAAAGAATTATTTATTACCGCCCATCGTGCAGCAAAGGCTTACAAAGCGAGCAGAAGCAGGCGTAAAGCGACGTGGCGTATTAAACAATACGCGAGGAGCTTTACAACGAACTTACAGACCGTTCGGCACTATTGCAAATAAAAAAGATAACTTAGCCTCACTCTCGCAACCACGCCTCGTTTATACGAGGCGTTTGTTGCTCACAGACGAAGCTTTTTAGCCTTTGATATGGATAGCAGCGGCGAATTCGCGCAACAACGCCGGATCCTCCACCTTTTCCCAGAGAGTACCGGTCACGATGATGTTCGCGCCAGCAGCCACGCGGATTGCTGCAGTCTGCGGATCCTTGATTCCACCGCCAGTCATAATGGTCATTTCGGTAGCCTTGCGGGTGTAGGCGATGTGTTCTACCGGCACGGGTTCTTCGGCACCGCTTCCGGCTTCCAGGTACACATAACGCATACCCATGAGTTCGGCGGCAATGGAGTTCACCATGCTGAGCTTGGGCTTGTTGGCAGGCACCGGCATGGTTCCGCTAATATATTCCACCGTGGTACGCTTGCCGCTGTTAATCAGCTGGTAAGCCGTCGGGATTGCTTCCATGTTCAAGGCGCGTACCAGGGCGCCACCGCGAACCTGTTCATCAATCAGGTAATTCGGATTGCGGCCGCTCACCAAAGTCATAAAGAGCATGGCATCGAAACCAGGCACCACCTGGGAGGCGCCACCCGGGAATAGCACCACCGGCAAATCCACGTTGGCCTTGAGGGCAGCCACCTGCTTAGGGAGCGTAAAGTTACCCAGGTAAGAACCGCCCACCAACAAGAGGTCAGCACCGTTTTCGGCAGCCATGGCGCCAGCCTTCACAAAGGCGGCTTCGTCCGAGGTATCCGGATCCAGCAGCACCGCAAAAAGTGCACCGCGTTTCTCGATTTCTGCATTCAGACGAAGTTCGGTCTTACCAGGTTTCATACAATTCCTTTTCTTGCGTCTATTCCGCAAGACACCATAAAGATACAATATTTTTCCTTCCATGCCATAAAAAAAATGAAGAAGGAGGGCTGAAGGCCCTCCTTCTCGTTCTCGGCCTGTTCTCCCCCAACCGAATCCTCCTAACCGGTCCTTCGAACAGGCCTAACCCCCAAATTCGCTATTCGTCTTTGATGCAGCGGACAAAGCCAGAGCCAGGCAAGTCGTAACCGAGCACTAGCGCTTCAAAATACATATTGGCCCCATTCCTACGGCTAGAAGTTTGAGTTGCAAGAGCTCCCACGATATCACCCGCTGCATTTTCACGGATTTCCTCAGGCGTCACCACAGGCTCAAACTGATACATTCCCACTCCTCTAACTATAGCCCTATAGTTGCCTTTTTCACCACGAATGTCAGCCAGAAGATCCAAGCCAAATCCCGTAGGATCTCCATAATTCGCCAACAGCAAGGTCAATGCAGGACCCTGTCCAAGGCCATCGAGATAACTGAGCAAAGCATTCCAGTCTTCATACTTCGGCATGCGCCAACCTTCTGGACACACTTCAAAATTTATCGTCTCGAGCGAATCGATCACCTTGTCCCAAAGCATATTATCACCATCGTCACGATAATCGCCATATTCATATAGTTCATCACAATCTTCTTCGGCCCTACCCCGCCAATACAGCGTATCATCTGACATAATCTCGTTCAAGTATTCAAGAGTTTTAACATCAACACACCCTTCTTTAGTCGTGTACTTTCGGTAAGACGAATCCAAGCCATACAACGGAGAATACAACCGACCGTATACAGAGCAGTACGACGAATTGTCCATAAAGCAGTTGGAATATTCCGCCGCATACCTTAAGTTTTCCGCCATCCAGGTCTGCGAGGCCCCACCCAAATCAATAGTCACCGTTTTATATTCCTCGCCATCACGAGAATCAACCATCGCCCCAAACGTATGTGCAATATTCAAACGGCTCGTTTTGCGATATGCAAATTCCCAAAAACCGGACACGCACTTCAGTTCAAAGAGATCTCCCTGAACATCGGCAAACGTCCCCTCGTTTTCAGAAGAGCATTGTCCCACACCGAAAACACTTGCCAACAGGTTCACATAATAAGCCTTAAATTGCATGCACTCCTGATAAAAATCCTCATCCCACATTTCAAAGGCCTTTCGCGAAGAGCTCAACAATCTCCAATAGTGCGACTTCTCAACAGCTTCCGTCAAAGATTTTTTTGTATCTTCCGACAAATCAGCCAACAATCCAGACTCGCCAAGTTTCTCTTTCAAATGCTGTAGCAAATTAAACGGGAGCAATTCATTAAACGCCTTGCGCCACACAGCTACATTCGAGGAATTCATCAAGCTTTCCTCCACGAACGGATTTTGCGAGCCAAAACCTAGCGCATTTGCAATTTCGGTTTCAGCCTGGGCCTTCGCCGTCACAAACGACATTCCAGATTCAGCCAGCTTCCGTATGCGATAGGTCGCCAAATGACTCAATCCATCAATCACAAAGGTATTTGCATCCCGGATATCCACAATCGCACTCAGCGATACTTCACCCGATACAGCTTCTAACAAGACAATCGGACTCCTCAGCGAAACACTATCAAAACTGGCCATTCCGTCGTCACCAGGAACCCTTTCTCCTGTGAGCGAATCTATGACGTCGCCCTTAAAGGACTCCGTAATCGTGGAATCATCCAATGGTTCAAGCGTCACCGTATCCAGTTCCGTCAGAATGATCTGCCCTCCATCGAAGAACACATTCGTCGGAACAGAAGCAGCAACATCTTCTGATGACGTTCTTTCAGCGCTTGCAGGCGCATAATAAGCCCTGGCACTCAAAGAGATTTTTTCGTACGCAACGATTCTCGGTTCATCAGAAGCGCCACCCATCTCCGTTCCCGGGGTACCATCTACCTTTGAAACGGAGTTCCCATCTTCAGTAGAGCAGGCCGCGAACATCAAGGCGAGCGGCATCGCCATTTTGCAGACAAACTGTCCAGCTATTTTTGTGTAATTCATGGTATCCTCCTAACCCTTTTTTGAACCATTTTTATTTGTCATGGGGAAGAACTGGATGTTCAGGCGGTACACCTCATCCGTTTCAGTTTCCCTAGTGGCAATTTCAATAATGCGCTTACGGAAAGCATCGATTTCTTCGACAATTTCATCGTAGGCTTTTTGCGTGACCCCCAAAGTCACACCCGAAAAAAGACGTTCGTTCTGCGGAACACCTTCAATCGTATCGAGAGCGAGCTCACCCATTTGGCGGTGCAGGCCGCGAATCACAGCAGGAGTCACCTCCATGGGCCCAGCCGTTATGGACCTATCGGTCTGCACGTAATTACCGTCCTCGTCTTTCTGCAGCATGTTCGCCTTGACAAGAAAGTTGAGAGACTCGGTTACCTCGGCAGCAGTAATTTTAGGGCGGCAAGCCTTCGCAAGCGCCAGCGGTTTTGCTCCCGGCATGGCAGGCGCCAGTTCACGGAGCACCGGATTTTTCCAGCTGTCAAAATAGCGATAGGCATCGGCCTCGATGACCTTCACCTTGCGGCTTTCCGCCATCGTCACCAACTTCTGGAAGGATTCCTTTTTCTTCTTGTCCGTCTTGGCGTGATCGAAGCGGACCATCTCGCGGAAAAACTCGAGATCGCCACCAGACAAGTGCATCGCCGCAGCAACGCGTTCGACAGCCGCTTCACTCAAGTTGAAGCGCCCCTCGCTCACATATTTAAGGTAGACCGGCGAAGAAAAACCCGCCGCAGACGCGAACTCCGGCCAAGTAAACGCAGATTTCGCCTTTTTGTCGGCGTAGTAATCCGCGATATACTGACGGTAGCTCGTATATTCAAGTATATCTTTCATTTGTCCTCCTCTTAACCCCCCGGTTAAGTATACCCTAAATATAAACAAAGAATTTTAAAAATCAATAGTTTTTACAATAAATTTTTTACTTATTTTGCAAAATTTAGCCATTTTGTCAAATTTTATATAAAAATTACATATTTTCTACAATAAATAGACAATAAATCGCATTTAGGAATCGCGCCAGAACGGCATTTCCTTTACCCACCAGGAATACCATTTCTAATTAAATTTGTCCTATGGAGCTTTCTACCAGAGTCAATATTCCAGAATCGGGCTTCCGGATCAATTACAAGAGCCGTTTGGCGTTTTTCGGATCCTGTTTTGCAGACAATATTTCGACGCAGTTTGCATCGCGGAAATTCAAGGTACTCACAAACCCCTTCGGCACCGTCTACAACCCGCTTTCCATAGAGCGTATGCTCCAGAATATCGCCGACGGAAAAGCCTTCGGCGAACAAGACGTCTTCAAGGACGAACGCAGCGACGGCCTTTGGCACTGCTGGGACGCCCACAGTTCGCTTTCGGCAAGCAACCGCGAAGAATGCATTGACAACCTGAACGCCGCCAGCGCCCAGGCTCGGGAATTCTTGCAGCACGCCGACATCGCGTTCATCACCATCGGCTCGGCATTCGTCTACTCGCTTAACGGTAACATCGTCGCCAACTGCCACAGACAAGACCCGCGAATCTTTGAGCGTAGGCTAATTTCCGTAGAAGAAGCATCGCAATCCATTCAGAGAGCCGCAGCTCTTCTCCGCAACATAAATCGCGACATCCACATCGTCTTTACAGTATCGCCCATCAGGCACCTCGGCGATGGCGCCCACGGGAACAACCTTTCCAAGGCAACGGTACTGCTGGCCGCAGAAAAAGCCATGCAAGAGATCGCTTCGCCTTTGGCTCGCAATGATGTTGTCGAATATTTCCCGAGCTACGAAATCATGATGGACGAGTTGCGGGATTACCGCTTTTACAGCGACGACATGATTCATTTGTCTAAAACGGCAGAAGAATACATCTTTGAACGGATGGTCGAAACTTACTGCGACAGCACCACCCGCGAGAACATGGCGAAAGTGGAAAAATTCCTGAAAATGGCAAATCACCGAATCCAAGACGAGAACTCCACCGCCACCCAGGAACTTAAACAGAAAATCAAGACGCAGGCCACGGAACTCGAAAAAATAATCCCAGGGCTTAATTTAAGCTAAAAAAAACGGAACTTTTGGTTTCACTTTGTTTACATCCTTTTGACTCCTTTTTGATTATTTTATATATGAGAGTGACTGTGGGAGGTTAAGAAAAAGGAGTAGCAATGATTAAAAATCATTCCATTGCGGGTCTCGCTTTGTGCGCGACCCTTCTCGGTGCAGGCGCAACAAGCGCTTTCGCCGCAGACGAAACCCTCAGATCCCTTGCAGAAAAAAACAACATCTACATCGGTGCCATTCTGAACTCACAATGGTTCAGCGGACAACTTCCCGGCAACTACGAACAAATTCACAAGACGCAGTTCAACATCGTCGTCGCCGAAAACGAGATGAAGTTCGACGCCACCGAACCCAGCGAAGGCCAGTTCAATTACAACAACGGCGACAAAATGGTCAAGTATGCCAAGGCTAACGGCATGCGCGTTCGCGGCCACGCCCTTGCTTGGCACAGCCAGGTTCCGGGCTGGGTGAGCCAGAAATACGGCAAAAACAAAAAAGAACTTCTCCGAGTTCTCAAGAACCATATTGAAAAAGTGGTCGGCCACTGGAAAGGCCAAATTGACGAATGGGACGTGGTGAACGAAGCCATCAGCAACAACGAACCCCAATGGCGAACCTATTCCGTGTGGTATGAGGGCATCGGTCCTGAATTTATCGACTCCGCCTTCGTATGGGCCCACGCTGTCGACCCGGATGCAGAACTCTGCTACAACGACTACAACCTAGAACAAGGCATTAACCCGAAGGCAAAGGCAGGCTTCTTGCTGGAACAGGTGAAACGTTGGGTCGCAAACGGCATTCCTATTCATTGCGTGGGCTCCCAGACCCACGTGGAAGACACCACCACCGACAAGCACTTTATCGGTTCACCGGACAGCCTCCGCTCCCTTGCCAAGGAACTCGCAAAGCTTAACATCAAACTGAAAATCACCGAACTTGATATCGGATTCAAGAGCGGAATCAATGTCAGCAAGAGTGACCTCGAACGTCAGGGAAAGACATTCCGCGAATACCTGGACATTGTGCTCGAAGAACCGAATGCAGACACTTACCTGATCTGGGGCGTGTCCGATAAATGGAGCTGGCTGAGCGGCCTGAACAGGCAAAAAGGCCTTATCTACGACGACAACCTGAATCCCAAGCCTGCATTTGACAGCATCATGGTGCGACTCCAGACGTATGAGCCGCCCAAAGACACAAGCTCTGCGGATTCCTGCGAGGCCGATTCCTGCGGCGACTCGACCAATGTCATCCGGACGTTCACGGTACGGGCAGGCATTTCGATGCACCTTGCCGGTCGCACGCTCTCTATCGCAGGCGTCACCGCCGCCAAGGTCGAAGTATTCGACATGCAAGGACGCCCGGTATTTAACGCCCGAAACGTGAAGGGATCCGTAGAACTCAAGAACGTTTCCGAAGGGCTTTATGTAATCCGCATCCAAGAAGGCACCAAGAGCCTGATGCAAAAAATCACCATCAAATAAGTCTGCCTCGTTCTCACGAACTACAGGGACTAGGATCAACGCCTAGTCCTTTTTATTATCTTTAGCAATGGTGTAATGGGATGATAGAGGCATATATGAAGCATACTCTGTCTTTTTCGCGCATTGTATTTAGCGCAGCAATTTTAGGCGTAGGAATTTCCAACGCCGTAGCCGACGATGAAACCATTAGAGAACTGGCCAAAGAACGGGGGCGCTTTATCGGCACCATCCTGAACAGCGAATGGTTCAACGATGCCATCGAACCGGAATTCGAAGAAATTCACAAGACCCAGTTCAATGTGGTGGTGGCCGAAAATGAAATGAAGTTCGACGCCACCGAGCCCAGCGAAAACGAATTCAACTACACCAAGGGCGACAAGATGGTCGAATACGCCCAGGCCAATGGCTTACGCATACGCGGTCACGCTCTTGCTTGGCACAGCCAGGTTGCCGGATGGGTAAGCCAGAAATACGGCGGCAACAAAACAGAACTTCTCAGGGTTCTCAAGAACCATATCGACAGCGTTGTCGGTCACTGGAAGGGAAAGGTCGCCGAATGGGACGTGGTGAACGAAGCCGTGAACGACGACTACAATGCAGACTGGCGTTCCACGAACTCCGTATGGTACGAAGGCATTGGTCCTGAATTTCTGGATTCCGCATTCGTCTGGGCACATGCCGCCGACCCCGATGCAGAACTCTGCTATAACGACTACTCCCTCGAATGGGGACTTCGCGAAGGTTCCAAGGCTAGCTTTGTCGTGGAACAGGTGAAGCGCTGGAAGGAAAACGGCATTCCTATCACCTGCGTAGGCACGCAGACGCATATCGAAATCGCACACGAGACCACCCCGCAGAATGTACGCGCCCTCGCGAAGGCACTCGCGGAACTGGATGTAACATTGAACATCACCGAGCTCGATATCGGTTTCCCGCAAGGAAATGCCGACAAGCTCACTGCCGCAGACTACGAGAAACAAGGCCATATTTACCGTCAATTTATGGACGTGTTCCTCGAAGAACCGAACATGGGCGAATTCGTGATTTGGGGATTGACCGATGCTCACAGCTGGCTTGACGGTCAGCAGGGCAAAACGCAAGGACTCCTCTACGACAAGCAATACAAGCCGAAGCCCGCCTACGATAGCATTATGGTTAGCCTCAAGGCTCACCCGGCTTCCGAAGTGAAATCCCCCTATCCGGCATCCCTGTTCAATACGGAGGCCATCAAACCCGTAGTCAAATCCAACGGAATTTCCATGCAACTCGCTGGCCGCACACTCTTTGTCGCAGCAGCAGCCAAGATTGACCTATTTGACATGCAAGGACGCCCGGTATTCACCGCCCATGACGTAAAAGGCTCCGTAGAACTGCAAGGCATTTCTAAAGGACTCTACGTGGTCCGCGTGCGCGAAGGTTCCAAGACCCTGACGCAGAGAATTACCATTAAGTAAAACAGTTGATTTAATAGAACGGGCTGCGATTTATTTCGCAGCCTTTTTTCTTATCGTTTGCGGCGATCCATTCCCGCGTGAGTGGCATAAAAAGCTTTCTTGTCTTCGTACATGCGGGAATCAACAACATTGATAAAGGCGTCTTCGCTTTCCGTTTTCACATTGAACTTGTGAGCCCCGATAGAAACCGACAGAACGTACGGTTCCTTCTTTTCAATATTGAACCTCTCGAAATGCCTTCTAATCTTGGCAATACACTTCTCCACAACTTCGTCATCTTGCGTATTCAGGAGAACAATAAATTCATCACCTGCATAGCGGATAACACAGCCTGCATCGCCTACGGCAGACTTGAGTATGCGTCCCGAAATCACCAAGGCGTCGTCACCCACGGAATGTCCAAACTCATCGTTGATATGCTTAAAGCCGTTCAGGTCAATCATGATACCCGTGATATTGAACTTGGGACGCTTGGTATACTTTTTCAGCAAGTAATGCATGTAGGAACGGTTGAACAATCCCGTCAGCTGGTCATGATAAATCATCTCGTTCTGGAGACTGGCCAGCACGCCCGCAATGGAAACCGCGATACTCGTGGGAATCACCGAAATGCCATAGAACAAGGATTGGACGATGCCCCCGATAAAAATCGGCACGATATAGACCCAAATAGGGAAGAACTTAAGGACTCCGCCTTTAGCCTTGGCCTTAAAATAAATCACCAAGCTATTAATAACCAGCATGTAATCTACCGCTAGGTAAAAAGCATACAGGTAGGATCGGGTATAAAGATTATTGTCATCGATATAGAATACGATAGGCACAAACAAATTAATCACAAGCAGGACGAGACCTACCAGCACTACCACATTCAACGCTATTCTGGAACTCCGACGCATTCCCCCATTCAAGTAAAGCGACAAAAAGCGAACCCAGAAATAGACCGCAAGCATATTTGCCGCAAACAACCATGTACTGGTAGCATAGACCGCAACCTTGGGGAGCATTCCGGGCAGGCCCTTCATGGTATAAGAAAACGGATCCGCAATACAACTCGTCAAGGCGAGGAACATCATCGCCATCAAGTTCTTGTCGGCCCGACTACGGGTCTGAAAGCGCCACAAGTTACAAACAATCATAACCGCAATTAGAACAATTCCGATTGCGTTTGTAACACAAATGCTTTGTAGATTAAAAAGCGGTTCCATCGTACGCCTTCGCATCTAATAATACATTTTATTTAAAGCCATGGGCCCAAAGGACACAAAAAAGGCCGCGATTTGATGTGAACCCCGAAAATTGGACACAACTTTCGGGGTTCACATCAGATTTTTGTCGAGGCTTTCTTTTTTGAAGCTATGAAACGGGCTATTCCCTTTCGTCGCGTTCTTTATGCTTCCAGTAGTCAAGTTTATCGGGATCCATGCCGATACGCCTTGCAATAAAGGCCGGATTGCGGCCCTGCTTGCGCTGGAATTCGTAATCGCGGAGAGCCTTGAATGCGACATTGCCTAGAATAACGCATGCGGGCAGGTTGATAAGCGCCATGCCGCCCATGGTGATATCGGCGAGTGCCCAGCAGGCATCCATCGGAGTCACCGCACCAAAAAGCACCACCAGGCAGCACAAAATGTGAATGACCACCATCGGCTTCTTGCCAGGCATCTTTTTCTTGTTAATGTACGCAATTGCGTTGTGTACGTAGTAGAGGTTGCCAAGTAGCGTTGTAAACGCAAACAACGTCATCGCGACTGTGATGAACACGGGACCCGTCACGCCAAACGTCGTAGAAACCGCCTGTTGCACGTACATAGCGCCCGCATTTTCGGCAGTCCCCGGCACGCCAGAAACAAGGCAAATCAAGGCCGTGGCCGTGCAAAGGAAAAGCGTATCGATATACACCGAAAGCATCTGCGCAAGGCCCTGCTTTACCGGGTGCGAAACATGTGCCGCCGCAGCCGCATTCGGAGCAGAACCCACGCCCGCCTCGTTGGAATAAAGTCCGCGCTTGATACCATACATCAGGCAAGACCCCGCAATGCCGCCACCAATCGCCTGAAAATCAAACGCATCTTGCATAATGGCAACAATCACCGAAGGAATCAAATTGATGTGTGCCACCAACATGACAATCGCGAGAATCACATAGAAAAGGCCCATGACAGGCACCAGAATGCCCGTCGTCTTGACAATGCGCTTGCCGCCACCGAACAGGCAAACGCCCACGAGCACAGCCAAGATAATGCCAATAATCCACGGCGTCACCGACGGATTATAGAAACTGTACGTTTCGAAAGTCGACTGCAAGTTGAAAGAACAAAGCAGGTTAAAGCCAAACGCATATGTAGAAATTAGGAACACCGCAAAGACGATACCTAAACCGCGGCTGTGCAACGCGCTTTCGATGTAATAAGCCGGGCCACCGTAACAGGCGTTCGTACGATGATCGCGACGCTTGTACACCTGCGCCAGCGTACTTTCAACAAATGCCGACGACGCACCGATAATTGCAAGCACCCACATCCAGAATGCGGCCCCAGCGCCGCCTAGGCAAATCGCCGTCGAGACACCGATGATGTTTCCTGTACCCACGCGCGACGCCGTAGACACAAGCAGCGCCTGCAACGAAGAAACCCCGCCAGCCTCGTGCGGCTTTTCGATGAGCGAACGAATCGCCTCCACGAAAAGTCGAATCTGCACGAACCGAGTTCGAATGCTGAAATAGACTCCCGCCGCAGCAAGAACAATAATCAGAATAGGGTAATAAAGGACGCTGTCAACAGCGTTTAAGAAATCGACCATGAGGACTCCTAACAAAATACGCTCACAAAATTCAATTTAGAAAGATTTTTTGGGACATTAACAACACACAGAAAAGGCTGCGTTTTACCGCAGCCTTTTTCAGATTCTCGATCAAGTCGAGAGTGACGAATGGCATTAAGCACCCAACTTAGCACGGATCCAGTTGTTGGCGTTAGCGATAGCACCGGCAATCTTGTCGACTTCCTTGGTGCCGGCCTGAGCGCGGTCCGGACGTCCACCGCCGCGGCCACCGCAAGCAGCAGCGAGGTCCTTGACAATGTCACCGGCCTTGATGCCCTTGGCCTGAACGTTCTTGCCAACCAACACGGCGATGCTTCCGTTGCCTTCGCCCTTGTTGGCAATCACGGCAACGCTATCCACGTCGAGTTTGTTCTGAACGCCGTCGAGCAAGTTCTTGTACTTTTCATCCGGCAAAGCGAGTTCGCGAACATAGAGGTTCACGCCAGCCACGTTAATGCCGCCGTTCAAGAGTTCGGCAGCGGCAAGCGTTGCGAGTTCCAGCTTCACGGACTGCAGGCTCTTTTCGAGGTTCTGAGTCTTGGCGAAGGACTGCTGAATACGATCGAGAACTTCGGCATCCTTGCAGCGGAGCTGTTCGCGGAGAGCAGTGAGAATCTGAGTGCCAGCGCGGAGCAGCATCAATGCGCCACGGCCAGAGACCGCTTCGATACGACGCACACCAGCGCTCACGCTAGATTCAGAAACAATCTTCACGAGGCCGATATTACCGGTGTTCTGCACATGCAAGCCACCGCAGAGTTCCTTGGAGAATTCTTCGTTTGCGCAGCCCATCTTGACCACGCGGACTTCGTCGCCATACTTTTCGCCGAACAGAGCCATAGCACCGCTTGCCTTAGCTTCGTCCACGCCCATCACCTGGGTGTTGACCGGCAAGCATTCCATGACCTTGGCGTTCACGATGTCTTCAACCTTCTGGATTTCTTCAGCGGTCATGGCGTTGAAGTGGCTAAAGTCGAAGCGGAGGAGTTCGTTAGAAACGAAGCTACCCTGCTGCTGCACGTGAGTGCCCAGCACCTGACGGAGAGCGGCCTGCAGCAAGTGAGTGGCGGAGTGGTTCTTGCGAATGTCGTTACGACGATCGTTATCGACGGTGGCCATGAACACGGCTTCCATCGTCTTTTCGTCGGCTGTACCCTTCTTCACCTTACCGCGGCAAAGAGCGGTATCGTTCACCTTCACGGTGTCAAACACGTCAATTTCGAGGTCGCCAGAAACCAGCGTACCCTTATCGCCGACCTGGCCACCCATTTCAGCGTAGAACGGAGAGGTTTCAAGCACGATGCTGAGCACGCCCTTGTCTTCACGCCAGCGGACAACCTTCGTTTCGCAAGCGGAGAGTTCATAACCCACGAACTTGGTGCTAGCTTCGCTGTACTGCGTCCAGCCTTCGGTACCCATGGTGTTAATGCCCTGCTTCATGTTGGCGCGGGCGCGGGCCTTCTGTTCTTCCATGCACTTCTCGTAGCCTTCTTCATCAATGAGGAGGCCCTTTTCTTCGGCGAGAATGCCAGTGAGGTCCGGCGGGAATCCATAAGTATCATAGAGGAGGAACACCTTGTCGCCCGGGATCTTGTCGCCCTTCTTGAGTTCAGCAGAGATAGCGGCAAAGCGTTCGAGGCCGGCGTCCAGCGTGCGGATAAAGCTTTCTTCTTCGCTCTTGATGACGGAGGCAACGAATTCCTTGCGTTCGCGAATTTCCGGGAAGGCATCGCCCATCGTATCGGCAAGCACCTGCACGAGCTGGCAAATGAACGGCTTCTTCTGGCCGAGGAGGCGGGCAAAGCGGCTAGCGCGGCGCAAAATGCGGCGGAGCACGTAGCCACGGCCTTCGTTGCTCGGGAGAGCGCCGTCGGCAATAGCGAAAGAAATAGCGCGGATGTGGTCGGCAATCACGCGGTGCGGGGTGCCGGCTTCGCCATCGTTGTACGGAACGCCGGAGAGTTCAGCAATCTTTGCGATAATCGGGGTGAACACGTCGGTGTCGTAGTTGCTGGTCTTGCCCTGAAGAATAGCGCAGATACGTTCGAAGCCCATACCGGTATCGACGTTCTTGGCCTTCAGCGGAATCAGGGAGCCGTCGCTCACGCGTTCGTACTGCATGAACACGTTATTCCAAATTTCAATGTAGCGGTCGTTTTCGCCGTTCACGCCCTTGATCGGGTCCTTGAAGGTTTCGGCCTGGGTAGCCAGGTCGCCGCGGTCGTAATGGATTTCGGAGCAGGGGCCGCAAGGACCGGTGTCGCCCATTTCCCAGAAGTTGGAGTGAGCATCGAAGCGCATGATGCGGTCATCCGGAAGACCGGACACATCTTTCCAAATCTGCCAGGCTTCGTCGTCATCCTGATAGACGGTAGCGAACAGGCGTTCCTTCGGGAGCTTCCAAACTTCGGTCAGCAATTCCCATGCCCAGGAGATAGCTTCTTTCTTGTAGTAGTCGCCAAAGCTCCAGTTACCGAGCATTTCGAAGAAGGTGTGGTGGTAGTTGTCGCGGCCGACCACATCGAGGTCGTTGTGCTTACCGGACACGCGAAGGCACTTCTGGCTGTTGCATGCGCGCTTCCAACCCTTCGGATTGTCGCCCAGGAAGATAGCCTTGAACTGGTTCATGCCCGCGTTCGTGAACATGAGCGTCGGGTCGTCATGGGGAACCACCGGCGAAGAACGCACAAAGAGGTGGTCCTTGGATTCAAAGAACTTGATGAAAGATTCGCGCACCTGCGCAGAAGTCATAGTAGGCATAATGTGTCCTTTTAATTTTTACGGCACAAATTTAGAAAAAGGCGAGCGTCGCGGCAAAAGTGCGCAAGGCGAGAAAGCGCAAAAACTTGTTTTTGCATTTGCGAGCCGTAGCCACTGACGTCGTAGACGTCAAAACAATAAATTGTTTTGACATGACCGAGCCGAGCAAAATCCGCTCACGTCTGTATACAGAAAAATTTAGAGCACTCTAGCTTTTTAAACCTATCATTTCTAAAATTGGCGCTGTATGCAAGTGCAAGTCAAGGACCGCTCCTTATTAAGCCTTTCGTGGCCGCTGTTTATTACCTTCGGCATCGCCACCTGCCAGCCCATGATGGACAGCTGGTTTTTGTCGCGTACCTCCGAATCGGCGGCAGCGGGCGTGGGGGCATTAATGCCCGTCCTGGGCGCACTCTTTATGGCAATCAACGCCTTCGCCCAGGCAGGGGCGAGCATCGCCTCCCAATTCATTGGAGCAGAACGCCCCAGGCAAGCGAGCACCACCCAGACTATGGTGTTGTTGGGTAGCCTCTTGCTCGGTATCGCCATCACACTGGTCATGATCCCCCTGAACAACCAGATTGTGAGCTGGATGGGGCTTTCCGGCGAAGCCGCCCTCCACGCCCGGGACTTCTTGCATATCGTTTCCATAGGATTTGCATTCCGCGCCCTGCAATCTACCCTTACCTCGCTGATTGCCACCCACGGCCTTACGGTCTGGAACCTGCTCGGAAACATCATCACGATTATTTCCAACGCCATCATGAACGTCATCTTCCTGAACGGCTATCTCGGTTTTCCGCAGATGGGCGTGAAGGGCGTGGCGCTTGCCACCATGCTTTCTTGGCTCATTGCGGCAAGCATCCTGTTCGTCATCTTGCGCGTCAAGGTTCACCACAAGATTCGCCGTACGGACTTCAAGCGTTCCCGCGTGATTCTGCCGGACTGGATCCGCATCGGATTCCCCGCCGCCGTAGAGCCCGTCAGTTTCCAGATTTTCCAAGTAGTTCTGACCGCCATCGTGGTACACCTGGGCATTATCGCCATGACCGCCCGCATCTTCAGCGCGAACTTTGCCATGCTGGCCGTAATCTTGAGCGTGGGCCTAAGTAGCGGCAACCAGATTCTGGTGGCCCACCTGGTAGGCGCCCACGACTTCGACAAGGCCAACCGCAGACTTCACCAGAGCCTTATCGCCGGTAGCGCCAGCGGCCTTATCGTGGCCATTATAGTCGCCCTGTTTGGCACCGAATTACTCACCCTTTATACAAACGACCCCGAGGTTCTCCGTCTCGGCAGGCTCTGCCTTTGGTGCGACGTAATCCTGCAACCCTTCAAGGCTGCCAACATGGTCATTACATCGGCACTTCGCGCCTCCGGGGATTCCAAGTTCCCCGCCATCGTGGGTTCCGCCATGATGTGGACCTGCGGCCTGGGCACCGCCCTCTTGCTGGCTTTCGGCCTAGAACTCGGCCTAGTTGGCATCTGGCTGGGCATGGCAGCAGACGAATTCTACCGTTCCATCGTCAACTACATCCGTTGGCGCGGCGGCAAGTGGAAACGCTACGGCGTTGTTTAGGCAAAAATAGGGAAAATCCCCGTTTTAGGCCCATTTTTATCACGCTTTTTTGCACACACCTTCCTTTTTTTATTTTTACATTGTATATTATAGGTATGTTCAATAAAGTAGCGCGCCAGACTTTCCAAATCATGAACACGGCAACCCTTATAGCCGTGTGTTTGCTTTTTAGTCTTGCCTCTGGAGTCTGGGCTCAAGACGAGAACCTGGACAAGCCCGTAAGCGATGTCGAAGTGTTCCGCCCCGAAAAGCGCGACACCAAGGTACAGTTGGTAGATTCTACCAAGAATAACGCTGTCACCCTGAACGTGGACATTTTTGCCGACGGTATGGTAGGCTCTTACTACATCCTATGGGACGAGGTAGACCTTTCCGAAGACATCAAGAAGCAGATGACCACCCGCGACTTCGCCCGCGACGAATTCTTTATGCAGAATATCGACCGCGAACAGTTCGAACAGGAACGTCTGTTGCAGCTCTTCGAAGACAAGAAGAAGCAGTACTTCGCCATCTTCCCCGAAGAAGCCCTCAAGATGCTGGAAGACGAACAGAAAGACCAGTAGGCATGTTTTCTCCCGAACGAAATTTTGTCGACTGGCAACTTTGCGGATTCGGCAATTCGCCCGCGCAACTTCTCCTAGAAACTCAAAGCACTCATAGCTTAATGAAATCGCTTGCCGCAGCAGGCGAAATTACGCCCGGCACCCTTATTGTCGCCGACAGGCAAACTGCAGGCCGAGGCCGCCACGAACGCACCTGGGACTCCCCTGCCGGGCAAAACCTTTACTTCAACATTCTGATTCCCCTCAACGGAATCCCCCTTGCATCCGCCCCTCAAATTACACAAGTGGCTGCCCTTACCTTCGCCGAAATCTTCAAGAGCCTACAAGACGACGCCAACGCCAAAGGCCTAGGCAACAAGAGTCTCGGGAAGGTCTCCGTCAAGTGGCCCAACGATATCCTGTGCGGCAAGCACAAGTTCTGCGGCATCCTGGCCGAGATGACCTATGTCAAGGGAACTCCCGCTATCAGCATGGGGGTAGGAATCAACGTGAACAGTAGCCCGCTGGACTATGCCCACCTGGGCCGCGCCGTCACCACGCTCAAGGATATTTGCAGTCAAAATATCAATCGTGAAAAGCTGTTGCAAATGCTTATCGGCAACCTGGAACGGGCCCTAGGTCAATTCCGTGCCTTCGGCATTCGCCCGTGGGTCACCGCCTGGAAGCGTATGGACCAGTTCATTGGCGCCCGCGGCACCATCGTGGTAAACAACCACTGCACCGACCAGAACCGCGACAGCGGCGAAGGCGCCCTCAAAAAAGCAGGCGTAATCCTCGACATGCAAGACGACGGAAGCCTTCTCTTTAAATGCGACGACGGCACCGTAGAAACAGTCTACAGTGCCGACCTAGAAATTTAATCGCGCGAAACTACTTTCTTCTGGTTTTAAAATACAGGCTGCCCGTCAAGGCGACAGCAAGCACCACGATCATGGCCGTAAGACCCATATCGGCGAGATTCTTGTAATCGCCTGCATAGCCCGATTCAATAAGCATAATCAATACGAGCGCAATCACGGCGGCAGTAGCCCCCATACGTTCGAACATCTTGATTTTTTCTTCAGTGCCAAAAGGCTTGTTAGTAAAGGGCATCGACGTTACCTCCCAGGCAAATCCAAACGATGAGTCCCGCCATCACAAGCACGCTAATGGCGACGTTGGCCAAGAAAAAGTCGCGGTTCATGGCATCCAGGTCATCGGATTTTCTGAACAGATGAATGTAGAGCACTGCAGCAGCCATAAGCCCCGTCACAACCCACCAGGGCGCACCCATGCTCCAGAACACGCCGAACGCCACACAAAGTACGAGCATCGCAATATGGCTCCAGAAGGCGATTTGCAAGGCGCGCTTGCGGCCAAAGCGGGCCGGCACCGAATGGAGTCCCATGGCACGGTCAATTTCTTCATCCTGGGTCGCGTAAATAATATCAAAGCCACCCATCCAGAGCATCAGAATCACCAGCAAGAAAATCGGGAACACGGCGAACTCGCCGCGAATAGCAATCCAGGCGCCCAACGGGCTCATGCCAATGGCAAAGCCTAGGAACCAGTGGCAAAGCCAGCTAAAACGTTTCCAGTACGAGTAAGAAAGCAACAGGAGCCACACCGGCAAAGCCAGCAACCCGGCAAGGGGTTGCAACAGCGCCGCAAAGGCCACAAACAGGATTCCATTCACTACGAGAAATGCGACCACCGACGCCTTGCTCAGGCGGCCCGCCGGCAGGTGACGCTTCGCGGTACGGGGATTCTTGGCATCGATATCGGCGTCGGCAATGCGGTTAAAGCTCATGGCGCTGTTGCGGGCGGTGACCATACAGCCCACAATCAACGCAATCATCTTCACCGCCTCCGCGGCACCCATGCCGCGGAACCCGTTTGCCGCAACCCACATGGAACCGATCGCAAAAGGCATCGCAAAAAGCGAATGACTGAAGCGCACCATGTGTCCGAATTCCAGGATCTTTTTCAGCATAATCGAGCAACCGTGAACGTTAGAAGCAGACAAAAATCAATTACTTCTTTTTCCCTTTCGACCGGGACTTGGGCCTTGGGGCAGGAATACGAATCCCTTTCCACGGCTTGACAATGTTGTCGGCTCCCGTAAGCGCACCCAAGTGCACCAGGATTCTTGCAACCACCGTATCGACCAGTTCCTCAATGGTCTTCGGACGGTCATAAAAATGGGGTGCCGCCGGAATCACGATTCCGCCCATACGGGTCAAGCTAGTCATATTGCCCAAGTGAATCAAGTTGTAAGGCATTTCACGGGGCACCACAACCAGGGGGCGGCGTTCCTTGAGGCAGACATCGGCCGTTCGAATCAGCAAGTTGTCCGAAGTGCCGGCCACGATACGGCCAAGGGTACCCATGGAACAAGGCACCACCACCATTCCCGAATAATCGGCAGAACCACTGGCACACTCGGCAAAGAAATTCTTCACGTCGGGCAATTCATCCACATACTTGAACAAATCTTCTTGGCCCTCGTAGGCAACCACGCCTCTACCCGGTGGCGTCACCAAGGCTGTCACGTGGTGTCCCAGGCGTTTCAAGTGCATCGCAGTACGCGTGGCATAAATGGCGCCACTTGCACCGGTCACCCCCAAAATATATCGACTCATGTTCGCCTCCTAAGCAAAACGCGGAATGCAACCCCGAAAAAACAGGGCTTCACATGCACCAGTTCAAATCCGTTTCTTTCTGCCAACGCCACAAAATCTGCCACCGGCAAAAAACGCAATACAGAATTAACCAAATACTCGTAAGCTTCGCGCTTGCTAAAAAACGCCCCCAGTACCGGAATAAACAACGGTGCAAGCCTCTTGTAAAAGAACTTGTTAAAAGCCCCCCGAGGCGAGAAGAATTCCAGCACCTGCAAATAACCGCCGGCGGCAAGCACCCGTGCCGATTCACGCAAGCCGCCTTCTGCATCAGGCAAATTGCGCATTCCGAAACCATTCAAGATGACGTCAAAAGATGCATCCCCAAAGGGCATCTTCATGGCATCCAGCTGCACAGGGACAGCCACCGTATCCTTGCCGGCAGCACCCTTCAGCATCCCATAAGAAAAATCACCCAACACGGCCACATCGGGCTTGCCGTTGAATTTTTCATAAGTTACAGCAAAGTCACCCGTGCCCCCGCACAAATCCAGCAAACGCTTGCCAGGATTCTGCTTCTTTATTTCGCGGCAACAGCTACGGCGCCAAAGAATGTCCTGAAAGCAGCTCAGCGTATGATTCAGAAAATCATAGCGGTTGGCAATTTCGTCGAACATCTTGCGCACTGGGCTTATCATGGCGCCCAATTTAGAAAATTTTTTGAAACATCCACAGAGTCCAATGTACGATAGTCTTTCCCTAACCATCAAAAAGAGCCTATTTCCCAAAGGAAATAGGCTCCGAAAAGATGTTATTTTTATTACTACTTGAAGGATGCGGAAATGGTCATGTCGCCCTCAAGGCTAGCAACGCACATGTCAGTCCCGTCAACAGGGGTACAACCCGACCAACTACCCAGAACGCTTCCAGCATTGGGCACAGCAGACAATACCATCTGCATTCCCTTAAAGAATTTTCCCTTGTAGCTAGAGCTAGGCAGATTCATGCCTTCCATCAAGACGGATCCTGCACCATCTGCAGTAATCGTCACGTTCACCATATCTTCCAACTTGAATTCGCTCTTGTATTCAGAAATGACCTTAGCGTCGCGTTCCGAAGCCCAAGATTTCAAATGAGTTCCCTTCCAGTCAAATCCGTCCGGATAATACATTTCATCTTGTTTGAACTTTTCGACATCTCTTTTCTTTTCTTCTTCAGGAATCGTAGCAACCATCTGGTCTACAATTGTAGACACATTCTTGGAATTCAAATAGCTATTCAACATCACGCAGCTACGATTGATAAACATGCGCTTGAAATCAGCATTTTCCATCAACTTGATATAAAGATTCGCAAAGCAGCCGACATCCTTACACGGCTTGTTACCACCGCCTTGCTTAATCCAGGTGAACATATTTGTTCCATCATTAAACTTATCACCATTCGGGTCAGACACACCCCATTTCCAGCCGAAACCGTGATCCAAGTCATAGACCAAGAACTTCCAGGGCTGTCCCGGAGCAGACCAGGCACGTACGTTATTGTTCGGCCAGTCACCATTGTGGTAATAGATTTCGGCAGCCATGTAATCGGCAAAATTACCGACATCCAACAGCGTCTTTGCAGCCGCATAATTTTCAGCCGAAGACATGTCGTTGCCACCAACAAAATTAAGCATATTCTTATATTCCGTAACGGCTTGTTCATCATCGCCGCTGGCCGTAATCTTATCAATGGCACCCAAATGCTTAACCATATGCACAGTGTTGCTGTTGATACCGTAGTTGGTTTCCACATAGGCACGATTGTAACGTTCACGCATATCGTGAATGCCGTAATACTTGCCGTTATAGAACACCACCACCTGGCGGCTACGCTGGTAATCTACACCCGAGCCTTCCAAGAGAGCGCCACCCATGGCATCTTCGATATAGTCACTTACAAAGCGGTTACCGTTGTTACGCAGGTTAAAAGCCTTGTACTTGTCATTTACGCCCTTACGCGTTTCAAACAACGGATACTCAATCTTGCCTGCCTGGTATTCTTCATGCATGGCAATGGCAACAGACTTTTTATCGTTGACGCGGCTCCAACCACCCATCAAGGAAATGCCTGCATCGATTTCAAAAGCCTTTTCCTTGGACTTGCTTCCATCGGCAAAGTATTCCACATGCACAGGATATTCGATATCTTCCATCAATCCCGGCGGGCAGGTGGCAGGATCAGAATCACCGCAAGAGCTCTTTTTAACATAATGTTTATCGAAGAAAATCGGATCCACGCTCAATGCCACCACCGGCATTTTTATTTCATCTTCTTCGATAAAGTACGTGTTGGTCACCACTTCCTTCGTGAGGAGTCCCTTCTGGTAAGCGGCACAACGCAAGACCATATTCTTTTCGATCTTGATAGGTTCATTAAATTCCTGGGAATTTTCAGTCGGAAGGGATCCGTCTTGCGTACAGCGGACCTTCATTCCTTCCGGAAGACCCGTGGGAACATTCAAGGTGATCGGTTCGGTATAAAAACCGCCGGACTTGCCGTTAAAGCTAAACTTCGGGGCCATTCCGTCGTATGCCGTCGATTCAGTATTCTTCTTTTCAGGCGTTGCCTTTTCAAAGAACTTCCAAACACCGCCATCGACAATGCCGTAGCTCAAGCCCGAAGTAATTTCAGGGTAGTGAACCGAGTCGCGGATAGAATAGTAGCGGTCAATCAGGTAAATCGAACCACCGCTCTTTTCCAGCTTCCAGTTGGTATGAGGACGCTTATGGAAATCACCCTCATCGCCACTTTCCACTACAGAACGGTTTCCCTTGTCACAGAACACCACGCGGAACGACTTGGGCTTGATGGTTTCATCACCAAAAATCCACTTGCGGGGTTTGTCCATATTTTCGACAAGCGAATAACCCTGGAGGCTAGCTTCTTCATCGCCGGCATTGTAAATTTCAACCCAACCCGGATCGTCTCCATTTTCGTCGAGCCAGTCCAGGTTTACCGGAGCGATTTCAGTAATAATCAGCGAAGAATTGCCAACCCAGCGAACGGTAGTGTCGGCAGGGATATACACCGTATCATAAATGGTAACCGTCTTACCGGTAACAGGGTCAATCTGAACGATCGAATCCACCGTCGGATGAATAGTATCGTACGTGACAACCCTATTCCCGCTAGAATCGATGGTAACGGTAGAGTCAATCCTGATTGGTAAATCTTCGCCATTTTGCGACGAAGTCGTATTATCATCGGAAGAGCAGGCTATAATTCCCGCAAAAACCAAACTCAGTCCGCCCATCAAAGCGAGGCTATTCATTTTTCTGAATACGTACACGCTGCCACCTATAAAAAATATTTGCCGGAAACTCCCGATTTCCAGAGTCCTAATCTTCTACACCCGGATACTAAATTTAGAAGATTATTCTTAAAAAAGGGAAAAATATCGGTAATATTCTATTTACCCTTGACAGACATCACAAAGTGTTCTATATTTGGCCTACCAAGTCGGCGCTGTAGCTCAGTTGGTAGAGCAGCGGACTGAAAATCCGCGTGTCGTCAGTTCAATTCTGACCGGTGCCACTAAAAAGACCTCGAGAAATCGAGGTCTTTTTTAATTTTTTTACCAAATTTCAGCAGAATTACAGGGATGCAGGGGGAACAGCGCCGATTAATGGCGGTATAGGCTGTAAATTTCGTCCCAATGTTCCATAAGGACATCCACAAGTTCCGGTTGGAACTGTCCGCCGCGCTGCTTCAGGAATTCATCCTTGACCTTTTCTTCGGGCCAGGGCTGCTTGTAGCAGCGCGGGTTAGAAAGGGCGTCCAGCACGTCAGCGACAGAGCAAATACGGCCTGCCAACGGGATTTCTTCGCCCGTAAGGCCCTTGGGATAGCCGCGGCCATCCCAGCGTTCGTGGTGGGAACGGGCAATATCCGCCGCAAAGCGGAGAAGCTTGCGCTTGGAGTTGTGGAGCATGTTGTAGCCGATTTCGGAATGCGTCTTCATAATGGCATATTCGTCATCGGTAAAGCGACCAGGCTTATTGAGAATGGCATCGGGAATACCCACCTTGCCCAGGTCATGCATCGGAGTAGCAAGGCGAATGCGCTCCACTTCGTTTTCCGGGAGTTTCAGGAACTTGGCCAGCATATACGAAATCTCGGCCACACGCTGAATGTGGTCTCCGGTTTCCTGGCTACGGTATTCGGAAACTTCGCCCAAAATGTGAATAATTTCGCGCTGGGTAGCCTCAAGTTCCATATTCAGCATGGCAGATTCAACCGTCTTTGCCGAATAAACTGCAGTAAGGCTCAGGCGTTCCAAGTCCTGGATCGAGAACACGCCGGCTTCGCCCAGCTCGTTTTCGCCCTGCTTGTTTATGGCCTGGTACACACCCATCACGCCGCCCGCCGAATTCATCAGCGGAACGGTCAACACGGAGGTTGTACGGTAGTGCGTCTTTTCGTCGCTCCTACGGTCGAACCTCGGGTCTTGGTAAGCATCTTTGATCAGGAGCGGCTCGCCAGTCCTTACGGTATAACCCACAAAGCCTGCATTGTAGGGAATACGCAGTTCGCTTACGCCGTGGGCCACCTTGGTCCACAATTCGCCGCTATCTTCATCGACAAGCCACAGGGAGCAACGGTCCGCCATCACAATGGAGCGGCCCAAATCAGCCATCAGAACCAACAAGCTGTCCATCTTGCGTTCTGCCGCAATCTTCGGCATGTACGCAAACAGCAGCTCCAGGATCCTCTGGGATTCGACTACCTCTTTCTCGTCAAGTCCTGTCATACTATGTAAAAATTAGATAAACTTCATTTTATTTACAACTCTGCTTGACAGAAAAGGACTAATTTTTCTATCCTTGGATAGCCCTGGAGGAATAGGCTAATTGGTAAGTCAGCGGTCTTGAAAACCGCCGCCGTAAGGCTTGGGGGTTCGAGTCCCTCTTCCTCCGCTAGAGAAAGACCCCCGCAGGGGTCTTTTTTGGTTCTGATCTACGACAAGTCCCATTCCATCTGGTTGTCCGCAGCAAAATCAGCGGCCGCAGAGGCAGGTTCGTCGTAAAGCAGGGTACAAACCTTGACCGGGAGCGGAAATCCACGCCCAAAGGCGGCAAGACATGCCGATGTGGTCGCCCCCGTGGTAAAGACATCGTCTACCACCACAACCGTCCCGGACACCGGGGGTTCTTTCAAAGTACATTCAAAGGCATACGCCACATTGCGCTCGCGGGCTTCCTTCGACAGCTTGGTCTGCGAAACCACAAAAGTCCGACGTCTAAGCCAGCGACACACCTTACCCCCGAAAACAACCGCAAGGGCAGCCGCAATCTTTTCGGCCTGATTGTAGCCCCGTTCCCTGAACCTCGCCCTATGAAGCGGTACCGGAACAAAATATAGCGGCTTCGGAAGCATCGAAAGATCCTCACGAACTACCCCATATCGAACCGAGGATGAATGCTTGACCAGGTAAGTCGCCATGCCCGAAACGCCTTTGTACTTTAGCGCATGTACCAATTTCCGGGTCAAGGGCCGCATCGGAAACAAACTATAGACGTCCGGTCCCGGAGATAAATCCACGGTGGATTCCCGATCCAATTCAGAAACACATTCCGGACAAAGCCACGGATCCAGATTCCTAGAAGGTTTTCCGCAACCAAGGCATTCCGCCCCGAAAACAAAGCGGCCAACATTTTCTATCCAGCGCATATAAACTCCTGGCAGCACAAAGTGCTCCTCTTATATATACGCCAGATTCGTAAAAAGCGGGGATTTGGGTTCTAAGTCCCGAACTATCTCCTACGGGCCTGATAGCGCAGGCAAAGCAGGAATCCCACCAACACCATACAGGTAAGGGCAAAGGATCCGCCGTAAGAGAGGAAGGGCAAGGGCAATCCTGTCACCGGCATTAGCCCGATAGTCATGGCGATGTTCACCAGGATATGGAACAGGAAAATCGTCGACGCGCCCATGACCATCAATGTCACAAAGGGGTCCGAGGACTGCTTGCTGATAGATGTGGCTCGCCACAGGAAAAGGCCGTAAAGCACGAGCACAAAGGCGCAACCCAGAAAGCCGAACTGTTCCCCCAGAACGCTAAAGATAAAGTCCGTATGTTCTTCGGGCAAAAAGGCTAGGTTGGTCTGAGAACCGTTTCCAAAGCCCTTGCCGGTCAGGCCACCCGAGCCGATTGCCGTCAAGGACTGCAACACCTGATAGCCATCACCCAGCGGATCGCTCATGGGGTCAAGGAAGGTGTTCACGCGTTTCTGCTGATGGGGTTCCAGCATGTTCCAGGCCATGGTGCTTGCATAACCCGCAAAAATATTCGCCATCAGAATAATCGCCGTCAAGACTTTCGGAAGCCTGCGACGGAAAAGGGCAAACACCACCAGACAAATCAGAAGCCCCCAAAGAATCTCGAAAACAATATCCTGGGAATGAGAAAACAACACCGAAAATACCGGGCTTACAATCAGGAACATGTCGGTCAGGGTAAGCCCTGCAAAAAAGAACCCAACCATGGTCACAGCGATAAACACCAAGGCCGTACTCAAGTCAGGCTGTTTCAACACCAGGGCAAAAGGCACAATAAACAAGAAGAAAGGCACCACGAAGGTCTTCATCTTATACAAGCTAACGGGATGTTTCGAAAGCCAATAGGAGAAGGTCAGCAAGTAAGCAATCTTTGCGAATTCCGAGGGCTGCAATTTGAAAATTCCCAGGTCAATCCAACGACCGGCGCCCTTTACCACATCTCCGGCAAAGAACAACACCACGACAAGCAACACCAGGGCCAACGCGTAGCAGGGTATGGCGGCTCGCTTCAACCAGTCGATACGCACAAACACCAAAGCCGCCGCAAAGGCACTGCCGAAAACGAAATAGATAATCTGCTTGAACCAGAACAATTCGACCACAGAGGCATCTTCGGCAATGGTCGCCGAATACACAAGGGCCACACCCACGCTCATCAGGGCAAGCGTAAGCACGATAAACATCCAGTCAAATTTCAACGAATGGTCAAGGAGCCGTTTGGGTTTCATTTTTTCCCGCCTCCTTTTCCTTGTTTTCAAAATAGGCTTCCATCACTTTTTTGGCAATAGGGCCAGACACGGCGCCACCACCGCCAGCCGCTTCCATAATCACGGCCACGGCAATTTCCGGATCATACAGAGGAGCAACTGCCGCATACCAGGCATGGGTCTTTTCGCCCTTCTTCCATTCACCAGAACCGGTCTTTGCTCCTACACGGACATTGGGCAACGCCCCGCGTTTACCGGTACCACCCGGATGGTTCACCACCGAATCCATGGCCGCAAGCAAAATACGATGTGTGTAGGGCTTCATGTTGCCGGGTCGAATAATTTCGGGTTCGTAACGACGCACCACGTTCCCATGGTTATCGCGCAGTTCCTTCATAAAGTGTGGCCTATAAACTCCCTTGCCGGTAGCCAGGGACCCAATCAAGGTTGCCTGCTGCAAGGGCGTCACAATCTGTCCCTGCCCAATGGAAAGGTTCAAGATAAGACCGCGGGCCCAACGCCAGCCCAGACGCTTATTTTTCTGGTTGAAGGACGCCGAATCCGGAAGCCACCCCGCTTTTTCGCCAGGAATGTCCACTCCGAGAGGCTTTTCGCCCAGGCCAAAACGCCGACCGAATTCATTGATGCGGTTCATATCAATGTCGAGACCCGCCTGGTAAAAGAACACGTCGCAACTCAGGCGGATGGCGTTCACTACATTCAAGCTACCGTGAGTGCCCCAGCATTTCTGGTAGCGCGCCCCGTACTGGTAGCCACCCGTACAGGACTTGGAATAATACTTGTTCTCCGTCAAGATTCCGCTTTCAAGACCAGCTCCCGCCGTCACCAATTTAAAAATAGATGCCGGCGGATACGTACCCGAAATCGCACGGTTCGTAAGCGGCCTCATGGTATCCAGAGCCACGTGAGCCCAACCCTTGTTGCGCTCACGCTTTTTCAGCGAGAAAATATTGGGGTCCAGTCTCGGCGAAGAAACCATGGCCAAAATTTCACCACTCCGCGGATCAATGGCCACCAGCGCCCCCTTCGCCGAATCGGGAATGGCCTCTTCGGCTACTTTCTGCAAGCGCAAATCAATGGTCGACACCAAGCGCAGTCCGGGCACGGGTTCTGTGCCTTCGACACCGTCGACCGTGCCCACCTCACGACCAGAAGCATTCACTTCCACAAGCTTCATGCCGTTTACGCCACGGAACTCCTTGTCGTAAAACTGTTCAAGTCCCTTTTGGCCAATGCGGTCACCCTGCGTATAGCCTTCGTATTCCGGCAACTTAAGCTGTTCTTCCGAAATTTCGCTGGTGTATCCCAGCACATGGGACGCTAAAGTCCCATAGGGGTATTCGCGCCTGGATTCAATCACCGTCATCACGCCGGGCAATTCTTCGGAACGTTCTTCAATAATGGCCACCTGTTCGGCGGTGGCATCTTCCAGCAAGCGGATAGGCCTATTCTTGATCCAGCGGGAACGCTGAAACGCCGTATCCAGGGACAGGGAATCGAACAGGCGTTCCCCGGCCGTATCACGGATACCGAGCAGCTTCTGGAACAGCAAATCCCTATCCGCCTTCTTGCGGGGCATGTTCATGGAAGAAATGGCAATCTGGTACGAAGGACGGTTGCGCACCAGCACCTCGCCGTTGCGGTCATAGATGTAACCGCGCTCGGCCACCAAAACCACTTTACGGATACGGTTGTTTTCGGAACGCTGCAGGTTCTCGTCGTAATGCGTATACTGCAACGAGAACAGGCGCATCAAAAGAATGAAAAACAAGATTACAACACCGGTCATGTAAATCAATACATTCCAGTTCCTGTTTTGCAGGGTCTCGTTTTCAGACATTCCCTTAAGCATGCTTTTTCTTTTTACTGCCTATATCCAGGTAGAAGAATATTCCGCCAATCAACATCGTATAAATGCACTCCGGAATAGACTTCGTCAAGAACAGGTTAGTCACCACATCCTTGGAAAGACCGGTAATGCCATAGTAAATCATGTCGCACACGAAAAATCCAAGACCAAGAACACCTACCTTCGCAGGCATATTCAACGACAGGAATCTTTCTTCCAGCTGACCCACTGCATAACCCAGCACAGTCATCGAAATCGCATTTGCACCGAGCCATTCCACCGGAGCATACACGTCTTGCGTAAAGCCAGCAACAAAGCCCCAGAAACATCCTGCAGTAGGTCCCCTTCTAATGGCAACCGCCACAATGAAGATGATTATAAAGTCAGGGGCAATGTCAAAAAAGCTAAGCCAGTCGGCAACCGTCATTTGCAAGGCAAACACGATTACAAACATGATAAAAGTCTTGAGCCAACCCAAGTTATTCATCGAGCAGCTCCTTGATAATCCAATCCGGTTCTTTTTCCATCACGAACACTTCTTCAAGAATCGAGAAATCCTGGAATGGACTCACTTCCATCTGGCGCATCACATCAAGGTCCGACTTACGGACATCCTTTACCGTTCCGACAGGAATACCCTTCGGGAAGATTCCTCCCAAGCCCGAAGTCACCAAGGTGTCGCCAGCATGGACTCCGGCATGAGTCGGCACAAGAGCCGTCAAGCGAACGCCATCCATGGATTCCAGGAATCCGACCACGCGGGTACGACGGTCCATTACAGACAACTTAAGATTCGGGTCTACCAGCAACTGCACTCGGGAATGGTTATAGGTGGCCTTCGAAATCTTTCCTACCAAACCATTCATCGAAAACACGGGCATGTTCTCTTTTACGCCATGTTCCGTACCGCGGTTAATCACCATGGTCGTCAGGAACCTTCCGGGATTGTGCCCAATCACGCGGGCCGTCACAATGGGGAAATCCCACTTGTCGTCAAATCGGACTAGCGTATGCAGTCGGGCCAGTTCCTGCAGGCCTTCGCGGGCATGGTAGGTTTCTTGCCTCAAGCGTGCGTTTTCTTCTTTCAGCTGTTCATTTTCTTCAGCAATGGCCTTGTAATGCCCCACCGCAGACACAATCCGCTGAGCCGGGAAATAAAGCGTAGAAACCGCCGTCGAAACAATGCTTTCGCGAATCGGCGTCGGAGACTGACGCATCAGCAGGCCAAGAGCCAAGAAAAAGACAAAGGCAACGATACCGTGCCTTTGCGTAAATAAGTCGACAATAAAGCGAATCGCCCTAAGCATCGAACCCTGTCAAGTTAGTTCGAGGAAGCAATCAAAACCGGGCGGTATTTATCCAAGTCTTCAAGAATGCGGGCTGCACCCTTGCAGACGCAAGTCAAAGCTTCATCAATCACGTTCACCGAGAGTCCCGTTTCCTTACGGATACGTTCGTCAAAGCCGCGCAACTGCGAGCCACCACCCGTCATGATAATACCCTTGTCGTAAATATCGGCAGAGAGTTCCGGCGGAGTAATGCTCAAGGCCTGCTTCACCGCTTCGATAATGGCGGTCACAGGTTCGTTCAGGGCTTCGCGAATTTCGGCACTGTTAATCGTAGTCGTACGCGGCATGCCGGCCAAGAAGTCATGGCCCTTCACTTCCATGGTCAGTTCTTCTTCCAGCGGGCTTGCAGAGCCAATCTGGATCTTGATCTGTTCGGCAGTGCTATCGCCCACGCAAAGGTTGTACATAGTGCGCAGATAGCGGACAATAGCATCGTCCATTTCGTCACCGCCCACGCGCACAGAGGCGTTACAGACGGTGCCATTCAAAGCGATTACGGCGATATCGGAGGTACCACCACCAATATCCACAACCATGTTACCAACAGGGTCTTCTACAGGGATACCCATACCGATAGCGGCAGCCATGGGTTCGTGCACCAGGTGAACTTCCTTGGCACCGGCCTGCTTGGCGGCATCGATCACGGCACGCTTTTCCACTTCGGTAATGCCGGAAGGCACACCGACCACCACGCGAGGTTTCACCATCCACAGCGGGTACTTCTGCACGCGCTTGATGAAAGTCTGCAAGAGGGTTTCGACCAATTCGAAATCGGCAATCACGCCATCGCGCATGGGGCGCACCGCACGGCTTTCGCCAGGCGTACGGCCAAGCATCTTTTTCGCTTCGAAACCGATGGCAGATACACGGTTATTCTTGCTGTCCACTGCAATAACCGTAGGTTCATTGATAACTATTCCCTGACCGTCCACATGAACAAGCGTATTCGCCGTGCCCAGGTCAATACCGATATCGCAAGAAAAGAGGCCGAACAAAATCCAATCCTTTTTTAAGATTCAACTTCCTTTAAGAAATATAAAAAAAACTAACGAAGTGAGTCCGCACCGAACTTCCATTCCTTCTTGTAGCGGTCCCATCCACGGGTGCTTACGTCATAGCGGTATTTGCGCTTTTCATGCATGGCAATGTCTTTGTAGATAAAGAAATCTACTTCGGCATAGGCCGCATAAATGCGGGCCTCCGCGCCATCGAACAACCTAAAGTCCTTCACTCGGTAATAGGGCGTATCCAAGAGGCCTTCACGAGTCTTGGAAGCCTTCATGGTTTCGGCGACCATGAATTTCAAATCGTCCTGCAAGTATTCAGTTAATTTGTTTTCAATACGTTCCGTCGGTTCAGAACAGCCCACAAGCAGGGCGGCAAGAGCCAATGCGCTAACAAGTAGTTTCATGTCCCTAAAGTAGAAAAATTGCAGCAGAAGAAAGGGGGCTCCAAAAGCAACAAAAACGCCCCTCATGGAGGGGCGTCTTCACATTCAAGTCCGAGGTTCTAATTAGAACGAGTAGGTTGCATCGAGACGAGAGAAGAAGCGGCCTTCACCCTGGAACGGGTTGCGGAACAGCAGGTCTTCTGCAACGGTCACGTCGATCTTCAGGCGTTCTTCGATGTTGATGCCGAAACCGAAACCGACATGGTCGTCGGCAGAACCGTCAGCCAGCGGATTGGTAGAGAAGAACGTACCATCGTCCTTGCAAATGCCATAGCGGTCAGAGGTGTATTCGTTCTTGGAGTTCACATCGCAATCGGTGTAGAGGATGGACTTCTGGCCACCCACGCGAATCACGAACCAATCCCACCAGATATTACGTTCGATACCGAAGCTGATCTTGCCACCGATATCGGAACGCTTGTCCCAATGCGGATCGTCTTCGTTGCGGGAATCATAAACCCATGCGCCGCCATTCAAAGCCTTGTCATAGAACCAGTCATGAGCCTTCGTCTGGTTCCAGATGAAGTCGAGGCCCAACCAGAAGAAGCCACGGTCCATAGCCACGTTGATACCCATGCCGGCCTGGGCGAGCTTGTCCTCGATACCAGGAGACTGAGCGAGCTTAATGTTAGCAGCAGGAACCAATTCACCGTCAATGGCTTCGAGAGTAAAGAAGGCACGAGCCTTGCCGAGAATGGAGAAGTCGCCATCATCAAAGAAGTTGTGATGTTCCGGGCCGTACTGGACACGAGCAATGCCACCGGACAATTCGTAAGAGGTGCCGCTGCCCAGCTGGAAGTTCAAACCAGCGTCCAACTGAACGATAGAGGCGTAAGCCTTGCTATCCGGCTGATAGACACCGCTTTCATCGAGGTCGCCACCATCCTGGTGGGCGATGTAAATGTGCAAGCCCCAAGCGTCGCCGCTAGAGAAAGTGCCGCCCAAGAAACCGTCGAAGTTGGTCACGGTTTCGGGAACAACCACGTAGCCTCTCTTACCAACCTGCACATAGTCCGGCAGATACATGGCGAGGTCCTGGTTGATACGGCCGAAAAGACCACCAATCGTGAACTTCGGATCGGGATTGTTGTCATCACCGAAAGAAATGGAGAAGATACCGCCGAAAGTCGGATGCTGCGGATCAACGTTTCCGCCAGCCGTCAAGTTGTTGTCGGTATAAGCACCAAAGCCACCGATCAAATAGTTGGAGTACAGGTTAGCATTGGCAGGGTTGTCAAAAATGCTCACATCATCCATGATGTAGGTCGTGTTCTTGCCCATGGATTCTACGCGTGCAAAAGTAGCGAACGCGGAACCGACTCCAAGAATACCGAATGCGGCACCAACCGCGGCAGCTGTTCTTAAGTTCATTGGAAAACTCCTATTGAAATTTCTGCTTTAAAGTTAGTTTAATTAAACGTAAAACGCAACAAAATTTTAAACAAAAGCCAACTTTTTTTATACAAAAAAGGCCGAGCAGAGACAACAGGCCTGTAGCCTGTTGTCGGAGCGAAGGGTAAACAACGACTGACTAATCCTTTTGGAGTTCCCGTATTTCGTTGTTTACGTATAACAAAAAGGCCGGACTGAGGAGTCCGGTCTTTTTTCAAGTTTTCGCCGAATTATTCGGAGAAGGTGAACGGGATCGTAACAGTGGTGTTACCAGACTTCACCTTGCTGAACTTCCAGCGGCTCACAGCGGTCTTGACTTCGCCGTCAAATTCGCCGTAACCGGTCGTAGAAGAAGCAATGGAGATGCTGATGATTTCGCCACCCGGAGCGATCGTGAACTTCAAGGTAACCTTACCCTGGAAGCCCGGTTTCTTCTTCAGGAACTTGTTGTAGATGTGGCGCAGGCCAGGAGTACGCTGACGCACAACCTTCATGATGTCTGCAGCGGAACGAGATCCACCACCGGCACCCATGTCGATATCGCGTTCAGACGGAGTCCTGATGGAGCCCTTAGCCTTGGTAGCGATACCACCGCCACCGCCGCCGAGAAGACCTGCCAGGCCGTCACCGATACCACCGGAACCACCTTCGGCATAACCTTCGTTAAAGCCACCATCAGCCTTACCGCGACGACCACCGAGAACGGTCTTACCCGTCGTCTGGAGGCCAGCCACGTCCTTGAGCACCTTGTCGATGTCCTTGGAGAACTTCTGGTTCTTCATGAGGTCATATGCACCGGCAGAGGCATTCTTGGTCTGAGCAGTCAAAAGCTTAAGCACACCACGAGTCTGGGGAGCGTTGGGCTGACCCTTACCACGCGGCTTGCCGCCACCACCAGCCTTCTTACGAGGCTTCTTGGGTTCTTCCTTCTTCTTCTCTTCCTTCTTCTCTTCCTTCTTTTCATCGATGGTCATAGAAGCAGTAAGATCAGCAGCGGCAGAGTCGTCGAACACGACTTCGTCCACCACCTGTTCGTACATGGAAGCCCAAAGGCAGATAGCCAAAGCAACGACTAAAGAGATACCGGCAATAGCACCCATCTTCTTGTCGGATTCCGGCATCAGGGACGCTACTAACGGATCCATTTCGGGAGTATTCTTTTTAGCCATAGTTATTCCTCCCCGCCGTTCTTCTGCATCACGGCGAATGCAATGTGCGTGTAGCCAGAGAAGCCGCAGGTGGCCATGACCTTATACATTGCATCGTAAGGGATGTTCTTGTCGATCTGCACAATGATGTTACCGGCTTCGTCAGCAGGAAGGCCCATCTTAAGAGCGTGTTCCTGTTCCGTTGCGCGGCGTTCCTTAAGAACGGAGTCCACCTTGGTCACAAGAAGATCTTCTTGCTTCAAGACGTCTTCGGTAGGAACGATCTTTGCGTTATCGACCACGACATAGTTGTTATCGACCACGACCGTCAGAGCCACTTCCTTCGGCTGCACCTTGGAGGTAGACACCGGAAGGATGAGGTTTTCGGCCTGGGTCAAAAGCTGACCTTCAGCGTCCAAGTTCTTGATCATGAACACCAGAATGATGGTCATCATGTCCATCATGGACGTCAAAGAGAAAGGTACGTCTTCGCTAAATTTACGAGTCTTTCTAGCCATGATTAACCTCCCAGCTTAGCAAGGTTGATCTTGCTGAAACCGGCTTCTTTAGCACGGTCCATAAGTTGAATGATCTTGTCGAACTGGGTGTCGTCGTTAGCAACGATGATGATGTTATCGACGTCTTCGAGGTCAATGAACTGCGTATGGATCTGAATCAGGTCCTTAGCGATCAAATCGTAGGCGGAAAGCGGGTAGATGATGTTCTTGGCAGCCACATCCGGTTTCAGGTTACGAGCCGAATTCGGAGTGAGGGTTGCAAGAACGGCACCTGCGCTGGGCTTCTTGAGCATCGGCGGCGGGGTAAGACCCATGGCGCCTTCGCCAGGAGCTGCGAGGAAGGCGTTGTTGCCGTCCACGTAAGCGCTGTCCGGTACATTTTCAGACTGAGAAGAATACACGGCCCAAATCACGCGGCCCGGATCTTCTTCGGATTCCTTGTTGATAGCCCAGAGTTCGATGGTTTCGATTTCGTAGAGATACTTCTCTTTATCCATTTCGGATCCATCTTTGCACTTGGGGCCATGACCGCTTTCTACAGCTGACTTCACATCTTCCGGCGCATAAGTAATAAGCTGCGCATCGGACTTGCAACGGAACGTCCACATTTCCTTGAAGTAGACATTCGGCTGGAAACCACCGCGGGCACCAATCACGAGATATTCAGGCGTGATGGCGAGCGAGAGGTTCAGAGCCTGCTGGTCCGGTTCCGGAGGAGTCTCGTTATCCATGTTCATCATGCTGCGTTCCGGCATGTTGATTTCAACGATAGCGAGCTTGGAGAAGGCAGTCATAGACAACAGCATAGGAATCAGGATGGTAAACAAGCCCATCGCCGGCAACAGGTCCGGTTCTTCAGGCTTGGCTGGTTTCTTGAGTTCTTTTGCCATGTTTTATAACTCCGTTAAAATTATCTCTCGATCTTCGATTAAGCGAGGGAGTTGATAATCTTGAGGCCCTTTTCTTCCATTTCCTGGATAAGGCGTTCGGAGTTCATGTTGAGGAGGCCCACGATGACCAGAAGAGGCACAGCGGAGAGAAGGCCGAGGAGCGTGGTACCCATAGCGATAGCAATACCGTCGGAAAGAGCCTTGGCACGTTCAGCAGCCGGCTTGTTAGCCACAGCGTCGAAGGTGTAGATCAGACCGTAAATCGTACCCATAAGTCCAAGCAACGTGGAGATGGAGGCCATAACCTGGATGATGCTAATGTAACGAGTCAGACGGGGAGCTTCAGTCAGGAACACTGCGTCGCAAGCAGCAGACATGGTTTCGCGACCACCGTTACGGGCAGCAACGATTGCAGCCATCACGCGAGCGATCGGGAGCTTGGTTGCGTTGGCATAGCTGAGAGCTTCATCATAGCGCTGAGCAGAAATATGAGTGCCGAACTTGGCCAAGAAATCCTTACGGCCCTTAGCGCTCTTCACCATGATGTAAAGGCAGCGTTCAACAGAGAAGCCGAGGCCGATCATGAACACCACGAGGATGATCCACATGAACTGGTAACCATCAGATTCAGGGCTGAAGGATTGAAGCATTTTAGACATTAGAGTACTCCTTGATTGAGTGTTTTGGTTTATTTTGAAAAATCTTTGTTCATATTTAATCTTTTTTAGGGCAAAATTGTGTAGTCGAGCCGGTAAAATCTTGTTTACTACTCAAAAAACGCCATTTTTACCCTAATAGAATAGGGGAACCCTATGAACTAGGTTCCCCGTAAAATTGTTTTTACCGCTACTTTTTCTTCTTCTTGGCCTTCTTCTTGGCCTTCGGAGCAGGAGCAGGGGCAGCTTCCGGTTCAGAAGCTTCGGCAGCGCTATCGTCCATGGAATCCATGGAAGAAGAGGCGTTAGAAGCGGAACCACCGGCGAGCTGTTTCTGGAGGTCAGCAAGTTCAGCCTTCAGCTTTTCGTTTTCAGCCTTGGCATCCTTGATGATTTCGCGGTAGGTGTTGATCTGTTCTTCCGGAGTCATGACTTCGGACTTAGCAATCTGTTCCAAGCGAGCCTTGGTCTTGAAGTAAGCCGGGTCAGAGAACAAGGTGGACGGGTCGAACTTTTCAATCTTGGTGTTCAAGGTCTCGTTGTTTTCATCGAGGCTCTTGAGGAGTTCGAAGAGCTTTTCGGTCCACTGGTTTTCGATACCGTAGTGAGCAGCAGCCTTGATACCGGTTGCGCACTGCGGGATAGCGAGTTCCTTAGCACCGTTAGAACGGTTGGTCAATTCTTCGCGGTAAGCTTCCAAGTCTTCGTGGACAGCTTCGACGGCGTCTTCCTTGGCCATGCCTTCATATTCAACGTATTCCTTCACGATAGAAGCGGAGTCCGGCAGCGGAGAGTTGGCGAATGCGTCAGCCACTTCGACGAACACAGCGCAGCCCTGGTAGTACATTTCAATGTAGCCTTCTTCAGCTTCGATCACGTCCTGGTTGTAGAAGCCCTGGTCGCGAGCGAGGTCGATGTTCTTCTGGAAGATCGGACGAGCCTGTTCATAGTAGCTCGGGAGCTGCTGCACGATACCGATACGTTCAGCAAACTTTTCTTCTTCCTTCTTGCCGTTCAGTTCCTGTTCGCGGATCTTGGCGGCCATGGTCACGAAGAGCATACCCATCTTGTTGGTGGCCTTGAAGGTCCAGCGTTCAGATGCATAGGTAGCAGACTTGGAGTACTGGCTCATAGCCTTCTGCAGGATATCAACCAACTGCTTGATGATCTTGGCCTTTTCCTTTTCCTTGCCCTTCAGGACATACGGATCCATCTTGTGGTATTCGTATTCACCGAGGTAGAAGGCAGCTTCAGCCGGAACACCCGGATCGGCGTTCTTGATCTGCAGACCGTACTTGTCGTAGGCTTCCAGAGTCTTGCGGTAGTCTTCGACAGCCTTGTCTTCTTCCTTAAGTTCCATGTAGGCACGAGCGGCACCGATATAGGCAGCAATCAGCTTTTCCTTATCTTCCTGGCCGTAAGCCTTGATGAAGTTGTGGTATTCAGAAGCAGCGAGATCCCACTTCTTAGCGTTACCGTAAGCCATCGGGATGCTGAAGGCAGCGTCGAGGGCGTAGGAGCTCTTCGGATAGTCGCGGACGAGGTCCTTGGAGCAGCGGATAGCTTCGTCGGTCATCTTGGCTTCGTCGTAGCTCAAGCAGGCGCTATAGAGGTAGCCCGGAGTACGTTCATCCTTCGGATAGCGCTTGTAAGCAAGTTCGTAAGTCACAGCAGCAGACTTCTTGTCGGCGATGGTGTCGTAGACCTGGGCTGCAGAACCGATAGCCATGAATGCCATGGAATCCTGCGGGAAGTTGTTCGTGATGAACAAGTAGGTCTGGGCAGCTTCGCGGTATTCCTGTTCGAAGTACTTCTGGTCACCCTTCTTGGCATTAGCAGCCTTCTTGTGAGCGTCACCGGCACGGACGATACCCTTGATGGTGAGCGGAGACTTAGCATACTGCTTGGGGAGGATCATGAAGGTTTCGGCAGCCTTGATGAACTGATTGTCCTTTTCATAGGCAGCACCGGCTTCGAACACGGCCTTGTCGGCGATGTCGATGAGCGGGTAACGCTTCACGAGAGCGAGGTAAGCTTCAGCACCCTTCTGATACTGGCCCTGCTTGACAGACTGTTCGGCCATCTGGAAGAGCACGTAGGCAATAGCCTTTTCGATTTCCTTGGCCATGGAGTCATTGCGAGTTTCCTTGACCTGGGTATACTGCTTGTAGAGCCATTCGAATTCGGTGAGGGATTCGTCATACTGACCAGATTCCAGGAGGGACTGGGCAAGCATACGGCTGATGAGCAAAATGTACTGATGCTTCGGGAAGTCCTGCTTCAGCTTGCGGAGCACGCCCACAGCCACCTTGAACTGCTTGGCATCGTAATGAACGATGGCAGCGTTGTATGCAAGTTCTGCAGCTTCCTTGTTCTGGCCGTACTTGGCCATGTACTTGTTAACCTGATCGAAGTAAGCCTTGGTTTCTTCGGACTTGTATGCCTTCACAGCATCGTCGCCATACTTTTTCTTCTTGGCGTTTTCACGAGACTGGTCCATCATGAGCACGGCGTTGTAAGCAGCTTCTTCCTTCTTCAGGAGAGCTTCGGAGCCCATGGGGCGACGGCCGTAGCGAGTGGTATCAGTGTCAACGATCCAGTTGAACATCTTGGCAGCGTTAGCAAACTGGCCCATTTCCTGGTACACGAGAGCGAGGTTGATGTGAACCTTGTATTCGTCCCAGGTCGGTTCCTTGGCATAGCGCTTCAGGAAAGCTTCGTAAGCCTTGATAGCTTCAGCATACTGCTTCTTACCGGCTTCCAAGTCACCTTCCTTGGTGAGCTTAGCAGCGCGAGCGTGGTGGTACTGCGGAATGTCGAGCATAGCGCCACGGATAGCAGTTTCAGCGTTCTTCACAGATTCCGGATACTTCTGATTCTTCTTGTACCAAGAAGAGTTGCGGTCATAGCGCTTCACCACAGTGTAGCGGTGCTGCTGAGCTTCTTCGAACTTCTGCTGGATGATGAGGATTTCGATCATCGCAATATCAGCAAGAGGAGCGTCAATGTAATCCGGGTTGATGGACATCAAGCGCTTGAAGGACTGCACGGCTTCTTCGTTACGGTCGTGGTCCTTGTTCTTCATACCGATACGGTAATACACAGAGTCCTTGAACGGAACCTTCTTGTCCTTCAAGAAGGATTCAGCTTCGGCAACACCACCACCTTCGAGGTCGGAGAAGGAGGCTGCCATGAAGTCCATAGCTTCTGCGCGCAAGTCTGCAGGGTATTTACCCTTATCAGCACCAATGATATATTCGTAGTACTTGATTGCAGCGGTTTCGTATTCTGCAATGTTGTAGTAAGATTCAGCCAAGTGATACATGGCGAGTGCAGCTTCCTTACCGGTAAGGGTTTCGAAGCCAGTCACCTTCTTGTAAGCCTTAACTGCATCACGGAACTTACGGTTCATGAAGTGGTATTCCGCAATACGGAGCCAAGCCTTCGGAACGAGACCGTTATCCGGGAAGTTTTCGACGAGGCGCATACGGAGCTTGTATGCCTTTTCGTCTTCACCACTAGCTTCCTGCACGGCAGCAGCCTGGTAAATCACGGTCGGAGTCTTGTCTTCCTTCGGATACTTATCGATATATTCGAGGAAGTAACCCAAGGACTTCTGGTGATCAGCCTTCGGAAGCTGGTCGATGTTGGCGCACTTTGCCGGCTTGTTATCGCGGTCAGCGCACCATGCCACATCTTCTTCATACTGGGCGTTCTTGTCGAGGAAGTGCTTTTCTTCGAGCTGGAACTGGTAATGACCCAACTGCTGGAGAGCAGAGGCGCAACGCTTGTTCTGCTTACCCTTACAGTTATTTACCTGCTTTTCCCACTGGCGAATGGCATCTTCCATGCCCTTTTCATCGAGGCCACCGGAACGGCAAGCCTGTTCGGCCTGGTGCTTCAACACCTTGTAAGAGTTAGCGCACTGGGTCTTTTCAGAACCTTTCGGCATCGCCTTACACTTGGCCGCCAATTTCTTGGCTTCATTGACTTTGTCTTTACAAGGATCTGACGCTGCAAAAGAGGAGCCTACGAGCGAGCAGACGATTGCACCAACAAGCAAAAATTTTTTCATTTTTCTTTTTCCACTTATTAAGATAATAAAGGGGAAGACCTGGTTGTTTCAAGCCAGGTCTAATTTATTCCATGTTATTCCAATCCGCCGTCGTCGTCGCCGAGATCTAAGTCGTCATCCAGGCTTTCGAGTTCCTGAGCAGCTTCGGAGTTAGCTGCACCCTGACCCATCTTGGTCTTAACAGTTGCCAAGGTGAAGCCTGCGTCATCCAAAATACGCTTACGGTTGGATTCGAAACGGTCACTCTGAATAGCCTTCTGAGTGAATGCGGCGTAATCTTCGATAGCTTGGTTAGCCTTGTCGAAGCTCGGCTGCAAGGCTTCGCGCTTGCTCTGCACACGCGGAGTCGGGAGCTGGCGAGCGAGGTCCAAAGCCTTGACCTGCACGGAGTCGAATTCGTCCTGCATGGAATCGTAAGCCTGACGGGCGCTGTCGCGAGCAGCAACGGTCACGACCGGCTGTTCGGTGCGCTTTTCAGCCTGTTCCAGGGACTTCACGGCATTGTTGTAATCCTTCTTGATGAAGTAGCAGTAACCCTGAACGAGGTATGCTTCGGACACGAGGAAGGATTCAGGCATATTCTTGATAATCCACTGTGCCGGCTTGATAGCTTCATCGGGCTTGTTCACCTTGAGGAAGGACCAAGCGATACCGAGCATGGCTTCGTCATACACCGGAGAACCGGGCTGGACCTGACCATACATCTGAGCGGCAGCCGGAATATCGGACTTTTCGCCAGAGAAGTAAATATGGCCGAGCTTCACCTTGGCAGCGTCCTGCAAGTCGCGTTCGGACTGGTTGGACACCGGCTGTTCGGTAATGTCGCGGAAGCAGTTTTCAGCTTCGTCGAACTTGCCGAGACGGCTGTAAGCAATACCCATGGTATAGCGGGCGTAGAAGTAGTTGGCGTTACCCGGAAGAATGGCGGCGAGGAGGTCGACAGATTCCTGATAGAGGCCCTGTTCGAACTTGATCTGGCCGGCAACGTAGTCAGCGTCAGCCTTCACGTCGCTTTCACCGAACTTCTGAGCGATATTCTGGTACTTGGCCATAGCGTCGATGTACTTGCCTTCCTTATAGTCGATGTTCATCAACTGGAAGTGGTACTTGGCGCGCTGGTCACTCTGCGGATAGCGCTTGATAGCGTCTTCGTACACAGACTTTGCAGCCTTGTGCATGCGGAGGTTTTCGAAAGACTTTGCCTTATAGAATGCGGCCTGGTCCACAAGGTGGAATGCCGGGTACTTGGTCTGAACCTTACCGAAGGCATATGCAGCTTCCAAGAACTGACGGTTCAAGTAGAGACGCATAGCGGCGCGGTAGTCGTTTTCAGGTTCGATCTTCAAACGACGATAACGTTCTTCACCGATCTTTTCTTCGCGAGTGTCACCGAAACGGCTGGTGAGCTTGACAGCCCAGATAAAGCCACGGTTCTTCTTGGCGTAGAGGTCATCGTGAGACATTTCGAGGTCGAGAGCGAGGTAACGGAAGATGCTCACGTCCTTGACGTTAACCGTAGCGCCGGCAACCGGGTAACCTTCCTTCGTGAAGCGGAGGCGGACACCAAGGTGCGGAGAGAGGTAGTAGGTCAAAGTGAAGCTCATTTCCGGATTCAAACCTTCACCACCTTCGGAGTCGGAATGGAACACGTCGATGAGAGAAAGTTCTGCCTTAGCTTCGATCACGCGGTTGAAACCACGCCAGAAGAGGGAGAAGTTCAGGTTAGACGGAATGTTGTAAGCATCGTCGCGGTCGCCGCCGAAGAAACCCGGGGCAACGAAGCCACCATTATCTTCCATGCTGACGCCCGGCTGGGCGATGTTCTGGAGGGCAACGCCCACCAAGAGGTAACCGAACTTGGAAGAGTTGAGCGGGTTCCAGCTCAAGCCCACGTCGGAACCGACAGTCACCTGCTTCACATCATCGAACTGGTTGATGTAGAGCACGGACACGTCGATACCCAAGGCGATGCAATGCATGAGCCTGTAGGCATAACCGAGCAAGAAGGCGTATTCGCCGTAAGACTTGCCACCGTCAATGGAAGCACCGTTTTCGAAGAACGAGAAACCGAGAGTGTGCTTGTAATCCATCGGGAAGGTCAAGCTAACGTATTCCTGGCTAGCTTCACCACTGATAGAGCTAAAGAACGCTGCGCTGAATTCCAACTGGTCAGTTTCGGAAATTCCTGCGGGGTTCACATACATGGCAGTATTGCCACCAAATTCTGCAAACCAGTCATTCTGCTGATACTTGTGCGGAGAATAAGTGGCTTCTGCAAACAAGGAAGTGCTGGCTACCGTGAGTCCAAGGACTGCTGTTTTAATAACACTAGTACGCATCACTTACTCCTTTACTTGATATCCGTACGGATAAACTCAATACGACGGTTCTGGGCACGGCCTTCAGGGGTCTTGTTCGTGGCAACCGGTTCGGTGTCACCCTTACCGCTCGTAACGATACGGCTTTCGTTGATGCCCTTTTCCACGAGGAAGTTCTTCACGGAAGCGGCGCGGTCTGCAGAAAGCTGCAAGTTCTTTTCTTTCTTACCGACGTTATCGGTGTGACCGACAATTTCGAAGGTTGCTTCAGTGAAGGTTTCCATAATGTCCACAACCTTCATGAGGGAGATGTAGGAATCCTGAGTAATCGTAGCCTTACCGGATTCGAAGTTCACACCTTCCAACACAAAGACTTTCTTCGGCGGCTGCGGCACTTCGTCCGGGCATCCGTCATCATCCTTATAGCTGTTCAGAGTTTCTGCCTGTTCCGGGCAGAGGTCAACGCCCTTACAAATGTGAGCGAAGGTAGCAAGCATACCCTTGGCTTCAACCCACGGGTCGCAGAGACCGTCGCGGTCGTTGTCGGCATCCGGGCAGCCATCGTCATCCTGGTAGCCGTCGAAATCTTCAGCTTCTTCGGGGCAGTTGTCGAGGCCGGTGCAAACGCTTGCATACTTGTCGGAAACACCTTCTTCGGAAACCCACGGATCGCAAAGGCCATCGCCATCGCTATCCGGATTACGAGTTTCTTCGACCGCTTCTTCTTCCTTCACCAGTTCGGCGGCAGTCAGACCGATGTCTGCCTTGCCCTTACCGCGCTTGAGCATCGGCGAGGTGGACTGGCAGTAGAAGTTCGGCTGCGAGAGAGAGGGGTTGATGAACTTCGGATCCAAAGAAACGTTCGTGCGGTTCACCTTGATGAACTGGTTGAACGGATAGTAGTTCTTGTAGATGTTGTTGTATTCCACCTTGGTCTGGCCGGCAGCGGGGTCGGCGAACACACCATAGTAGTGGTTTTCCATGAAGATGTTGTTACGAGCAATCACGTTGGTCGGGCCCTTCAGAGCAAGGCCAGAGTAGCCGTTGCGGAGCACGACGTTGTGTTCGATAAAGGCATCGAGGGACTTAGCACCCCAAGCAAGGATGCCGGACCAGCGGTTGCCGTACACCACGTTGTTACGGAGATGCGGGAGCGAGATGAACGCACCGATACCCGTGGCATGGTTGTCGAGCACATAGCAGTGGTGAATGTAGGGAGCGGCGTTTTCGCAAAGGATACCTTCGAGACCGTTCTTCACGGTGAAGTGCGACATTTCGGCGCCCGAAGTACCCATGACGGTCGGACCTCTACGGCCACCATCGATGATGGTCGTGTGGGGATCCTCGCCCTTAAGTACAACACCCATGATCAGGGTGATGTTTTCGTTATAAGTTCCGCGTTTGACAAGGATGGTATCCCCGGCGTCCGCATTACCGAGAGCATCTGCAATCTTCTGATAGTCGCCAGGAACATTGATATTCTTTGCCATGGCGGTTCCAGAAAGAAGCATCGCCCCGGCCGTGATTAAGACCAGTTTCTTTAGGGTCATACTGCTACGTTTCTCCAATCATAGAACACTTTGAAATTAAAACCTATACACCCGCCAAAACGGCGAATGCAAAATTCAAGTGGGAATATACCTTCAAAAACGGCATTAGTCAAACGCTTTTCGCAAAAAATGCCTAAATAATTGAGAAAATGTCGATAAAATCGTTTCATTGAGGTATATCTAACCCGTTCAAGGTCAATCGGCGGATGCCGGTTCGGCCTTTTCCTCTTCCTTTTTCGCGCCTTGAATAGACACGCGAATCTCTTGGCAGGTCTTTTTGATGTCCTGCAAAACCTTGCGGGCACGGGTGCCGGCAGACTTGTTTCCGCGCTCGAACTTTTCGTACTCGCGCTTGAAGTTCTCGACTTCCAGTTCAAGATCGTTCACTAAGCTCATAAGCAAACTCCATATAAAAATATGCAGTATGGAAAATAAATTAAAGTTTATGCTAAAAATCCGCCGTTTTGTAAAAAATTCTTCAAAAAACGCCGAAAAACGCATTTTTTTTCATTTTTTAACATATTATTCACCCTGAACTAACGCCCAGAGGGTCTCCAAGGAGGCTTTTCCCCTATCCCCGACATTCTCGGAGAAGTCATTTACGAACATCCGGATATGCGCTTCCATGACATCCGGATCGTCAATTTGGGCCAATTTATCGATAAACGGAGTCACCAGATTTTCCCGCTTACGGGCAATATTCAAACTTTCGCGGATTTCCTTTTCCACCTGAAGAACAACATCTTCTCCAAGGGAACGCCTTGCAACACCTATTCCTAGCGGTATGGGTGTACCCGTATTTTCTTCCCAGAACGCCCCCAAATCCTGCAACAGATAAAGGCCGTCGCGTTTCCAGGTAAAGCGATGCTCGTGTATGACAACGCCCTGCGAAGCCTCTCCGGAGCGCAGGGAACGATACACCTGGTCAAATAGGGCATATTCGATTTTCTGTTCGGATTTGCCCGTTTTTTGATGCCAAAACTTGAACAAAAGGGCCGCAGTCGTGTCTGCACCGGGCAAAACCACCGGTTTTTCGGGGCAAAACGAGTCGCCTACAGACGAAAGCAACAGCGGACCGCAACCGTATCCGATGGCGCCACCGCAAGAAAGGCTGGCATATTCTCCTTCGACTTTGGGGTACACCTGGGCGCTCACCTTGGCCACATCAACCTCTCCGCGACGCACCATTTCATTAAGGGTCTGCACATCGGCAAAATGGACATCCCATTCAAAGGGAGAATTTTCAAGGCCCTGGACTAGGGCCTCGTAGATATAGGTGTCGTTAGGACACGTGGAAATACCGAGTTTGAGACGCATGTAATTATCCAAAAATCGTTTTGCGGAGGACGGCGAGAGCTTCTTCAAATTTCCAGGAAGCCCTGTCGCGGGTAGTAGCCATATTGCATACGGAACGGATTTCGAAAACGGGAATACCGTGAGCCATGCAGGCCGAAATCCCCGCGGCGCCTTCCATATTCTCGATATCGGCGTCAAACATCCTGCTCCGTATCAAGCCCAATTCTTCAGTGCCCGTGCAGCAGTTCACCGTAAGGCCTACGGCAGATTTCAACTTTCGCAAATGCAAGGGAGCAAGCTCGACAGCCGTGGCACGGAGGTTACTGGGGAACGGGGAAAAGGAACCGTCTTTTTCCTGATAGCCCATATCCCCCACACATTCAGAATCCACGCGCACCACGTCGAGAACATTGATTCCGCGGCCGGGATAGGCTCCGCAGACACCGAGGATATAAACCGCCGAAAAACGGATTCCCCGCTGTTTGGCAGAACTAATCAAGCAAGACAGATTCGTTGAAAAACTCAAGATTCCCATCCCGAGAATGCAGGCGTAGCCGCGGTTTCCCGAGAGTTCAATTAATTTATCCAAAGTGACATTGTCGGCAGAGCCGGCATATTCTGGAAACAGCGACGCAAATTCAGCAGGGGTTGCAAACGCAAACAAGTCATTCTTGTTCGGGAAGCTATTGTCTGCAACAGCCATCGCCTACTCCAGTTTTTCTACCGCATCGGCAATAGCCGCCTCAAGTTCTGCAACGCGTTCCACCTTGATATTGCAGGGACGTTCCACCTCGCAGCGGGCAGAGGCAACCGCAGTCGCCTTGATGAGGCACTGTTCAAAGTCAAGGCCCATGGAATCAGCATAAAGCCAACCGGCAAAGAAAGAATCACCGGCACCGATACGGTTGTTGACCTGGACCGTGGGCGGCAAAAGCTGCACGCCCTGGAACTTCTTTTCTACCAGGCGGAAGGCACGTACCGGAGACTCTTCATCGGTTACAACAAGGTTCTTGATCGGAAGCCGTTCCAGCACGGCAGTCGCCGTCATTTTCCAGAACTGGGGGCTCGACATCACCTGTGGAATCCCGAGCCTAGAAAGCAACTTGCAGTATTCCTTGAGATTGATTTTCAAGAGCTCCACGCCCTTTTCAAGCCAGGCATCCACATCTTCGATGGCATCCACATAAATCTTTTTGCCAGCGAAATCAAGAGCGTTCAGTTGTTCCACATTGAAACCCTGGGGGAACGTTCCACACAAGGCTACACTCTGGGTCGAGCTCCAGTAATCATTGATGGTCTGGAGAAAGTCCTCATTTTCGTATTCTGTAAGATCCGGCGAAGGCTCGATGAGCTCCGTGGATTCGCCCTCACTCACGATGGTGGTGCAAATACGGGTCGGTTCCTTAATCCATACGGGCGCCTGCTGAATTCCGTATGCAGAAATTTCATCGAAGATTCTTGGGCCATGTTCCGAACCCAAGAAGTGCATCATGAGCGGAGTTCCACCCAAGAGGTGAAGTACAAGAGCACAGTTGATGCCCTTGCCCGAAGCGTACTCTTCGATCTTTCCGATACGGTGAACCTCGCCCGGCGTAAACTTGTCCACGTAGAACAAGCGCTGCCAAGCGGGATTGAGCCCGAGAATTAGGATTTCCTGAGACATGATCCTAGAAATTCACCTTGAAGAATTTGCGCTTGCCCACCTGGACCACCAGCTGGTCGCCACCCTTGATTTCAATCTGGGACTGCGGATCGGCAAGCTTTTCGCCAGCAATCTTCACGCCGCCGTTCTGGACCATGCGACGGGCTTCGCCCTTGGAGGCAAAGGCCTTGATTTCAACGAGCAGGTCCAGGGCACCGTAGGTGCCGGCCGCCACGCTGCATTCGGCAGCATCGCTCGGGATGGCATTACCGCTGTGGATTTCGCGTTCCTTAGCAGCGGCGGCCTCGGCGGCTTCTGCGCCATAATACTGCGTCACGATGTCGATAGCGAGGCGGTGCTTGGCATCGTTGGGGTTCATCTTGCCTGCGGCGATGTCGGCCATCATCTGCTTGATTTCTTCAAGCGGGATGTTGGTCAGAAGTTCGAACCAGTTTTCGACGATGCTGTCAGCCAGACTGTAAATCTTGTGGTACATCACGTCGGCCGGCTCGTTCAGGCCCACGTAGTTACCGATGGACTTGGACATCTTGACCTTGCCGTCGGTACCAAGGAGGATCGGCATGAAGAGACCGATCTGCGGTTCCATGCCTTCGAAAAGCTGCAAGTCACGACCGCGAAGCACGTTGAACTTTTGGTCGGTACCGCCCAGTTCCACGTCGCTATTGATGGCGACAGAATCATAGCCCTGCATCATGGGGTACATGAATTCATGCAGGCTGATGGGCGTATTGGCGGCATAGCGGTTGTGGAAGTCTTCGCGTTCGAGCATCTGGGCCACGGTAAACTGACCCATGAGTTCGGTCACCTTGCTGAACGGGAGCTTGGAGAACCATTCACCGTTGTAGTGGATTTCCACCTGGTCGCGGCGGACCACCTTGAAGAACTGTTCCTGGTATTCCTTGGCGTTTTCCAGCACCTGTTCGTGGGAAAGACGGGGACGGGCCTTGTTGCGGCCGCTGGGGTCACCAATCTGAGCCGTGTAGTCGCCCACGATGAGCACGACAGTATGGCCCAAATCCTGGAACTGGCGGAGCTTACGCATCACCACCGTATGGCCAAAGTGCACATCCGGAGCCGTGGGGTCAACACCCATCTTGACACGGAGAGGAACACCGGTATCATAAGACTTCTGAAGCTTCTTTTCAAGTTCATCTTGCGGCACAACATCGATAACGCCGCGCATCAAAATTTCAAGCTGTTCTTTTACAGGACGGAATTGCATTTTATATCCTTTTGTTTTTCCAAGGGGAAAATATAGAAAGAGATCTAAGTCTTTCAATCGGGATACGTTTTGGAGGACTTGGAAACAGCGAAAAAAAGACCAAAAACATTGACATAAGAGCCAATTAATTTATATTTGGACAAATTAATTCGCGTTCAGGAGGCTTTTTCCAATGAAAAAGATATTTGTTGCTGTACTTGCAATAGCAGCAATGGCTATGGCAGAATCTCAACCTCACACCCACGACGGTTTCTTCTTGAACTTGGCACTGGGCTTTGGCTATCAGGGCTTTACTTATGACGCCAATAAGTCCCGCTACGACATGGAAGCAAAGGGTGTTTCTACTGAACTTGACATTAAGCTTGGCGGACGTATCGCCACCAACACCCTCCTGCATGCCACAATCCTGGGTGTAACCAACACCAGCGAAATCGAATTTAAAACCAAAGGCGGAAGCAAGGTAGGATCTTATTCCGATAAAAGCGAAAACCTGTCGATGCTCGGAGTTGGTCTTACGTACTATTTACCTGAAAACATCTTTATCAGCGGTTCCGTCGGTTTTGCCAATTTCAACCTGCAGGACAACACAGACGAAGACAACGACATAGAAGGCACCACCGAAAAAGGCCTCGGCGTTCAAGTTGCCGCCGGTAAGGAATGGTGGGTCAGCGACAACTGGGGTATAGGCGTATCTGTAGCATTCACCTACGGATCTGCCGAAGACCAGAAGGATCTGGGCGACGCTTCTGCCTACGGCGTCAACGTCATGTTCTCGGCTACATTCAACTAAAAAACGGGGTCATAGCCCCACAAAACTATTTTCCGAAACCAGCGAGGTCGATGCCGAGCTGGTTTATTTTGTATGTAAGGATGCGTGGAGTCGTGGAAAGGCTCCGCGCAGCCGCGGCAATCTTGCCCTTGCTACTTTTGAGGGCGTCACAGATGATGTCCTTTTCGTAGGCTTCCACCATGCGTTTCAGGTTTCCGTTCACTGGAGTTCCACTGGTTTCAGCAGTCTGCAACGTGGTCGGGAAATGGTGGGGGTAGATGACATCTTCGTCAGTCACGAGAACCGCACGTTCAATGCCGTTTTCCAGTTCGCGGACATTTCCGGGCCACGGGTAACTCATGAGCATGTTGATGGTGGTACGCGCCAGACGACGGACATTCTTGCCCACGATACGGCAATAGTGTTCCACAAAATGGTCCGCCAAAAGAACGATATCCGTTTTACGGTTGCGGAGAGGCGGCACATAAATCGGGAAAATATGCAGTTGGTAGTAAAGGTCTTCGCGGAAGGTCCCTTCTTCCACCATCTGCTGCAAACTCTTGGTGGTGGCCGCAATGACGCGGACGTTCACCTTTTTAGAAATGCGGGCGCCAATGCGTTCGACTTCGCCATGCTGCAACAGCCGCAAAAGTTTCACCTGCAAGTTCGGTGAAAGCTCGCCCACTTCGTCGAGGAAAAGCGTGCCACCGTCGGCCTGTTCAACGCGGCCCGGCGTCTCGGCCAGGACGCCCACCAGGGCACCACGCTCGCTACCGAAGAGTTCACGATCCAAAACGGATTCAGGCATGGAGGCGCAATGGACGCGGACGAAGGGGCCCATGTTGCGGTCGGAGCGGTAATGAATGGCCTCGGCCACAAGACCCTTGCCCGTACCGACCTCGCCCACGATGAGTGCCGGCAGGGGACTGCGCGAAACCTGGTCAATCTGCGCATACACGCGCTGCATCTCGCTGGAACGGCCGATAATATTATCAGGGTGGAAACGGTCTTTCAGTTCCAGCGTCAAGCGTTCGTTTTCGGCCTTTAGGAGTTCATTTTCTTCGCGGGCTTCACGACGGAGTTTCACTGCCGCAGCAAGCATCTGTGCGATGATTTCTAACAAACGAAGTTTTTCAGGAAGTTCATCTTCCACTGGATTCTGCACGTCGGCACTGAAGGCGCCAATCACCTGGTGCTCCATAATCACGGGCACACAAAGGAAGGCCTTGTCTTCGGTCTTGCCGCGTCCCGTTCTATCCAAGAAGTCCGGATCCTTGGCAACAGAGGGAATGATGATGGGCTTACCGGTTTCTACTACGCGGCCCGTGATGCCTTCGCCCACCTTGTAGCGGCCCTTACGGGCCTGGCGATTTGAAAGGCCTTCTGCAATTTCAATGGAAATTTCGCCCGTGTGACGGTTATACAGCGTCAGGGTCGCATGTTCCACGCCCATGGTAGATTCCACCACTTCCAAAATCGGATGAGCGACGCTTTCAAAATCCAGCGTCTGGTTCAGAATGGAACTGATCTTGTAGAGCAGTTCCAATTCAAGAATTTTGGATTGGGATGTGGGCATGAGCGCACCCACCGCCTATTACTTTAATGCTTCTTGCACGAGAGCGCTGGCGCGCTTGGCATCGAAACGACCCTTGACCTTCGGGGAAAGTTCCTTCATGATCTTGCCCATGTCCTTGGGGCTAGAAGCACCCGTCGCGGCCTTGATTTCGGCAATGAGGGCCTTGACTTCGTCTTCGGTCATTTCGGCAGGCATGTACTTGCGGTACAGGGCAATGATCGCTTCTTCGGCAGGAATCTTGTCCGCAAAGCCACCCTTCGTAAGAATATCGATGGCTTCCTGCTTCTGCTTTACGCTGCGAGCGAGCACGTCGACGCACATTTCGTCGGTGATCGTTTCTTCGATCTGAGCCGGAGTGGCACCAGACTTCATGGCTTCATTCTTGATGTCGGAATGGAGGGTACGGAGCGTTCCGAGAGTTTCGGAATCGTGCGCCTTCATGGCGGCCTTGATATCATCCTTGATCTTAGTCAGCAATGCACTGCTCATATTTTTACCCTTTGCGGACCTACCCGCGATTAAAATATCCCTAGAAACACGCAACGAGCCACCGGTCATGGACCGACGACTCATTACAAAAATCGATGCCTTAATGGCGACCGCTAAATCGACCCGAAAACCGGGCGCGAATTAGTAGAGGCGCTTACGGTTCTGGTCAGCGATTTCCTTCAAGCGCTTGCGACGAGCGGCAGTTTCGATGCGCTTCTTTTCTTCAGAAGGCTTTTCGAAACGCTGACGCTTCTTGACATCGGAAATGATGCCGTTCTTTTCGCAGGACTTGGTGAAACGCTTGAGAGCGCGTTCAAAAGGTTCGTTGGACTTAACAATTACGCCGATCACGATTATCCTTTGGTTAAATTAGAAATTCGTTTTTGGATAGCCAAATATATTTAATTGCCGTAATTTCGTCAAGGGTATAAAAAAAAGCCCCTTTTCGGCTCTTTTTTGAATAAATTTTACATTTTAACTTGCGTAACATCAAAGACTTATGTATATTTTTTGTTATAAAAGACTCCTTTTGTCTTGATTTTTCAAAAAAAGTGGAGAATTGGATGAAAAAAGCAATCTTATCTCTGAGCGCCGTTGCCCTCGCAAGCACCCTGCTTGTAGCTTGCAACGAAGAAGAAGAACTAGTTCCGAAGATGGAGCAGCCTAAGCCCGCGGCACAGGCTCCCGTCGAACAGCCTGCCCAGCAGGTTGCCGAACAGCCCAAGGCTGACGAACCGGAACTCGTCCCCATCCAGTCCCTTTCTGGAAACGAAGAATCTAGCGAAGCCGCTGTCGAAGAAACCGCAAAGAGCGCTGCCCCCGCACCGGCCGGCAGTGTCCAGCCGCTCGCCAAGGGTGAATTCGTCATCCAGGTCAGCATCCAGTCTTCCAAGAGAGCTGCCGACGGTATCGTGAAAAAGCTTGCCGAAAGCGGAATCAAGGCCTATGTCGCCGAAGTGGAAAATCCGGGCGAACTGGAAGGCACTTACTACCGTATTCGCGTGGGTTATTTCGAATCCAGCGCCAACGCCCAGGAATACGGCAAGCAGGTTCTCTCTCCGCTGAACTATGCCTGGTGGGTAGACATGAGCAAGAACGACGACGTGGGCAACCCCGGCGGCGATGAAGACTACTCCAACTACTCCTATTCCAATTCTAACACTTATAACGAACCGGCCGCGGCACCCGAGCCCGAACCGGCACCTGCTCCTGCTCCCGAACCCGAGCCCGCTCCTGCTCCGGCACCGGAACCGGCACCCGCTCCTGAGCCAGCACCTGCACCGGCACCCGAGCCTGCTCCTGCCCCCGCACCGGAACCCGCTCCGGCACCTGCTCCCGAACCGGAACCGGCACCTGCAGCTCCGGCCGCCGACAACTTCGACGACTGGGAATAAGCAGAGAATTAAAGAATGTTAAAAAGGAACCCGAATGGGTTCCTTTTTTAATTGCATTACAAGTAAGTACTAAGTGCTGTCCGCCCGGCGCCTCTGGCGCCAGAATGACTACTTCTGCAGATTCAGGCTGGCATTGGCAGCACCGTAAAGGCTGATGCTGTAGTCCTTGATTACGTACACAGGAATCTTGTTCAAAAGCGGACGGATGTTCGGGTTGTAGTTCTTTTCGAAGTACTTCATGAACAGGTTGTCGCGTTCGAGCCAGCGAAGGTCCTTCTGCACCGTACCGCCAGCCAGGTAGAAACCACCCAGCGGGAGGAAGAGCGTTGCGGCATCGCTTGCAAAGCGGGCAAGCATCTTCACAAACAGGCGCATCATTTCAGCAGCCACCGGATCGGTATCGCTGGCGCGGCTGATGTACTTCGGACGGTCATTCGGTTCGGTTTCTTCAATCTTCTTGAAGGCATCGTTATCGGGCACGCCGCGAGTTTCCTTCCACCATTCGTACATATTACGGAGACCCATGCCGGACACGAGCGGTTCTACGCCGGGCACAGCACCAAGCTTCTTTTCCATGTAGTCGTGGAATTCCTGGGAATCCTTGTCGAACGGAGCAAACGTGGAGTGGCCACCTTCGGAGCAAGCCGGAATGTATTTCTGACCGTCGAAAGCGAGGAAGCCAACGCCCATGCCGGTACCCGGGCCAACGACAGCCTTGGTCGTCTTCTGCGGAGCAGGCTTGCTACCGTCAGTGTGGACCAGCTGGTGAATTTGCGCAGGGTCGTTAACGTCGAGAGTCGGAATGCCATAGCTAATAGCCATGAAGTCGTTGATCACAAGTGTCGGGATACCAGTTGCAGCTGTCAGGGCTTCGCCATCGACGCTCCACGGGAGGTTGGTCATGACGCACTTGTTGTTGCATACGGGGCCTGCGGCACTGATGCAAATGTGGGACGGCTTAAGGTCTGCACGGCTTTCGACTGCAATCTTGAGGGTCTCGCGAATCGGGGCTTCGAGACCGTCGATGTCCTTGGAGGGGCAATCCGTTTCGAGGATAAGGGTAAACTTGTCGTCCTTGTAGCCCACCAGGCCAAGGTTCGTGTTCGTACCACCAATATCGCCCGCCAAAACAAGACGGTCAAACTTTGCATCGGGATTAAGCCATTTGATTTCCATAAAAACTCCAGTTTTATACGTACCGGTTAATTATAAATAATTACTCGCCAAGATATTCAACTGCAAAGATAAGAGTTGAACCACCAGGGATAGGTCCTGCGCCTCGGGCTCCGTAACCGAGTCCGGGAGGCACCACCAAAATTCTCTTTTCGCCAGGGAGCATGCCCTGCACACCCAGTTCCCAGCCGCGAATCACGCGACCTGCACCCAGCGTAAAGCCAAAGACCTGGCCGCGATCACGGGAGCTGTCGAACTTGTAGCCGTTGGTAAGCCAGCCGGTGTAATGCACCTTAGCCACGTTACCCTTTTGGGCGGGTTCGCCTTCGCCCTGCTTGATAATTGCATAACGGAGTCCTTCAGGACCGTTTTCAAAGGTAAGGGCCGTAGTGTCGGGGAAGAAATCCATATTTGCGACAACCGCTTCATCCACTTCGGAAGCGACCAGTTCCACGCGGAAAATCAAAGTGGAATTGGACGGAATCATGGAGTAGGCTGTTGCGCCATAACCCATGGCCGGAGAAATGCGGAACCAGCGTACGCCGCCTTCGCGCATGCCTTCAAGGCCTACTTCCCAGCCCTTGATCATCTTGCCGGCACCCATCACCACCGAGAGCGGCTTGCCCATGTCCTTGGAAGAGCCGAACTTGCGGCCCGAAAGGAGCCAGCCTGTATAATGGGTCTTGAGCACGGAACCCACCATGGCAGGTTTGCCGTTACCGACCTTTTCGTCGTAGACCTTGAGGCCCTTTGCGGCTTCGCGCCACTTGAGGCCTTCCACATTCTTGGGGAACACATCGGGTTCCATGGGAGGGTCTGCGCTGACCAGTTCGACGATAAAGAACAAGTCAGAATATTCAGGAACCCCTTCGAGAGAATTTTCGCCATAGCCCATCTGGTAAGGCACGTAGAGCTTGCGGACTTCACCCGGCTTCATGCCAAGCAGGCCCTTTTCCCAGCCAGGAATCACAAGGCCCATGCCCAGCGTAAATTCAAGGGGTTCTCCACCGGCATAGGATTCCGAGAACAGCTTAAAGCGAGTATCGGTGGGAACCGGAGCGATAGAATCCACAAAGGTTTTCGGCGCAGCCGAAGAGTCCACGACCGCAGCCACCGTATCTACAGCGACCGGAACATCTTTCTTGTTCTTGGACTTTTTCTTCTTGGACTTCTCGTTCACCAACTTGGTCGTGTCAACTTTTGTCACACCAGCAATCTGGTCGGAATTAAAGTCGTTTGCTAGGCGAAGGGAATCAGCAATGCGCAAGGAATCCGCGAGACGGGCCTTTTCGGCCAGGATTTTTACACTGTCTAGATAAACGTAGCTTTTGTAATGCACCCTGATAAGCTGACCGGCCCGAATGGAGTCTCCAGAGCCTTCCCTAACCGTTTCTACCTTGAAGGGGATGGCAAAACAGGCGCTACACATCAGCAATACAAGAAAAATCTTCAATTTCGACATAAAATCTCCTGTCCCACAATTTAGAAAATGCTAGTTTTTGAGAGTAACGAATAATTCCAAATGGAATAAAATATGCTATCAGTCATTATCGTCATCGCGATTATTGTCCTGTCCGTGATACTCGCCGCCATCGGCGCGTACGTGATTATCCACAGTTCCGACGAAAAGGACGAACCCAAGCGCGTTATCGACGTTTCGGGACAATACGCCGTAGTGGTGCGCCCCGCCCGGGAATCCCTCACGGCAGTAAAGCCTTCCGAGGCATCCCTCAGGTCTTGGCTCGATACACAGAATTTGCCTGCCGAAAAGAAAGAAGAATTGATCGCCCAATGGAACGCCACCATGGAAGCCACCATCCGCACCATTGACGAAGGCGACAAGAACGGCACCGCCACCTACCGCATCGAACTTGGCCCCAAGGGCAAGCAATACGTGAAGTTCGTGAGCGACGAAAACTTTATTACCCGAGAACAAATCCGCAACCATGCGGAAATTCTCCCGCCCTACGTTTTGGGCTGCGACTGCAGGCTTTTGCCTAAACAACCCTGGGAAAATCCCAGCAAGTCCGGCTGGAAAGCAGTCGTGCCTGCGCACGGCAACCACTATGATGTCCCCGACTGGAGGCAACTTGCGTAAATCTCTACTTACAGCACTTCTTCTTGCTCCCGCATTGTCTTTTGCGGCAGGTTCTGCCATTATCACCCTCGAAATGCCCGTAGGCGCACGCCAGCTGGGCATGGGCGAAGCCGGTGCGGCTCTTGCCGACGACCCGACCGCCATGTACTATAACCCGGCAGGTCTCGCCTTTGGCCCCCTGGCCGATGAATGGCGCATGAGCTACCCCGTCGAATCCAAGAATGCCCCCTTCTTTACGAGCATGGCCTCCCGCTCCAAGGACGGATTCTTCAGCAAGAGTGAACTTTGGGCCGGTACCGCCGAAGGTATCCAGAAGTTTGACGGCGAACAATGGGTCAACTATCATTCTATTACCCTACAGGGTAACGCCAAGGTCCGCGACGCCGTAAAGGTTTATGTAGGTTCCGAACGTGGCCTGGACGAATATGTGCGCCAGGTGAAGAAGTTCAACGACATCAAGAACGCCGACGACGAAAAGCACGTGGTAGAAGTCAAGATGCCCTGGAACCTGGTGGTCAAGGACACCATCACGGCAGTCCTTTACGAAAGCCGCACCGAAAAACTTTGGGTAGGCACCCCCAAGTCCCTCTACCGCTTTGACGGCAAGGCCTGGAAGAACTACGACGAAGAACTGGGTCACCACCGCATTACCGCGCTGGAAAGCCAAGGCGCCTCCATTTGGATCGGTACCGAAGATGGTCTGTTCGTTTACCGCAACGGTCAATTTGAACAGAAAGGCAAGGTGCTCCCCAGCCAAAAGATTCGCGCTCTGGTCTGGTCCGAAAACCGCAAGGAACTTTACGTGGCAGTCGAAGGCGCCGGTATCGCCAGGCTCATTCCTAAAAAGAGTGTCAACGACAAAGACCGCTGGAGCCTGTTCACCGAAGAAGACGGCATCATGGACTTGTCACCGACGGCCTTGGCCGTAGACAGTTCCGGCCACGTCTGGGCCGCCCATAACGGAGGTCTCTCCCACTTCACATTGCGCAAGTGGGAACAGGTGCAATTTGCAGATAACAGGGTGAACGATATTTCCGTGGACCAGCGCGGCGGCATCTGGATTGCAACCGACAAGGGCGTATGGCGCCACCTGCCGGACTACGCCACCGCAAGCGGCCGCAAGGCGGAACTTGAACGCGGCGCCGCCGAAGAAGAAGGTTCCACCAAGAGCGAAGACGAATGGGTGCATTACCACAGCGGTAACGGTCTCAGCACCAACAAGGTTTGGGCAGTGCTTCCGCAAGGTAACGACGTATGGTTCAGCACCGCCAACGGCATGGAGCAGTTCAAGGACGCCGACTACCAGATTACAGCCTTCTACGAAAAGCTCTTGCCGATTCTGAATATTCCTGACCTGTACCACCTTTACGCAGGCATGACCATTCCGCTGAATGACTGGGGTACTCTCGGCTTTTTCGTGAACTTCGTGAGCTTCGGTTCTACGGTTGCCTCGGGCGATGTGGACGCCGACGATCTGGTCGCCTATAACAGTTCCGAAATCGTGGGCGGCTTCAGCTACGGCACCCGCTTCCCCAACGACTGGGGCCTGGGCCTTTCTATCAAGTTCTTCTATTCGGACCTGAGTTCCGGCGCGGCCGCAGGCGAAGAAGAAGCAACCACCTTCGGTTACGCCTTCGACATCGGCGTCTTGAAGAAGAACTTGTTTATAGACAAATTAAATTTTGCCTTGGTTCTTGCCAACATCGGTCCTAGCGTGTACTACGTGGACAAGACCATCGAAGACCCGATTCCGCTGACTTGGCGCTTGGGACTTTCTTATGAAATCTTGAGCCTCGCCGATTACAAGTGGACTGTAGTCGCCGACTACAACCGCGAAGTGGTTTACGACGACTCCAAGGGCAATCCGGAACCCTTCTACATTTCTAGCTGGAAGTCCCTGATTCACCCCGAAAGAGACGGCAACAAGGTTAAGGAATCCATTATGCAGGGCGTGTTCAACCTGGGCACCGAATTCGTATACGCCAACACCATCGCACTGCGCGCCGGTTACCTGTACGACGAAACCGGCAAGCGTAACGAAGTGGACCTGGGCTTTGGCTTCATGCTCTCCGACGTGCTGCAATTCGACTTCGCCACCATCAAGGACGTAGGCGACAACGACGGCGTGCGCGACGGTCAGATGCGCTTCGGCATGCTGTTCAAGTTCTAATTCAGAAGCAGACAGAATTACAAATAAAAAAGTCAGGTTTAGCACCTGACTTTTTTCGTTTGCAAATCAGCGAAAAATTATTCCACTCGTTCGAGAATAATGAGGGCGCGTTCCTGGGTGCTGTTGGGAATGGTATAGAAATGCTGACCCACGAACTTGTAGCCAAAATCCTCCGGGTGGAAAGTCTTGAGTTCGTCTGCAACGGCGGGGCCCTTCATAAAGAAAACGCGGCCGCCCACCTTCAATGAATTTGCAATTCTCGGGAGGGTCTTTTCCATCAGTTCGAAAGCGCGACTGATGACACCATCTACCGGAATGGTCATGCTGCGGCTAGTGACCTTATGGCCGAACACGTCGATACCCTTGAGGCCCATTTTTTCAATGACCATGTTCAAGAAGTTGATGCGGTTCGGGCGCGGTTCACACAGCGTGAGACGAATGGAAGGGTTCACGATCTTGAGGGGAATGCCCGGGAATCCGGCGCCACTCCCCACATCGATCATGCGGGCAGGCCACTTGGGCACATAGGCATTGATGAGGGTGCAGTCGGCGTAATGACGTTCCACCATGGTTTCAAAGGCATTGAGGCGCGTCAAATCCTGGTCATCGTTATTGGCACGGAGCAACTGGTGGAATTCCCAAATCTGCTTGAGAGTTTCGGGCTGGAGTTCCACGCCATAGTAATGCAACAGCTTGTCGAGACCGGCCAACGAAGGCGTTACACGCTTGCCGTTAAACAGCGGGAAGTCGGTGCGGGGAGCCTTGAGGTGCGGCACGAAGTCGCGACCTGCGGCAGATGCATTACGGGAAGGTTGCCGTGAGGGACCTTTCGAGAAGGGCTTTTTGGACCAGTTATTTGCCATAAAGACAAAAATAGAACTTTTCAGGGTGCAAAAACGTACCGTTTTGGGCAAAATGGCGTGTATAATATAGAGGTACCCCGAAAATGACATTACTCCTGTTTCTTTTATGCATCGCCATCCCGCTAGCTTTTGCGGCAGAAGCCACCAGCCTTAACGAAGCCCAAGTTTTTGAATGGTGGGATGACGGCATCATCGACAGCGACGAAGCCCGTGAGATTTTTGACCTGTTGGAAGAGGGCAATACCCAAGAAGCATGCATTTTAGCCGAAGTGTATGCACTCGAAAGTTGCGCCAGCGAAGAAATACCCAAGCTGAAAAAACAGGAAAAGAAACCTCCCGTAAAAAAGCAAGCCCGAAAAAACGAGAGACCGAGCCTAGTTCCCCACGGGTACGTGGAATGGCAAGGCCGCACAGATTCCCTGGGATATCTGGAAAGTCAGCGCACCGACATCCGAATCGATTTTTACAGGTATACGCTACGGCTTGGAGCACAATCGCTTCTGACTTACAGGAACGCGGGCAGCGAAGCTCACTTCGGACAGATTTCAACAAAAGAGCTCCATAGCGTCATTCCACTAGATACCTTATGGGGAACAGCCCTGCTTTATCCCGTGGGATTGTTCAAGGTGGGAGCGTTGCTGGACACGGCAATGACCACCCGGCTGGCCATGGATTTCTTGCCGAATAAAGAGATGGACTTACAACTCGCTTTTTGGAACCACAAACACCCGGCAGACAGTATCGAAAAGCATTCCCTTTCAGTGCAAGCGAAAGGAAATTGGGGAAGCCTTGCCGCTTGGTGGGTTCCAGAAAATAACAGCGACATTCCCTTAATAAAATTGCAACTCCACTACCGGGAAAAAGTGGAATACGCCACTTTAGCATGGAAGACCGATGCGTACGTCCACGGAGATTCCTTGCCACAAGAAGCGCACCTGAGTTCAACCATCACCAAAAGCCGTTTTTGGGGAAGTCAAAATATCGGAACAACCTTTCATGACCCGTGGAAAAGCAAGTTTGCCATAAACGCCCGAACCATGATCCCTCTAGAAGGCGATACCAGCAAGACCCGACTCAAAGGCTCCACCGAATCGGGCCCAGAAACTTTAAGGGGAACGACAAGTGCGACCTGTCTTTCGGCAGAAGAATATTGTCGACAAAATGATTTAGCCTTAAAGATCCAATCCACATGGAATCTTACCGGAAATGACGCCATGCAGGAACAGTTGATTTTTTCAGGAAAAATCCGCGTAAGGCACACTCGCGATATAGGTTTCGGGCCACCCCTTTACGAGGCGAAAGCGACTTACGCCGTAGACGCATTCAATAATGCAAGCGTTGCCCTAACCATACCGAAGGGGGCACCGAGGCGAGAGATTCAATTGCGCAGCAGCGCAGAAATCGGCAATGTTTTTTTGCAATTGTCACTGGCGGTAACATTCAGGCGATCAGCCGAGGAGGCCATGCATCCGCTGCACGCGGCAATGAAAGCGAGAGTCAGCTTTTAATGGATTGGCTAACGAGTTACTGGCGGCTCCACATGGCGCAATAAGTCTGAGTGCGTGCGGAGAGACGTTCGTCCTTGAGGATTTCGCGGATTTGTTTCTTGTCGAACCATTCCGCCTGAATTTCTTCGACTTCGGAATCGCTGGGGCGGATTTCGCCACCGGCCACACCAACAACGACCACATTTCTTTCGTTAGAAAAACCCACTGCGGAATAGCTGGGTTTCCAGACTTCGTCGATTCGCATGAGCGAAAGGCCTGTTTCTTCGCGGAGTTCGCGAGCGGCGGCCTCTTCGTAAGATTCACCGGGATCAATAAGGCCTGCCGGGAAATTATAGATGCTTTCGCCCACGGCCATGCGATATTCCTTGCAAAGCAGGAGCTTTTGGCCGGTACAGTCATGCATGATCATCACCACGGCATGGGGCTTTTTCTCCAGCATATCCTTAAGGCCCGTGATATCGGGGTTACGGCTAATCATTTCATAAGTCTTGGGCTTGCCGCTGACCGTCTTGTAATGAATATCGTAGCGGGTAATGAATTTGCCCTGGTGAATTTTTTCAATTGATTCAAATTCCATAATCACACCCCTTGTATCGTTTCGTAATAAATGCAGTCGTGGGCACATACCCCATCGAAGGCGCTGCCGCAAATGGGCATTTTGTAAAGCATCTGGGCCTCATCTTCATTGCGGGAGATTCGCTTGCGCACATAACCGATATCCTGGAAATTCGCTTCTTTGCCCTTGATAAAAGCGGCACAGGTATTAATCCATACCACATTGCAGTCTTCGTGGGCGCACAAGTCAAATGAACGGCGGAAATCGTAGGACCCCGTAGAGAATGAAGGTACAATAATGAGCGTTAGCTTAAAGGAACGCATCAATTGCTGCATATATTCCGTAGTCAAGAAATCTCTACAGACTAAAATGGCAATACGGCCAATCCCCTGGAAATGAAGAATGTTCACCACCAGGTTTGAATTAATTTGTTCAAGGTACCCTACGCCGTCGAATTCCTTGCGGAAGGGATTTTGCTTATTCTGCTTGCAAATCACTTTCCCGAACTTATCCATGACCGTCACCACGTTACGGTTCTTTTCCCAATAAGACGGCAAAATAATCAACGACGGGATTTTGTCCGCTTCGGCGGGTGAAAGGGATTTGATCTTATTGGCCACAAAATTCGTGGTTTCTGCATTTCCGAGAAGTTCCGGGAAGACGACAATATCACTTTCGTTTTCGGCGGCGGTCCATATTTTTTCCCAAATCAACAGATTGTCCGACTCAAAGGAAGGATTTTCATAGGCAATATTGAAATACTGGACCTTGTCCTTATCCGTGAGCTGGACTTTAAAATTACGTTCGCGACGCAAGGGGGTAGCCGCAATCTTTACGGAATTGCGTTCCTTGAACCGGGGGAACAATTCCTTTCTTAAAAAATAATGTTCGTCAATGAGTTCACCCAGCACCGAATTTTCGATAAGCAATATATTATAGAGAAAACTTTCCAAGTTGTTGTAGCGATGTACAAGTCGGTGTTTACGCTCCCATATACAAGAACATCGTGGCAAAATCCCCACACCAACCGTCTCTCGGTTGGTATTCAGCACTATCGAAAAATTTTCACTTTCAAGCTCAGTTATAGCATTCTCCAATAGCAAAGTCATGGATTGATCCATAATCTGCAACAACCCTAGCAAAGCATAGTAATCCCGACTATTTTTCAATTCTTCTATCAGGGATTGCAAACTTTTAAGGAAGGATTCCGTTATATCGCTGGGCTCTAGCTGCCGGACTTCCGGCTGTTCGCCTTCATTGAACAAAACCTTAACGCCGAACTGCACAACCTTATAGATGCGCGCCTTTTCAGCAGGAGACACGCAACTGTACTTGACAAAGAACTCCTCTGAGCAGGAGCCCACAATAATCGAGCAGAGTTCTGCGACATGATTATAAAGGTTTAGCATTGGCAAGAAATATAGCAAAGAACTTCAGCGGCTTTTAACGCACTTTTAGCGTCAATTACAGTTGGTTACAGGGCTGTTTACCCGAGTAAACGAGAAATGCACTCTAGATATGGTTATTCCATATTGGAATATCTATTTTATGGATACCCAAACACTCCCTGACGGCTCTAGGTTACCTCCTTTACCCGGAGCCGTCCTTTTTTTATCTTTAAGTCATGTTTATCGCAGCCATCATCGGCGCAATCGCCTTTTTACCCTCTATTGCACTGAATATCGCACTCGCCTGCGGAGCCCCCCTCGGCAATTACGCCATGAACGCCCGCTACAAGGTGATTCCGCCCGAAGTGCGCAAGGCCTTCATTGTGCCGACCACAATGCAATTCGTGGCACTTTTCGTGCTACTTTCGGCCGGACACGTTCTGCCCGAAATTATTCCGTTTATGGTAACGCGCATTCTCGCATTCTTCTTTGCGCTGTACCTCACGTTCTATACGGCCACCGTACTTTTTAGCACCGCCCACAAGGAACGCACGGTCATGGGAAGTTTCGCTGTAGTCACAAGCATTTGTTTCTGGATTACGGCTTTCGGCACCTTGAGCTGGGGATAAGACATGGAATCGCAGCAGCCCAAGCATAATTACCAGCGCGACTTGGATTATATTATCCGCCGTTTGGAACGCACCGGCGAAGTGCCGACGCTCTTGTTGCATGCTTGCTGTGCGCCCTGCAGCAGCTACACCATTGAATACTTGTCCCAGTATTTCAAGATTACGCTTTTCTACTACAATCCGAATATCGCACCTGATGAAGAATACCGCCACCGCGTTGAAGAAATCAAGCGCTTTGTGGCCGAATTCAAGACGAAGCATCCGGTGACATTGATTGAAGGCGAATACGATCCGAAAAAATTCTACGACACCGTCCGCGGCCTAGAAAACGAGCCCGAAGGTGGCAAGCGCTGTCGCAAGTGTTTTGAATTGCGTCTCGAAGAATCTGCAAAGCTCGCCAAAGAGTTGAATTGCGAATACTTCACTACTACGCTCACCATTAGCCCCATGAAGAACGCCCAGGTGCTAAACGAAGTGGTGCAAGAACAGTGCGACATTTACGGAATCAAGCACCTGCCCAGCGACTTCAAGAAGAAGGGCGGCTACAAGCGTTCCATCCAGCTCTCTGCCGAATACAATTTGTACAGGCAGAATTACTGCGGGTGCGTTTACTCCAAGCGGGATGCGGAGAAGCGCGAAGAATCGCGCTGAGCGTTATTCTTGATTGCGTCCGAGAATTCCGTCAATACACGCTTCGAATTCGGAATCATTCTGCTTTTCATATTTCAGCAATCCCGTATCTTCGATCTCATAGAAATTACCTGCATAAGCAGCGCTGCACATTTCAGGCTGGACATACACGATTTCCCGATGTTTTCCAACGCAGGTCACGTCGCCCGACTTGAGAGTTACAGACAAGCTATCCTTATAATAGGCATAATCTACATTAAGATCAAAGGTCAAACCATTATAAGAGAACTTCATGGATTTCTTCGTCTTTTCAAGAATGCTTATCCCATATTCTTCCTGTTCGTATTTCGTATCCGAATAGTAATAGGGCGTTTCCAACTGAATGGAGCCTCCGTCCCCGATGAAATCGAATAACTGGTCAACAAAGACTGTCTGCATGTAGTCGTAATCTACGCGGTCCGTGACGCGGTATTCCACCTTGTCTCCATCAAACTTGAAGAACTGATCGTAACCGTCATTCATGCAGTACATCTTTTCTTCACGGTAGCGGCACTGTGTATTTTTCCAGATTCCATCGAGCTTACCCGCTGTACCGCCCACAAAGATGAACGATTCCTCGTATCGCTCCTGGTCTGCTTCATACGGGTCCGGTTCACGGATTTTCGAGAGCAACAGCGTATCGCCACGGAAACTGTAGGCGAATGTCAGCGAATCCGCAAAGTAGAAGTTCTCGTCATAGGCAAACGATTCACCCTCCTTGACACACCCACCGTTTATTTCAAGAACGATGGTTATCGAGTCACCGGCAGCACTGCGTTCCACTTTTCCCGACTGAGCGACACGTGCCAGCGCGTATTGAGACTCAATAAGTGTCACTTTGGCGGAATGGTCTTCAGCGACAATTCCGTTCACGTCTTCGGTAAAGCCACCGCAGCCGACAAGCAAGGCGACACAGGCAAAGCCCAACGCAAACATTTTTCGCATTACATTCTGCTTTACAGAATTATAAGTTTTCATCTTTCTTCTCCCGCTTTTCGCTTAACGGAAACAGTTGCAAATTCAATCTGTACACGCGGTCACAACCTTCGTCTTCCGAAACGATTTCCTTGACCCGTTCGCGAAAGAGTTTAATTTCATTGACCAAGCGTCCAAAAGTTTTTTCGTTTATTCCAAATGTAAATCCCGAAATATCGCGTTCCGTCGAAGGAACAATATCCAGTGCATCGGCGGCCAATTGCGCCACCTGCTTTTGCATCATCCTCATGGCACCTGACACCAGGACCGGATCCCCAGTCAAGCCCTTATCGGTCTGCACGTAAGATCCATCAGGCATGCTCTTGAGCAATCCCGCCTTTACCAAAAGCGTGAGCGCATTCCGCACCTCGCCAACAGTCACCTCGGGCACACACATCTTGGCAATTTCAGAAGGTTTCGCCCTCGGCATCATCGGAGCCAACTCGCGCACGGTCGGGTTGATCCACGACTTGTAATAATCAATCGCCTCGGCCCCCAGCACGCGCACCCCGTTTGCCTCCATCAGGGCGCACATCTGCGAAAATATCTGTTCACGGGAGCGAGCATCCAAAGAATCACAATAATCGACCATCAGGCAAAAATATTCTACCCTGAATCCCGAAAGGCCCATGGCCTTCGCCACCCTTTCGGCCCCAGCGCGTTTCAGCCTCGTTTTTCCATCGCAGACAAGCTTCAAGTATGCCGACGAAGAATACCCCGTTATCTTTGCGAATTCGCGCCACGAGAAGTACGAGGTGCGTTTTTTCTCCTCGTAGAAGTCCCGCATATAAAGGCGATAATCTTTGTATTCAGCAATCGGTTTCATAGCTCTTTAAAGAAAAATAAGATTTTCATGAAACAAAACAAGCGTAATTTCAACAGAAATTAAGATTTTTATTCGAAAAACATACAAAAACAGACCATCCATGAAACATTCTGTTTCATAGAAAAGGAAAAGCCCCGCCAAGGCGGGGCAATAAAATCAAGCCGCTAGGCCAAAAGCTCTTACTTCAGCTTAAAACGGAGACTTTCCAAGCGATTGAGCGATTCGACAAGGGTTTCGTCTTTCTTGGCGAAGTGGAAACGAATCAGGTGATTCACCGGTTCACGGAAGAAGCTTGAACCCGGCACTGCAGCGACGCCCACTTTTTGCGCAAGGTCAATACAGAACTGGTCATCGGATTTGTAACCGAATTCGCTGATATCCATCATCACGAAATACGTGCCCTGGGGTTCGGAGAACTTGAAGCCGAGATTCTTGAGACCGCCCGTGAAGATATCCTTCATGTGGGTGTAATGGGCCTGCAGTTCCTGGTAGTAATCGTCGCCGAAGTTGAGGGCGGTCAAAGCCGTTTCTTGCAGCGGCGAAGAAGCGCCCACCACCGTGAAATCGTGAACCTTCTTGATGCAATTCATGATGGGTTCGGCGGCAAGCACGTAGCCCAGGCGCCAACCCGTAATGGAATAACTCTTGGAAAGGCTGGAACATTCGATGGTGCGTTCGCGCATGCCCGGAAGCGTTGCCAGATAGGTATGATGGTGCGGAGCGAAAACGATGTGCTCGTAGACTTCGTCGGTGATTACATACAAATCATATTTAATGGCGAGGTCGGCAATAATCTGTAGTTCTTCGCGGGTAAAAACCTTGCCGCTGGGGTTCGACGGATTGCAAAGCACCAACGCCTTGACGCCCGGCTGCTTCATGGCATCTTCGAGGACGTTGGCATCGAAGGTGAAATCGTGAGGGTCCAGCGGAACATAAATCGGAGACGCACCACTCAAAATCGTGTCGGCGGTGTAGTTTTCGTAGAAAGGCGAAAAGATCACCACCTTGTCGCCCGGATTGCAGACCGACATCATGGTAATCATCATGGCTTCGGTACTGCCACAAGTAATGACCATTTCGGTTTGCGGGTCGTAAAGCAGCCCGCTGAAATGTTCCTGCTTTTTCGAGAGGGCTTCGCGGAAATTCTGGGCGCCAATAGTAAGCGCGTACTGGTGCGGCCCTGTGTGAGCCACTTCGGCCAATCGGTCTTGCAAAGCCTTGGGCGGATCAAAATCGGGGAAACCCTGCGAAAGGTTAATGGCGCCGCAAGCGTTTGCGATGCGCGTCATATGACGGATGACAGATTCAGTAAAATGATCAGTACGATTGCTTAAAGGCTTCATGGTATACAATTTAGAAATCCATCATAGATTGCCGCGTCACCTGCGATTCCTCGCAATGACGTACGAGGTTATTTTCTAAATTACATTCTATGTACGATCCGCGTTTTTTGCCTATTTGTAAAGAAGACCTAGACGAGCTCGGCTGGGATTACGTGGACGTCATCATTATCAGTGGCGATGCCTATGTGGACCACCCATGCTTTGGGCACGCCGTGGTAGGTCGCCTTTTCCAGCATGAAGGTTTACGCGTAGCGATTCTGCCGCAGCCGAACTGGCGCGACGATTTGCGCGACTTTAAGAAGCTAGGCAAGCCCCGCATGTTCTTCGCGATTTCAAGCGGCATGGACAGCATGGTGAACCACTACACCGCCGCCAAACGCCTGCGTAGCGACGACGCCTTTACGCCCGGCAACAAGGCAGGGTTCCGCCCCGATTACGCGACCTACACCTACGCGAAGATTTTAAAGAAACTCTATCCCGATGTTCCGCTGTTGATTGGCGGACTCGAATCCAGCTTGCGTCGCGTGACGCATTACGACTACTGGAGCGATAGACTCAAGCCGAGCATTCTGTTCGATACCCAGGCCGACATTCTCGTTTACGGCATGGGCGAAAAGCCCCTCAAGGAAATCGTACGACTTTTAAAGAAGGGTGTTCCCTTCTCCAGCTTGCATTCCATTCCGCAAACAGCCTACTTGGCCCCCAAGGGACAAATACCCACGACCAAGCAGTGGGAAGACTTGCGCCTCGCCAGCTACGAAGATTGCCTTGCCAACAAGCGTAACCAAATTGACAACTGCCGCAAGGTAGACATTGAATGCAACAAGTGGTTCCAGCGTCGCATTCTGCAAGATGTGGCCGAGCAAACAGTGGTGATTAACCCGGCCTACCCGCCGCTGGAATACGGCGAACTGGACGAAAGCTTTGAATACCCCTACGCTCGCGAACCGCACCCCCGCTACAGAAAGCGCGGAGCCGTGCCTGCGTTCGACATGATCAAGTTCAGCATCAACACGCACCGCGGCTGTTTTGGCGGTTGCAGTTTCTGCGCCATCAACGCACACCAGGGCAAGTTCATTGCCAGCCGTAGCCGCGAAAGCATTCTGCGCGAAGTGGATTTGATTACCAAGATGGACGGCTTTGCCGGCACCATCACCGATTTGGGCGGCCCCAGCGCCAACATGTACAACATGCGTGGCCGAGACCCGAGCCGTTGCCAAAAGTGCGCTCGCCCCAGTTGCCTGACTCCGAAAGTCTGCGACAACATGGACACGCACCACCACGAACTTTTGGAACTTTATCGCGAAGTGCGCAATCACCCGAAGGTGAAGCACCTATTCATCGGTAGCGGCGTGCGTTACGACATGCTGTTGCAGGAAACCGATGACGAAGAACTGATTCGCGACCACGAAGAATACGCCCGCGAACTGATTGATTATCATGTGAGCGGGCGCCTGAAGGTGGCCCCGGAACACACCAGCGATGCCGTGCTCAAGCTGATGCGCAAGCCGAGCTTTACGCTGTTCCACAAGTTCAAGGAATTCTTCGACGACGAATGCAAGCGCATCGGAAAACGCCAGCAGATTATTCCATACTTCATCAGCAGTCACCCGGGATGCACCGAAGCCGACATGGCCGAGCTTGCACTCGAAACAAAGCAGCTCGGATTCCAGCTGGAACAGGTGCAGGACTTTACGCCGACTCCGATGACCATTGCAACGGAAATGTTCTACTCTGAAATGACGCCGGACGGAAAGCCGCTTTACGTGGCAAAGACACCGGAGCAAAAGAGAAGCCAGCGCCAGTTCTTCTTCTGGTACATTCCAGAAAACCGCCCGCAAATTCGCGCAACGCTAGAACGCTTGAAACTCGGCAAGATCGGCCGACTGCTTTTAAGCCGCAGTGCAAAGGCCGAAGGCAAGGAATTCTTCCCCAGCAAGGAGCGCGAAGAAAACGAGGACTACCGCCAGCGCGAACAGCAGAAACGCGAACAGCGAGTGGTCACCATCGTACCGCAGAAATCCGGCGAAAAGGGTCGTTGGGAAAACTCCGCCCGCAAGGAACGCCGCGCCGCACAGTTTGGCGATCCTCGTGAAAATCGCGGCAACAACCGCGAAGGCCGTCGCGATGACAATCGTCGCGACTTCCGCGACGACAACCGCAACAACAATTTCGGTAATGGGGAGCGCAAAAGTTTCCATAGCGACCGTAAATTTGGCGGTGATCGCCGCGACTCCAATGGCAACAAAGGCCGCGATTTCCATCGCGACAACAAGCAGAACAACCGCGACAATCAGCGCGGAAATGAAAAACGGAATAATTCTCCGGTGCAGTTTAGTTCTTTCCGCCGCGGGAAATAACGCTTACGCGTTCACCGCGAGCACACTCCACCATTGCAATCTCACTTCGTGAGATTGCCAAATGCTAGGCTCGGTCATATCCATACATGTATGGCTGCGACGCTCGCCTTACGCATTTGTCACCACTACGCGGCTCATTTAGGAGTGTGCAAGCACACTCCACCATTCGCCGCTGACTCTTTCTTCTTTGACTTTGAAGCCGGCTTCTTCGAACCACTTGAGGATATAATCCTTTTCGGTGAGGAGCTGTCCCGAGATAATGAGTTCGCCGCCTTCGGCGAGCAAGTCTTCGATGTCGTCTCGGAGCGGCCAGAGTTCACTGCGGATCATGTTGCAGAGAATCACGTCGAACTTGGCGCCATCCTTAAAAGCGTCCAAGAAGCCGAGAATGCAATCGCTTTCCTTGAAGCCGTTGCGTTCGAAGTTTTCGGCAATGCAAGGAATCGTGAGTGGGTCGATTTCGGTGCCGACAGCCATGCGGGCGCCCAAGCGGCGAGCGTACATGGCCAAGATTCCCGTACCCGTACCGATATCCAACACCGTCTTGTCCTTGAAATCAATTGATTCCATCAAGGTAGCGCAGCTACTGGTGGTATCGTGTTCGCCAGTACCGAAAGCAGTCTTTGCTTCCAGTTCGAGCACCACGGCTTTCGGGTCATCGGGAGTAAATTCAACCCAAGGCGGACGCACCCACAAATGCGGGGACACAGACACCGGCTGCGCACGGTCGCGCCACCACTTGTCCCAATCCTTGGCAGGTTCTTCGCTAACGGAAAAATGATACTGGGGGAATTCATTTACGATACGGTCCCGTTCGGCCTTGTCGCCAGTATAAAAGCAAAAGTCTGTGCGGCCTTCTGCCTTCGGATCCAATTCTTCGAGCGTTGCCACGCCTGCTTCAAAAAGCAGGTAGCTAGCCAGTTCAAATTCTTCAGCGGGGCAATAGCCCTCGGCCTTGTACCATGTATCGATTTTCTGCATGTGGCAAAAATAAAAATTCAAGCCCCAACAGAAGATTCCAGATTCCCTTATGGCTCAACATTTTCAAAGCCTAAAAAAGGAGAGAGACTCGCCAACCCGTCGAGCCTCTCTTTACCAAGCGCAAACACCTCAAATCGCTTGGACCCCTAATCCATCTGTAAAGAAATATAAACAGATTCTGTCGAAATAGTGAAAATTTTCACAAAAACAGTATTCCAACTTGGAAGAATAGCCTTTTTCTCTTGTTTTTTCCGCTTTTCTACGTATATTTTGCGTCAAATGATCGTTTCTAAGCCGCTTTTTATACACCAGTACCCCGATTGGACCAAATTCCGCTACAACGCACAGAGCGTTATAGACGCCCTCGGCCAAACCCGCCTGCAAGAAGGCGCCCTTGTAGGGGTAGCAGACCTTGTCTGTAATTCCGACTTTGAAACCAAAATGCTGGCCCGGGATATTGCCGCAAACTACGCCCTGGACGGAAACGAACTTGACTTGCAGAACCTGGAAGGCGAAATTCAAAAGAAGAATTCCGCCAAGAACGACATTCGAAATTTTGTCGGCGCCATTCAGAACGCCAAGCTCCCCCTTACCGAAGAGCGTCTATTCGCATGGCATGCCGCCATCGGTCAGAACAAAGTAAAAAGCTACAGAACCAAGGAAAGCATCGCAGGCACATTTACCGGTGTAAGCCCGGAGCGTATTCCACACGAAATGGAACGCTTTATGGACTGGTTTGAAAATTCAACGCAAGACGGTGCGATTAAAGCAGCAATCGCTCACTTCTGGTTCTTGACCATCCGCCCGTTTGAAGACGGCAACGGCCGCATAGCCCGCGCCTTGAGCGCCATGCTATTGGCCCGAAGCGAAGACACCTCCCGTTGCCAATATGCGCTGAATGAACAAATTTTAAAAGACCGCGAAAAATACATCGAAACCCTATTCAAGGCGCAAGCAGGAAACGGAGACTTGACGGAATGGATTTTGTGGTTCTTGAACGCCATGCGAAAATCCATCGAAGATTGCAGCAAAGAAACGGCTGGTGCCCTCAAGAGAATGCAGTTCCTGCAAAGGAACCAGCAGGCCGATTTAAGCGCTCGCGAACGCAAGATTGTAGAAGCCGTTTGGAGCGGCGCCTTGCCGCAAGTATTCTCGGTCAAGGAAGCGGCAGCCCTCACTGGCACAAGCCACGACTCCGCACTCCGCGACATTCAAGACCTAATACAAAAAGAAATCGCCCGCCCCGAAAACAAGGGCGGACGAAGCCAAAAATACAGTTTGATTTAACCGCTAATTAGCAGTGCACCAGCGTGCCGAGGTCGCCCTGAACGGCGGCGCGGGTCAGGTTGCCCTTTTCCATCTTGAAAACGAAGATGGGCATGTTGTTTTCCATGCAGAGAGCAACTGCTGCGGTATCCATGACCTTGAGGCCGCGGGAGATGACTTCCTTGTAGGAGATATCATCGAAGCGGGTAGCGGTCGGATCCTTGACCGGGTCTGCGGTGTAAATGCCGTCGACCTTGGTAGCCTTCATGATCACGTCGCATTCGCTTTCGATAGCGCGGAGAGCAGCACAGCTGTCCGTGGTGAAGAACGGGTTGCCCGTACCGGCCGAGAAGATTACCACGGAGCCAGCGGAGAGAAGCTTGAGAGCCTTGCGGCGGTCGAAGAATTCGCAAACCGGTTCCATGCGGATAGCGGACATCACCACAGAATCCACACCCTGCTTATCGAGAGCATCTTGCATGGCGAGGCCATTCATCACGGTGCCGAGCATGCCCATGGCGTCGCCCTGGGCGCGATTCATGCCGCCTGCAGATGCGGAAATACCGCGGACGAGATTGCCGCCGCCAATTACGAGAGCGACTTGCACGCCCTGCTTGACGATGGAGGCAATTTCGGACGCCATGTCAGTAAGAATCTGGTTGTCGATGCCGTGGCCCTTTTCGCCTGCGAGGGCTTCGCCACTAAGCTTGAGGAGAATGCGCTTGAATTTAGACATAATTATTTGCCGGTTAATTGTTTTCGGAATAATTTAACAAAAAAATGTAGGCCAATATTAGTGGTCATGTGTTTTTTTCCATACAATACGACACTCTTTTCAAATTAATGTATTTTACAAAGTGGTGTTAATCTAGGATGTTTTTTATGAAAAACAGATTTCTTCCTTTTTGCCTTTTACTGTCCATGTTACCCACAATGGCCTTTGCCGACATCGTGTGGCAAGGAAAAAGGGTTGCCGCTTGGCCCGAAGAAGCCATGCCTAGATTCAACAATAACGTCACTCCATCTCGCGCCCTCATGAAAGCGACGGCCACCACGACGCAGAGCCATTATGCCGCACCCAAGGGCAAAATCTACAGCCTTACGCTCCTTGTCGACTTTTCAGACCAACCAGCGCCTGTTACCGTGAGCGAAGTAGAAGACTGGTTGAACAAGGAAGGCTTCAACAGGGATGGTTGTAACGGTTCCGTGCGTGATTACTACCTGGATGTTTCCAATGGGCAGCTGGACCTCACCAATGAAGTATTTGGCTGGTACCGCGCAAAATACCCCAAGTCATGGTACGAAAGCCCTGATAGAATCACAAACGGAGATGATTACAAAGGCTCCGAAATTCTCTTGAAAGAAGTATTCGAGCACTTCGATTCTCAGGTGGATTTTTCACGCTACGACAACGACAAGGACGGCACCACCGAAGCCATCAACATCGTCTATGCCGGCGCCGGTAAAACTTGGGGAAAAGGGCTATGGCCTCACTCGGGATGGTCCAGTGAAAAACGCGACGGTGTAAAGCTCTCGCACCACCAGATGACTGACATGCCCGGCAAATTCTCGATATATGTCTTTGTGCATGAAAGCGGCCACATGATTTTCGGCTGGCCGGATCTTTACTGGTACGGAGACTACTGTACCATGGGCAACCGCGCAAACGACTTGAACCCTGTAGCCATCAATGACTTTTTCCGCGCCGACCAGGGCTGGATTCCGTTTGTAGACATCACCAGTGACGACGTAAATAACGTAACGCCCCTCGAGATTACCAAGCCAGGCGAAGTCTGCTACCGCTACAAGAATCCCGCAAGGCCCAATCAAGAAGGATTGGTATGGTCCTACGTACGCAATACGGGCCGCGACAAGGTCCTCGCCGGAAGCGGGCTCTTGATGCAACATTACGACTTTTCCATAGGCGACAACACCGCTTCGGACAAGCTCGGATTGAGAATCGTTCGAGCCAATCACACAGAACCGTCACTCAACGGCGATGAGGACCAGTGGCCAAGCCCCGGCAGTCAAGCAAGCGCCTTCTTCAAGAACGGCACCTATCCAGAATTTTCAGACGCTACCTACCCCACCATCACTTGGTATAACGGAACCAAGACGGGGCTCAAAATCACTGACATCGGAACGCCCGGCGAAACGCTTACGTTCTGCATCGGCGAAAACTGCTCCGCCGCCGAAACGCCTTCAAGTTCTTCAAGCACCCCGGCAAGTTCCAGCAGCGCCGTCGAAGTCAAGATTCAAAAAATCGCCTTGGAAACAAGCCTCCCTGTTGACAACAACTACGGCTACGTGACTCTAGACTTGAAAGGCAGCGACGTTGCCAAAGCCTTAGGCATCAACAAGAGTGAAATTGCTGACAAGGCCATTTTCTACGGAGTAGAGCCCGATGGCACGCTCAACAGCCGCACCACCGGCGAAGGCACCGGGCACTGGTTTGACGCTGACGGAAAAATTGTCGCCTGGGATCCGAACGGAACAAGCATCGTCTTCTCTAATGCGGATCTCACAAGCATGACCACCAAAATCGGGCACATGCCGAATAAAGTTACGGCCGGAGAATCGTACACCATAAGACAGGCTCTGGTTTATGGGAGCAACCAAGTCACCTTCGAAATCACGGTCACCATCGGCGAAAAGACCACCGTCATTTCCAATTTCGAAAAGGCAAAACATGGCAAACCCGGAAGCCGAATCTTCAACGTGCTCGGCAAACCCGTAGGCAAGAGAACGGCATCCGGCGCCCTCCCCGACCTGCCCAAAGGCATGTATGTCGAAGTGGTGAAATGATTTCCGGCAATTTGCCATTCACTGCCGTTCATTTCTTACAATTCTATCATAATTTTCTTACGCAAATTTTACCGCGGAAAAGGGTGATTCCGGCTCATCGGGCCGGGTTTTGCCCTTTGGAATAAACTATTTTATACCCCGTGAATTTTGCAAAATAGCAGAGTTTCAAACTAAACACTAATTAAACCGTTAAAGAAATATGAGTCTTAAAATCGTTGTGCTTGCTAAGCAAGTACCTGACACACGAAACGTAGGCCCGGACGCCATGACGCCGCAGGGTACTATCAATCGTGCCGCTTTGCCCGCAGTCTTCAACCCTGAAGACTTGAACGCCCTGGAGCAAGCCCTTCGCCTGAAGGACCAGTTTCCGGGTTCCACCATTTCCGTGCTGACCATGGGTCTCCCGAAGTCCGCCGAAGTCATCCGCGAAGCTCTCTACCGCGGTGCCGACTGCGGTTATGTGATTACGGACCGTACCCTCGGTGGTGCAGACACGCTCGCTACGAGTTACACCCTCGCCCAGGCCGTGAAGAAGGTCGGCGACTATGACATTATTCTCGGTGGCCGCCAGGCTATCGACGGCGATACCGCCCAGGTGGGTCCGCAGATTGCCGAAAAGCTCGGCCTCACGCAGGTGACCTACGCCGAAGAAATTCTCTCCCTCGACGAAAAGGCCAAGAAGGTCGTGATCCGCCGCCACATCGACGGTGGTGTGGAAACGGTGGAAGCACCGCTACCGCTGGTCGTGACCGTGAACGGCAGTGCCGCTCCGTGCCGCCCGCGCAACGCCAAGCGCATCATGAAGTACAAGAACGCCACGGTGGTTGCCGAACGCGCCCCGGAAGAAGCCGAAAAGTACGAAGCGCTCATCGCAAAGAAGCCCTACCTCAACATCCCGCAGTGGGGCGCCGCCGACATCGACGCCGACCCGACTCAGATTGGTAAGGCCGGTTCTCCGACGAACGTGAAGGCCGTCAAGAACATCGTGTTCAAGGCGAAGGAAAGCCGCACGCTCACCGCGAGCGACGCCGACGTTGAAGGACTTATCAAGGAACTTTTAGACGAGAAGATTATTGGCTAGCCTATGAATAACGTATTTGTATATTGCGAAATTGAGGGCACGACCGTCGCTGACGTTTCCCTCGAACTTTTGTCCAAGGGTCGCAAGCTCGCCAATACTCTCGGCGTACAGCTCGAGTGCATTTGCGCAGGCAAGGGCCTTGATGGCATTGAAAAGCAGGTTCTCCCCTACGGTGTGGACAAGGTCCATGTGTTCGACGCAGAAGGCCTGTTCCCCTACACCACCAACCCGCACGCATCCCTCGTGGTGAACCTCTTCAAGGAAGAGCAGCCGCAGATCTGCCTGCTGGGTGCAACGGTGATCGGCCGTGACCTCGGCCCGCGCATTTCTAGCGCCATGCACAGCGGCCTTACCGCCGACTGTACCGAACTCGAAATCGACAGCTTCGAAATGAGCATCGGTGGCGTGAAGAAGGCTTACGAAAATCAGCTCTGCCAGATCCGTCCGGCTTTCGGCGGTAACATCGTCGCAACGATCGTAAACCCGGAACACCGTCCGCAAATGGCAACCGTCCGCGAAGGCGTGATGAAGAAGGAAATCGCCGACCCGAACTACAAGGGCGAAGTGATCAAGCACGATGTGGCCAAGTACGTTCCGGAAACGGAATACGTGGTCAAGGTGCTCGAACGCCATGTGGAAAAGGCCAAGCACAACCTCAAGGGCGCCCCGATCGTGGTAGCCGGTGGTTACGGCATGGGCTCCAAGGAAAACTTCGACATGCTGTTCGAACTTGCCAAGGAACTCCACGCCGAAGTGGGCGCAAGCCGTGCCGCTATCGACGCAGGCTATGCCGATCATGACCGTCAGATCGGTCAGACTGGCGTGACGGTTCGTCCGAAGGTCTATATCGCCTGCGGTATTTCCGGTCAGATTCAGCACCTCGCCGGTATGCAGGATTCTGGTATCATCATCTCCGTGAACTCCGACCCGGATGCTCCGATCAACGCTATCGCTGACTACGTGATCAATGGCACCGTCGAAGAAGTCATTCCCAAGATGATTAAGTATTACAAGGCAAACAACAAGTAAGCGCTATGGCAAATTTCTACACAGATCATCCCGAGATTAAATTCAACCTCGAAAGTAGTCCCCTGATGCAGCGCATTGTCGAGCTCAAGGAGCACGGCTACGCTGACAAGGACAACTTCGACTACGCGCCGGAAGATTTTGCCGACGCTATGGACAACTACAACCGCGTTCTCGATGTCGCTGGCGACATCACCGCCAACACCGTGGCCGTGAATGCCGAAGATGTTGACGCCGAAGGCCCGCACTGCGAAGACGGCCGCGTCCGTTACGCAAGCAAGACCTATGAGAACCTGGAAGCTACCCGCAAGGCCGGCCTCAATGGCGTGACCATGCCGCGCCGCTACGGTGGCCTCAACTTCCCGATTACGGCCTACACCGCCATCAACGAAATGATCGCTACCGCCGACGCCGGTTTCGAGAACATCTGGTCCCTCCAGGACTGTATCGAAACCCTGTACGAATTCGGTGACGATGACCAGCGTTCCCGCTTTATCCCGCGCGTCTGCGCCGGCGAGACGATGTCGATGGACTTGACTGAACCCGATGCCGGTTCCGACCTGCAGCGCGTGATGCTCAAGGCCACCTACAGCGAAGAAGACAAGTGCTGGTACCTGAACGGCGTGAAGCGCTTCATCACGAACGGCGACTCCGACATTCACCTGGTGCTCGCCCGCTCCGAAGAAGGCACGCACGACGCCCGCGGCCTTTCGATGTTCATCTACGACAAGCGTGACGGTGGCGTGAACGTCCGCCGCATCGAAAACAAGCTCGGTATTCACGGAAGCCCGACTTGCGAACTTGTCTACAAGAACGCCAAGGCAGAACTCTGCGGCCGCCGCAAGTTCGGCCTGATCAAGTACGTGATGGCCCTCATGAACGGCGCCCGTCTCGGCATTGCCGCACAGTCCGTGGGCATTAGCCAGGCCGCCTACAACGAAGCCCTCGCCTACGCCAAGGATCGTAAGCAGTTCGGCCAGGCCATCATCAACTTCCCGGCTGTCTACGAAATGCTTTCCAACATCAAGGCCCGCCTTGATGCCGGCCGCGCCCTCCTTTACCAGACATCCCGCTACGTGGATATCTACAAGGGCCTCGAAGACATCGAACGTGAACGCAAGCTCACCGACGAAGAAAAGGCCGAACTCAAGCTTTACACGAAGCTCGCCTCTGCATGCACTCCGCTTGCCAAGGGCATGAACTCCGAATACGCCAACCTGAACAGCTACGACAGCATCCAGGTGCACGGCGGTTCCGGCTACATGCTCGAATACGCTTGCCAGCGCCTGTACCGCGACGCCCGTATCACTTCGATTTACGAAGGTACGACCCAGTTGCAGACCGTGGCCGCTCTCCCGCACATCACCACCGGCACCTACAGCCAGATTCTCGAAGAACTGGAAAACGGCGAAGTGGCAGCGGAATACGAAGCGCTCAAGGCCCGCGCGAAGGCAATGGACGCCAAGTACAACGAAGCGATTGAGTATGTGAAGGCTACCGAGAACAACGAGTTTCTCGACCTCTGCGCCCGCCACCTCTACGAGATGGCCGCGAACTGCGTGATGAGCCAGTTGCTCCTCCGCGACGCCACCAAGTCTCCTGAACTGTTCGAAAAGAGCATGAAGGTGTACCTGAACATGGCCGAAGCCGAAGTCGCCAAGCACTACAACCTGGTCAAGAGCCTGGATGTAGCTGCGATTGATAGCTACAAGAAGTAATTCTTAAGGCATAAAAGTATTCAGCCCCGGCTTGACCGGGAATCTCCCCTTGCAAAAGAACCTCGATGCAAATGCATCGGGGTCTTTTTGTTGCTTAAAAGGAGGTTCCGGGCAGAGGCCCGGGAAGACAATTGTGGAATTACTTCTTACTAGTCCCAACACTATCGTTCTGGAGCTTAAGAATGATGTCGCCGGATTCGGGGTCCATCATCATGTCGAAACTGGAGCGGATGGTAAAGTTGTAGCCGCAAACATCGTAGCTGATATCCAGCGAGTGGACCATACACTTGTTCATGTAATCGAGGATCAGCTTGTCGCGGGTGTAATCCAATGCGTTTATGACATTGGTTTTGCTTTGCTGCATCAGCGAACTCAAGTACTTGTAATGGATTTCGTAGGTGTACTTGTCTTCGAGTTCCTTGGGAATGTACGAGATTCCGCCCATGCGAAGCACGGGAGAATTTTTCGTCAGGTTCCAGAACAAGAATCCGCGATAACCCGGGTCGTAAGACTTGGTGTTCGTTGCCTCGCCCGATGCCATAAAGTGCGCAAAGGCCTCTTTTCGCTTGAAGTAGCTCTTCATGGCCACATCGTCTTCTGACATGAATGCCGAGAAGATGGTTCCGTACGGAGTTTTGCCGAAGACTTTGCCCACATGGTAGATGCGCTTGACATTTCCGCTGGTCGTCTTCGCACGGAAGGTCACTTGCTTTGCCGCTGTGCTTCTGCTCGTAATCTGTTCCGAGATTTCCGCGTTTATCTTTCCGTAATCTTCAGGGAGAATCGCGTCCTTGAAGAATCTCCCCACATGTTTCCGGAATTCATCGGTATTGGCACACTCGAACATGTCGAGCACTCGTGCATTCACGTAAAGGATTTCGCCTGTCCTTACGCTGAACAGAACGACTCCGCCCGGAACGTATTCCATATAGTTCAACGACACCTGACGAAGGGTTTCCGCATTCTTGATGGAACCGTCAACCTTCGCCTTGATCATGTCCTTGTCGTTAATCGGTGTCACGAGGAACTGGGAGGCGCCCACACGGATACTTTCTTTGGCAAGATCCATGTTGTCGGTCATGACGACAAATGGAATCTGGAGGCTACGCTGTTCAGCCTGGAATTCTTGAATGAGTTTGAAGCCGTCTTTTTTCGGAAGGTCAACCCCAATCAAGGCGAGCGATACATGGCGTCCATATTCACGCAGTAAGTCAAGCGCCCGTTCGCCATCTTCGGCAATCAGCACATTGTAATCATCCCTCAAAATACTTTCGAGGAACGCCCTATCCTGCGGATTGGCATCGGCGAGCAAGATCGTCTTCGCCTCGGACGGAAGCGCTTCTTTACTGTTTATAGAAGAACTGTCGAAGGCGCTCACATGCGTATTGCGCAGCGTCATGTCGTAAATGTGTCGGCCGTTAATATCGGCAACCAAGGCACCACTCAAATAAACATAGGTTCCGTGCGAGGCGTACGTAATTTCTTGCGGTGCATTATAGGCAGCACGTTCCATTTCGTGAAGCGTATAGTACACGGGATTTTCAGGATCGTTGATAGACTTGACAACAGCATCAATATTCGGGAAACCGACACTCAACAACTGCTTTTCGAACTGTTTGTTCATGAACAGGAAGGTAAACTTTCCGTTTTCGCTGGAGAGGATTGCCTTGGAACTTTCGACCAGATAGTCAATGCTACCCAGTTTCGAATACACGACTCGCATGTCGCGGTCTTCGGTGACAAGCCCCAAAGACGTCATATGTTTCATGGTTTCTTCGAAGGGTTGCGGCTTTCCGTAATAATAGCCTTGCATCTTTTCGCAACCGATACTCTTCAGGAATTCCATCTGTTCCTTGGTTTCGACACCTTCGGCCAAAGTCTTCAGCCCAAGATTCTTGGCCATGCGGACAGTCGAACTGATAATGACTCGGGAGGCCTCGTTAAAATTCGAAAGGAAAGCCATGTCGATTTTCAACTCGTCGAACTTATAATCCTTGAGAGTATTCAACGAAGAATAGCCACTTCCAAAATCGTCCATCCAGACTTCGTAACCCACCAAGCGGAATCGTTGGATTTCACTCTGGACATAGGAATCCGAAGCCATGATACTTTCCGTAATTTCGACGCGGATGTATTTGCGGTCGATCTTGTATTTTGCAAGGGCCGCTTCAACCACGTTAAAGATATCGCAACCGACAAAGTCCAAACGAGAAAGGTTGAACGACACGGGAACAATAGGGTGTCCTTGGTCCAGTTGTTCACGCAACTCCTTGCAGACGAGTTCTATCACCTGACTGTCGAGCTTGTGAATCTGCTTGGATTCCTCTAACGCACCGATAAACACGCCCGGGTTCAAGAAGCCATATTCCGGATCGATCCAGCGGACAAGCGCTTCCATTCCGCAGAATGTCTCAGTAATCGTTCGGACTACCGGCTGGTAATAAATCTTGATGTAGCCATTCGCGACGGCATCGTCAATGTGGTTCACCACGTAATTCTGCAGCAAGAGAGTCCTGTGCAGATCTTCGTCGTAATACCGAATAAAGCTGTCGCCTTTTTTCTTTTGAATGTTGCAGGAGAGTTTCGCTTTCTCGATTGCATCAAGAATATCGCCATCTTCATCAGCTTGGCAAACGCCTGCGTAAAGATCCATCGAAATTTTCGAGACCGTGCCTTTAACGTATTTTCGAACCTTGTCAAGCTTTTCATCTAGGTCGGCAATATCGGTTACAACTACAAAATGGTCATTCGTGCCACGGCATACCAAGTGCTTGGGGAACAACTTTTTAAGCTTGGCTGCAAAGTGAATCAAGAATTCGTTTCCGCTGCTAAAGCCGTTGGCATTGTTGTAAAGCTTCATCCCGATGATGTCGAAGAAAACCACTGCAGGGGTAACGCCTGTATTTACAAGTTCTTCTATGTAGTTTTCTCCGCGGATGCGGCAATATTCCAAATTCGGGAGCCCTGTCAGGGGGTCAAAGAAACGGTCGGAATGATCGTTGACGCGCATGAAAATGGAACGTTTGCCACGCCAAGAAATTCGGGAAGCATTTACAACTAGATCTTTTCCGGAATACGGACAACGAATAATCGACACCCCTTTTTCAAGGAGTTCTTCTATGAACAAAGTATCCGCTTCATTAGGAGGAAAGAAATAATCTTCGAACTTGATTCCCTCTTCATAGGGCCTTTTCGGTTTCCAGAAATGCGAGATAGATGGATTCACCATATAGATTTCGTGCGTTTTCGCATCGAAAATCACAAACGGATCCACCTTGGCCGTATTCAAAAGTTCCACGACTACCGACGCGGGAATGTCGGATTTTTCACGCAAAGTCATTGCTCCCACCTTAATTCATATTTTCTCTTTCTTATCCATTAAATTAATTGATTATTTGCGAAAAAGCAAATCTTTTTATACAAAACTACAGGAAATTCAGCAAAAATCAGCCTTTTGCGCATAAAATGGCCCTGTTTTAGCAGTCTGCTTTCTTTCTATATTAGCAACATGATCTTGAATAAGGCTATACTCCCCAGTTTTATTTGTTCAATGGCATTCGCGCTGACGGCATGCGTCGGCAACGCCCCCTCCCCCGAAACCAACCCCCAGCCTGAATCGGCAAACGCCGCAGACGTTTCCCAGCCCCAAGCAGGAACCGGCACAGAAACGGGTCAAATCGGCGAGAACCAGGAAGTCTTCTTCAACTCCCAGGCGCTGGACAACCACCGTCTGAATACACCCGACAATATTCCGACAGCCAACCCAGCCAATACGTCTAATACGGACGCCGTCACGCAGGCTGCCGTTGCAGACCCCTACACCACCATTCCGGCCATCGTCCAGAACATTTTCGAATACGCCAACACCTTGCACAAGGCGGGTTATACCGATTCTGCAAGCGCTTACCTGGAACGTTTCCGCGTCATCAAGCCCTTGTGGGCCCAGTGGGAATCCAAAGCCGACTCCATGCTGAATGAATTCGGCAAAATCCGCGCCGAAAAGGCCAAGGCTTACGAGCCCATGGTATTCCAGATCCAGAACATGAATCGCGCCAGTTCCGACTACGGTCTCGTGGCCGAAACAGCCGACAGCCTGATAGCCCTCGCCCCGGGCGACTCCCTTACCCAATGGGCAAAGGCACAGAAGGATATCGCCTACAAGAACACACTCGCCAAGGCCAAAAAGGAATATGCCGCGGTGAAGGCTCTCGCCGACAACCAGGCGCAATTTGCCGAAGCCGAGAAGCAGGCGGTCACCTTGCAGATGCGTTACCGCGACTTCGAAGACGTACTCCACTTGCAGGAACTCATCGACCACATTCGCGAACTGATGCAGTCTACTAACGCCGAAGCCGCCAAATACTGGGAATCCCACGACCCGGCCCAGGCGCTGGCCCAGGCAGACTCCCTACTGCAAAAAGAAAAGTTCAGCGAAGCCAAGGAACTCTTGAACAAGCTCAAGGCCAGCAAACTGCGCAAAGAAGCCAACGAACTATACCAGAAACTGGCGGATACCTACTGCACCAAGCAACGCAAGGCAACGAGCCAGGTATTCGCCAAGGCGCAAAAGCAAAAGGATGCGGCCAAGAAGAAAAAGCTGCTGCAAGACGCCATCGCACCGCTGGACAAGTGCCTGACGGAATATCCTGACAATCCGCAGAAGCAGAAGGTCATCGAAAACAAGCAGTTCCTGGAAAAAGAAGCGAACCGCTAAGTTTAAAGCGGATGAACGGGCTCTTTGAATTTTTCCTTGAATTCATCGTAGGATTCAAGCATTGCACCCGTCACATCCATTAAAGAATTTATGGAATGCACACCCGATTGGTTGTGAACAATTTTTCCGTTGCGGTCTCTTAAAATGATGTAAGGGACCGCATCTTTTTTAATTTTCAAGCCCTCGGTAAGCCCGTCGTGCCAATACACTTTTTTCCAGTTCCACGGAACTTGATGCTGGTAAGCCCAGTCATGGATTTCATCGTTATTGGGTCCACCCACGATCAAGACGACATTAATCTTGAATTCCTTCAAGCCCTCGTCTAAGGGGTAAATATTGACGAGCTGCTCGCGACAATGCGGGCACCATGTACTCAAGCGGACAATCAACGTTCCGTTTTCGCCTGCAAGATCTTTCATCGACGTAACCTCTCCGTCAAATTTACGGAAAGGAACATCGTCTTTAATTTTATCGGAGAAAGGATTAATGTTTTTAACGGCAACAACGTAGTACGCCGCTGCGGCAATAATTGCCAAGATAAGAAGTACCTTGATATTCATAATTAAGCTCCCCTTTAAAATTGAATTTATTTACTTGTATTCGTCGCCGTGCAGCGGTTTTCGCAATAGCTTGTATTTTGTCTTGATGGCGGTGCGGAGTAGCGGCCAGCCGACCTTATTGAACGTCTTTTGCCAAAGCTTGTCTATGGCCTGAGTTGCAGAATTGCCCACGGGCCCCGGGAGCCATTCTTCTTTAAAGTCGGGAGCGATGCCGGCATCTACAATCATCTTGTGATAATCGGCATTCAAGGCGTTATAGGCTCCATGACGAATGAAATGGACTTTTTCTTCGAAATTAAAACGACGTTGCAGCAGCTTGCGCTTAATAAACCCAGCCCCTTGAGCAATGAGTTCAGGATAGGCAAATATGGTCCGCAAGTGGGTATTGTAGAGCGATGCAGTCTGGATTTCGGCTTCATCGAATTTGATGGCAAGCCCGATTTCCAGCTTGTGCACAACATCGTAGAAAGTTTCCTGCTCGGGAGTTTCAAGCAGATGCAAGTAGAAGGCGCCTAAGGCTTCTTGCTTCAGGTACAAGAAGAACGACTGCAAATGGGGGCGAACTTCATCGTTTTGCGTAAGGGAAACCACATCAGCCGTACTAGCTTCGGCGCGGCGGATAAAATCGGCAAAGTTGTTCTGGAAATAAACGATGGAATCGTTTGTCAGCAACAATCTAGAGATGCTGTTGAATTCAATTAGATTGTTATGCCCGTTAGCGATATCCTTGAGGAACCTGCGCCACATGCCGAAATCGAATCCGTGATTTTCGGTCAGGTAAAGCTTGATTCCGTTATCTTCCAGAAACGCCATGGTCTCTGCCGAAAGGGGGCGTTTATTGGTGAGCAGCACGACGGTGAAGTCGGTCTCGGCAAGGTGCTTGAGCGCAAAGCGGACATACCCGGGAAGTTTTTCCCCGGTCTGATAACTTGCATAAAGTATAACCTTGCCGTTAGACATAATACCTCTACTTACCTTCTGCCACCGCGGCCATGGCTTTTGTTGCTACGGCCGGCACCCTTGCGGGAGCCTCCCTTACGGGGCTTGCTTGCAACATGGAAACCGTCGTCCGAATCGCGACCGCTGCGGTTGCGTGAACCGCGGCCGGTGCGTTCAAAGCTCGGAGCGTCAGAATCAAAGCGCCCGCCGCGAGATTTTCCGCGGCCGCCTCGTGCATCTCGGCCGCCACGGTTCATGTGGCTATGGGCGGAAACGAATTCCGGTACACCATCGTCAAAGTCGTCGCCGTCATCGAAATCGGGCTGGCTCACGTAACCGAGGGCTTCCGCCGCGGCGGCGCGGTCAGCGCGTTCGCGAACGTCGCGGTTGCGATAATCGTTATCTTCGCCTTGTCTGCGGCGCTTCTTCGGTTCGCTAGAGAGCTTTTCGATAATGCTGAAGTCCGCCTGACCGCGCAGAGGGTCCACCCTCAAAAGGCGCACCAGCACCTTGTCGCCGCGGCGGAAGGTACGTCCGCTCTTCTTACCGAAAGCGAGACCTTGATCCGGATTGAACACGTAGAAATCTTCGCCCGCAATATCGCGGAAGCGCACGAGGCCTTCGGCGATAGGGTCTGCGATAGACACATAGATGCCCCATTCTTCGATACCCGAAACTGTCGCTTCGAAATCATCGCCAATGTGGCTCTTCAAAATCCAGCAGCTGCACACCTTGATGGCGATGCGTTCCGTTTTCTGGTTCTTGACTTCGTTTGCAGAAATCAAGTCGCAAACTTCAATGACGCTGTTCTTGCGTTCAGCCGTAATTTCCTTGCCCTTGCGAGCGAGTTCACGATGACACCACAAGTCCGCATAACGGCGGATCGGGCTGGTAAAGTGAGCGTAGTCCTGCCAGTTCAAGGCAAAGTGACCGAAGCTGTTACTGTCGTAATGGGCCTTCTGCATACTGCGAAGAATGCGGTTGGTCAAAGTCTCGTCGCCAGCGGCGCGCTTCACCAAATGTTCGTACAGCTTGAATGCCGTCGGGTTCAGGTTGGTATCGCCACTGCGGGGTTTGCCCAGGTCACGCAGCATCACCGGAGAATCCTTGAACAGGTCCGGATACATGTAGTACAGTTCCATGATGTCCTTGGTGTCCGGAGCTTCATGGATACGGTAAATGCCCTGCAGCTTGCGCTTTTTGAGTTCCTTGGCGCAGCAGTTGTTGGCAATCAACATGCATTCTTCCACCCACGAATTGGATTCGTCGGTAGTACGCGGATAAATCTTTTCGGGTTCGCCCTTCTCGTTGAACTTGCAGCCGAATTCGGTGCTCTGGAATTCCAGCAGGCCGTCCTTGGTGCGGTTCTTTTTCAAAAGGGCAGTCACTTCGGCGAGAGCCTTGATATCGTCGTCGCCGTTCTTCATCATTTCCATTGCCTGTTCGTAGGTAATGGACTTGGTAATCTTCACGATACTGCGATGGAAATCCCAGCTGAGCACATTGGCGTGGCGGTCCAGTTCCATCATGCAGGTAAAGGCGCAGCGGTCCACGCCCTGGTGCAAACTACACACGTTGCTAGAAAGCTTTTCCGGGAGCATGGGCACTGCAGTCCACGGCAAATACTGCGTGTAGCTGCGTTCCAAAGCTTCTTCGTCCAGCTCGGAACCTTCGGGTACATAGTAACTCACGTCGGCAATGTGCACGCCTAGCTTGTAGCCGCCCTTGGGGGTGCGTTCTACGCTAATGGCGTCGTCATGATCCATGGCGCCTTCGGGGTCGATACAGAGAATCGTAAGTTGTCTGTAGTCCACGCGGCCCTTGAAATCCTTGCCGCAGGGTTCCTTGACGCCGTCCACATATTTCTTGATAGCGGGGCTGAAGTCCTTGGGCAGATTGGCATCATCCATGAACTTCACCTTGACTTCGTCCCAGCTGATGTTCATGGCTTCGGCAGTGCGATCCACCTTTGCCAAGTAGCTATGCTTGAGTTTCGGATGCGGATACAGCGTGAAGCTGATGGTCTCGCCTTCCTTGCCCGGAGCCTGCCTGCGGTGGCACATTTCGTACACCTTGCCGGTTTCCAGTTCATGGACTTCCCATTCTTCTTCGCCGGTCTGGTGCAGAATACCGCGCTTGACGCGGGTCTCGTTTTCCTTGCCCGTCTGACGGCGGCTACGTGCGCCCGGACGGCGATTGTCTTCAGGGTACTGTTCCGAAATTTTCTTGATGCGCTTCTCGCGTTTTTCTTCAACGCTTTCGCCGTCACCCAGCTGGTATTCCTTGTGACTGGTACGCTTCAGAAGACCCTGCTCCACCATGTCGGCGAGCAGCTGTTTAAATGCCATTTTCTGTTTCTTGGGGAGGCCAAGTGCGCTACGCAAGCGGCTTCCGACCATAGGTTCGTCGCGGAGGATGGCGATAATCTGTTCTTGACTAGGTAATTGCTGTGCCATATTAAACCTCCTGCCTATAAGGCAATGCCGATGATATCATATTGTGAATTTCGTCGCGCAACTGGGCGACAGTCTTGTCTACAAACATTTCAGGGGTCTGCAACGGATGCACCACGACTTTGACAACACCCGGAGTCTGCGACCACTTGGTCTTGGCAAGACGCTTGCCGCTGTCCACGATCGTTACGGGCAATAGCGGGAATCCGTTTTCTTTCGCCATACGGAAAATGCCGTTCTGGAACGGAAGCATGTGTCCGTCGTTGCTGCGGTGACCTTCGGGGAACACCGAAATCGTCACGTTGTCTTCAAGACGCTTTTTCACGGTGGCGCCCATGCCCAGATTCTTGCGCGGGTTCCTGTGAACAGGAATGCAGCCGATTTTAGTCAGGACCCAACCGAACACGGGAATCTTCCAGAGTTCAGCCTTCGCGATAAACGAGGTCATGGTAATCGAGGGCCAAATGACATTGATGTCCAAAAAGCTCTGGTGATTGGCAACGAGCACAAACTTCTTGTGGTCGGGGATATTCTCCTTGCCGACAATTTCGACCTTGATTCCCGAAAGTTTGAAAAGCACCTTGAAAAACGGAATGCACACGCGGGTACTGTCAGCCCAGCGCCTGCAAAGCACCCCCTTGTAAAACATAAACGGAATACCGACAACGAATAGACCTACTGCAATGAACAGATAGTACAAAATTGCACGAAAAAATGCCATAATACTCCCAAAATGAGTGTTTACCCCTATAATGTATATTTTTTGCAGAGAATAGAACATAAAAACGAAAAAAATATGCTCGCGCTTTGCAGTTATCACCCTTTTACAATTTGGCGTTGAAAGACGATAAGATATTGAATTTTCTAAATTATACTTGAACAAAAGGATTTATTATGGCAGACTGCAAAGACAAGAAAGAAAATGCGCCTTCCGAGATCATGAAGAAGGCTGAAGAATACCTTGCCTCCAAGCGTAAGATTTTCCTGTGGGGCGGTGTCGATGACGAAAGCGCCGAACGCATTGTGAAGGAACTTTTGTACCTGGATTCGCTCTCCCACGAAGACATCTATTTCTTCATCAACAGCCCGGGTGGCGTGATTTCCAGTGGCCTGGCCATTTATGACTGCATGAATGCTATCCAGAGTGATGTGGTCACGATTTGCTGCGGTCAGGCTGCCTCCATGGGCGCCGTACTTTTGACTTCTGGTGCCAAGGGCAAGCGCTATGCATGGCCCAACGCTCGCATCATGATTCACCAGCCGCTCATTCACGGTGAAATTGTTGCTCCTGCAAGCGATATCCAGATTCAGGCTGAAGAGATGCTCCGTATCCGCAACATTACGGGTAAAATCCTTGCCGAAACGTCTGGCCACACCATGGAAGAAATTGACCGCGATACCGAACGCGACAACTTCATGAGCGCCGAAGAAGCCAAGGCCTACGGCCTGGTCGATAAGGTCGAAAGCCTGGTTTAACAAAACGGAAGTTTTCTAATGGGACTTTTTTCTGCCATTAAGAGTGGCCTTGCCAAGACCCGCGACGCCTTGATGGGCGAATTGAAGGGTATTGTCGGCGCAGGCAAAATTACAGACGACACTCTTGAAGAACTGGAAGAACATTTGATCAAGGCCGATGTGGGCGTTGAAGCAGCCTTCCTTTTGACGGACGCCCTTCGCGAACAGGCTTTGGGCAAGTCGCTTACGACTGAACAGGTGCTTGACATTATGCGTAGCGAAGCGGAACGCCTGCTCAAGGATCCTCCGCCGTTCGAACTCAAGGGCAAGCCCCATGTGGTGCTTGTGATTGGCGTGAACGGAGCCGGTAAAACGACGACAATCGGTAAGCTTGCCGCCCGCCTCAAGGACGAAGGCAAGAAGGTGATGATTGCCGCCTGCGATACGTTCCGTGCCGCAGCTATCGACCAGCTTGAAACCTGGGCAGAGCGCAGCGGTGCCGAATTCGTGAAACACCAGGAAGGCTCCGACCCTGCTGCAGTAGCCTTTGACGCCTGCAATGCGGCAGTGGCCCGCGGCTGCGACGTGGTACTTATAGATACCGCCGGCCGTCTGCATAACAAAGACTACTTGATGGAAGAACTCAAGAAGATCGTTCGCGTCATCAAGAAGGTAAGCCCGGACATGCCTCACGACATGTGGCTCGTGATTGACGGCAACACCGGACAGAACACCATCAACCAGACGAAGATTTTCAACCAGAGTTTCCCGCTCACCGGCCTGATCGTGACCAAGCTCGACGGAACGGCCCGTGGCGGCGCAGTGCTTTCGATTGCAAGCTCGCTGCAGATTCCTATCCGCTGGATCGGCATGGGCGAACGCATCGACCAGCTGGTTCCGTTTAGCAAAGCCGAATACGTCGAAGGCCTTTTCGAAAATGCTTTGGAAGAAAAGGAACAGTAACGGGTGCAAAGCCCCTAATCATATCATGCCGGGCTTGCCCCGGCATCTCCTTTGCGTTCTTTTTGTTCTTCTAGTCGGCTGCGCACGCGAAGCCTCAGTCGACCAGAAGTTCGTAGACCTGTTTGTAGAATTGCGCGTTATCGACATGACCTATGGCAAGGATTCGCCAATGGGTCGCCTGGTGCGCCAAGACGCCTTGAAGGCGGCGGGCTACACCCGCGAAAAATTCCTTGCAAAGACAGACGACATCTTAAATGACGAACGCCAGTGGGTGCCTTTCCAAAAAGCCGTTAATGCCCGTCTCGATTCGCTGTTGGCACCTCCGCCCGAAACAGCCGTTAACGCAGACACCTCTGCAGCAAAAAAGCCTCCTGTAAATGTCTCGCCCAGTCGAAAGGTAATGCCTCAAATGCCCGCGCATAAAGGAGGTGTACGTTGATAAAAGCTTTTGCAAATCTGATGTCGTCGAAGGCGACGTTGTTGTTCCTGGTCCTGGGTTTATGCTCGGTATCGTTTGCGGCGCCCGCGGCTTCTACGGTCCCCGCCCAAAAGGAACCGCGCAAGTCTACCGTCCATTGGATGAGCTACAAGGACGCTCTCGAAAAGGCACAGAAAGGCCCGAAACTTATTTTTGTGGACCTTTATGCTGACTGGTGCGTGCCGTGCCGCATTATGGACGCAAACGTCTATAGCGACCCGACAGTTGCCTCTTTACTGAACACCCGTTTTTATGCGGTCAAGCTCGACGCCGATTCTCAAGACACCATCATGTGCGACGGTCAAAAGAATACGGTGCAGCGCTGCTATTTTGATGTATGGGAATTGCACGCACTCCCCGCCTTTGTGCTTGTGGCTCCCAAGGGAATGAGCATTCTTACGGTTACCGATTCCATGTCGCCGCAAGAACTGCGATACATGCTGTATCAATTCCTTGAAAAAGAAAAGGAGTGGATATCCCGATGAACGAACAATTCCTTTTTTACGCCCAAATCGTCTTTTGGGTGATGATTTTTTTGCTGGTGCATTGCTACCTGCTGTTCCCCATGACGCTCCCTTTCGTAAGCGAAATCTTTAAGCGTCGCAAGTCGCAAAAGCAAGGCAACTTCGAACTCCCGACGGTATCGATCCTGATTTCGGCCTACAACGAAGAGGCCGTCATTGAACGCAAGATTCAGAATATTCTAGAACTCGATTACCCCAAGGACAAGCTGGAAGTCTTGATTGGCGACGACGGCTCTGCCGACAAGACCGCAGAAATCGTGTCCCGCTACGAATCCCAGGGAATCACGCTGGTAAAGGCCCCGAAGAACGCCGGCAAGGCCGCCATGCTGAACCGCCTGAACAAGATTGCGAAAAACGAAATTCTTTTGTTCTGCGATGCCAACACCATGTTCTTCCCCAACGTGGTGCGCAAGCTGGTGATTCCCTTCCAAGACAAGAAAATCGGTTGCGCCTGCGGTCACCTGATTCTGTCTGACAAGAGTGGCTCTACCCTGGGTCGCGGCGAAAGTTCTTACTGGGATCTGGAATCCGAAATCAAGAAATTCGAAGGGGTGCTGGACATGCTCATTGGCGGCAACGGTGCCCTCTATGCCATCCGTCGCGAACTGTACACGGAACTGCCGGTCAAGAAGAGCGTCATGGACGACTTCTTCGTAACCACCAAGGTTCTTGAAAAGGGCTATTACTGCACCTTCGTTACAAGCGCTATCGGTACCGAACAGACTTCCAAGGAATCTAGCGGTGAATTCCGCCGCAAGGTGCGTATCGGCCGTGCGAATTTCAACTTCCTGTTCTCTTACCTGCCTCTGTTGAATCCACTGCACCCGTTGCTTGCTTACCTGTTCTTCTCCCACAAGATTTTGCGCTGGTTCTCTCCGCACATCTTGATTCTCTTGTTCGCGGCCAACGCCTGCCTACTCACCAGCGGACTCTTCTACCAAATTTTCTTTGGCGTCATGGTGCTTTCACTGCTGGTGGCCATGCTCAAGATTGTACCCAGCGGCTACTACTTCCTTTCGATGAACTACGCCATGCTTAAAGGTTTCTTCATGGCCTTCAAGCCCGAAAAGAGCGGTGGCTGGGCCCGCGAAGCCCGCAGTGACGAATAAGTTTTATATTTTAGTTCGTGATATGAAAAAGATCTTCTCTGCCATTCTGTCCGCCTTAGCACTTGCCGCAGTGCCGGCAAACGCATTCACCATGGATGTGCAGGGCGGCGTGGTAAACCACGTAAGCGACATCGGAACATTCAACCTGAACGTTTACAGTCACTTGTGGTATCCTATTGACCAGATGCTCTTTTTCGGCATCGGCACGGGCTACCAGGAAATTGACAACGTGAGCCTGATTCCCGTTTCGGGCAGCGTCTGGATTCGCTTGCCGATCGGCAGCCGCACACTCCCCGTGGCTACGGGCGATTGGGGATACCTGTTCGGCTCTAACCACCAGATGTTCTGGCGAGCCGGTGGCGGTTTCGATATCAAGAATGGCGATTACTCGTCCATCATGCTGATGGGCGGCTACCAGTTCCTCGACCACGAAGGCAAAGGTTACGCCTACGTACAAGCAGGCATCCTGATAGAATTATAATACACCTTTTCAACAAAAAATCCCTGAAAACAGGGATTTTTTTATGGCTTAATTCCATAATTTGCTGAAGCCGTTTACCGCACCAGCACTTTCTTGACCTGCTGTTCGGAGCCTGCGCGGACGCGGAGCATGTACAGGCCGGACTGCGGAGCGTCCAGCACCAATGCGTTGGAACCTTCCAGCGTCTTGGCGGTGACCGTAGACATCACGTGACCCTTCATGTCCAGAATATCGACACGGGCATTGGTGCCGGCAAGGCCGGAAGCATCGAAAGACACCTGCAAGCGGTTTCCGAGCCTTGCCATGCGCAGGCCCTTAAGCGTATTCTCCGCAACAACCTTTGCAGAAGGCGCTACCCGCACCGTCGCAGTCTTTGCCGCAGACTTCAGATAAACCGTCAGCGGAACGCCATCCTGCATTTCGGTGGTGTTGCCGTCTACCGTCACGAACACGCGGTAGCCATAAGCCTTCACGCCATCGATACCGTCAAGGGTCAGGTAACCAATGCGGTCGCTAGATGCCGACAGGGCAATGGTCCATTCCATTTCGTCGGAAGCTTCCTTAATGGACTTCGCCAAGGCGCGCTTACCTTCGACGATCATCAAGTTCACATGGTCACCCATGCCTTCAGGCGGTTTGTCAGCAGCGACCGGATTCAAGCCGGCACCCAGAACGTTCCAATAGTCCTGCTTGCCATTCTTGTCAGCCAGCTTTGCCTGCAAGGTCCAGCGTTCTTTAGTCTTAGCCCGCGCAAGAGTTCTAGCCTTTTCTGCAGCCTTGGTTGTAGTATTGAACACCGGCGCCGCAGATACCTTCCATTTGGTTTTCTTGGAAACCTGAGCCCACACAGCTTCGTACGGGCCAATATCCTTAAGCACCGGATCATATCCACCAGTCTCAGCATTCCAGCTCCAGAATATAATTTCAGATTCTTCGTCTACGTCCTTGATTGCATCCGGGTTGTTTGCGAACAGGTTCACAGACCAGCCATGAGGATTTGCAACCATGTTCCAACCCGAGTTTACGCGGTCCATTTTCCAGACAAAGTCTTCACCTTCGTCCTTGACATCGAAATTCAACGGAAGCGGGCGCCCCTCCAGCGAATTATACCACACGCCGCGAGTGCCAACCAGCGAATCGTCCTTGGTCAATTGTCTATACTGCCAGAATTCACCCGTACCATGTTCATCCCACCAGTAGAATATCTGATCACCATCCCACGTAATCGAAGACATATCCACCGCCGAAAGCGACAGCATCTGCCAGCTATCCACCGCAATGGAAGAAATTACAGGGCTTACAGAGAATCGTTCTTTATACTCCACAATGGAATCCGTTTTATCCTTAAGCGTCAAAATCAACTTGTAATCACCCGGCTTGTCCATACGGAAAACGAAGTCTTTCTTGAAGCCCATCTCGATAGAATCGCCTAATGCGGTATTAATCACCACCGAACCGCTGACTTCATCAAGAACCTTCACTCTGGCAGAAACACGGCGTCTTACTTCAAAGTTACTTGCCGTAAAGCTCAACTGGAACATGCTGCCGCTAGGCGTCAAGTGCTTTTTCACGAATGCGACATCCGTCTTGTTTTTCCAGCCAAAGTAAGCCTTGAGCGTCACATTGTCCAAAATCTCCGGCATGTAGTCGCCTTCGTGGAGCACCGTATCGGTTTTGCCATCACGCAGCACCACCAAGGAATCCAAAACATAAACAGAGGTATCCGCACCCATTGCCCGCACCCTAAAGTTGCGGCCGTTCAATTCCATAGGAACGAACATGGTGCCATCTTCGGTAAAGCGACGTTCGACGGTCTTGTCCTTATCGCTTTCAGCAAACCAGACGCTTCCATTTTCCTGTTCCACAGCCAGTTTCATAAAGTCTCCGGCGCAGCTGTCAAGATTCGTGGTCCACTTGGCATACAGCAAATCCGGGAGAGCAACGCCAGTCGCCCGGCTCTTTGCCTGCAACTCGTCAAACAAGTCCTTATCGAGTACCTTGAGCAACTCTTCAGAGGTCGGATCGATAGCCCAACCGGCAAGGCACTTTTCTGCATTGTAGACGATTGTCGGAAGCACCACAGAATCGCCGCCTTCGTAAGAAATTTCATCGGTCCAGTCATTGCCAAAGTAGATTGGGTCATCCGAATTTTCATTGAGAGAAACATGAATAGAGGAACCATCGCCTTTACCCAAATCAACCTTAATGACCGTATTACCCTTAATTTCAAAAGGTTCACCAGGAGCAACCGTATCGAGAACATTGCCTTGAGTATCCATCACATAGATTGCCTTGGCAGCGTAATTGTCAAAATGCTCAACGTCAGCACTGAACTTCATATTTTTCAGATATGCAGGAACCTTGAGTCCCGATTCTCCCACCCAGTGACTAAATACAGAATCGCCAACCGTCTGCGTCAGAATCAGCATCGGCTCATCCTGTTTCAGGGTAGATATTATCGTGTACGTCGTCGTATCACAGCCAATTTGCTGCAACAAGTTAGGATCCATCGGATTAAACGAAAGATGCGCACCCACAGTTCCACCAAGTTTAGTGTCGTTCCATATTGCATAGAAAGCGGAAGCATCAATCATAGCATCGATATCATCGAACAAAACTAAATAATCAGCATCTTTTATCGGTTCGCCCCAGCCAACCACGCAAGCACCAGCACGTCCAACATCTGGAACTGCAGAGAAGGCTTTATCGTCAACGACATCTCCAATTCCATAGAGGCCGTCCCAAACCCAATTAGGGCCAAAGAAGACTTCGTCATTCGAAGCATTTGCAAGGAAGTGCTTGCCAAAGCGGACACTCACTTCCATGTCCGCATTCACCTCGAAGTAGTCATAAACGGAAGCATTATTCAAACCATATTTTTCGATTTTTTCGTCAGAATCTTTCTCTACGCTAACCCAGGAATCAGAGCCTTTAGCACGATAGTACAGGAAATCCAGTTTTCCAAAATAAAGCTGGTCATAATCGCCTTTTCCTTCAAACCTAAATTCGTCAAAGAATACGTCCAAGGCTTCATTGTTCGCATTCTTGACATACGGGATCTTCAAGCCCCCTGCAGTAATCGGATATTCACGTTCACTATTCATATTCAAATAGTAGGAATCAGAATGGCGCAGCAAAGACATCGTTCCATACTTCAAGTCAGGCGAAGTCACCGTATAGTACTTGTTATCGCAACTTTTCCAATGAGCATACAGAACGATTTCTCCGGTCTTACCCAGTTCATTGTATTTCTTTATAAAGTCATTATCCAGCTCCGTATAGACGCCATTCGTAGCATCGTCAGGGTCAAACGTATAGCCGTCAGAGCAATAACCCACACGATAATATATCTTTGGGAAGGTTTTGTTGTCATCTGTGTCAAAGTAAGTTATGTAGGGTTCCCAGTTGCCATCGCTATCAACAGAAAGCTCATCCACATGCCAATCGTGAATCAAGCCGCCCTGTGTACCGACAAACGCCTTGGCTTCTGAACTGCCCACGTTTTCGTTAAACGCCAAGCGATACGCCTTAGAGATATACATAACATTGATATACATGCCCGGCCTAGCCATTGTACTCGGGTTAATGACCAATGTCGTGTCCGTATCCGTCGCCTTAAAGCCAAAACCAGCCTTTTCCTCCGGATCCCCGCCAGTCGGATCCTGCCACAAGAATGCTGCATCAATCGACTTTATGGCATAACCTTTCTTCGGCTCAAAAGAAACCTCAAATGTCAATGTATCGTCCACGTTTGGAATATAAAGGCAATGAACATTTTCAGATCCTGTTACATTTCCATCCGTGTCAATCAAATCAATATCACACGCACTAGACGTCTGTTTAAAAGTCTGGGCGTCTTCTTCGTCACTGACTTTTTGTTTAAGAACTACATTTCCATGATAACTGGATGCATCAGGCAAGAGGTTTCCATATTCATCATACTCCTTTACAACAATTTTTCCCGTTCCAAGGGGGCGCCCAGTAACCTTTGGATACAACGTAAATTCAGAAGTCAAAGGATTCACATGAGACAACAAATCTGATGTCAATTCGTTATCGACGAAATAATTCGGATCGTTCTCATCTAACACAGGGGTCCAATCAGCCTTACCAAAATCCGGCGACAGAGGATTTGCATCATCCATCACATACACTCGCGAAAGCTCATGATGGTCTGAAGATACATCCATATTTTCTTTGGAAGCGTTCCAGTTCTTACCGAGAACCGCATATGTTAGCGATTGCAAATCAAAGTTCACAGTGTATTCGTTCAAAGAATAACTCCAGCCCTTATAATAAATTTTAACAGGGTCCTGCGAAGGGGATTTATAAACAAACGGTTCTTTATCGTACGATTTCGAGTTGTTGTCTTCAAAATAATAACCATCATTATCTATACTATAACCCGCTTTAACATGAGCGGAAATCGCAAATTTAAATTCACCACCAGCACCTTGCGGAAGAGGGATGGAAGGTCCGCCCAAGTCATCTGCACCACGCGCGCTGCGATGTTCAAATACATACTCTTTACCTCCCATTGAAACGATCTGAGTCAGCACCAACGTAAACACATCACCATCTTTACAAGCCAGGTCTCCATCGCAATCTACAACCACATGGCTCACAGGATTTGCGGAACCAGCCGCCCATACAGGGTACAATTCCAAAGCCGGATCTTCTCCTTCAACCTGTTTAATGTCATCGCCCACACTTTCAAGCAAGCTAGCACTAAACTGATTGTAAGAAGATGCATAATCAGCACAATCACCTTTTCCCAAAACACAGCGAGCTTTGTCAGATTTAGTCGTCCATACGGATGAATACATTTTTCCCGCTGTAGTATTTGCATCGCTATAATTCTGAGTTACCGCATAAAGCATCGGCAAAGCCTTTGTTTGCGCTTCTAAATTATAGGATATCGGAGCATTTAAATTATCTTCAACGTAAATTTCATAATCCTGGATATCAGGGATACTGCCATCTGTAATTTGCTCCGTACCCCCGATATCAAAGGTCACGTTATAGGTAATAAGTTCAAATTTCGGCGTAACGGCAATTTCCATTTCATCAAAAGGATTTGCAGCTTTATTTTTTGTCAAATCAGCCAGCAGCACATTCACCAAATCGACTTCAGCGCCAGGCTGCAACCCTTCAACAACCCAGGTTGCCTTTATACATCCACCATCAACGCTCGAAAGGATTTCGTCTACCGTAGCAAAATTATTATTTTCAACATAATTGGGAGGTATTACACTAGGTTGCGCATCTGTACAGGAAGTTCGCTCTGTTACGCTGAACGAAACAGCATAAGTATCGCAAGCATAACCAGTCTTGCAAACAAAATCCGTCGCCTTAAGATACCTAGAATACGGCACAGATACTTCATCCGCAACACCATTTCCATTTATAGTCGATACTTTACTTACAACCTCATGCGTCGCACCGTCTACAGCATCACTAGCCATCGTAACATAGAATTTTGCAGCACTCGGATTCTTAACGATTATTGACTGACTACCGGGCTGTCCATTCGGCCAATATTTCAGAACAATATTCTTTACATCAGCAACATTACTGTAACTGTCGTCAATAATGCTAGATGCCAAGCGAAAGCCTGATAAACCATCATTGGTATGGCCAACATTGACTGAATTGCCACTAGCATCCTGATATTCAACATTATATTGCAATTCAACGGGATCATTCAAAATAGAAAGCATCGGGACGATTGTATTCTCAAGAGAAAAATCCGTCATAAAATAATTTACTCTCGGAGACATAAATATAAAGGTTTTATCATTGACATCTTCAATATTTTCACAAGTAGTTGCAGCAACACTAGGATCATCATCGCAATATTGATAAACCACATTGAATTTAAAGGCGGTTTTGAGCTTCAAATTATCACCTCTGCCAAAAGCACTTTCAACAGAAAGCTTTATACGTGACCGAGGATTATCAGCATCCACCAAACTCAAAAAGCGTGGATTATGCTCGTCATTTGCCATTCCCTCAATGACTGCATTTACACTATCAACAAAGCCCTTACTGAGTTGACCATTTTCATTTGTAAAACCAACCATTGCATACGTCGGCCATCCATTATTTCCGCCATCAGCACAGTATTCATAATGATATTCACGAAAGCCATACGTTGACAATTCTGTCGTTGAAAAGTTCAAACCATTATCCAAATACACTAAAATAACATAGTTGTTATTTGTTCCAGACAATATAGGCAAACCACCATTTTTTCCCGTTACTCTAGACCAAGTATATTCGTACTCGGTATTCTTATTCAACAAGGCCGCAAACTTGTCAGATTTCATATCATCATCAGCAGCAATACCGTTCCTAACAGGATTTTGGGGTTCATACAAATCCACAAAGCTTCCTGGAGCGAAGAAATCAATGTACGAGACTCCCCCGCAACCAGTTGTATAAGTATATAAGCTAAGTTCTCCGTTTGCAGTAAAATTGCTTCCCGCATTACGCACATTGCCATAAACATAGTCAGAACCCTTAAGCCAATTACTTTCGGTATAACTTCCGATACCAAGTTTTACGGCGTCGGAACCAAAATGATAATTATTCGTTATCGTTCCTCTTACAGTAACAGGGGATCCATTATAATATACATTGCCAACGATATACCCCAGCGTATCACGATTCACCTCGCCTGAGCCAATAAGATCTCCCACTGAATAAGTATTTGATATATTCAAATTGGAGCTCGAGACAGCAGCCTTTCCTATCAAGCCTCCAACATTATGGCCACCCGAAATCGTTCCTTCAAAGCTTGATTCCGATATATTAAGAACGGCAGACCCCATAAGATACGCCCCTATATCAGGGAAATAACCAAATAGGCCACCCATATTGGCAAGCGAAGCACTTGATTCATTTTTAATCGTTGTTCCTGTAAGAGAAAAAGTCGATATCCTACTACTATTGTCATTACCATACGAGCCCATCACGCCACCCAAATTCACAATTCCCGTCGCAGTGGACGCTGCCTGAATCGTATTATTTGAAAATTCAAACGAGTTTCCATTAAATACAACATCTCCACATGCAGCTAAAGCACCACCTGCACTACTTGCTATTACAGAAATATTCTTAACAATGATTTCCGATACCGATGCATAGTTAGCCTGAAATCCATAAAAATCGCCAACAACACCTCCCGCATCATCTCCAATAACCGTAGCCCCATCAACAGTCACTTTGGAAACATCGACTCCTTGCGACGAAGCAGGAGCCAAAACTCCCGCCTTGGCACCTTCAACATACGCATTTGTAAAAACCACATTAGAATACGACCGATTATAACCATTTAATTCGGACACAAAACCCGCATTACCTGACGTTACAAAACAGAGCCCATCAATGATCTTACCATTTCCTTCAAGCGAAGCTATACTTATAGGACGAAAAGTCATTCGGCAAACAGAACCGTCATAGCCACCCAGATCCAAATTCGAAGCCAGCGACAGTTCTACATTCGAATAAGCTTTCAACGCAACCCATACTCCTTCACTATTGGTGCCATCCGTTCGATACCAGCAGTGGTAATCATCCGAAGAAGGAGAATCCGTACTAATTTGAGACAACTCACATGCAGGATTACTTCCGGAATCGTCACAGTCTAAATGGAAATATACATCACCAGAAAGACATCCATTACTACCATAAGTCACCGCACTAAAGACCGGTTCTACATTAACGTCCTTGTTCGGCATGGTGAATGTCGCCTTATTGCCAACGACAGTTGCCGTTGCCGCTACAGTCCCATCTTCTAAATCAGTAATATTCAAACCCGCAAAAACATAACCAGCACTTGGAGTCGCGGTCACAGTCACAGTCGAACCATTTACAGCAACACCACTGCCAACCTCAATTTTTCCACCCGTGGCCGTCTTAACCTCTACTGCATTACCATTTATTACCGTAACCATCAAATCCAGACCGTAACTACCATAAGCATCATCAGTCGATTCAAAACAAATCGTCATAACAGAAACAGCACCAATGTCGTAGCTGTCAGCCTGGGTTATATCAGAAAAGTATCCGGTTTCATAAAAAGAATAAGAGCTGCTCGTACTATTGCCTTCATATACAGCCAAATAGGCATAATCTTGATTAGCGTCCATTGCTCCCGTTAACTTCAGCAACTTCTTTGCAGGAGCATTTATAACAAGGCAACCTATCACACCACTTGAGTATTCATCATCCTTGCCACCATCATCATAAACACTAAACGTGGTCACTCCAGCGGAAACATTTAATGTTTGCGTTCCAAAGGATGGCAAATTGATATAATAGCCATCCGTCACATTATCCAACTGTAGGATGACCTCATTTGATTCTGCAGCAAACGATGCCGCAGACAAGACCATCAAGATGGCTGAAATAATCCAACATGCTCCCGGAATCTTTTTCATAAGACACCCTCTGTATACATTTGTAAATAAATGTAGTTTATTACAGGAAGTTTACAAAATAAATACAATATTTATTTACAAACATTATGCAGGAAATAATGTCTGTTTTTGCACGTAAAACAACTAAACAAACTATAAACAGAAAATTAACACTAAGCCAACACAAGAAATCCCCGGCTCACGAGAGTCGGGGACTTAAATTCTAGATCCGGCATTCGCCGTAATGGCGTTAGCGCGTTACTTCACGATTTCGGCGTCTTGCACCTTCTTGCCGTTGATGGTCTTGGGCGTAGAGCCGTTATCGCGGCGGATAATCTTGTACTGAATGATGCTCCAGAAGTTAGACACAATCCAGTAGAGCACAAGGCCGGAGGGCATCACCGCGCTGAAGAGGAACATCATGGCAGGCATCATCCACACCATCATCTTCTGCTGGGCAGGGTCCATGGCACCGTTGCCGCTCATGGTCACCTTGGTCTGGAAGTAGGTAGTCACCACCATGATCCAGGGGAGGAGAGCAAAGCCATCGGGCATGAGGAACGGAATGCTGAAGCCGTGGAAAATCACGTCGCTACGGCTAAGGTCGGTAATCCAGAGGAAGGCCGGCATGCCGCGGAGTTCAACGGCGCGACCGAGCACGAAGAAGAGGCCCATGAAGATCGGCATCTGGATAATCATCGGGAGGCAGCCACCGGTGCAGCTGGCCAGCGGGTTCACGCCGTTCTTGGCGTAGAGTTCCATGATGGCGGCCTGCTTCTTTTGCGGATCGCTACGGTACTTCACGTTGATTTCGTCGAGCTGCGGTTTGAGCTTGCTCATGGCAGAGGTCGACTTGAGCTGCTTAATCGTGAACGGAGTCGTAATGCCGCGAACAATGAAGGTCACGAGAATAATGGCGACACCGTAGTTCGGAATGATCGAGTAGAAGAACTTGAGCAGCTTAAGGAGCATGGCGCAAATCCACACAAACCAGACGCTGGAACCGGGGAACCACTTGGATCCGGTCACGATGATCTTTTCGTAGCCCTGGCCGAGTGCTTCAACTTCGCCCCATTCCAGCGGGAGCACCATGAAGTTGTAAGCGATAGAATCACCGCGCACGGCGTCTGCAATGCTGAGGCTGTAGGTACCCGGATCCGGGTTACCTTCGGTAGCCAAGTTAATGTGCTTGGCCTTGACTTGTGCAGGCACCGGAGCATCGAACTGCACCGACATGGCCACGTACTTGCGGCGCATGCCGACCCAGTAGTAATTGGCGTTGTCGAAGGTCATGGCGTCGGTGAATGTTTCGCGTTCGGTGATTTCGTTGTTCTTGAAAATCACTTCGCTAAAGAAGTAGCTGGTACCGCCAAAGCTCTTGCCCTTCGGGAATTCTTCGGTTTCCTTCATGCCGCCCTTCCAGGAGAGCTCATACTTGTCGACACGGAAACCCTTGAACTTGTTCACCTGACGGACAGCAACGCCGGCCTTGGTGAAGCCGTAGCTACGCACGAGCTGGTTGCCGTTGGCATCGGTAAAGACAAACTGAATAGTGGTATCGTTTTCAACATTGATCCATTCCGGAGCTTCAACATCAAACATGACATTAGAAAGATCAGCACCGCCGAGGTTCAAGTCGAGAGCGCCGAGAGTCGTATCTTGAATGAGTTCGGGGAAATGGTTTGCAGAATCCGGCAGGGCCTTCACGATAACGCTCTGAACCTTACCGCCCTTGTTGCTAAGGGTCATGATGAACTTGTCGGTTTCGACAGTGACCGTGCGCGGGGCAATGACATTCGGGGCAACGGCGGAATCCGTTGCAGCGCTATCGCTTGCAGCAACCTTGGCAGAATCGTTTGCCGGGGCGCTTTCAGTGGCGGCACCGAGAACCGGCGCGGCCTTGACTTCGGCAGTAGAGCCGGGGAGCACGAGTCCGTTTGCAGAAGGAGCTTCGGCGGAATCGGCGACCTGGGCGGCGGCTTCCTTCGCGGCAGCCTGCTTGGCGAGCTTTGCCTTTTCGGCAGCTTCGTTGTTCGCGCTGGTCATGGAGAACCACCAAATCATGATGGCTGCGATAAGGACTGATCCGATAAGAGTATTCTTGTTCATCTCTTTTCCTTTTTGGGCGGGACCGGGTCATAGCCGCCCTTGCAAAACGGGTTGCACCTTAAAATTCTAAAAACCGCAAGATAGAAACCTTTGAACACGCCATGCACCTTGATTGCTTCTATCGCGTATTGCGAGCATGTCGGCTGGAACCTGCACACCCCATGAAAAAAGAAGGGGTGAATGATCTGGTATAGCCGGATAGGCACAATCAATGCGCCCTTCAAAGCCTCGTTAACCTTGTGCGTCCAAGCCATCGGTCCATTCCATCTTCTTGAACACCTTGAGCGCCGATTCGCGCATGCGTTCCGAAGACATGACTTCGGAATTGTCGCTCACAATGATCATCGCCCAGACGGGCTTGGCAATATGGGGAACCCTTTCAAAAAACAGGGGCCGCAGAATCCTACGGCACTTGTTGCGGTAAACAGCGTTACCGTTCTTCTTTTTTGCCAAAAAGCAAAAACGACAAAAACCGTCCGGGCTTTCAATCCAACGCATCGTGAAAGATGGCGTGCGGATAAATTTCCCATGGACGGCTACTTGCCGATAAGCTGGCTGGTTAGGCAGCCTATAGGAGCGCAACGAGGCTATGAGCCAATCCTACTTCTTGTAGATGGTGTCGCTCACGGTGAGGCGCTTGCGACCCTTGGCGCGACGACGGCTCAGAACAGCACGACCCCAACGGTCTTCCATACGGGTGCGGAAACCATGCTTGTTGGCGCGCTTACGATTATGAGGCTGGAATGTTCTTTTCATTGTAGTAACCTTTATTAAAAGTCAAATTTTTGAGTCTCAAAATTAGAAAAATTCCTAGATAAATCAAGGGGTTAGGCACCTCCGTAAGCAAGTTTTACTCACATTTTTAGGCTTTCCCCAGCTGTCGTTCCAAATTATCAACAATCTATCAACACCTATTTTCGAACCACCCCCAAACGGCACGCCATTCATATCGGCTCAAAACAAAAAGTTATATTTCCCCGCGTTATGAAGAAGAAAACATTTCTTGCTATTTCTCTTTCGGTAGCGGCCCTGGTTACCGGCTGCTCTAAAGGACTTAAACCCAGCGACCCCGACGTGTACCGCAACAAGACGGGTATTATCGGCGTATTCCGCCAGACCGCCTTCTACTGCGAAGACGTGATGCCCCAGTACATGACTCTCGGCACCCAGAAGATTGTAGTAAAGCCGAACTGGAGTCACGAACAGGACAACCTGTTCATCAGCGAAATGAAGCCGGGCATCGCACCGCTTTACAGTTACGAATACGCCTGCGGCATTGACGAAACCAAGCTCAAGCTCGACACTACGGACAATGGCAAGAAACCCTTCCCCTACGCCGTGAAAATTCCGGACAAGGGATTCTGCAAGATCGTCATCTCGTTCCTGGAAAACGACAACCTGTTCTCCCATAACGACGACCTCCTGAGCGAATTCTTCGAAAAGAACGAAGTAGCCGCCGGCTACCCCAACATTCCCTACTGCGAAGTCATCGACACCAAGGGCAGCACAGTCACCTTCATGGACCGCGACTCCCTTTACCGCGAACAGTATGCCGCAGCCGTCAAGAGCGCAAAGAACCTGACTGCCGACGACATTTACCCGCTAGTATCCATTGACGGAAGCTCCGACATGGCGCAGCTCAGCGGAGACAATTCGCAGGTCGTCTTGGTCACATGGCACAACAACCCTGATGCATTCAAGGACGGCCAAACCATAACGCATACCGACAAGGTCATCTGGGCGTTCACCGACAAGGAATTCCTGAAATGGTTCCGTGAAAATCACGCCACGGTGGAAAACTGGGACATGCGCCTTAAACAGCTCATCGGCATGTCCCCCGAAACAGACAACAGGTACTTTACCGTGTTCTGGGCCAACGTGACCGATGTGTTCCGCCCGGCATTCTTCCCCGAAATCAACAGCGGCATGATGAATACCACCTTCACCAACACCTTGGAAGAAGACACCACCGCAAACGCCATGTGGTTCAAGAACTGGTTCGATAAGACCAGCGCCACCATTTACAGCAGGGACGGTGGCCACCCCTGGACTCGCCTGGGTTACACCTACGACTGGGGCAATCCCAACAGCAAGTACGGGCTTTCTGAATTTATCGTGAAAGAGGGCGCCCAGATCGAAGTGAAGTTCACCCGCAAGAACCGCGCATTCCTCACCTGGATGAATGACCGAATGTAGTCACCTTGAACAGTTCCTGACCGGCGGCTCGATACTTTCTTTCAAAGGCAGTCTCCGGATTCTCAGGGCTAAAGGTCCCATATTCGACATCAAGATTTAGCGAAAGCAAGTCGCCTGCAATGCGGGCGGCTTCTTTAAATTCGCGGGCGTAGATTCCCCAATTGGTACGGAGTTCCGTCACCGGACTCAGGCGCAACAGCGTCGGGAAAATCGGATGCAAGTGAAAGCGCCGGGTGGCTTCGCTTTCTTTGGGCCATGGGTTCGGGTAGTAGAGCGCATGGTGCAAAATTTTCCACTCTCCCGCATTCACCTTTTCCAGCGCAAGACGCCAAAAATCCAGCAACTCGGCGCGAACCCAGAATACATTCGTCGGAAGTTCCATGCTCCCCGCCACGGCATGCTTTAGCTGGTGTTCATTACCCGCCTTGGTCAATCGCTCCGCCGACTTGTCCACCCCGATCACGGGAACATTCGGGAACTTGCGGGCCAAGTGGATGGAGCTTTCACCCGTACCACAGCCGGAGTCCAGAACAACCTCGGCGCATTCCGCAGAAGCCGTTCCATAAAAAGCACGAACGAACTCGCAGGCTTGCTCAAAGGCATCCCGAGTGTGATCTGCCACCGGGCGCAAAAAAGTCGTGGCAGCGTACTTGCGCACCACGGCTTCCAAATTCTTGTAGATGTCTTCTTGATTTGTCTTTACCGAATGGACGACCACTATTTCTCCCAAATGGAGAGACGATCGCCACCGATAAGTTCGACATCGTCCAGCCACACTTCTGCATAACCGTCGATGGTCTTGAAATCCCAAGCCAACTGGTTGACGCACTTGAAGGCATCCTTGTCGGCTGGCAGCGGCACACTCACGCGCACCCAATCATCTTCGAGACCGTACTCGGACTGAATCAACTTCTGATGATCCGGTTCCAAATTGGAATCGATAATGTTAAAGACAACAGAACCGATACCCTTAATGCGGAAGGCAACGGAGTCCACCGACGAAATATCGTTACAAAGTTTCTTGTCGCTCTTGCCAAGTTCAACACCCATGGTCGCCCAAGCCCAATGAACGACTCCAGCAGAATCCGTAAAGGTTTCGCCAAAGTGGGCCGCAACATGAGCAGAAACGTTTCCGTCTTCGTTGGCTAGCGTAAAGAGATGGTTTTCACCGATAACAAAATCAGGAGTCACATTCTCGGCAAAGTCAAAATACCACCAGCCACCATCGTAAGTGCGAGCCGGCATAAAGCGGTTCTGGTAGTTGGAATCCTGGAAGTCATCCAGCAACAGCGCGCGGCTTTCTTCGGCAAAGGTACTGGACATGGTCTTCTCGCCAGCCAAGACCTTCAGATAGGTGCTACTGGTGTCGCTATTTTTGGCATCGGAAATAAACACCAGGCTGAGCACGCCTTCAGGAAGCGAATCCAGAGTGAAGTTTCCGTCTTTAACCTTCGCAGAATGTTCCAGACCGCGAACCTTGACGACTCCATTAGCGGAATCACCAACGCTACCAGAAACAGTAGCCATCTTTTTGAGCCGGCTCTTCTTCAAATCGACACTGGCACCGGAAACGGTCACCGCCAACTGCAAAGCTTCACCATCGAGTTTCGCTTCAAGAGTGTAGTCTCCATCAGCAACATCTTCGATCACAACCTTGCCGTCCTCATCCGTTTCGGCAGAATAAGCCTTTTCGCTATCCAGGCCTTCGCTATCCATAAGGCGAACCCTGGCCAACGCAGCCGGAGACTTGTCGGCAGTCAAAATCTGTGCCGTAATGGCGTTGCCCGCTTCGGAACCGCTGGGGCCGCCGCCCGCCGTTTTTGTCTCGCCACAAGCCGAAAGGCCAAGCCCCATAGAAAGGGCAAGGATCGAGAATGCGGCGCACTTCGCCATATTTGCGGGGTTATTGCTTAGCACATCCCAAAAATAGAAAATTTTATTGCGAGTAATCATTACACCCCCTTGTTTTGCGGAGCGGCTCCCGTGTCGGGATCGTCCACTTTATCAGACAAGGGGAACATCGCAATATTTAAAGCATACACACGGTCGGCGCGTTCGCTCTTGCGGGCAAACTGCAACAGACCTCTACGGAATTCTTCGATACGGTGACGGATTTCGGGCAAGTCGGATTCATCGGCCGTAAACACCACCGACGAAATGTCTCGTTCTTCGGGTTTATGGCGGTCAATGGATTCCTGGGCAAGTTCAATGGTATGCCTATGGAAATCGCGAACCGCCTGGCTCTTGACTTCGCCGCCGGTACTGATAATCTGGTCGGTAATATTCCAACCGCCGTTACCGTCAGGGACAACCAAGCCCAGCTGTTTTAAAATGCCAAGAGCGGAACGGGCTTCGTCCTGAGAAATAGCAGGGCTCAGGCTCTTGCCCAACTTGCCAATATCGCTGGTGTCCTTGGTAATGCCAATCAGGGCGCGGAGGGCCGCACAGGCCCAGCTGCCGAAATAGGAAAGTTCCGGTGCAGAAAGCACACGGGTTTCCATGGAACGAAGTTCCATAAGGCGGTAATACAGTTCCGAAAGGGTCTGCTTCGCCTTGGTCTTGTTAAAACGATATAGAGTCTTGAAGTATTCGGCACGACGGTCATCGAGGCCGCACAGACGAATAAACGCAGGGAGTGTTCCCTCGTTCAAATGGCCTTCTTTCTGGAATACACGAACAAGCCAGGCCGGGTCTACGCCGGTCTTCTGGCCTAGATAGCGGTACGAGGTGAAGGGGCTGCCTTTCTTGGTTTCGACAAACCAATCCTTCAGGAACTCGCGGTATTCCAAATAGTCTAATACTTCGGGCATAGCCATAATTTACCCAAATATAGATAGAAAATGTTTACAAACCGTTGTCAATTACAAAGTTCCGTTGCAAAATTTTCAACGCGGCCAGCTTATTCCTCATCAAGGTTCATCAGGCGCATGGCGGCCTTCCATGTTTCCTTATTTTCAAAACCATCCCGTTTACCGCCACCATAGCGGGCGTGGGCAAATTCCTCCACAAGAGATTCCCACCCTTCGAGTTTGCCATCTTTCACTAAATTATCCAGATTGACAGCAGACAGGGCGATTCCCAAACGGTCCGCCACATGTTCCTTGCATACGCTTTCCAGCTCCAGAAGCCATTCACGGCTATCAGCAGAATTCACACGCTGCTTAAGAACCAGCATTTTTTCGCGCAGGACGCTTTCTGCAGCATTTTTTACAGCTACGGCCTGCCTTACAGCGGCACGGCGACGGACACGCCAGAGCCCCGCAAAAAGCACGCAGAGGGCCACCACCAGCCCGACTCCTATAGGAAGAGGGTTAAAAGGCTCATTTACGCGCACAGGCACGCTTTCGCTACGCAGGTCCAGTGGTCGCCCCACCTGCGTCGGAATTTCAAACCGCAGGGCTGGAACATTCAAGTTTCCCGTATCCTGCGCCACGATCTTGTAGGTAAAAGTAATGGAGGCCACCTCGGCGCCGTCCTTGACAGACCGCGCCGACTCCTGGGACATCGCCACCTGCGTAAGCCCCTTTGCATTAGCCGAACTTGCTGGCACCACCAAAAGCGCACTCCCCTGCACCGCCCAAGAAACAGTCACCGGGAAATCAAAGGTATCGCCCACCGTTACCGCATGCATTCCACCCTGGGGCCCCGACGTAATCGAAATACCCAACTGTTCCGGAGTCGGCAACTGGATTTCAGGCGCCGCAATGACGGAATCCGTCATGGCAGAATCTGCCACCATGTTTTCATTCAAAGAATCGTTTTCCATACCGGGAGAATATACAAAATACCCCCAATTAAAATACCCCCGATCAAATCGGGGGTACCTATAAAAGCTTTATTCAAATGACCGGGAAAGCTATTCTACTACATTAATCCGCAGAGAAGACATTCCCTTGGCGCCCTTAAGCACCGCCATATACAGCCCCTTTCTAATGGAGGCGTTCAGCTTCAAGGAAGCACGATCCTGTACATCCATAGAATAGATCTTCTTGCCCGTCACAGAGAACAACGTGAGGGACTCGTAACCTTCAGGAATCAAGAAAGAACGATTCGTTGCATCAAAGTGGAACTGATCTTTCATAGAAGCCTTTGCAGAGCCAATCGACACGATCTTTGAATCCTTCGTTATTTTCAACTCCAGGCTATCCGTAGAATCGGCCTCATAGACCGTAAGAGCGTCAATAGAAAGGTCTCCCTTCCAAGAAAGCTTGAGATTCGCGGAACCTTCGACCGGCAAAGCAATCTTATTGTAGAACCCCTTGAAGGTAGTCAACCCGCCCGTCGAAGTGTACTTCACGGAATCCACAATGGCACCGTCATCTACACTATAGCGCAGGTAGCCATCACTGTTAGCACCCACCTTGGCAAAGAACACATAGTAACCAGAAGCAGGAACACCCATCACCGTGTAGCTCGCCCAAGATTCCGAACTGCTATTCTGAGTAGCCAAGTATTTGCCATTTTGAGCAACCTTCTCGACATCAACAGTCTTCACATTCGACGAATCCATATAGTTTTCGCCCTGAATGGAATAACCAAACTCACCTATACCGTTTCTGACAAACTCGTGTACGCTAGCCCCTTCTATCAAAGAACAGTCTACATTGGTTTCGCTCAAGCCAACGCTCGAAAGTCCCTTGCCAGCATTCAGATTCTTCATCAGGTTCTTGACATACTTACCCGATGCAGTCAAATTACCATCGTTCCAGCCACCACTGGCGCTTGCACCACCAGTCAATGCGGCGGAAGTTTCACCCTTGTCGCTAATAGACCAGTTCGCCCAGCTGACTCCAATGGATTCAATCCAAGCCATCCAAGTATCGTTCATGCTTTTGTCGAACTTGCCGTCACCGGTGGATTCAGAAACACCCCATTCCGTAATGATAATCGGGAAATCATTGCACTTGCCCTTGAGCACGTTGTAGCGCAAGCCACCATGACCGCTTGTCGATGCATAGAAATGCAGCGTGTAGGCGATGTTCTTCTGGCCCGTAATAGGATTAGCGCGAGCCGCTTCGGTACCCTGGGAATAGTTCGGGGTACCCACGATAATAATGCCGTTCGGGTCGTTTGCACGGATCTTCGGTATCACCGATTCCGCATAAGACTTAATGTCTTTCCATGTCGTTAGGGAACCACCCGCATAGGTATCATTTCCGCCACTGCAATTTGCGTAAAGCGGTTCGTTGTACAATTCGTACAACACATGGTTGTAATTCTTCTGCTTTACGTAGCTAGAAATGTTGCCAAAGAACGTCTGGGCTCCAGAAGCATTCTTATGGGCGCAATGGGAATGGTAGTCCACAATAATGTAGATACCTGCCGAAGCTGCATAGTCAATCATCGACTTGGCACGGGATTCGTTCAAGTCATGGAGCGGGGTACGTATCACGTTTCCACCCCAATCATTGGCAATCGTCTTTACGGCACCTTCGGTAAAGAACTTTTCAAAACCCCAGTCATCCCAGAAGAAGCTCATCCCTCGCAAGATATACTTGGAGCCGTTCTTATCCACGACATCGAAGCCCTTAAGAGACAACTGGCCATGTTCCGAAACCGGGCTAGCCCATATAGCCCCGGCTGCTACCAACAATCCCATTAATACTTTTTTCAACACCATTGTCTTATATCCTTATTAGTAATTCCAGTACTTGACGAAATACCCATTCAGGAACAACGAATACAACATCTGCATCGAAGGTTCAAAGTAGATGTTATTCTGCTTGTAAGCCATATTCAGGATTGTTTCGTTACAAGCGTTCGTATGGACTGCAGTTTCGGCAGACACCGTCCATAAAGCACAGAAGGCTCCACGGAAATGGGCTCCACCCAGACCAGTTGTGGACGGCTGTTCACCTTGGTAAATGTACTTAATCAAAGTCTGATTAATATCGCCACCGGTCGAATTCAAAGCGAAGGTTGCGGCAGTAGTAGCAAGGTTCTTGGCACGGTCATCGCCATACCAATTGTAGTCCCACATAATGCGGAGCGGAATGCGTACACCTTCAAGGCCATAATAATCGCAGAGCTTCCCAGTCAAGGAACCATTTTCCGGATCGGTCGGAACACCCTCCGCATTGCTCCAATCGGGCCACAAGCCATTACCGGCAGCCTGAACCTTGGTCATGTATTCGTAGGTTGCATTGAGAACTTCGGTCCACTGAGCACTACGTTCCGTATCGTACTTGATCATCAGGCGGAGTGCCACCAGCGAAAAATAGCTAGTATTGTAAACATAGCCATCGTTCATGTGCTTGCCGTCGTTACCCGGCATGAACAAGTGCGTAGTCGCATTGACTTCGGTATTGTAAATAGCGCCAGCAATGCCCTTGGCATAGTTCAGGTATTCTTCGTTACCCTTTTCGGCATAAGCGAGCAATAGAGCCGTCACCACATCCAAGTCAGCATCTGTTGCAGAACCACCCGTTGCTTCAGCAGAGAAGCCGCCGTTCATGTCATCACCCTTGACCATCCACTTCATGAAATACAGACCATCCGCTTCGCTAACGGGATAGGCCTTGTAATACTTGAACAGCTTATCGAACTTTTCCCAGTCCTTCATGAAGTAGGTAATCAGCAAACCATAACCGATGCCTTCGGATACCGTATTCTTCGGAGTATCGAACTTGATACGAGCCGAACCTTCCAGCTTTGCACGCCCGCTGGAGCCCAAGTACGCCGGTTGTGTCACTTCTTCTTCATAAGTCACATAGAACTTGGCAATCCAGTTAGCATACATTGTCTCCACGGCCTGCTGGTTTGCAGTCGGGAATGTGGCATAGTAAGCCGATGCACTAGGATCCGGGGTCACACTCTGACTTGAATTCAGACCTGGCTGAGGAGCATCACCGCCTGCACTTGAAAGAGGCGGATTGTCAGGATTGCCGGCGACACTAGAAGAGGAAATTCCCGGCTGATCCGGATTGTCGACAACATTAGTTGCATTAGAAGATGCATCATCGGAACATGCCGCCATCAGGGCCAAACCGAGCATGGAAAGAATATACTTTTTCATAAAAATCCTTGTGAGATTTTGACAAACACTCACCCTACAATTTAATTAAAAAATCCAAAAAAATAAAGTAAAAACCCATTTGCATGTACACAAACGGAACCAATGTGAACTAGAACACAGCAATTATTGCACTGCGGAACTTTATGGCACATAAAAAAATGTTCACGCTTTGTTCTCGACGATTCGAAGATAAACAAAGCTTTTTTCAATGTACACTTCGACAAGCTCGGTGTTCTTTTACGCATATAAAAAAACCCTGTCCAAAGGACAGGGTTTTAAAAATCTACTTCAAGTAGAAATTACTTGAGGAGAATCTTCTGAGTGAGGTTGGCACCGGCAACGCGAACCATGTACACACCAGCGTCGAGGCTAGCGAGGTTCATTGCGGAAGCGGTAGAACCGCTCATAACAACCTGACCCTGGAGGTTCAGCACTTCAGCCTTGGCAGCCTTAACGCCAGAGAAGGAGAGGGTGCGACCAGAGAGGGTAGCCTTGGCAGAGGCAGCCTTGGCGATGCTACCGATAGCCTTAGTTCCACCTTCGCCGCATTCACCCGTCCAACCGAATTCCTTAATGGTAAGAGTACCCTTAACTTCAGCGGCGGTAGCGTTCTTCAAACGAATCTTAACAGACTTAGACTCTGCCTTAGCTTCGTCGAGAGTGTGCTTGTTGGTCTTGTCCCAGCCATCCTGCTTGAACACAGACCACGGGAGGTCGAGCGAAGCGAAGTTTTCTTCAGCCGGCAGAAGGGTGAACCAAGAGTCATAGCCCATGACAGAGCCATTTTCACCTTCTTCCCAACCGAGTTCCAACTGGAGAGACTGAGAACCGGTCCAGGAGTACACAATGCAGTAACCCGGATGTGCAGAAATGTCAATAGTAGTTTCTGCCTTGGTCCAGTTGAAGCCGATACCAGCGATAGCCGGATCAGAGGATGCACCACCAGCAGCAGACATCGTCACCTGAAGACCAACACCTTCAATGAGGTTGCCGTTCGGGATGATGGAACCATCTTCTTCATTGGTAGTGATGAGCTTGTAGGTACCGTCGTCGTTCGTGGTAATCGGGTCGAAAGACATGGTCTGGCCCTTGTTTTCGTCACCGACGTAAGCGAACCACCATCCACCAGTGTTCTGGTAGCAGTAGCTATAGTCATCTTCAGCAGGTGCTACGCAAGTAGCAACTTCAGGAACCTGAACCTGATATGCGTCAACATCCATGTTCCACAGAGAACCTGCAGCCATGGAGACGCTAGCGGCAGCGAGGCCAAAAATAGCAAGATTTTTCATAATTCTCTCTCTTTTTTAAGGTTTATTGTTTATGTGGCTATAATATAATTCAAAAAATGACATTTGTCTCGCAAAAAAAACTTTACAGATATTTCTGTGGGCAATATCACTTCTTTTTAGCATTGTACTTGATTGCAGGTCTCAACACCTGGCCGACCGTCACCAGCAAAGAGACAATCGGTTCCTTGTGATCGCCAGCAATATCATACAAAGCTATTCCGCCAAAATCGTTGTCCTTGACAAAAGTCGCCAAAGACTTCATTGAAGGAATTCCGTTGAAAACGATCGTTTCCGAAGAGCTCACGGCCACTTCACTCTGGGTAGCCTCGTCAAAGGTCACCTGGTAGTCCGGCGTATCGAAAACAGTCATCAATTCTTTATAGGTCAGGTAACCTTCGTTACCGCTACCCGTGCCTTCGTGGCTGGAGCCAAGACCTTTCGCATTCAAGAAGGTTTTACCGTACAGGGGCACCACAGGCACCAACTTTGCAGAAGAAACTCCCGCATCGGCATATGCCTTGAGAACTTCCTGAGCAAAGGCAAAGTCGGAATTCGGCTTCACAGTAGATTCCTCGGCACTCATCTGGTCTGTGAGCATGACCATCACGTTAGCGGCCTTACCGAGAGCTTCGCTAGAATAGGACTTAGCGGCATCTACAGAACCGATTACAGAAACCGAGACGTTTACGCCGGCATCGGCCACGGCAGAAACCAAAGCGCCATGAGCGGCAAATTCCTCTTCTTCAGCCGGCATCCAATCGATTTCGATAGAAGAAACACCGTTGCCGTCGACAAAAGACTTAATCGCTTCGGCAAAGGCACTACGAGCTTCTTCGCTCATGGCGACTGCCTTCATGGCTTCTTCGTTACCCGAGCCACCGACAACAACCTGAAGGTTCACCTTCTTTTGCTTAGCCAGAGAAGCCAAGGCGTCAAAGTTTGCATTGTCGTTTTCATCGGCGTTGGCAATAGAAGAACCGTCTTCACTAGGAACAAAATACCCGTAATGGATATCCGTCAAGAAATCATAACGGACATCTTCAGGGGTAAACTGGGAATACTGCAACCAGTTCGGGTAATAGGCACCGACCTGAAAATCTGCCGCAAAAAGTAACGCGGCCGAGCATCCCAATGTAGTAACAAACTTCTTAAACATATCGTCACCCTTTCTTAATTTTCAGGAGTTTCATTAGAAGGTTCTGCAGGAGCAGCTTCTTCGGGAGCAGCTTCGCTAGGAGTTTCGCTGGCAGCGGGTTCTTCGCTTGCAGCCTCGGCAGGTTCAGTCGTTTCACCTTCTGCAGGTTCAGTTGCAGCGGGTTCTTCGGCAGAAGCTTCGGGTTGTTCCGCTTCAGCAGCCGGAGTTTCAGACTTTTCAGCCTCGCCAGAAGGTTCGCTAGCAGCAGGCTCTTCAGCAGGGGTTTCTGCAAGGAGGCTATCCTTGACAGTACGAATCCTGTCAAGGCGTTCCGCACCAGCCTCATTCCAAATAGGATAAGTACGGCCATCGGATTCGTTCTTGCAGAAGTAATAGGCGCTGTAGTCCATCATTCTCGGCCTTGCACCCAGCGTATCCGCCAGATTCACAATCGTCACCAAAGGCTTGGCGTCAGATTCTTCCTTCGAAACAACCGTCTTACCGGCATTTGCATACCCGGCCGGGATCGTGATGTCATTCTTAGCGCAACTGCGGTAGGCACGACCTTCAAGAATACCAAAGGCGGCGTAATGCATCAGGTACAGTTCCGGATCATACTGGAAGTTGTCAATATAAGCCTTGTCGTCAGCGCTATTGGGAGCACCACCAATCTGTTGCTTATTGAAGCGAAGAATGACAGCCTTCTGTTCCTTGTTAAGCGCTTCGGAACCAGCCCACATGGATTCTGAATACCCAGCCATCAAGAAAGCCTTTTTCGCCAAAGCCTCATCGGCAAGGAACGCATCATTGTCGGCGTTATACAGAGCAGTGGCTTCGACCTTGGTCTCAGCATTCTGCATCGAATCCAGGCGGGGCTTATTATCCTGATTGCGAAGCTTATTGATGATCTGGTAATATTTCACATCCGGATTCAACTTTAGATAAGCATCCAAGTCGTAATCTTCGGGCAAGGCATAATAAGCGATATCGCGTGTACCATTACCCGCATTGGACGTCTTGACCATCATGTCATCGGAGTCTACAGAATAATCTGCGCAAGCACCCATTATCAGGGAAGCTCCGATCAGTGCGAATTTTACTTTTGTATTCATTTGAAAATTCCCCTTAGAAATTGACCGTCACGTCAGCCATGATGATGTTCTTGGAAATGTCAAGCGAAGCGGCCTGTGCAGCCATATCGCGGAAGTCAATGGTATTCTTCATGCGACCGTATTCCACGGTGGCGTAGGCACCGGCACCAAGCTTGTAGCGAAGTCCCGTCAGGAGCAACATTTCGGAGGATTTGTCCAGAATACCAAGATAGGGATTACCGAAATCAAGAGACAGCATCTGGAAACCCGTGAGCAAGGAAAGCTGCTTCCAGGAGAGATCCAAGCCGGCCATGATACGGGAGCTAGAACGTTCCAAGCCTTCCTTTTCTTTAGTCATTTCAAAGGAACCACCCAGCTTGACACCGAAATCCTTGGCAAGATTGGCCAAACGAGCTACATCCACGTTAACACCACCGCCAGCACGCATGTACTGAGTTCCAGTCACAAACATAATCGAATCAGTCATCGGGTCGTACTTGTCGGCATTGTAGAAACCAAACACGACGCGAAGGGCCACGGCATCGTTCCACTTGCCATTCAAGTCAATATCGCCACCCTTGCGGTTCGGTGTTGCATAGCCATAAGGCAAGGCAATATTGGTAGACGGATCCAACACCGTTGTCGTTCCAAGCAACTCGGCACGTTTCAATGTAACATTGTTGTAGCCGTTACGATAATACTGGGCGTACTTATAGTTGTTGTAAAGACGGTAGAACTCAGATTCGTACTTGGACGGATCGGTGAGCATCATATTCGAGGAGTTCAGCGGAACCGATTCGTACATCGTAAAGTACAAGTTTTCCAAGGAACCCGAGCGAACGCCCGACAACAAGACATCCAAGGCAGAAGGTGCAAAAGAAGCATCGCTATTAAGGACCGGGATATTACTCAGCACGGCAGGCGTCATAGCCTGTTCTGCCTGGTAATCCTTATCTACCATGACCCCATGAGCCTTGGCATCAAAATCGATGGAACCAATCGTCGCGTCGGCAAACAAGTCGACCAACAAAGCGCCCTTATTATGAGCAGCTGCAACCTGGTTCATTTCCGGATTAGATTCGGTAGTGGTCTTGTAGCTGAAATAGCCACGGTCCGTAAGCAGTTCACCTTCGGAATTCACGTAAGCCGACGTATCAACCACCATGAGCTGCGATTCCGTCTGCACAAACGCATCACGGATATAGCTCCAATAGGATAAGGCATATTCAACATTGGCTCCGAAATGGAACTTACCGGGCATCAGACGCTTGGAATCAAACCCAAGTTCAAAGCTCAACACGTTGTTACGATCATAATAAAGGGTGTCAGCATTTACGAACATGTTGATCGTGCGGGAACTGCGAACGCGATCGAACGTATAAACGTCATTCACGCCGAGAGTAATGCCAGCCAGGTCAACACTTCCTGCAATACCCGTCAAGTAACGGTCGGAATTGTCAAAGTCAAAGAAGACCTGACCTGTTTTCTTACCCACGTTGCGAATGCGGGCCAACGTTCCATGGAACTTCAGGTCGTCCAGAGCACCGAGCTTTCCCGTGGTCACTTCCACGTTAGCACCCTGCATCAAGCGGCCATTGGATCCATCCAGATTCTTGTCGGCCATGACTTCTTGACGGTGTTCGGCAAGAATCGTGGGTTCAAAGATGAAATCCGGCATCGGCTGGTACACGGTCAACGGGGTGTAGGCGACGCGCATGTGGCCCAAATTGAACTTCATGTGCTTATTGACGCCATAACCATCGTAAGACCACCAGGTCGTAATGGGAGAATTGTTGCCTTCGCGGTGGGCATTCTGCCAATCCTTGTGGAAGCGCAAGTCAAACCTGGCAACGCTTTCGGAACTGGGCCTTACCGAGAACACCATATTCATGCGGGTATAAGCAGAAGCTTCACTCAACTGGGAATCGTCCGTCAGAGCATCAGAAGAAATCGAAGAGTGCAAGTAACCGGCCTTGGCATTACCGTTAATGGCAAAACCTATGGCGTTGGCTTCGTAATTTGTCAGCTTTTCCAGCAGACTGAGCTGACGGCTTTCAACAGAAGTAGTATCCTTGACTTCTTCTTGAGCGAATGCCACAGAAGCTGCAAGCAGCGAAGAAAGGAGGATTGTTTTATAACCCATAAACTTCAAATCGTTATTCATTGTTAGCCTCCCTTAGAACTCTACGTTGATTGTAGCCTGAAGGACGCTACGGGTGAATTCATGTTCAACTTGACTTGCGGTAGACTCACGATTTTCGATAGCTACGTAGTCAGGAAGGTTGGTTTCGGTTGCCGGAACAAAGGAATTGTCGGAAACGCTATATTCGCCTCCCAGCAAGGAACCCTCGAGACCCACGACCGAGTAGGTATTCTTGACGGTTGCCTGTCCATAGTTGATCGCCAACCAGGCATGGGGTGCAAGCGTATAGTCAAGACCGACCATCCACTGCATCTGCTTACCCTTCATCACCGGAGCCATAGAGACTTTCAGGTTGCTCATCGACATTTCTTGCAAGAGAGCACCACTCTCATTAAGTTCCGCGTTAATCATCTGGAAACCGGCCGAAACACCGAGACGCTTCCAGTAGCGGGCATAGATGCCGGCATTAATGAAGTCCGTCTTGAATTCTGCACTAGAAATAGAACGTTCGGCATGCTTGTAGCTACCGCTCAGTTCCAGCGGCAAGCTGAATCCGAGCAGGCCAAGGACATCCACCTTGGCACCACCGCCAAATTCCGTATAGGAAATCTTATCCGAACCAATAATAGCCGCGACCTGATCCATCTTGGTGAACAAACCCTGGACTTCAATCATGTTGTCCTTGCCGTAGCCAGCCACCACATTGGCACGGACACCGGTACGGTTCGTCGTTGCAAGGCCATTGGGCAAAGCCATCTGGACATTGGCATCGGACAGTTCGTCGATGAGGGCCAGTTCCTTACGGGTGTAAGTAGCCGTAGTGTAAGAAGTCTTGGAATAGGGAGCGATGTTATAGCTCTTGGTCTGACCGTTTTCCATACCAGCATCATCGTTCGTCATGTACTGGGATATGGGAGCATGTTTCGGCGTAAAGAAGTAGAGAGCGTCGAATGTGGAGTACAGCGGAGCGTACGGGCCATATTTGGTCAGGTTACCATCCTTGTCAGAGTTCATGACGCGAGTAGCGATGAACGAGGGAGACTGAGCCAAGGAGTTGTACCAGCTAGAATCGTTGCGGATGTAATCCACAGAGACCTTTGCCATCCAGCGATCCGTCTTGTAACCCACATTCAGGTTTGCGTTAAGTGCAAGGCCCTTTTCGATTTCGTCTACCGATGTAACGGTACGAAGCGTATCATAGGCGAATCCGGCTTCATCAGCCAAGACTGCAATAGAACCGTCTTCAGCAGTAACCGGGATTGCCGATTCCGCATAAATCTTGTCCATCGAATAAGCAACTTCACCCGTCAAATCCGCAATCAAGCTCTTATTGCCCATGAATCCGGCGACATCGGCACCGAATCGGCCTGCAAACACTTGAGTGGACTGGGGAAGTGAATCGAGGAAGTTCACCGGTTTCCTGATGTAGTTATAGGTAGGATCGGTTCCGCCGACAGCGATATAGCCATCGTTCTTATAGTAGGTGTAAGCCTTGGAATCCTTGTCGTCCCAGACATCCAAGAAGGTCACGCCAACCATCAAGTTCTTGTTCAGCGGATACAATTCCAAGTTGGCGGCCACGGCATACTTGTCAAAGGTTCCTGCCTGAGAAGCACCCCAGATGTCTTCGCCCGGGAGGAGGTTACCCTCGGCACCGGTCGTATCGAGGCGTTCGGCACGGCGGAGTCTTGCAAAGAAACCTTCGGCGCGAAGTTCACCCACAGTGGGGCCCAAGTCTGTACGGAACTGCAAGTTGAGACCCTGCAAATTGCGCTGGTTGCCTTCAATAAAGGCTTCCTTCTGGGCCATTTCGCGGTTGCGGGCAAAAATCATGGGTTCATACATGATGTCAACACCAGGCATGTACACAGTCAGCGGAGAATACTGCTGACGGAAGTCTCCGGCCGTCCAGTGGAACTTATTGCCGATATTGCCTTCAAGGTTAATCCAAGGAGCATTTACCGTAGTGGCCGAATTCGCAAAGTAGTCCTGCATACCTGCACCCAGGCGCAGCACGATATTTGCACCGACAAAATCCCAGGGGCGGAAATGCATATCCAAGTCCAACTGGACAAATTCAGCAATTTCGCGATCCGGAAGCGTATTGAAGGCGTTGACGTCTTGCTTTGCATCCACATTGGACTTATTGTAAACGGCACGGACCGTACCGCCAATATCGACACCCTTTCGGGATTCGATGGCATCTACGGTACTATCTATCTTAGCCTGATTGTCGGCAATTGCGGTAGCAGAAGCGATTGCGGAAACAGAGAGCAAACCAAAAATGAGTCTTTGTAACATACTTAACCTCTACTAGAACCACATCTTTGTTTCAACAGCGAAGTAATGGCCTTTCCAGTCGTTTTCCGGAAGGAATTCGTCGGAACTGGTCATCCACTTGTAGCGGAAGTGCAGACCTGCACGGGGAGTGAAGTCCCAATCGAGGCCGAAACCAAGAGCTGTCTGGGTGATATCAATCGGAGCCTCTTCATAAATGAAGGCACCCTTCTTATATGCAGCCGGATAGGCCGAGCCCGAAACCGGCAAGCTAGCATTAATAGTGCGAATCACATAAGCGTTAGGAGCGCAAATCTTTTCGAGACCCAAAATCAGCAAGCCATGAATGGTAGAAGTAATGGCCACGGCCGGTTCAGACTGGACGAACCAATCCCAGGCAAGCATATCCTTCTGGTTCGGGCTATAGGCAAGCGGAGAGAAGGTGGTCGACACACCGGACAGGGCCGTGTAGACAGACATCATGATATTGCGCTGGATTCCAAAGAAGTGACCCACTTCGTAACCGGCATCAAGAACCAGGCTGACGTTCCACTTGGCATGCTGGGGAGCATCTTCTGCAGCAGCCTCTTCGGCGCTGTTGTACGGGACAAAGCCTTCCCACAATTCCCAGGTACCACCACGGAGACCACCTTCACGGTTGTTGAGCTTGTCCGTAGACTTGGCACCCACACGGGCCACATTACGAGCCTTGTCGCTACCGTTACCGGAGTCAGCCGTGAAGAGAGTCTTGAACTTGGTCCAGGAATTGGAAGATTCCCACATGGCGCGACCATTCAAGTTATACTTGAAATCAATCATGTCATCGCCCTTTTCAAGCTGGCGATGGATACCGTACTGCACGTCAAAGCGACCCAGTTCAATCTGCGGTTCCACCTTGATGTTGGCACCAACCATGTTCGGACCGTAACGGAAGGTACCGGCACCCACATAGAACTTATCCTGGCGCCAAGTACGATAGCGAGACGGATCCGTCATGCCAAAGGGTGAATAGAAATCCGGAGTTAAGTAGACAGCTTCAAGAGTAATGGGTTCCCAGTGCTTGTCCTGAGCCTTGATATACAAGCCGAAAGCCGGAGTGGAATTGCTGCTGGAATAGAATTCCTTTTCGTTCTTGGCGTAAATTTCTTCGCTTTCAATCGGCTTGAACCTCGTAGAGTCATCCCAACTCAAGGCGAGATCCATCATCAAATAGAACTTGGGAGTCAAGTTACCCTTGATGTCGATAGAAGCCACATGGTTGTCAACAATGTAAGGATTTCCGTCGGCATCCTTGAATGTATATTCAGGTTCGTAGATGGCAGTGTTTTCAAAGGTCACGCCCAAGTAGTTTGCACCAACCGTCATGTCGGCGCCGGCCACCTCGATTTTTTCCTTAGCAACACGGCCATGATAAACCATACCGTCAAAGTCATAAGTACCGACCATTTCCAGTTCACCCGGCTGACCGCCCAACATTCTAGTACCGTCACGGGTAGCAATGTCGGCATCCATGGGCTGGGACAGCATGAACTGAGCCTTCATGTTATACGGAAGCGTGTGGACATCCAGGAACAGGCCACCGAAGGAGCGGTTCGTCCAGAAAGCACGGCCACCTTCCTTAACAGGGTGGAAGTTCTTTTCTTTATAGTAGGTACTCACGACCTTTTCGTCTTCGAAGGTTTCGTACTGCGAAGCGAAACGGGCCATGGTTTCACGTTCCCACATGGTGAGAGGGCTACTGTTGGCCCAGATAACGCCACCGGCCTGGAAGGTAGCACCGAAACCGCCTGCACGGACATCAATACCGGCTAGCATATTTTCATTGGTCGCAATACCATAGTAGTCTGTCCAGTGACCAAACGGGACGCGTTCAGCGTGGTTGAATTCACCAGAGTTGGGCTGTGTTGCATTCGAATTCTGGAAATAACCGGAGAAGTCGAAGGGCAAGTACAAGTTGGAGAACACCGTCAAGAAAGAAGACGGAGAAACAACGATACCCACATTCAATGCAGACTGAACAATCGTGCGTTGCTGGTCGCTCATCTGCAAATCGGACGATTCGTAATAATCAAAATGCTTGAGACGCATGGTCAGGTCACCCGAGATGGCAACCGGACGGTCATCTTTACCGACAACGGTAGATGCGGCATATTCAGCCAGGGAGTCCATGCGGGCGTCCACACGTTCCAGTTGTTCTTCGGGGGTTTCAACAGCCCATGAAGCTGCAGTCAACAAGCCCAAAGCTAAGTAGCTTATTCTTTTATGCATGAACATCCTCATTAAAACTCATTACGGAACGGATAGTTTGCCGGACCCATGTATTCAGGCTTAGTCTTCTTGATGACGATATCATCGAGCCAAACCTTAAATGCAGTATTTTCGTCTTTACGGACTTCGATACGGAAACCCTTGAAGTTTGCCCAGCTGAAGGGAAGCATGACTTCACGGGTGTTCTTGGCATCCCAGTACACACCGGTTTCACCGAATGTCTTGAGGGGGATGCTGAAGTGTTTCCATTCCTTGGTGATATCACCAAAGCTCTTGGAACGAAGCTTCACCTGGAGGGATTCGCCGTTGCTCTTGACACCGTCATCCAACAACACGAACAAAGCGTTTTCACCACCTTCGGCCCCCTTAATCCAGAATTCCAGGGCACCGTCTTCGAAATACGGGGTCAAGTCCACAGAACCCGCAATACAGATAGCCACACCGGAGTAGTCGCTAGCAATAAGTTCGACCTGCATTGCCAGATCGCCTTCCATGGCGCCGGCGGCGTCGGTCATAAAGGGTTCGGGGTTTTCACGGGGGTACTGGTAGGTGTATCCACCACCGCGAGGAATGCCTTCGCGCATCACAATCGAGGCAACGTCCTTATTCTGCTGGAACGGCTTAGGTTCCTTGGGGGTAAAACGCAACACGTCACGGTCACGATAATCACTAAAACTAGCCGAAGCAATGGACACAGATGCCAAGACTGCAGCGATAGCAAAAGATGGTATTCGCATAGAAAATCTCCAATCATGCGGAAATTTAACTTTTTTTTTGACGAAAGAATGTTAAATTCGCTTAATATGCTATGATTCCGCACTTTTAGCAAAGGTAAGTATAGATTTTTAAAGCAATATCATCGTATCTTACCGCCCAATAATCGTTTACACACGTAAACCCGAAAAAAGAAAAACAGCAATTCTCCTTGGTAAAAATAAATCTAGATTAGGGGCATGAATATCAAAAAGACACCTTTTATTTTACTTGTCGCGCTCGCGTTCTCGCTGAACGCCTGCGGCGGTTCCGATAGCGAAGGCAACATTACCACCCCCACGACGAATTCCTCGGCCGAGGAAGCCGCCCCTACATCGTCGGGATCATCGACACCAGCCGTAGCCATCGACTATACCAAGGGAAAGTTGATGAACGCACGCATCGGCAAGGGCATCAACATGGGAAACACCTTCGACGCCACCTGTGAAGCCTGCTGGGGCGCCGGTCCCGTAGAACTCGAACAAGTTCAGACTATAGCCGCAGCTGGATTCAATTCTATCCGCCTCCCCGTCCGCTGGGACGACGAAACGCTCCTAGGCGAACCCTACACCATCTCCGCCACCTATCTGGCTCGCGTCAAGGAAGTGGTCGGCTGGATTAACGCGGCAGGCCTTGTCGCCATCATCAACATGCACCACCACCAGTCATTCCTGACAGATGTCGCCAATCCCGATGCCGAAGTCAAGAACCAGAAGCCGAACCTGGAAAATGCCGAAAAGCACCTCGCCCGCATTGACGCCATCTGGACACAAATCGCCAACTACTTTGCAGACGTTTCAAGTGAAAAGCTCGTCTTTGAGCTGTTTAACGAGCCGAGAGGAGGCGTCTCTGCCGATCTCCACAACCAGATGATCGCACAAGTATTCCCCATTATCCGTGCTACGAGTCCAGATAGAACCGTCATGTTCGGCTGTAACGACTACAACGTCTACACGGGAATCCGCACCCTGAAGCTCCCCGCCGACGGCAACATCATCTTTACCCCGCATTACTACCGTCCCACCAACTACGCCTTGCAGGGAGAAAATTACAACTGCCCCGCCACAATAACGACATGGGAAGGAACAAAGGCGGAAAAAGAGACCATGGAGAAAGAGTTCGACGAAATGGTCAAGCTAGCGAACGAGTACTATCCGGGAATCCCTATCAACATCGGGGAATTCGGAGCTACAGAATGTGGCGGGATTCCTTCAAGAGTCAAATGGGTAACGAATTTTGTGAAACTGGCCAAGGAACGCGGAATCAGCTGGAACTACTGGGGATTCACCAATGTGGGCGGCTACGAAATCTACGACAAGGACGTCACCAAAACGTGGTCTGACACCGAAACCCTCAACGCCCTACTCAAGTAAAAGAAAATCTCCTATTTACACGCACCCAGGCTATCGCCGGGGTGTTTTTTTTCGTTGTGGATTGCTTCGTCGCTTCGCGCCTCGCAATGACGTCCTTTGGGAGTTTCCCATCATCGTTGTTTACCTATAACAAAATAAGGCTCCCCGAGGGGGAGCCTTCGCAGAAAAGTCTTTAAGGACCAATTAGCGGTTCACGAACCACTGGGATTTGACGGTAGAGCCCTGGCGCATACGCACGATGTAGGTGCCAGCCGGAATGGTCGAAGCATCGAAGCCGACAGTATGCACACCAGCCGAGAGATTCTGGTCAAGGACAGTCTTGACACGGAGACCCTTGACGCTATAGATGTCCACAACGACACGGCCAGACTTGACAAGGCCCAAGGTCACATTTTCGCGGCCAACCTTCAAGCTAGAGCTGATAGCCGGAGCAGCAAGCTGCTTGATAGCAACAGGCGGAGTATAGCCGGGAATAGTCGTCGGGGCAGTCACAGAAATCGGAGATCCACTACCCGTCAAGTTAAACACCGCAATACCAATCTTGGAATCGGCAATGCCATCGGTCAAAACGCACAAAACAGTGACACTACCCGTATGAGCGCCATCAGGGGTATATGTCAATGTCGTGCTGTCACTGCTCAGTTCCAATTTACCCGGATAGTCGGGGGCCAAATAGCCTGTTCTGAACTTGACAACATCGCCATCAGCATCGCTTGCACGCATCGTCGTAAGGGAAATATCGATAGGATTCGTATTGGGCTTGTTGCCCATATTCGCCTTGGCATAGATGTTCGGAGCCATATTCTGGCAAAGAAGCTTTATCGTAGCGGTCGCCGTACCATTTACATTCTTGACGGTATAGGTCAAAGTAACTTCACCCTGACCGGCAGGAGTAAAGGTAAGGGAATCTTCCTTACTCGTGACAGTACCGGCAGAAACCTTAGCGTCTGTCACAGAAATGGACTTTGCCTCTCTAGATTCCGGGTTAGAAGCACCCAGCTTAGCCAAGGTAAACTTAGTCGGGTTCTTGTAACTTACCGCAATAGTCGTATCTTTAAGAATCGGCTTACGCTTGGTCATCTTGACCACGATACGTTCCTTGACAGTGACATCACCCTTCTTAACACTATAATTAATAACAACCTTTTCGGGAGAGCCATATTCAGCGCTCTGGAAGGTAATGGAATTATCGGTCTTGGTCACCGTACCAGAATTGGACGTAACTTCAGAAATAGCACCGCTGATTCCCAGTTCCGAGGAGAAGGTCTTGGAGGAACCTTCATCGAGGCTCGTGGTAATAGAATTACCCATCGGATGAGAAGAAGGAACAAAAGAGGTCCACTTGTTGGTGCTCATGTATTCAGCGAAAACGCCTGCGGTCGAGTTGGTTCCCGAGAATTTGGACTTGGCAGCATCCAAGTTCGTCGTATTGGTGCCTTCGGGGAACATGGCAGAAGACTGCTTATCCGGACCGGCAAACCACATACAGCCGCTAATCTTGTTCTGGTCCATCCAAGAACGCCAATCAGAAGCACTGCTCACGCCGCCATCGCCATTAGCACCGGTAGCGCCCCATTCCGTGACGAAAGTCGGCGTACTGGTAGCCTTGTTACTCTTGTAACTGCTGTGAGCCCCCTCTCCAGCGTAAAAATGCAGGGTATAGGCGATATTCTTATAAGTGTTATGCAAGCCCTGTGCTTCCTGTTCACTGGGCTTGGACGAGTAAAAATTCGTACCGACAACGATCAAGTTCTCATTGCCTGTGCCACGGATAGCGCCAGCCACGGTCTTTGCATAATTATTAATATCACTAGCAGAAGCACTGACAGGTTCGTTATAGATTTCCCAAATCAGGTTCGGGACATCCTTGTATTCCGAGGCCATTTCCTTGAAGAAATTGGCCGCTTCGGAGGTTTCGGAATGGGCGTTATGGGAATGCCAGTCCACAATCACGTAAATATCGTTTTCGATAGCAGCATCTACAATTTTCTTGATCAGGGCCTTGGTCAAACCCTTGTATTCAGAACCCGTAGAAAGGTAGCCATAACTGGTCACACCCTGGTTGCCATCAGACTGAGAAATCGGCTCCTTGTTTTCGCCATAGTACTTAATGGCCATCGGGGCACGGATAACGCCAATATTGAAGTTGAGAGCAAACCATTCAACTGTAATGGGGTCGAACAAAACGGCCGGATCACCCGTAGACCAGAAAAGGCTAGGTCCCTTGAGCTGAATAGGAGTACTTGTACCCGTCTTTTCACCACAAATATTGGCCCCGCAAGAAACGAGCTTGCCAAAATGGCTTACTGGTCCCGCAAATGAGCACAGGGATGCAGTCAAAAGAATCCCGGTCAATTTTTTTGCTATCGACATAAAAACCTCATTAAAAAATTTTCTCAGTAAAAATAATCACTTATTTTTCAATTAAAAGCCTTTTTTTGTAAAAACTCTGTTTCTTACTGTAAACAGCAACCTATTTTCCGTTTTCAAAGTGTTCCCCGTGATATAAATCACCCCGGTTTCCGGGGCATACTTTTTCAAAAGTTTACAATTCACGGGCGCACAAGGGATCCACCCCAATGCTCGTCGAAGAAGGAACGGAACAATGTTTCCGGCCCATTTTTCAGTTCTTCGATAACTTCGGCCACGGGGCGGCCACTACGGTAAAGTTCGCGGTAGGCACGAGAAAGGGCCTGGATGCGTTCTTCAGGGAAATCTTCAGGATGCAGGCGCAGGGCATGCAAGTTCAAGGCTCCATAGCGGATGGGGTTTCCCGATGCCTTGGTGCATGGGGGAACGTCGCGGTCCACCTTGTGGGTACCGCCCACAAAGGCGTAGGCGCCCACCTGGTTTCGCTGCTGAATGGCGGTCACGCCCCCGATGGTCGCGTATTCGCCGATGCGCACATGACCACCCAACTGGCAGCTGTTTGCAATGACAACACCCTTTTGAATATCGCAATCATGGGCAATGTGGGAGTAGGCCATCACCAACACTTTGTCTGCAATACGGGTGCAACCACCCCCTTGCACCGTTCCCCGATTGAGCGTACAATATTCGCGAATTGTGCAATTTTCGCCAATTTCAAGACGGGTGGGCTCGCCCGCATACTTCAAATCTTGGGGAGGACCCCCGAGAATAGCTCCATCGTAAACATGGGTGTTTTTACCGATAGAAACGCCACCATAAACGTGCACCCTGGATTCCAAAACAACTCCTTCGGCAATTTCAGCACCAGAATCGACTAAGCACCAGGGGCCAATAACGGCCGTTTCGTGGACTTTAGCTTGCGGGTGAACAAATGCGGAAGGATGAATCATGGCCCAAAGATAGTTTTTTCTAAATTTCCAGACATGGGTGGTATTATCATTGCATGCCTTACCGCACTATACGTGCTGTTGTTCCTATTCTTCATAATAGGGGTCATTCGCACACACCGATACAGGGGCCCCAAAGCCACGCCCAGCGTTACGGTGGTAGTCCCCATGCGAAACGAAGAAGAATTCGCGCAACGCACCCTGGAAGCCCTTGCCGAACAGGATTACGCTGGCGAATGGGAAGTAATTTGCGTAGACGACCGTTCCACCGATTCTACCCGCGAAATTCTTGAAAAATTCGCAACCACCCATCCGAAATTCAAGGTTCTCGCCCTTTCGCCGGACTTGCCCCAAATTGCAAGCCCCAAGAAACGCGCCCTGGAAAGCGCCTTCAAGATTGCAAAATACGACGTGCTTTTAACCATGGACGCTGACTGCATTCCACGCAAGAGCTGGATTACGGCCATGGCCGGCCGATTCACCGACGGCATTTGCATTGTACAGGGCCCCAAGCAGAACAACGGCAGCCGTACGCTCCCCCATCTTTACCAGAAACTGGAAACCCTGGGCTATACAGCTATGGAAGCAGCCGGATTCAGCTGGGGTCACCCCATTGTGGCAAGTGCAGCCTGCCTGGCCTACAAGAAAGACCTGTTCTTTGCAGTGGGCGGCTTTGGCGACCTGGTGAACCTTTCCAGCGGCGATGACGACATGCTCATCCACAAGATGATGAAGATTCCCGGTACCAACGTCTGTTACAACCTGGACAAGGATGCCGTAATAGAAACCGCCCCGGTACACACTTGGAAGCAACTCTTCAACCAGCGCGCCCGCTGGAGCAGCAACGGCACCAACTACGAGAGCAAGGCGTACATCCTGATGCTCACGCTGATTTACACCTACTACATCTGGATGTTCATCAGCCCCTGGTGCGTGCTCTTTCTGGATTGTCCGTGGCAGTGGTGCGTTTTCAGCATTCTGCCCAAGATTCTAGTGGACTTCGTATTCCTGATGATCGCATCCTGGAAGCTGCATGCCAAGCGCAAGATGCTTGCATTCTTACCCACCGAAATCATTCAAGTCCCGATGATCGTGTTTGCGGTGCCCGCAGGGATTACAGGAATGTTCCGCTGGAAGTAATTACGACAGGCGCGATTTCGCCCAGGCGATTGCTTCTTCAGTGTTGTTGATTTTGCCATCAAGCTGTAGCTCGAAACTCTGCTTGATGATTTCGCCCATCTGCTTACCCGGCTTTACGCCCATATCCATAAGCATTTTACCCATCAGGTAAGGCTGCGGGGCGGCCTCCATCAAATCCAGTTCACTGGCTGCGCTCCACAACTTTTCGGCGAAGTTTTCACCTTCTGCGGAACCGGCATAGAATTCACTGGGTGTGCACTTCACTAGCAGACACAGAAGCTTTAATCCGCCGAGTTTTACGGCAAGGCGACGGAGCGCAGGGGCATTATTCACGATGGCCGTATCAAGTTCCTGGTAGACTTTCAGCAATAGCGGGACCACCTTGAGCAAATGGGTTTCGTTGGTGATTCTTTCCAGAAACTTGAGCGAAGTTTCCGCACTTCCGCAAAGAAGGGCGGCAAAGGCGAATTCCATGGCCTGAGCTTCGGAAAGGCCGGAACCGTCCCGCAAGGGGACCATGTTGTCGAGAATTGCACCAAGGGTTTCCCATGAATTCTTGAAAGGTTTGATTTCAGGGAAATATTCGTCCAACTTGATATCTAAAAACGCCTTAAGGCCCAGCGAAGGCTTACCCGGCTTCAGGAGCCACTTCTTGAATTCTTCGAACAGGCGTTCTACGGAAAGATCGTCCAACGAAAGGGTGCGGCAAAGCTCCACCGTAGAAGGTGCCAGCGTGCAACCGAAACGGCTAGCAAACTGTACCCCGCGCAAAATACGCAGGGAGTCTTCAGCGAACGCCGGACCCACATGACGCAGAGTATGGGTTTTCAAATCATCGATTCCGCCATAGGGGTCGCAAAGCGTGAGTTCCGGCAGCTCCATGCCCATGGCATTGATGGTAAAGTCACGGCGAAGGGCCGCTTCTTTAAAACTCAACTTCTCGTCGGTATGCACCACGAATCCGCGATGGCCATAGCCCACCTTACTTTCGGTACGGGGAAACGAGAAATCCAAGGAAAGGCCCTTCATGGCCAAATGAATGACGCCGAATGCCTTGCCCACCAAGTTGGTGCGGCCGTACTTGGAGAGTATGGGCACAAGGGCGTCTTGGGCCATGTCGTAGACTTCCACGTCGTAGTCGCGACAGGACTTTCCTAAAAGGGCGTCGCGTACCCAACCGCCCACCAAAAAGGCGCGACCGCCCGCTTCGCGGATATCGCCTGCAATTTTGAGGAGGCGTCCCGGCAAATCCGGTTCGAACCATTCACCCGAAAGCGTCTGAATTTTTGCCATCTACAGAGACCGCCTTACTGGAAACTTTCCGCATCTGCAGCGGAGGTGTCTACCGGAACTTCGGCAGCCGTATTTTCAGCCGCAGGTTCAACAGCCTTGTAGCGGTCATAAATGCTGGTCGTCTCGACACCAGAAGAATCTTTTAGCGCCTCCGAAACAGAAACGTCCTTGCTGGTAGAATCCGCAGCCGCGGGCTCCTTCTTGGAATCCCCATTAGATGTCATATAACGGTCATAAATGCTCTTGCGGGCCGCAGCGCCTTCCGCTTTCTTTTGTGCTTCCTGCTCACGGCACACGCGCAATTCTTCCTCGGCGTAGGCTCGCTGGTCCGGGGAATAGGTCATGGTATTCAAGCGATATTCCATTTCTTCGCACACAAAGCCCTGGCGTTCACCGGCACAACCAATGAATGCTACAGCGATGCCCAAAAACAAAAGCGTCACAGCACGATTCATTTAAAACCTCAATACATTAATGGATAATGATGAACTTGCCCTTCTTGACCTTGGAGCCACTCTTGACAACATAGTAGTAGACGCCAGGGGCCACAAGCTTACCGGATTTTTCATAGCCATCCCATTCAATCTTTCCACCCAGGACATCCTGGTTGCTGAAAGATCTAATGAGAGCTCCGCCCCGGTTGAAAATACTCACCACCGAATTCTCTGCAATGCCATCTATCGTGAACAAGGCATGGACCTTCGGCCTAAACGGAATCGGGTACGCACGTACATCCACCTTGGCAGAATCCGTCATATTGTCACGGGCATCCTTGAGGTCATTGCGGCGATAGTAACTCACTCCTTTTTCGTGAGCAAACCATGCCACACCAAGCACCGGATCAATGGCCACATCGGAAACATTGTTGTCTAGCAAGCCGTCTTTTGTGGTAAAGCGCTTTACGGTCAAGGTATCCGGGGAACCCTTCCTGGGAGTCAAGCGGAATACGCCCTGGTTGGTCGTGCCCACCCACAAGTTTCCATGAACATCGACATCGATAGACGTGAATTCAGTTCCAAGCAAACCATTTGTAGAAGACGGGGTCAGAAGCGTGTCTGATTCTTCGTCCAAATAGGCAAGGCTCGACATGGAAACAAGCCACAACCTCTGGCCCACGGAATCATACACCATATCGATGGGAGCCGGACTAATTCCACGATATGTTTTCAGGACACCGTTGGAAAGTTCGCCGCCATTGGACTTCGGCGAGGGGAACCTTATGACATCAAGCCCACCTTCGTGCGCAAGAGCCGTACCGATTCTGCTAGCCACATATACAAGCCAATCGTTTCCATCAATTCTGGAATACATGACGCCGGGCACCGGATTTTCACCGATCCGATTGGCACAATGGACTTCACCGTCCTTGGTAAAGTAAATCACTCCATAACCATTGTTGCTACCCGTAGACGTCAGGAAACCGGAATTGTCGGGAGCGGCAATTGTCGCAACAGAGATGACATAGTTTTCTATATAGTTTTCAAAGCAGTGACCGTCTGAAACCGCAAAAGTGTAATCAACGTTTGCACCCCATCCTGAATACATCAAATAGGCAAAGCCCCAAACATGGAAAAACAGGTGACCATCGGGCAAATAGGACAAAGCTTTGATTCTTGACGAATAACCGCTACCGCCACTTGCAATTGTACCATAAGCATACTGGGATACACCCCACCCGCCAAGATTGCCGTAACTCAGCTTACCATCGACAGTGGCCGCAAAAACACCTCCGAGAGGGATTGCACGCAATTCATAAACCTCTCCGGGAGTATCGCCTGGGGTCTTTGTAAAGTCGCTAACCTTCTTTTCACCATTCCTGCAAAAGAAAATATACTCTGACCCCACCAAATAAACACCATCTTTAGTCTTAACTTGCCACTTGACCTTGCTGGTTCCGTCGTCATGATACAATACAGGGTCCGTCAAGGTAGTGGATCCTACCACCACCTTTGAAACGGGCTTCTCGAAACCATCTACCGCCACATCGTTCGGGACCTGGGCCCAGGAATTGGGATCGCTCAAGCGTTTGTCTGCAGGAAGCCCCTTCCAATCCATTTTGCGAACATAGACAGCATTATCCATTCTGACATAGAGGGAATCCCCATGCACCAAAAGTTCACGAATAGGCGAAATCAACAGAGACTTGGAACCGATACGATCAATCGTCAACACGGAACGATTCTGCGACAGGTCAAAAAAAGCCAAGCGGTCTTCAAAGACGATCGTCAGAATTTTTTCGTTAATGACCGTGCCACGAGGTACCACGCGAATATTGTTCTTTACATAGGAACGGTTCAAAACATTCCAGGATTTCTGACCGCTGCCCACAAAAGATGCAATAAGGCCGTATTCCGAAATGGCATAAAGTCCCGCATCCGAAGAAACCACAGCAAAGAACCTGGACGTTTCTAGCCCATGTTCAGAATGGAACACATTGTCTTCGGTGGGAGAGCGATAACGAATACCCCCGTCTGTCGCAAGAACAATGCCATTGTCGCCCCAAGGAGCCACATCTCGAATAGGGAACGGGTCCGAAAACGCGCCCCATTGATCGGTTGCGCCAACGAATACTGCCAAAAGCAGCAAGCATAAAACAAGAGATTTAAACTTCACCTCCTAAAATTACGAAAATTCACTGGCCCGCGTTAGCAAATCGTCCAATTTCAAGCAGGAACTTTCATTTTTTTTAAACTTTGACATATAGACTTCCTTCTTTTTTCGCATCTTTTTCAAGGCGACCTTTTTACGGCTCAAAAAAGTACCCCGGTTGACACCGCAATAAAGACAGGCCTCGGCAGCGCGAATTTCGCCAATGCAGTGGAATTCCACGGCCATGCGCTCGGCAGCCGTAAGGTCTTTCATCAGGTAATCCAATTCCTGGCGGACAAAGAGGCTCTTGCGCTGTTCCTGCAATTCCTGGGCAATATTTCTTTTACCGTTCATGTCGTAGGGCACATTGGCATCTGACAACTGCGAAAGGGGAATCACAGGCAGTAACCTTCGATTCATATCGAAATAGGTATTATGGACTACTGCCCGTAACCACGGATATATAGGCTTGCTCATGTCCAAAGAGCTTGCAGACCGGCATAAACGGAGTGCAACCTCTTGAAAAAGGTCTTTTGCTCCGTCGTCATCGCTACTCTGGGTCTGGCAGAGTTTGTAAATTTGTGAGGCATTCTTGCGCCACACTTTTTCAACCCATTCGGGAGGTTCTTCTGTTAAAATTCTTGATTTTGACATATTACAAACAGGAACTTTGACAGCGAACTTTCAGTTGCGATAAAATTTATGAAAATAAAAGCGAAAAAACGGATTTTGGGAAATTTTGCAAACAGTTGTTTGCAGCTATCAACAGTTTTTTTTAGTCTGGCTCTATTTTTAGTAGTTTATCCACAATCTGTCAACGCGCAAGAGTTCAATATGAACTCCATGCCGCCCCCGGAAATGCAGATGCAATATAGCGCGGGCGCATTGAAAGACGGCGGAAAGCTTACTGTATGGGTAACCATTCCCGAAAAGTGGCACGTGAATGCCAACGAAGTTACCGACGAATTCTTGAAGCCCTCTTCAATCGTGGTGAAGGCCGAAGGAATTGAATTCGGTGATGTGGTGTGGCCCCAGCCTATCAAGGAATACAACGAAGCCCTTGAACTTGAAATTTTGACCTTCCGCGGAGAATTCAAGATTGAAATTCCGGTGAAGGGTATTGCCAACAAGTACGATAGCCTTGGAACCGAGGCGACCTTCCATTACCAGGCCTGCGACAACTCGATTTGCCTTGCTCCTGCAAGCAAGACAATTTCACTCAAGGAGAATTCCGCTTCGGCAAAAAACGCTTCGGTCATCGGGAGCGCAAAAAAAAACGATTCTGAAACTGAAGTAGCCACAAGTACGGCAGACAACGAAAACTTAAATGCAAACGCCGCAAGCGCTGCGGAAAACAGCGCCGCGTCAGCGGGGATTATCGCGCTCCTCTTTTTCGCCTTCCTCGGCGGAATGATTCTGAACTTGATGCCCTGCGTGCTGCCGGTGCTTTCGCTCAAGCTATTCAGCTTGATTAAGCAGGCAGGAGAAAGTCGCGGACGGCTCCTCGCTTTGGGAGGAGCCACGACGGCGGGCATCTTGTGCAGTTTCTGGATTTTGGCCGCCGTCGTCGCCGCCGTCAAGGCCGGCGGCGGGTCCGCGGGCTGGGGCATGCAATTCCAGAGTGCAGGCTTCATCGCCTTCATGGCAGTTATCCTGACCGCCTTCGCCATGAGCTTCTTCGGTGTCTTTGAAATTTGGCTCCCGTGGAGCGCCACCACCAAGATGGATGAAGCCGGTCATAAGGCAGGCTTTGCAGGCGCCTTCTTTACCGGTGCTTTGTTGGTGCTTTTAAGTACGCCCTGCTCCGCCCCCTTCCTCGGCACCGCCATGGGATTCGCCTTTACCGCAAGCACCCCAGTGCTATTCCTGTTCTTTACCGCGGCAGGCATCGGCCTAGCGCTGCCCTACATGCTGGTGAGCGCCTTCCCGAGCGTGCTCAAGGTATTCCCCAAGCCGGGCGCCTGGATGGTAAAACTCCAGAAGGTCATGGGCGTACTCTTGCTCGCTACCGTGGCATGGCTTTTGTGGATCGTGAATGAACAGGCCGGAATGGCAGGCGTCGGGCTGTTCGCCGTCATCGTGACCGTAAGCATCGCCGGAAGCTTCGTCGTCGGCAAATTCGCGCCGCCGGGAGTCGCCTTCGGTCGCGAAATCGCAACCCTCGGCGGAAGCATCGTTGTCATTGCAGTCGTCTGGTTTGCAGCCATCGCCCCGCAATACGAAAACGCCGCTACGGAACATTTTAACGCCCGCATGCAAGAGCAAATCACTGCCGACGGCTGGTACCGTTACAGTCCCACACTCATCAAAGAATTTGCAAAGGCCAAGCGCACAGTATTCATTGACGCTACTGCCGACTGGTGCCTCACTTGCAAGACGAATGAAGCCGCCGTGCTCAACCGCGACGAATTCCGCCGCGCCATGGATAGCCTCGGCGTCGCTCTGGTAAAAGCCGACTGGACTCGCGAAACTCCCGAAGTGAATGCACTCCTCAAGAGCATGGGCAAGTCAGGCGTTCCCGCTTACGCCATCTACCCTGCCGGCGATGCATCCAAGCAAATTGTATTGCCGGAATTGCTGACGACAAACGCAATCACTGAGAAAATTTCTTCTGCAAGGTAAAAGAAAACCTCCCCAAAGGGAGGTTCAAGAATCTTTAATTTATCACAAGAATTGAAGGAAACCAAACGGTTTCCTTTTTTTATCTCTTGCCTTCGCGCTTGTAGCGTTCAATGCATTCCTGGTAGAAGTCGTAGGTCTGCTTGGCGATAGCCTTCCAGCTGAACACGTCAATGGCGCGCTTGCGGCTGACTTCACCCATCTTCTTTGCCAGTTCCGGATTTTCGAGAACCTTGTTAAGCTTGTTAGCGAAGTCGGTCTGGAATGCCTTCGGGTCGGCCGGTTCGAAGTCCGTTTCGGACTTAGCCTTCAACGGCACCAGGAATCCGGTTTCGCCGTCCACGATAATTTCGGGAATGCCGCCAACCGCGGAACCCACCACCGGAGTGCCGCAGCTCATGGCTTCGAGGTTAATGATACCGAAAGGTTCGTAGAGCGAAGGCGTTGCAAACACAGTGGCATGGCTGTAAAGCACGCGGAGTTCTTCATGCGGCACGGCTTCTTGAATCCAAACCACGCCGTCACGAGTCTTCTGCACATCTTCAATCAAGGCCTTGCATTCATCGGCAAGTTCAATGGTATCGGGAGCGCCGGCGCAAAGCACCACTTGGGCGCCCTTGTCGATCTGCGGAATCGCCTGGATCAGCTGGCTGATGCCCTTCTGACGCGTAATGCGGCCCACGAACAGCACATACGGACGCTTCGGGTCAACACCCCACTTGGTGAGAATACTTTCATCAAAAGTCGGTGCGTAGAAATCCGGATCGATACCGTTGTAAATCACCTTCACGCGGTCTTCGGGGACACCATAAAGCTTCATCACGTCGCGCTTCATGCCCTCGCTCACGGCGATCACGCCGTCGGCAGCCTCGTAGGCGGTGCGTTCAATCCAGCAGCTCATGGCGTAGCCGCCGTCACCCAGCTGTTCAGCCTTCCACGGACGGTGCGGTTCCAACGAGTGAGTCGTGAGAATCAACGGACACTGCAAAAGACGGCTAGCGAGAACGCCGCCAAAATGGCTATACCACGTATGACAATGAATTACATCAATGTTGTCGAGCGCAGCAGCCCACTGGAGGTTGATATCCAGCGGCTTGAAAATTTTCTGGAATCGGTCGTCATGGGGATTCAATCCCAACTTGCGGGAAAAACCCAAAGCGCGAATATTGTCCTTGTCTTCGTCTTGCACGCCAAAGCAACGTGCTTCCACATGACAAAGCTTTGCCAATTCCTGGGTAAGGAACTTAACATGGATACCTGCGCCGCCATAAATTTCCGGCGGGAACTCATTCGTCAAAATTGCTGCGTTCATGGAACTAAACTCCGTTTACTGTATTAAGATAGCTTTGTTTTGTCCACCGGACAAACCCATAAGAAAAATGTATGCTGAATCTTCGAGAAAAATGAATTGTCTCCGTTATGCGGCATAACCGAAGCCAATATTCAAAAAAAACACCCAAGCCGAGAGTCGCGGGCAAGCTTGCTTGCACATGACTGAGGCACAGTGTTTTGAAATGACTCCGTCATTAAAAAACACCCCGCCCATTCGGACGGGGTGTAAGGAGTGAGTGTGGAGTATCTTAGAAGTTCTTGCACTGGCCTTTCCACTTGCCCGGCTGGCCAATGATGGCGCCGTCAATGTACTTGCCAGTAGAACCTACAAAATCAGCCTTGCGGAAATCTTCGCCACCGAGGTGCCAACGCATCCATGCCACCGTAGCAGCCATGCCGCCCCAAGGACCAGAACCATGGCCCCAGCCGCATTCGCCCATCTGGCATTCTGTGCCCTGGCCACCCGTCATCTTGAGGAGGCATGCGGGAGCCCTGACACCCTGATTATTGTAATCTGCTTCGGCGTTCGGGCGTTCCATGCCGCCTTCACCGTAGACAACGCCGATAGTCTTATTCGGAGAAACCTGACTCATTGCCGTATGTCCAAGGTCACCGCTGTTGTTGAGCATAGCCGTAATCACACGGTTGTCCTTGATCACCATCTGTTCGGATTCGAGACCGCCCATGGAATGGCCGGAGCAGCCCACCTTGGTCATGTCGAGCTTGTTGTACAACGGATCGCTCGGGTCGTTATTCTTGCTTTCGAGCCAGTCAAGGGCAGGCTTGCCCTGAGTAGCATCACCCGGAGACTGGGGAATGGCAACCACGACAAAACCATGGGAAGCCAAACGCTTGATTATTCCACCATAATCCTTGGGATCGGAACCGCCACCGGGGCCCCACATCACGACAGCATGCTTCTTATCAGAAGAAAGGCGCTTCGGGTAGGCGAGAATCTTACAGAGGTTCCTGTTGTTTTGACCGTCCCAAATACAAGGCTCGATATTCTCGATGTACGTAATTTCCATCTGGTCCTTGTTTTCGTCGGTACCTTCGGCAAGGAAAATGCCGCCCTCAGCCTTGGCTTCACTGGAAGAGGATTCAGCCTTCTGCTCTTCGCTAGAAGAACTTGCCGGTATTACAGCTTCGCTAGAACTGGACTGAGCGGGATTATTCGGGCCAGTCACTTCAGAGCTGCTGCTAGATTCAGAATCAGTCGGATCAATCACCGGATCGGTACCCGGATCAGTTTGCTGTCCCAGTTCAGTTCCCTGTTGGGCAGGATCGGTTGTCGGATCAGTTACATTCTGGCCCGGGTCGGCAGCGGGGTCAGCCGGATCCTGAGACAGGGAAGGCTCTGTTCCCTGCTGGGCAGGATCTGTAGCGGGATCCTGGGCCGGATTTGCCGTGCCTTGGCCCTGATCAGTCAGATACTGGTCCTGAGCATCGGAAATCGCAGAATTCACCTTATCGGTAGCATCTCCGCAATTTGCGAGAGCAAGGGCGGCGCTTACGACAACGAGACCCTTCGCCAAATTCTTAAAGTTGATTGATTTCATTTTGACTCCTTATTTTACCAACACCGGTAATAAAGATACCTCGTTAAAAAGGCGAAAAACCTTGTTGGAGCGGAGTTTCCATGGATAAAAAGTCCAAACGTTATGGACAAAAAATCCATAATTTGAGCTAAAAACGCCAATTTCAGTAAATTACTTTGTTCAAAATTTATCCACTATGGACACGCTTATTCTTACACAAGCACAATCCCAATTTTTCATTTATTTCCCATAAAAAAAAGATTCCCCCGATTGAATCGGGGAAAACAATTAGAAAAAAATAACACGCTTTCTGGTAAAAAAAAGAATCTACTTACCTAGGGGCGTAAATCCTGGACATGAATTCTGCACGAGTCTTTTCGTCCGTCTTGAATCGGCCCAAAAGCTGTGTAGTCACCATGGTAGCACCCGGTTTCTTGACGCCGCGCATGGTCATGCACATGTGGGATGCTTCCAAAACCACGGCAACACCCTTCGGGTTCAATTCCTTCTGAATCAGTTCCGCAATCTGGCGGGTCATGCGTTCCTGGATCTGCGGGAAGCGCGCATAGAATTCCACCACGCGGGGAATCTTGGAAAGACCGACAACGCAATCGCCCGGAATGTAGGCCACGTGAGCCTTACCGGTAAAAGGCAGAAAATGGTGTTCGCACATGCTAGCAAATTCGATATCCGGCACGATGATCATTTCATCGTACTTCTCGTGAAAGCGAGTCTTGAGGATATCTTCGGCGCGGGTTTCGCCCGAAAGGCCCGTCATGAGTTCGGCGTACATCTTGGCGACACGCTTGGGCGTATCGATGAGACCTTCGCGGTTCGGGTTTTCGCCCATACCTTCCAGAATCATCCGGAAGCCGTCTTCCATTTTCTTAAAATTCATCATAGGACCAAAGATAGAAAAATCAACGAATCGTGACAGCACGAGTTTCGTTTCCGTAGCGAATCAGGAAGCGTCCCGCCTCCATAAAGTCCATCAACATGGTCGATTCCGCTCTTTCACGGCGAAGCAGGCGCCCCTGAAGGTCATAGACAAAAATCATTTTGCCTGGAGCCAGCCCGAACAAGCTAACGCTCTTTCCACCTACAACAGCGCGCCATTCACCCCTGAGGGCACCAGACTGGGCAAGCATAGTGCCGCCAGCAATAAGGAAGTTGTCGATGTAGCCAAATTCCTGGACATACGACTTGTTCACCCTGACGTTCACCACATTCTTGTAATTGCTCACATTGCAGAACATTCCCGCAAGGACATGCTCCTCGCCGCAACTACTGCTAGCAAGCAATCCTGTAATGGAATGCCCGTTTCCCGAGAAAGAACCTTCGTAATCCCAAATGGCATCCCAAACGAAATAGGTCGTAGAATCATCAAGATCCAGCACAGAATCTTTCAATACATTTTCGTTAATGACAATGTCGGCTTCGAGGGAGGCGCAGGCCTTCGCATCGCGAGCGATACTGTCCAGAGTGCCGTTGACAAGGCCAGCGAACCAGTACAATTCTTCTTTAGTTTTCAACAGATAGCAGCCCACAGAATTCTGTTCCGGCTTTTGGGGAGCCGGGGTCCATTCTGCAAACAGTTCATAACTTTTTTTCTCGGCCAGCTGGAGCACAGAATAATAGCCGAGCCTATCCAATGTCCAGCGGTTGAATTTTGCACCTGCACGCACAGGCTCCTTAAATTCAAAACCCACGGCAGCAGCATTGAAGGCCGTCATATTTTCAAGATTGTTTTCGCCGCCATTCAAATGGTAAGTAATCGTATATTCCGTGGTATTCCACTTGGCATATACCATAAGATCTTCCGTATTGCCAGCAGGGATTTCCGTAATCTCCTGTTCCAGCAGCGAATCTGCATACCAGCCCGCAAATTCAAAGCCGGACCAGTAAGCCTTGCCCAAAACGTAGGCCGCGGAATCCGCCGACCACTTGACTACATGGGGCTTGTAGAAATTAACTCCGTTATAGAACTGGCCGCCGTTCATTTCGACATCGACAACAAAGAAGCTCTTCCATTTTGCGTAGAGAGTCCAATCACCATAATGTTCCGTCTTTATGGTATCGATTCTTTGCGTGAAGTCCTCATCCAGATACCAACCCTCAAATTCGTCGTTTTCTTTTTGAGGCGCCGCCAGCACAATGGCAGAGTCGCCTTTCATATAATTCGACGGATTCAGTTCGCTATTCTCGCCACCGTTCAATACATAGTGGATTTCAAACTGGACGCTATCGGCAGGGACGTTACCGCCTACAGAGCGGGTTCCTTGAACAGATACATCAGCATAGACATTCTTCATCTGGACAAGGCCCACAACCTTGCCGACGATTTCCCCGGCATTACTGCCCGAGAAATAGGAATCCGTAATACCCAAATTCCTTACGACTGTAACATTCTTTCCCCATACGTCATTTTCGTCACCGAGGGTTACAAAGAAACCGTCACCGCCACGCAGGCCGGAAATCTTGTAACCGTTACCTTCGAAAACGCCCTTGAATTTTAAAGGAACCCACCATACATAATCTTCCCTAGACAAGTTGCCGGTGGAATCCAGAAGATTCTCGTTCACCACGATATCGTTCTGGAGCGAAATGCAACCTTCAAAACGGAAATCGTCTTTTTTAGAGAATGCGGTAGAATCTGCGATAGAAACAGTGGCAATGCCATAAAGTTCTTCGGCGGTATAAATCAGATAACAGCCGCGCTCATCTTGCTGCGGCATTTTCGGAACAAGCCCCCACCTTGCATATACGCTGAAATTCCCAAGATAATTCGCAAGGACGTACATGGAGTAATCTTGATATTCCCCATAGTACATGTTGGGCGGAACATCCACCCCTTCGGAAAATTCAATATACCAACCCAAGAAAGAATATCCTTCGCGCGAAGGATCTTTCAGATTGAATCGCCCCGCCACTTCATCATAACTCTCGGGATTGTCCGGATGATTAATGCCACCGTTCAGGTTATAATTAATCGTGTAGGCGTCGGCCGATACGACAGCCAACAACACAAACAGCCCTAGCACAATGTAAACGGAACGGAACATTCTTCTCTTCATCACTCGAAGTGACAAGATGAATATATATCAAAAAAAATCCGGATTCTCACGAAACCCGGATATTACCTTGATATTAAACGTAATTTTACAGAATTACGTTATTTAGAATTTACACGAACACGACTTCGTTCCCTGTACGGGGTGATTGGTTCCGGTTCGGAAGTCCGCTTTCGGTATCGGCATAGCCAAGGGCCACCGAGGCGTACACGCGTTCACTTTCCTTGAGGCCGAGCGAACGCAAATATTCAAGCAGCATCGGATCTTCGTTGAGCCACTTGAGCTGATTGATATAGCAGCTGCCGAGATCCAGTTCGTTGGCGGCAATCATCATATTTTCGACGGCGCAAGCGACATCGGCCATGTTGTTGCCGTATTCCTTCTGGCTCGCCACCACGATTAGCGCAGGGGCATTGTAGTTGAACACGTACGAGCCCTTCTGCGAAAGGCGAATGGAATTCTGCAAGCTCTTGTATAAATCTTCGCGGAGCTCCATGGCAGCAAAAGCGGACTGCACCAGTTCCACCAACTTCTTAAGTACATCAGGATTGCTAATCACGAAAAATTGATTGCTCTGGCAGTTGCCGCCGGTAGGCGCGAAACGGCCCGCATCGACGATGGTCTGCAACTTTTCAAGTTCCACCGGTTTTTGCTGGAACTTGCGAGTACTGCGCCTTGTCAAAATAGCTTCGAGTGTATTCATCATTAAACCTCGCTGTAAAATCTACAAATCATTCATCCATCATGCACATCACCTGCACCATCGGGTACAGATCTTTGGGGCATTCCACAATGCGATGCGCCCTCTGTTCCGAATCCATAGCCGTTTCGTAGCAATATTGCGTACCAGAATCTTTCTCGGAACTTGTCCAGAACAAGTCTGCATAAACCCTATAATAAACACTGCACAAGTTCCGTGGCGGGTCCAACGCAAAATTCCATCTTATCGGAGAATCATTCCGAAAACCTTTTTCGGTCGTTTTAAACTTGAACGCATTCATAAATTCAGTGGAATCAGGAATATGGTAACCCTTGGGGCAGAAGGTTTTCGCCTTTTCATAATCCATATAAGTATTTTCGTTATACATAATCACCGAAACACTTGAATCCTGAACTTCAACTCCACTTCCGTTACAACGGCAATCGTCACTCACCCGTTTTTTCCAATCTGCATAAAAATCACCAAACGACGAACTCTTTTCTTGAATGGAACTTATAAGAAGAGAATCTTTCCCACGTTCACCATGCAGAAAAAGGTGACCATTATACGCATACGCATCGTATCCTATTCCATCAACATCCATGTGTCTTAATATCAAGTTATACACATTGATTGTAGAGTTCCATTTATATATGTCAAACAAATAATCTACGCCATCAACAGTCACTTTATACACAGAACCTGTAATATATTCTCCTGCGATTTTTTTGCGGTCTATAGAAGCCGGTAATGTATAAGGACTTGTCCCGACGGTAATTGTACGCCACTCGTAGACGCCATCCATAGCCGTGCAGCCCACGAATGCGTTTTCATTTTCATTCCAATGAAGAACCATTTTCGATATGGTATCGCAAGAGCCCAAGCTATCTCGATACAGAACAGGCAAAAACTCGGATGCTTTCAACACTCGCCACTTAAAATTTGTTTCGCAGGTATAATAATTGCTGCCATATCTCCTGACAGCCCCAAATAGAGAACTATCACAAACAAGGCCATCCTGTTCTGGAACAGAAAGCATATCATTGTCAGCTACGCGCCATTTTCCGTCATCACATTCGTAGAACACATCATCATAAACGACCTTTCTATTTACTGAAGATGTACACCAATCCAAATTTTTTACAGGCGGAATCAACTCAACATCATCCATCTTGCGCCAACACCCTTTTACAGAACAATTGGCACTAGCATAATTATTGGTAAATCCAGACGGATCTAATTCACATATGAAATAGTCATCGCCAAATTTCAAAATTTCATTTTCGTTGTCTGTAAAACAAATCGAATCGTAATACGCCGGGGCAAGAATTTCTTCCCAATCATGCGCCCAGGGAGAATCATCGTTACGGCAACCGTAATAGACTCCCAGATGTTCGCCCTTGTTATTTGTGTAAGTACAATCCCCTAAATAATAATTCAAGGAGTCCACCTCTTTCCATTTATATTCGGAGCATCGCACAAATACGCTGTCGAGCGGAAGTAGCAAACCGCTGTTTAAATAGTCACACTCCCCGTACTCCGCAATAGCCTTAGCACTCAGAACGGCCTCATACCATGAATCGTCTCTCGAAAAAATCTTAGTCGCATACTTGTCGCTCCAGGAGCAGCTCTTACCTTCGCACTCACAAACAAACAAGGAATCATTTACATAAAGAAGTTTTCCCATGTTATGATTCACCGAACATTCACCATACTGGTAATTGAACAGGGAATCTCGATCGGTAACAGCAACCCACATATGGGAATTGCTCCTACATACGTATAATGTATCGTTGCGCTGAACAGATTCAGAAGATCTAAAATTAACCATTCCAGCCAAACAAGAGCCCAAGGAATCTTCCAAGACCGATTTCAGCCGCCACCATCTTGTCATTCCATTATTTTTCACATATTCAGTCCAAAGCAAAGTCCTTCCATAAAAGGCACTCGCCTTGTTGTCAATTTGGACAGAGTCATAAGAGGCATCGGTATCAAGCGTTATTCCATAAGCCCGCTCAAAAAATTCCACATTCAGCCAAATTAAACCATTAACAGTATCCCTCGACACACTTTTAAAGAGGTAATCCACCGGGTTCCCAAGAATTTCAAAAGTAGAAAGCCATGCATCCGCAGCTTTTACAATCCACAAAGAATCAATCTTGCCTTTTTCAGCAAACGTACTACGAAATTTCTTGAAATCATCGTAGAACACACTATCCGAAATTTCATGCCGACAATAAACAAACGGGGCGCGATCCATCAGCCGATGCGTATAGTAGAATTCGTTATAATACTCATTACTGACCGATTCCAAATTATTATCGAAAATTTGGTCTAATTCATCAAGGGCCTGATTCTCAGCTTCATCAAAACTTTTTTTCTTCTTTTTGACAAGATACTTGATTCGATCCGCAGCCAATGCCGCATATATATTTTGCCTTAATTTCGTATTGTTGCTGGACAAGTGCACGTACTGCGCAAATTCCATTGTCTTTTTATCTTCGGCAGGGAACACCGTCACGATTTTTACATATGGATATTCATAGTCGCGAGAAGGTGCAAAAAATTCTTTTTCCGACAAATTCTTTACCGCAACCTCAAAGGAGTCAATCGGATTCAACTTGTCATCCAGCCTTACGACACGCATCGCCTCGGGTTTCATCGAAGGCAGGTATTCGACGGAACCCTGCAATTCTGTCGGAGAAAAAGCATTTCCATTTTCATCGACACGAAGAACCACTTCACCGCTGCTTTCGTCATCGCAACATGCCACAAGTAAAAAAAGCACAAACACGAACGCAAGAACTCTTTTATGCACCATAATTCGACCTAATCTTCTTTAAAGCGAGCCACTTCCAGGGAATCCAGTTTTCGCCAAGTTCCAAAGCCCCAACAGACATCTTCGGGGGCCGCATCTTTGCAGGCATCCGATTCACAGATATAATAGGATTTGTCGTACTCGACTACCCTGCCGTCATCGAAATTCGTACAGGTATCGCCAAAATAAACCGGAGGAACAACCTCTGTCCATACATAACGCGAATCGTCTTTCAAACACTGGTAATACTTACCCAAATGTTCGCCAAATTCTTCTCTATGGCTGTAGTAACAATCTCCCAAATAATAGGTGAGAGAATCTATCGGAGTCCACCAAGAACCGGAGCATTCCACAAAGATATCATTGATTCGCTTTCTTTCGCCATCAAGAAGGTCATCCCTCACGCATACACCAAAGCGGCGCACAGCCTCTTCATTAATAGCCATTCCATAAAGAGGATCATCCTGGGTAAAGTCTTCACTTCCCAATGTTTTTTTCCACGCACAGGAGCTATTATCGCCATAGACAAAATCCCCGGTGCATCGACAGGCATATAGCGAATCCCCTATATATTCAAAGTGGTTCGCACAGTTCCAACTACATTTACCATAGCTATAAGTCAGCAACGTATCGACATTTGTTTCCTTTATCCATATATTGGACTGGTCCCTACAAAGATAATTTGCACCCTCATAAGACACCCTCTTTTTTTCGCTATACCGGCAAAGTCCAATTTTATCTTCCAGCAACGATTTTAGGCGCCATATATTGTCCATCACAAAAAACCGCTGGTAATACGCACTGGACTTTTCAGTTATTTGAACGGGATCAAAGGAATCCCCTGCCGCCCACAGGAATTCTATCCCATACGCCTCCTCAAAAAAGGTATAAACCGAGCTTCTTAAACCATCAAGGGTATCTCGCGATTTACTTTGATAAAGAAGAGTCACTCCATCATCAAAAGCGCTTTCAAAAGTCGAAAGGTATGCATCGGCTGCACGTACCAAAAGCGACGATTCTATTTCACCCTTTTCAGCAAAAGCGTCCCGAAGTTCCTTAAAATCATGGTAGAACACACTATCCGAAATTTCATGGCGGCAATACACATAAGGAGCCATTCCTTTCAGCCCCATTCCACCTTTGAGCCCCGAAGTCCATGGATCAAAAGATTGGTTATTGATATCGCTTAGATCAAGACCGAAAAACTCTCCCAATTCTGCAAGGGCTTCTGCCTCCGCATCATCAAAATCCTTTTTCTTCTTTTTTACCAAGGTTTCAATGCGGCCTGCAGCAAGGGCCGCAAACACATTCAACTTTAACCGAGCATTATCACCGGAAAGATGCACATACTGCGCAAATTCCATTGTCTTTTTTTCTTCGGCCTCAAAAACCGTTACGATTTTTACATACGGGTATTCAAATTCGAGTAACCCCGTAGTAAAGCGATACGGTTCATAGTAATAGGCCATTTCCGCTGGAACTTCAACCGAATCTATCGAGTTCAGCTTGTCATCTAGACGGACCACCCGCACCGTTTCTGCTTTCATTGAACGCATATATTCAATAGTCCCCTGCAGATACGTAGGCGAAAAAGTATTGCCGTTTTCGTCGATACGGAGAACAACTTCTCCGCTGCTAGAATCATCAGAACAGGCCGCAAGCCACAGCAAGAAAAAAGACGATGCTATTATTTTATGTAAAACAGACATAAGTTCTCCGTTCCTAGACAATGGCTAGAATTTACATAAATTAACAGAAAATCGAATCTTTAGGACACAATTCACCGACAAACGGCCATTTTTGCTAGACAACTTGACCAAGCCCCACAGGATTTGCCCGGGGTTACTTGTCAAGCGGAAGCATCAATATACGTGAATGCCTTTTCTGGTTGTAATGGTCACGCTTGGTAGGCGGAAGTTCATCCACCGTGCCATCCACAAATCCGAAATGGTAGAACCAGTCGAGCGCCTGCGTAGTCAGCAAGAACAAAGTCTTGTAGCCCTTCATGCGGCCCATGGAAATCAAGTGGCGCACAATAGCATCGCCAATACCCGACTTGCGGTAGTTGGCGGCCACCGCAATACCCGCCACTTCGGCCATTCCGTTTTCGAATTCGTGCAAGGCGCCACAACCGTGAATGCTGTTGTCAATGCTATAGACAACATAATCACGCAGCTTATCGGAAATGCTTTCCTGCGTACGCGGCACCAAGTAGCCCTTGTCGATGTAGTCCTGCATAATCCGCAGGATATCCGGAATGTCTTCCACGTTTGCGGGCCTGATACTGGAGTACTGGTTGGCGTACACCATGGTACCATCACCGCGGGCGCTGAATACTTCTTGCAGCACACTACCCTGGAATTCACCGCTCAGGAGGTGGACACGGTTCGCACCTGCCTCGCAAGCATGAATGGCGTTCATCAGGTAGTCCATCTGGGCAAAGTCCAGCTGGTCGGAATTGAGTTCCAAAAGTTCTTTCGCCTGGTCCACGTCCATTGCCGAGATAACCCCGGATTCCGTAGGTTCCAGGTACTTGGTGTTCTTGCCTGTCACCAGACCTTCAAGCTTGATACCGTTCTGATTACCGATGAAGAACAGCTTGCCCACCTTCATGTACTTGCAAAGTTCTGTAGCAAGTTCGGTGGAACTGATGTTGTAGGCATGACCCAGCTTGTTCCAACCGATAGGCGGAATAATGGGCACGAACTTTTCATCTAAAAGCTGTTCCAGAATGTCGCGCTGAATGCGTTCAATACGGCCGGTACGCATGTAGTCCACACCGTCAATAACGCCCATGCTCCTAGCCAGCACCCAGTTGCCCTGAATGCCCCTAAGACCACTAGCCGTCAGGTGACTCATAATGTGCTGGGCAACACCCAGAGAGGCCTGCTCAATATGGGGCAGGGCTTCTTCGCTGGTCAAGCGCACGCCGGCATGAAAAGTAGATTCCAGTTCCCACGCCTTGAGCTGGGCATCGATACTGTTGCGCGTACCCGGCACAATGATAATGCGGATACCCGACTTGTGCAAAATGGCGATATCGCGCATGAGCACCGGGAAAAGGGGGTGACTCATCAGGTCATCCTCGATTTTCAGCACAAACAGCTGGCCCTTGAAGCGTTCCATGTAACCGAACACTTCGCGAATAAAACCTGCAACCTCAAAATGTTGCGAATTAAAGTCAGGCGTTGCGTTATTCATACTAGATAAGTTAGAAAAAATCGCTTACGCGTATCCTTCTCTGTTGCCGAACGAAGGCAACAGGCTGGCAGCCTGTTGTCGGAGTGAAGGGCGAACAGCGGGTTGCTAATCCTTTTGGAGTCCTCTTATTCCGCTGTTCGCGTTTATATAGAACAAACGCGGCCCCGTAGGACCGCGTTCGTTTAGTTGAGATAGAATATTCTTTTCCCGAATCCTAGTCCTGGATTCGAGTCCAGTTGAGGATTCCCTTCTTGACCAAGTAGATATAGCCCGCTTCAAGAATCACGAGGAATCCAAGCAACACGAACAGCAGGTCCCAGCCGCCCTTGAGGAACTGAACGGTCCAGGGGTAGAGGAACGCCACTTCCAGGTCGAAGACCAGGAACAGCATGGCGACCATGTAATACTTTACAGGATATCGTTCGCCCGAGGTACCGGAAACATGGGCGACACCGCATTCATAAGACGTACCTTTGATGGAGGTCCCCTTGATTTTACCCGGATGCAGGAACCAGTTCGCTACCAGGAGGGCGGTAGGAACAACGAGTGCAAGAACCACGAGAATGGTCATGGCAAAAGTGGTATCAAAGATTTCAACGTTCGTCATAGTGCTCCCAAACATAGTAAAATTCTTTTTTCTAGTTAAGTCCGAAAATGTAAACTATATTTAGATGCATGAAAAAGATCACTACATTTTTGGGATGTGTGGGTGTGGTGTGCTTATTCTGGGGGTGCTCCTCTGACAGTGACTTGCTGTCTCCTGGGAATACACTTGCAGATGAACCCGCTATTTCCTCGGAAGCAGAAACCCCGGCAAGTTCTGGCTCTACATCAAAAAACTCTTCTAGTTCTGTTAAGGTGGACAAAAACAATCCGACCTCTTCGGCAGCCGGAACTGCCAAGCCGGATACCATAAAAGAGCACCGCTACATACAGGACAGTATCGCTATCGAAACTCCTAACTACCTCGACAACCCCTTCTTCTGCTGGGACGAAAACAGCGAATCCTGCAAAGCAGCAAAAGAAGCGGCTGCAACAATCCAGTCTTCGTCTTCTATAACGATTGACATCGGCGGAGAAGGAGGCGGTACGCAAATTGACAACAGCATAGAACCCTCCATTAGCGGCCTGCAGATGACCGACATGCGCGACACTCAGAACTACGCGCTCATTAATGTCGGCGGCAAGCTCTGGATGGCCCAGGATATCAACATCGCCCTCCCGAGTAGCCAGTGCTACGATGAAAACGACGCAAAATGCTCCACTAACGGAAGACTCTACACCTTTAGCGCCGCACAGAGCGCCTGTCCTAAAGGTTGGAGACTCCCCACCCGTGAAGAAGCCCAGGCTGCGCTTGATGACGAATCATACCCCTGGAGCTACAGCGGCCGCTGCAAAGACGGCGAATGCAGTTTCATGGGCGACATGGGCTTCCATTGGACTTCTGCCACACCGCAAGAATCCGATAAAAAGTACGGCGAAAACCAAGGCGATTCTTACACCGTCATTATCGTAGAAAAATCTCCTGACTACGGAGATAAAGACGACGTGAAGAAATTCTTCCAGGTGGACTCCAAGACCAAGCGCTTCAGCGTACGCTGCGTCCAGCAATAAGAAGACAATTTCATACAAAAGAAAAACCCGAGCGCAACGCCCGGGTTTCTTTTTTTAATGCTTGTAATTAAAGCTGCTCGACACGGTCCATGCCTTCGTCTAGCAAGAGCGTAAGGTTCTGGACTTCCTTTTCCATCTGGTCGTAATATATTTTCGCGCGCCCCAACTGCTTGCGGAGTTCCATGATTTCGGACGTAAGCTCCACGGCAAGCAAGGCCATGCGCTTACGGTTGTCCATCTGGAATTTCGCCGAGCGTTCAAACCGCTGGTTGATACTTTCCACAATTTCAGCCAGTTCCGCATCGGGCAAGTCGGTACGAATCTGAATGGACTCCTGGGCAACGGAAATAGTTACCGATTTCAAAGGTTCGATACTAGCCATTATTTTATCCCTACGCCGAATGGATCATCATCCATCAGCATCCTTATCCGAAAAAATTTGTCTGCGAGCCCTCCTGCCTGCTCGCGAACAAATCGTTGTCATTTTCGTCGGCCCCATGAACTTCGATTGCCGGAACATCTTCTTCGGATTCCTGTTCCTGAGAAACAGATTCGTCAATCTGAGGTTCCTCGGCAGCTTCTTCTGCCACTTCGGCGGGAGCTCCTTCAGAAGTTTCGGACACTTCTGCCGGTTCTTCGGCAGCAGCCTCATCTGCGGAATCTTCCACGACAGGTTCAATGGCAGGACCGTCTTGATCAAGATCGATATCGGTACCCAGTTCGCTTTCGATGGTTGCCACCAGCTGATTGAACTTTTCCTGGGCTTCGGCAATTTCTTCGTTCTGGGCCTGCAGCTGTTCGTTCAGGTTTTCCACCAGAGCGTTCTTTTCAGAAAGCTGATCCATGAGGCTTGCAATAGTCGCATCCTTTTCGGCCACCTGGGTGTTGAGGGCGCTCAGAAGTTCCGACTTTTCGTTCACCTGACCGTTCAACAAGCTGGACTGTTCAACAAGTTCACGTACCTTGGCTTCCAGGCTGGCAATGCAACCGTCTTTTTCCACAAGCTGCTGGCCGAATACGGTAACCCGTTCATTCAAGCCTGCAATTTCGGATTCTTTCTGGTTCAGCATTTCTTGCTGGGCGTTGGCCTGGTTGGCGCGGGCATCAAGGGCAGCCTTGCAGTCAGCAAGATCGTTCTTGGCCGATTCCAGCAACAGGGCCTTGTCTTGAGCCATGGCATGTGCCTGGGACAGTTCACGCTTGATTTTTGCATTTTCTTCTTTGAGGGTACGGACCGTTCCCAATACACCCTCAATTTTCTGAGATAAAACACTCATCTTTTCTAAATTCATTTTTGCTCCGTAGAATGAGTTTTAGAATTTTACAATATTAAGATAATTAATTTTCGCCCCATAAGACAACTTTTTTGAAATTTATTATAAATAGAGTCGTGATTTCGGTAAACGAACATATACAGCGCAGGCTTTCGGAGCTCCCTGACCGACCGGGTGTTTACATCATGAAGAACGCCCAGGGGAAAATCATCTACATCGGCAAGGCGAAAGTACTGAAGAACCGCGTGCGCAGCTACTTTGACGGAAGCGACCATGCGGGCCACCGGGCAGCAACGCTGATGCTACCCCACATTCGGGACATCGAGTGGATTATTACCGAAAGCGAAGAAGAGGCGTTGATCCTCGAAGCAAACTTGATTCGAAAGCACACGCCCAAGTACAATGTGCTTTTGAAGGACGACAAGCATTTCCCCTACCTGGCATTTTCGGTGAAGGAACCGTTTCCGCGGCTTTCGCTGTCGCGCTCGGTCAAGAAGGACGGCCGCCAGTATTTTGGTCCCTACATGAGTTCGCGATACATCGACAAGCTGATCGACATTTCGGCGAGGCTTTTCCGCATTCGCGAATGCTCTATGGAGCTGCCGGCCAAGCACCCGGTGCGCCCGTGCCTGAATTACCATATCGGCCGCTGTAGCGCCCCCTGTGCCGGGCTGATTACGCAAGAAGAATACGCCCGCGATGTAGAAAGTACGCGCCTGATGCTGGAAGGCAAGCGCGACGACCTGATTGACAAATGGCAGCGCGAGATGGAAGAGGCCAGCGCCAACCTGGATTTTGAAACCGCCATGAAGCGCCGGGACGCCATTCAGGCACTACAATCTACCGGCACGCGCCAGAAGACGGATACCAGTGACCCGAACTTGTCGCTGGACGTGGTGACGCTCCGACGCAATGGCGACATGGCCGCGGCGGTGATTCTAGAATACCGCGCTGGCGTGCTGCTCGGGCGGAGACATTACCGCCTGGAATGCAAGCTGGAAGACGACGAGACCGAAATTTTCAGGCAGATGATTCTGCCATGGTACATGGATGCGCCCATGATTCCCGCCGAGATTGCCACAGATATTCCCTTGCCCGAAGACCGCGAGATTCTGGAACAGGCCCTTTCTGAAAAGGCTGGAAGAAAAGTGCGTTTTTCTAGCCCCCAGCGCGGCGAAAAGCTCGGGTTCCTGAAACTTGCAGGCGCCAACGCAGACATGATTCTTGTGGAAATGCGGGCCGAGGTACAGAAGTACAGCGAAATTGACCAGAGCGTTTTCGAACTGCAGAAAATTCTCGGACTCAAGAAGACGCCCTTCCGCATCGAGTGCGTGGATATTTCGCACCTCTCCGGCACAAACACGGTGGCAAGCCTCGTGGCCTTCAAGAACGGGCGCCCCGACAAAGCGAACTACCGCAAGTTCATCATCAAGACGGTGGAAGGCGTGGACGACTTTGCCAGCATGCGCGAGGTGATGACCCGCCGCATTCGCAGGCTCGAAAACGAGGGCGTGCCCATGCCCGACTTGTGGGTATGCGACGGCGGCAAGGGCCAGGTAGACGCCACCATGCAGATTCTCAAAGAGCTGGGGCACGACCAAGATTTACCGCTGATAGGGCTTGCCAAGCGCCTAGAAGAAATCGTGTTCCCCGATGACCGTAAGAGCATCGTTCTGCACCGCACAAGCCCGGCACTAAAGCTCTTGCAGAACGCCCGCGACGAGGCGCACCGATTCGCCATCACCTACCAGCGCAGCAAGCGCAAAAAAGACCTGGAAGTGGAGTGGCTCAAGATGCCTGGCGTGGGTCACGAAACCCGCGTGAAGATTTTGAGCAAGTACAGAAGCGCCGAAGCGTTCATGGCTGCGCCCATCGAAGACATCGAAATCCTGCTGGGAAAGGTCCGCGGAAACAATTTGCGCGATCAGGTCGCGAAGTACGTAGCAGATTTTATCACTACCGATACAGAAGGCTGAATATTCCAAAATGGACTAGGGCTCGTTTGTATAAAAAAGGCCTTTCTATACAAATTTCGCCACACATAGATAAGAATTATTTACTTATTTAACATTTAAAATTGCCGAAAAATTTTTTTTCGTTTTTTCGCTTGCTTTTGGGTTTCAACTTGGCTATATTACGGGTAGGCATCCCACGGATTAACGCCCGATCTAACAGTATTATTAAAGCTCGTCGCTCTTGGTGTTCAGTTTAGGCGCGCATCGACGCGAAAAACAAAGCCCCGAGGCACTGCTATCATTTTTAGATGAGTAGCTTCGAGTGTTCCACCGTGAGGAATGCCTTTTTTTGTATCCTCAAAAAATGGCATTAAAAAAACACCCTAAAAAGGGTGCTTTTTTATTGAATATCTGTAGGCTTATGCCTGAGGTTTTACGCAACCGCGAATGAGCATCAGCTGGGCAGGCACGTACAACCACCAAATAAAGTTATTCGCGATTTCAGCAACCGACTGCAGGGCGCTGTGGTCATCACCGGTCACCATGGACAGGCCAACGCAAACATCTCCAAAGAAGAAGGCGACCATGCCCCAACAGATAAGTTTTGCATTTGCTGCCGGGAAATAGCCCTTACGGGGAACAAGGATACCCATGACCAAAGAAGTAATGACAAAAATGCCATAAACCACAACTACGGCAACCGTGAGACCCAAGGTCCCCGTGGCAATCAAGGCAACGCCCGCAATAACGGCTACAGCCAACAACCAGTAAATCTTGGGAAGGCTCTTGTCCGCTTCGGAGGTGCGAGAATGCCTGTAAATCAAGATCGTCTGGAACACCATGAAGAAGGTGATACCGAGAACCGTGCTAATGGTGCCGGCATCGGCAACGGTGGCCTTGAGCAGGCTGAAGCTGTAGTCAGCCAGCAGCGAGAATACGAAAGCTGCACGGAGCAGTTTGCCGTCTCTGCTAGAGAATGCGCCGGAAGCTGTCACGAATGCGAGCACGGTGAGCATGGTCGTCATGATCGACTTCGTGTAGAGCTGCAGGGTTCCCGCGTCGGAGAGGCACTGGCTTACTGCGCCACAGGAATAAAAGTCAAACCAGTCCTTGCCCGTCGTCACCAAAAGAGCGACAGCAAGAAGGGAAAAAGCAACTTTTTGAGCGGTTGTTTGTAAAAGCATGAATAAAGGATAGTAAAATTCACGCCCATTCGGTAAGCTTTTTGTAATTTTCGTAAAATAATCGGCGCAAACTACCGAATTCGTACCTGACGCAAGTTTTTACCCTGCCGGACAAGGTAAGTTCCTGGAGCAAGCTTCAAAGAACGCCCCAAGAAACGCCCTTGCATGTCAAAGACCTGCATAGATTCGCCCTCAAGCAAGGGGAAATGCGTACCATCGGCAGCAAATCCGCGACGCCCGATAGCAGCCGTAGAATCCTCCTGGGTGGAATCCGGTTCTACATACGGGTGATCCGGATCATCGACGATGACCTTGAAACTTACGGAATTTTCGCAACCCACGGCATTGGTATAATCCGCCTTATAGATTCCGCTCATGGTTCCGTCCATATTCTTGAGACGGACTTCGCGGCCCACCTGACTGAAGTTTTTCGGGCCGCTCCAGACCCAGCGACCGCCCTCCCAAGGGTGCGGGCCGATGACCAGGGAATCTCCCTTCTTGACAGAAACTTCAGTGGCTTCGTTCCAGCCACCATCATGAATCTTGACATAGGGAATGATTTCGCTGGGCGTGCAGACGCCACCTTCGGCGCCGTCAACGACCATCGTGGTAATCGTCTGCGCAGGCGCAGTCATGGAGAGCGCCTTGCCCGAAACCGCAATGTCGGATTGCGCCGTCAGAGAACCCGGAAGTTCAAAGCGATAAACCTTCGCACTTGAGCCGATTTTATCAAACCCGCTCAAGTCAAAACTGTACCTGGCATCGCTGGAGCCGCCATTGCGAACCACCAGCACCAAGGCGCCATCTTCTCGCAGCGCCGCAAGCGTATTGCCGTTATCGCTATCGATAATGCGTGAACCCGGGCGAATGAACCTGCTGAATGCGGCATGCATGTAATAGCGGGCATTCGGAGTAAAAGTCTGCTTGCTGTGATTCAACGCGAGGCTACGCCAGTTTTCGGCAGGGTCGCCAATCTGCCAGTCTACCCAGGCACTCGCCTTCATGTCACGCAGGTCCTGCATAATCACGTCGGCCATCCAGAGTGCGATATTGTCATCACCACTTTTGTGGAGCGGACCCGTCTCGGACTGCCATACTTTTTTATTCTGGCCGAAAGCCGCGTTAAAAAGCCCCTTGCGGGAATCGCCGCCAGAATAACTGTGGGTGTTCACCTGGAACATGTAAGAGAGGGCCTCCGCGCTGTAGCCGTTGAATTGCTTAAGCGCATCACCAATGTTCGTTTCGTCGGCGGCACTCACTGAAGTTTCGGGGAAAAGGCCCTTCTTCACGAGAGCCTTGCCCAGCTCTACAATCATCTGGGTCTGGTTGTTCTTGAATCCGCAACCTTCTTGACCGCCGTTGGCCATCCACCAGCCAGCACTAGGTTCGTTGAAAGGTTCCACCGTGCGAAAGGTGATCCCCCATTCCTTTTTAAAGTGGAGCGCCACTTCGGAAAGATAATCTGCGAAGTCGTCAAAGTAGTCGGACTTCAAATTGTCGCTGCCGTCGCTACTGCCCGACACGCAACCGCTCTTGGTCATCCACCACGGAGGCGAATTGCTGAAGGCCTCGAAAATCGGGTCCTTCGCACGCTTGGCAAGTTCCAAAGCAATCGTACGCTGGTACGGGTCTGCAGTCCAGTCGTAATCACCAGTTTCCGTGGGCTTGTAGCCAGGAACCGCAGCGCCGCCATCACCCTTGTCCAAATGGTTATGGCCCGGCTGATCGCCACCGCCAATATTGTAGCGGAAAATCGTGTAACCAAGGCCCGTGTCCGGATCGGCAATGGCACCAATCAATTTACTGCGATTGGCTTCGCTCCAGGCGCCCGCCTTTACAGCCCACCAGCAAAGGCTGGTTCCCCAGCCTTCGAAAACCTGATAGCGCTTACCAGGGTCAACAACCACCTTAGTCTGCGCCTGCGACTGAGTTGCGATACCTGCGAGACCCACAAGTCCCGCCACCATGACTTTTTTGCCAAATCCCATCATGCTCTTAAATATACCCTAACAATTAGGGATTGTCAAATGTAGACTTTTTGAGGCATTTATTGCTTACAGAGACCGTTCGGCTCTATTTCTGCAAAAAAAATATGACATCGCCTCACTCTCGCAACCATGCCTCGTCAATACGAGGCATTTATTGCTCACTGAGACCGTTCGGCTCTAGAATTACTTCAGTTTACGCAAGATTTCTTTTTGTTCTGCCGTGATGCGGTAGCTTTCGCAGGCTTTCTGGATTGTTTTCGCGTGAGTCCATGTAGAAAGTTTGCGTCCCTTAATATAGGGGAAAGCAGCATCCCATTGCTTGGCAAGTGCCGTGGCAAAATACCAGGCAATTTCCATTTGCACATAGTAACGATCCGTAGGGCATTCCGCGCGACCGTCATCATTAAACAATGATTCATCAATGCCGGTGACCCATTTCAAAAAACGCTTGTCGAACCGTTCATCCAAGAAATAATTCATGAGCATGTTCACGCCGAAACGAGCCGTGTACGGGTGATTCGACTTGACCCAAGCCTGGATTCGTTCCAAGAATCTCGCTTCATCCTTAAGCAGAGCCTTCGGTGACTTACCATCACAAACAGCCCAGTTATCAATATAGGGCAAGAACTGTTCGATACGGTGCAGGCATTCATCATAGTCCTTGATGCGCTCCACCACAAAAAGGTGCACCTGATTTTCTTCGAAGTATTTGTGCGGAAGCTTGTCCAAAAAGTTCGCGACATCCTTCGGCATGGTTTTTGCGGCACCCTTCGCATCCTTCGCCGAGTCCACAAATTCCTTCGCAATCTTTCTCATCGTAGGAACGCGAACGCCGATAATCGATTTCTTGTCGATGTTCGGCAACAGCGATGCATGGAAATCGCGGTACTTAAGGTCCTGTTCAGCCAAAAGGCGTTTAACAAGTTCAGCGGGGGTCATTTCGCGGAATCCTTCGGCTTGATTCTTGCACTCAAATAACTGAGCACCAGGTTCTGCCACACCACATAGCAAGTGGGGGCAAGTGCCACCACGGGGCCCGCATACAAAGTAGCAATCCAGATGACGAGGGTCGTATTTTTCTGACCCATGCTCTGCGCACTTTCAATGGGACGCCGGTTCTTTTCGACATACCAGCCGAGGGCATACAAAAGAATGCAAAGAATCAACGAAATACCCGCCATCATCGGGAGCTTTCCGCTATTCCACAAATCCCAGAATCCCATTTCGCGAATGTCGTAGCTAGCCTTCGCCAAAATCACGAACACCGAGAACGTCCACACAAACATGGTGTACTTCTGGAATTTCGCGGCACGGTCAGCAAGTTCCGGGTAAAAGGCGCGCAGGCCCAAGGCAAATGCCAGCGGAATGCTAATGATGGGCTGAATCGTATTGAAAATCTTCATGGCGATTTCGGAGAGGCCCGCATCGGTTCCAGTCAAGTAACCGAACACAAGGGGAATCGAAAAACACGCAATCAGGTTTCCACTCAAAAAGATCTTGAGGGCAAGCGATGCCGAACCGCCCAACATTTTTGCCATGGCAGGGGCCGCATTTGCAGGCGGGCAAAGCGCAATAATCGCGCCACCCAAAAGGACTTCGCGCGGAAGGTCAAACAGTTTTACAATACCAGCAATAATGGCAACTAGCAACAAGCTCACAATAAGGGCGCGAATTTCAATTTTAAACGTGTAACCATGAGTCTGTGGCGGAATTTTAGTCACAAACGTCAAAAACATCATGGTTCCGATTAAAAACGGCATTAATGGCGAAAGCACATGTGCCTGCGGGAGCAAAATCCCGAGCAAAATGGCTATCGGCATCAAAATGGCACGCAAATTCTTCATACGCGCCCAAATGTAGAAAACCGCCCAAACCTAGGCAAGATAGGGATTAATTTCTATATTGTAGCCTATGTTACGTTCAAGGTACGAAGCATTTGACTTCGTGGAAAAGAAGGCCGAAGTCAAGAAAAAGTCGGGCAACCCGATCTTGATGATTGTGTCCGGCTATCTCGCGCTGGTTTCTTTAGGGGCACTCCTTTTGTCGCTCCCATTTGCCCAGCGTGAACCGGTCGGCGTACTCGACGCCTTCTTTACGGCCATGTCTGCCGTGTGCGTCACGGGTCTTTCCACCATCGATATCAGCGCCAGTTTTACCACCTTCGGCAACTGGGTTCTTGTGGTCCTCATGCAAGCGGGCGGTCTTGGAATCATGACGATTTCTACCGTGATTATCTTGCTTGCCGGCATGCACCCGGGTTTCAACCACCAGTCGGCACTCCTCGCCAACTACACGCAGGAAGGTAACGTCGACGCAGGTCGAATCCTCAAGGCAGTGCTCCCCTTTACCTTCGGGCTCGAAGCTATCGGCGCAGTCATCTACTTTACGCAGTTCAGCGACATGGAACTTTATGACCGCCTTTTCTGCAGTCTGTTCCAAGCCGTCAGTTCTTTCTGTAACGTGGGCTTCACCTTGTTCCCCGATTCTCTGGTTCGCTTCCAGCTGAATCCGCTCATGAACATCACGACCTGCGTGCTCGCCCTGGCAGGCGGCTTCGGCTTCCTGGCCATTACCGAAATTCGCTACCTGTTCGACTTTAAAAAGCGCGCCATCCGCAAGGTGTCGCTGCATACCCACATTGCCACGGGCTTTACCCTGATTATCGTTCTCGTGAGCATCGCCTTCTTCATGTTCAGCGAATGGAGCAACACCTTTGCAGGCCTGAACTTCGGAGAAAAGCTGGAATCCAGCGCCTTTATGGCCTTCACCAGCCGTACCGCAGGCCTCAACAATATCAACACCTCTGCTCTGAGCGTGGGTTCGCTGTTCTTCTTTGTGATTATCATGCTCATCGGTGCGAACCCCGGTAGCTGCGGCGGCGGTATCAAGACCACGACCACAGCCGTGATATTCCTGCTGGGTTTCAATCGCCTTTTGGGCCGTAATAAAACCCAGATTCTGGGCCGTACCATTCCCGAAACCACGGTCGATAAGGCGGTGCGAATTTTCGTGGTAGCTATCGTGGTGGTGGTCGTTGCGACCCTCGTGCTTCTCGAAACCGAGGCCGCCGGCAATTCCATCGAGCAGATATCATTCCTTAAGGTATTCTTCGAAGTGGCCAGCGCTTATAGCACCTGTGGACTTTCCATGGGTCTTACCCCGGATCTTTCAATTCCTGGCCGAATTGTAATCTGTACGGTGATGTTCGTCGGCCGAATGGGCCCGCTGTTCCTGATTTCTGCAGTGGCTAAAAAGCAGGAACAGGGCATGTGGTACGCCGAAGAAGACATCATGGTGGGCTAGTTCAAACAAAAGTGGTTTAGGAGGCCAAATGAAATTTGCACTTATCGGGTTTCTTTTTGCCGTGGCTATGGCCAACGCAACCTCGGTCTGGGAACGTTCCCCCTGGGACAATTCCCCCATGAAAACCGAACAAGATGCAGTACCCCAGGCCGTTCAAGAAAACCAGGCGGATATCAAGGGCGATCCCAATACCTTTGTCGACACCCGCGACCACCAGTTATACAAGACCATTACGGTATACGGCGTGACATGGCTGGCCGAAAACCTGAATTACGAATCAGGCACAAGCACCTGCTACAGTAACAAGCCCCATTGCAAAAAAGAAGGCCGCCTTTACGCATGGCATTATGCACAAAGGGCGTGCCCTCCGGGTACTAGGCTCCCGACTGTGGCCGACTGGAAAAAGGCACTTGGTGCCAGCAATTTTGAAAATACACTGACCTTGACCGGTTACCGTTTCTTTAACGGCGATTTTTACGATTATGGCAATACAGGGGCCTATTGGGCCGCCGAAGAAAAAGAAGACTATGCCGGATACGCCTATTTCTTTAAATACAAGTTCGGCGACTGGCAAGAAGAGGCCTTTTACAAGGAACAGGGCAATTCGGTCCGTTGCATTGTAGAGGGTTCCAAAACATCAAGTTCCCATACATGGGGCGACCAATAACTATCTTTAGGCCATGGCTTCTAAACAATTTGTAGTTATAGGACTGGGTAACACGGGCTACTTTCTGGCCCGCCATTTGACCGCACTCGGACACGACGTGATGGTCGTAGACCCCAGCCCCGAAAAAATCCAGGACATTTCGAACCAGGTGGCCCAGGCCGTGGTTGCCGACGGCACCCGCAAAAAGCAGCTGCAATCCCTCCCCCTTTCCAAGGTGGACAGCGTTATCTGCTGCATCGGCGAAGACCTTCAGGCCTCGCTCCTCACTGTCCTGAACCTCAAGGAACTGGGCGTCAAGCACATTATCGCCAAGTCCAGCAGCCCGGCCCATACCATTATTCTGGAAAAGCTCGGCGTGGCAGACATCTTCCACCCGGAACGCGACATGGCCATTTCGCTGGCAGAACGTTTGAACCGCCCGAACATGCTGGACTACCTGCCCTTCATGGAAGGCTTCTCCATCGTCGAAATCGCCTGCCCCGATGCATTCCTCGGTAAGACACTCAAGGACCTGTCCCTTACCCACAAGTACGGCATCCAGGTGATCGCTATCCGCGACCCGTTGGAACCCAAGCCCAAGATCGGTAACATCGCCGACTACGTGCTCAAGGAAAACGACGTGCTGTTCGTGATAGGCCCCAACGAGGCCCTGGACAAGCTTAAGACCTAATCTTGCAAAAGAACAAAAAAATTTAAAGCCGGCGAAATTCGTCGGCTTTTCTATTCGATTTTGTTTTGAACAAATTAGAAAACAGGCTTGTTGGAAGTAGCGCGTTCCGTGGCGCGGCCCGAGCCCGAGGTCTTTTCGGTGGCAAGCTTACGGTGAGTCACGGCGCCTACTGCAAAGTAACGGCCATCCTTCTGGACCAGTCCCGTATAGATGTTCAGGACTTTCTGGGAGAACCACTGCTGGTACAGGTTCAAAATGCTTTCTTTAAGGGCCGAAGTTTCGTCGATAGCCGGGTTACCCGAGGGCTTGCCGTACTTGAGCGTAAACTGTTCGGACATATAGGCTACAGCTTCGAAAGACTTGTTCAAACGGGCGCGTTCGACACGACCGGTACGAATTTCAAAAGAGTAGAACTTGTCGTTCTTGTTAAAAATAAAGTCAACCTGGACCGGCAGTTCACCGAACATAAAAACGGGAATGACGACACGTTCGCCTTCACCACTTTGACCATAGGGCTCATAACCGAGCTTCATCACCTCTTCAATGACGGTCTCGCGGGAAGCACCGAAGGGAATACCCGCAAAGTCATTATAACGCTGGGCGGCCGCTTCCAGAGAAAGCAGCAAAGTCAAAATCGTTATAATAAATCCAAAGTGTCTCACAGGATTCTCCTAGAATCTTTGTAAAAGATAGTAAACTTTGCCATGTTGGTAAGTCCTTATCTGATATTTTCTTAGAAAAAACGCCGATTATCTATATTTTGACTCATGGCAAGCACTTTTGGCAAAATTTTTAGCGTTACTACCTGGGGCGAATCCCATGGTCCGGCCGTCGGCTCGGTCCTGGATGGCTGCCCTGCAGGCCTCGAAATCACCGAAGAAGAAGTCCAGGCGGAACTCAACCGCCGTCGCCCCGGGCAGGGTAAAATGACCACCGCCCGCGACGAAAAGGACCAGGTCAAGATCCTCTCGGGCGTTTTCGAAGGCAAGACCACCGGAACCCCCATTTCTTTCGCCGTCTTCAACGAAGACCAGCGCAGCCACGATTACGCCGAAATCCAGAAATGGTACCGTCCAGGTCATGCAGACCTGTGCTACGACCTCAAGTACGGGTTCAGGGACTACCGCGGTGGTGGACGCAGCTCTGCCCGCGAAACCATCGGACGCGTTGCCGCAGGTGCCGTAGCCAAGAAACTTTTGAAGCAGGTGAACGGCACCGAAATCATCGCCTGGGTAAACTCCATTGGCGAAGTGGATTGCGGCCCGCTGGACCTGAACAGTCTCACGCTCGAACAGATTGAAAAATCCCCCGTGCGCTGCCCCGACCTGGACGCCAGCGCCAAGATGGAGCAGGCTGTGCTCGACGCCCGCGCAAACGGCGACAGCATTGGCGGCACCGTATGCCTCCTGGTTAAGAATCCGCCCATCGCCCTCGGTGAACCCGTATTCGACCGCCTAGACGCCCTGCTTGCCCAGGCCATGCTCAGCATTCCCGCCTGCAAGGGTTTCGAAATCGGAAGCGGCTTTGCCTCTGCCCGCATGCACGGCAGCAAGCACAACGACGAACTTTACTTCGATGGCCACGCCTACCACACCCGCACCAACAATGCAGGTGGAAGCCTCGGCGGAATTAGCAACGGCGAACCCATCTACTGCCGCATGGCCTTCAAGCCCACCGCCACCATTTCCCAGGAACAGAAGACTGCTGGTCGCGGTGGCGAAAACGGAACCTTGGCCGCCCGTGGCCGTCACGACCCCTGCGTCGCCGTCCGCGCCCCGGTGATCGTGGAAAGCATGGCAGCCCTCGTTCTGGCCGACTTGTTCTTGCAGCAAAAGCGTCATTGTCTGTAACGGCACTCGCAGTCGGCTAGTTCCATGTTACGTTTACTCGCCGCATTCTGCTACCGCGCCGTATACAAATTGCATCACGCGCTCTGCCTGAGGCCGGGTGCGCCTCTACAGAATTCCAAGCTGATCGTAGTCGGCAGTTACCGCACCGGTGGTGCCGGAAAGACTCCCTTTTGCATCTGGCTTTGCAAGCACTACGCCGCACAAGGCAAAAGGGTGGCTCTCCTCGCCCACGATTACGCCTTCGACGAAACCGCAATGCTCCGCCAAATTTTTTCGGGCACCGAAAGCATTCAAGTCTTCGCAACCAAGAACCGCTACCGCCTGGCACACGAACTGGACGAATCGCGCAAGTTCGATTACATTGTCTGCGACGACGGTTTCGAAGACAGCCGTCTTACAGGAGCAGTCACGTTGCTTTTGAACTGGGAAAGCGCCCCCACAAGAATATCGGAACTCTGGCCCTGCGGCAAAATGCGCAGCCTCGCCAAAGACCACAGGATAAATTCCTCCAACACAATTCCGTTAATGTGCCATGGCGAAAATCCCGACATTCGGTTTGTTATAGACAAAGTATTGCATATCGCGACAAAGACTGAATGGGACGGCGTATCCAAAGCGAATATTGCATGCGGTATCGGAGACCCGGAACGGTTCTGCAAGGACATTCAAAATTTCGGAATCCACATCGGGCAAACCTACTTTTTCAATGACCATTGCAAGACATTCTCTACTGAATTCGAGCAACATCTCCAAGACCAGCTGCAAGACTCCTTTATCATCAGCGAAAAAGATGCAGCCCGGCTCCCTGCTGAATTTATCCAAAAAAACGTAAATAGACAAATTTTTGTCGCCTTCCAGACCACAAAAATTTCTCCTGAAACGCTTCAAAAGCTCCCTTAAAAAATTTACCTATTTAAAATTCCTTCATCAGTTTTTATATTTCTGCAAAAGAAGGAAGAAATCATGACGCTCACCTCCCGTATCCAGAACTTGATGCAGGCACTTTGCCAGGAATTTCCCGAAAGGCAAGACAGACTCCAACTGGGCTTCCTCGCAGCCATCAACAACGAGTCCTTTTATCTGTATGGACGTTCCGGTTCGGGCAAGAACTTCATGATTGGCCGACTGCTTTCGGCATTCAAGAAAACGCGCCCTCTGAAAATCGGCACGCACCTTCAGGAACGCCTGGAGAACTTCGAAGACTACGACTTTATCTGGTTCAAGGATTTCAATCCTATCGATGACATTACCAAAGATAATGTCCGTCATGCCCTTCAAGACAGAAAGAACTCGACCCTCATTCTCAGTAGCGATGTCAGGCCCGAAAACGCCATGGGCCGCGCCGATATTGCCGACGACATCACCCTGACCATTTACATGCCCGATAATCTTTCTTCGGACGCCCTGTGCACATTGCTCCAAAACTACAAGCTTAATGACAGCTTCAAGGTTCCCGAAGAATACACCATCTCAGAAGAAGAAAAGGCGGCCTGGGCCGACGAAATCAAGAAGGTGACCCTTTCTCCGGACACCATGGCCATTATCGGAAAACTTTCGGAACTCTGCATCCAGAATGCCATTTACGTTCCCATTAGCAAGTGGCTTTCTTTGGCAAACATCGCCCGCACCATCGCCTTCTTTAACGGGCGCAGCGAAACGAATTTCTCCGACACGTTGTTCCTCGGCACGCCCATATGGGGCCGCTCCACATCGAACAACGCCATTATGGAAAGCTTCAACAACATTGTCAAATCGGTCTTGCTCAAGGATCTGGCAAAAGTTGTGGAAACCACCTACGATGCCCAAGCCCTTTACCGTAAAGTCAAGGGGCTCCTGAACAGTTCTAATAATTTGTACGAAACCAAGGAATTCAACGGTGGTCCCTGCATCAGCTACCGCATTACCGTTGCCGGCGAACAAGTCCCTCTGTACGTGCCGCTCCACTTTGTAGAAACCGACGAAGATTTCAACCCCTACAACGAGCTCCGTCAAGTCGAGAAGCACGTACGTTGCAACTACCATGGAACTTCCAGCTGCACCATTTCCATTGATTCTGCAGTCAAGGGAATTGGCCTGCGCAACAACAATTCCAGAAACGGCAACAACACCCCCGGAAAGTTCGAAGACTTCGCAACGCTTCCCACGTACATTCTTCGCGAAAACGACCCCGAAGTGGCCAAGAAAAAGAAGACTGAACTGGAAGCCAGCCAGAAAGAAGCCCAGGCACAAATGGAACAGCAGGCAAAGATCTTGCGCTCGCTGCGAGACCTTTACCAGTCCAACAAGACTTTCCGCAACGACCTGTTCTGCAATCTTGAAAACTTCGACAAGATCCAAGGCGACTTGAGCGATATTTTCAATACCATCAACGGTGTTGCCACCAAGCTAAAAGAAACGCTCGAGCTGTACAATACGACAGCCCGAGCCTAATCCTTTAAAACTACAACCGGCGCTAGAATTTTTTTCCGCGGCGAATACCTATTGTATAGGTGTCGTCGCTGCTTCCCGCCTTTTCGCGGCCATTCATGATCTTTACCTTCATCTTGGTAATGTAGGCTCCTGTACCCACGACACGACCTTTCTCGCTGCGGGCATTCCATTCAAAGAACAGGTTGCCAGGATTGTCATAGCAATTAGACAATTCCGGATTAGAGGCGTTGTAGAATACCGTTTTGTCGTTGCAGGCAATCGTCCCGCCAGCCTTGTTTACGAAGTTTCCCAAGTGGGAGAAATAGTAGCCATCCCAATTGATCCGTATGAGAGCTAGTGCCGAATCCTTATTGGCATCGCTAGGCAAATCCATAAGCAGCGTGGTGGCCAATTCACCGATATTATAGCTCAGCAGCAAGCCTGGCATACCCACACTGTCAATAATATCTTGCAGTGACTTATTGGACGGCACCACCATGGGAACAATAGGCTCCTTATGCGGCCAGGCCTCGGGATTACTGGAAATGGTCACGACTCCGGGAGCCTTGATTTCAGTACGCTGTTCGCCTACAATGCGAACCTTGGGATTATTCACGTGTGCGGCATTTCCACTCCGATCCTTCAGTTCACCCGGCAACAGCCTTACATAATCTCCAACTTCCGGAAGCGTTGTTTGCGCAGTCCGCTGGAACATTACACGGAATACATTTCCCTTCGCATTCATGTCGGATTTCACGATATAAAGCGAATCCATAAAACTTGCCGAATCCCGATAGAACACAAAGGCGGTTTTTCCGTCAATCGTATTGTCATCGGTACCTTCGCTCAAGTTGATTGTCACCGCACTCAGATCTTCGGACACAGGCTCAATTACGGCACTCAGCACAATGGGTGCCACCTTGTCCTCAATCAAGGTGTTCATCGAAAGCTTGACTTCTTCACCGGACTCCTCGTCGGTATAGGTGTAATGGTACAAAAGGGAACCCGAATAAATCTGGTCCGAAAGGCCGGTAAATACATCCTTGCGAAGACCTTCCGGATTATAAAGGGTAATCACCGAGTCCATCACCACGAGAGGCCAAATATTCCCCTGGCCGGCAGTTGAATGGAATTCAGTGCCGCCAAAGGCCCACGAAATGGTATCAGGTACCACGTCATCGAAGGGCTTGCTGAACGGCACCGCCAAGCTATCGGGAATACCGTCGCCATTCACGTCGTACATCCTAGCCCGCTGCGCAAATGGCACCGGGGGTTCCTTGAAATGGATGTCTTTCCAAATCAGCACGTTGTTCACGCCATTACTTTCTATCGTAAAGTAGGCATCGACCATGGCAGAATCGCCCACCACATAGAAGCTCACGTAACCCGTCGAGTCGGTGGAAACCGTTGTCACACGCTGGTTATTCTTATCCAAGAAACTCAACGGAAATTTTGTATTCAGGTTCAGTTCCTGCACACAGTTTATATCGGCACCGGCTGCCATTTGCCCACAAGGAGTCGTTCCAAAAAGAAGGGCAATCTTTATAGGCACCGTATCCGGATACGTCACATGGGCCAAAAGCGTATCGTTCTTGCCGCCGTTCAATCCCATTACATCGCCACGCAGCGTATATCCTGCCGGATCGAAGAACGCTGAATCCGTCACATGGAAAACATCCACAAAGGCAATATCAGGGAGAGGATATTCCGGCACCGTAAAGGTAATCACCTGGTATTGACTGGGGTCAGAAGCAAGCATGCAATACAAGGCGTACTTACCAGGGCTAAGCTGGCGGGAATTCACGAAGGCAGAAGTATCAATGGAGACACCCGCCATATTTTCGCTAATAAAGATACCGCCATACTGCAGGCCCGTTTCCAAGGTCACGCCTTCAGCAGGGAGGTTTCCACCCTTCAGAATAAAGATGGATTGAGCCAATTGGTCGCGGGCACTCTGCACACTGGATACATCGCAACTGATAGCCTTGTCAACCAGCAGCTGATGGAATTCATACTCCACGGAACCGTCCAAGTCCTCTTTCATCTTGGAGAAATAGGTTCTCTGGGTCTGCAAGTTGATCGATGTGCGCATCTTGAAATTCGAACCCGTGGCATTGCGTTCCGAGAAGAAAATATGGAAGGGATATTCAACGCCTTCAACCAAGCCGAGAGTATCCAGATTCACCGCGCCCTCGATAGGACTATGGCAACCGCCAATGTCCACCACCAGGCGGTTATTGATATAAACCCAGACGTCATCGTCACCGCGGAATTCGAAGTACTGGCCCTTCACATACTTGAACTGGGCAGAAACCTTCATGGAGAAGCTGTAATTGTGCTTCTTGCCGCCAGCCGTCAGCTGGTCATCCCAGTCAAATTTCGGATTGCGCACCGTCTTTGCGGAATCAAGGAATTCCAAGTCGTCGATGGGGAAAAATCCGCCGTCTTCATGGGATTCCGAAATGTCAGCCAACCAGAAACCTTCTTCATCCAGGACCAGGTCAATATCACGACAGACGGCATTGGTATATTCCTTGCCATTTGCATCTGTAGCCACAACCTGGGGCACAAACCATTTTTCAATTTCATGGGCGGCCGAACACTTGCTCCAGGGATACACTAGAGAATCCACACGGGCAGGAAGACCATTGACCAATGTGTCCTGAACCATGCCCGTCACCAGATTTTGACAGCTCTTGTATTCCACAAGTGTTCCCGTAGAATCAAGAACCGTTACGGTAGTATATTCGTTACCGTCATAAATGCCGCCAAAATCCACATCCTGGCTAAAGTCCGTCACGCGGTTGTATTGGTCAGCCCCAGCCATCTTTACGCCTTCACCGGCCCAGTCAAGCACCAGGGCAGAAATCTTCATGGAAGGGCACACGCCCAGCAACTTCGGGTACGCACCAGATATGCGGAAGGGAATGGACGTAATCCACGCCGTATCGGTCTCTGCAAAAATGGAATCCAGATTAATCATCTCGCCAGGGATAGAATCAAGCCCGGTCCTCGAGAAATATTCAAAGCCAAAGGCCTGCCTAAAATAAACATCCCAGGAATCGATATGCTTATACGATACACCTTGGTACCAACCGCAAGTATCACTATGGAAAGGACCCATCTTGATCGTATCGCCTTCCACAAACATCGTAGGCGTCGTATTGTCCCAAGGACTCATCAGGCGAACCACCTTCGGTTCAAGGGGACTAAAAGAAAGATCCAAAGTTCCGGCACTATTGGTAAACAGCCACGTTTCATAGACACCCGTCGGGAAAAGAGCCGATGCCAGCGGGCGGGACGCTTCCTTAAAATAGGTCACCTGCGGCCATTCGTTCTGACGGCGATAAATATTGAACTGGGCCATGAAAGAACTCCAGTTCGCAGACTTCACCGTCGCCGGCTCAAATTCATAACGGTACCAGTAAGGGTATGTATCCTTTTTGGTCGCTACAGGGTTGTTCAAGATGTTGTTGCCTACCGTAATGTAGACCACACTATCCTTGTACGTGGAATTGGTACGCCACGGATGGTAAATATGCAACACATGGGTCGAATCAAAACATTCGCCCAGCGAGCCGAATTTGTCCGTAAACACGGGAGAAGCCCCGGTTCCATCGATAAACAAGGTGTCCATCACGGCAAAGTAATCTGCAAGCTCCACCGTTCCCGAAGCGGGGAATGACATATAGGGCGTATTCAAACGAATAAAGTGCGCAGTCTGGACAGGATTGCGCTTAATCATCGCCGGCGAAACTGCACCATAGAACCAGCCGCAGCTGGACTTGTCATCGTAGGCAAAACGCATCATCACAGAATCGTTGCCAAAAATCATCTGCGGCAGAGCCTTGTTCCCCCAAGGGCTCTTGAACCACACCATCTTGGAACCCGGTGCCACAAACGACTTAGTATAGCTCATGTCAGAAGGATCGGTATAAAGCCACACTTCAATATCAGTCCCGAAAAGGGCACCCATCTTGAACTCGCCAGCCGCCTTCCACTGCTCTCCGTTATTATTGTTAAAATTCTGGTCGGCCGTATTCGGGTAAATACCTACCGTAAAGGATTCCCAATCCTGAAAATCCGAAACATTCTTGTTCCAGGTATAGCTGAACCAGCCATCGCCTTCGTCAGTAGTAATCGTTGGAGAAGTCGCTCCGAACACCGCATTATAGGCCCCAGTAGCACCACCCAGAATATGCAGGAAATACCCCTCTTTCGAGGCATCGTTTCTCCATGGAGACTGGATATGCACCGTTAGCGCAGCCTGTGCGACAGCAACCCATACCAACCAAACAAAAAACATTAACGTGTGCTTCATTAAACACAACTCCTTTCAACACAAACAACTCCAGCCTATAAAATATATTCCATATTCCAAATCGGAATAAATAACAGAATAATAGCGGAAAAACGTTGTGCTGCGCTCAATAAGCAAATGTTTTCAGACAACAAAAAAAGCCCCGCTCGCCGTTTGCGGCAAGGGCCGTGAGCGACAAGCGACTCGTACAGACGAGTCGTGGAGCGACCTTTGGCCACTTAGCGCTTCAGCGCTTACGTGGACATGGCCACCTTCAGGTGGGAGCGAAGCCGGATAAGCGGTACATAATAAGAAAGGGCCCCTCGAGCGTCAAGCTCAAGGGGCCCGTGAATCCAGCAGCGACCTACTCTCCCGGGCCCGTGGGCCAGGTACCATCGGCGATGAGGGGCTTGACTTCCGTGTTCGGAAAGGGAACGGGTATGACCCCCTCTCGGTAACCGCTGAAACAA
>NZ_JBGUQY010000001.1:0-1694 GCF_045131395.1 Fibrobacter sp. | reverse complement strand
TATTACTAAAGTTTCCCACTTGCAAATAGCTTGCCCTTAAAGTCTTAAAAATCAAGAGGAAAGAGAAGGAATGTCCAAAAGTTTTTGTATCTTTGTAGTGCAAATAAATCATTGATACATAAACAATTAAACATTCCTTATATGTTTGCAAAATTAAACAAAATCGGAGAGTTGACCAAGATTTTAAGTGTTAAAAGTGAGACTTGTGACTCAATTATGCACTTCATGGCGTGTTTTTGCATAGGAAGAATCCTTTCCAAACATTCTTTGGACAAGATGCGGGGTCGGGACATGGTGGAACAGATTCTGGCCATGATGGTTTTCCGTATTCTTGGTGAGTCCATAGGCTTCATGTCCAAAACGAAGTTCTACGGCATTCTTGAAGTTGGCAAGAATTGCTTCTACCGTTTGCTTGCCCGTCCAGAAATGGACTGGCGTATTCTGCTTCTTTCCATGGCCCGGCGTTTTCATAGCATAGTACGCAAGGAAAAGGCAGAGGAGACAAATGCGCCCAAATGCTATATTATCGATGACACGACCGTGTCCAAAACAGGATTGCACTTCGAAGGTCTAAGCCGTGTCTTTGACCATGTCCTCGGCAAATGCGTCCTTGGTTACAAGTTGCTCATTCTGGCATTCTTTGACGGGCGCAGCACATACACCGTAGACTTGTCCATACACCGGGAGTCCGGAAAGAAGGGGAACTATAGCCTGTCAAGGGAGGAACGTTCCATGCAGTTCCACAAAGAGCGTATTGAAGGCAAACCGGACTATGAGCGCTTCAAGGAGCTGGATACCAAGAAGAGTGACAATGTGGTAAGAATGATAGAAAGGGCCTATAAGGGTGGTATTCGTGCCACTTACGCACTGATGGACACGTGGTTTGTAAAAGCGCCTTTGGTTTGCGCTGTCAGGAAGATAGGCGGCGGAGCCGTACATGTCGTAGGCCGTCTTGCTATGGGAAAGGATAGGTATGCAGTCGGTTCACGACGTTACAATGTCCATGAGCTCATAGCCCTGCATGAGCGTGAGGCCGTTGTGTGCCGCAAGTACAAGTGCATGTATTTCGAGCAACGGGTGATGATGGGGGATACATGTGTGAAGATCTTCTTCATCAGAGTCGGCAGAAATAAAAATTGGGATGCAATAGTCACAACGGACACCCACATGAAATTCGTGAAAGCATTTGAGATATACCAGATACGATGGAACATAGAGGTATTGATAAAGGAATGCCGGCAATATCTTGGACTTGGCTCATACCAGGGCACGGATTTCGACGAACAGATTGCCGACTGCACGCTCTGCCTTATGACACACATGGTATTGACATTGGGACAGAGGTTCAACGAGTATGAGGCTCTTGGAGAGTTGTTCCGTGCGACAAGGCGAGAAATGTTCGAACTCACACAATGGCGTCGTACACTTGAGATCATCAAGAATCTGCTTAACGTGTTGGCAGTAAAACTCTGCATCAATGTGGCTAATACCATGGAGAATTTGATGCAAGGTACACAAGCCGTCAGCGAACTCGAGGCAATTTTGAGTGTCTTGTCCCCCTCTGAGGCCGCGGTTACGCGCTAACACAGCGCGTTAACTTCTATTTGCGAGATGTTAATAGATTGTCAATCAGTATATTGCAATGTTTGATTATTCGCGAAAGCCGGTAAAATGGCAAGTGGGAAACTTTAGTA